>DIOR01000027.1:0-196880 GCA_002423965.1 Firmicutes bacterium UBA5509 | reverse complement strand
CCCTTTACGCCAAGTGGACACCGGTGACCTACTCTATCACCTACAACCTAAACGGCGGGGTCAATGATACGAGCAACCCATCAACTTACACAATCGAGACACCAGAAATTACTCTGGCCGCTGCTACCAAGGAAGGGTATAGATTTGATGGATGGTGGGATTCTGCTACGGACGGCAACCAAGTGACAAGCATACCAATAGGTTCCACAGGCAATAAGATTTTGTATGCCAGATATACTGATTTAACGTTAGTCGAGCTCAGTGCTTTGTTAAATGATTCCACTGGCAGGACTAGACCGGCCTATACCACTTCAATCTCGGAATGGGATACCTACTGGTCACAATTTGTCACAGCATTGAATGCAGCGAGTGTGTCCTACGGAAATCTCCAGGGTAAGGATCCCCTCACACCAGATGAAAAGTTAGCGCTAACCACTGCAAAACAGAACCTGCAAAGGGCTGTAGAAATTCTTAATGGCATAGAGGATTTTGACGCGGCGTTAGGCGACCGGGTATCTCCAAAAGGCTTGGAAAATTACGTAAACGATCGTTCACGGGTGCAAGACCCCAACTTCCAATCTCACAGATTAATGGCTTATTATGACAAAGAAACGAGCGATTTCTACTGGTTAATGTCATGTTTCCAGCAAGAACAACAATTCTATGCCGGAACTGCCGGAACCGGTATGAACCCAGGCTTAAAGGAAGTTTTAAAATCGGAAACCCTAATCAAGGTGACATCAGGTGAACAAGTCCTGGAAATTTACAAACCTGATGGAACCAGAAAAACAGAAGCTGAACTCGAAAATGATATACTTCCTATGGTAAATGAATGGGTGGATGGTAAAATATTCGAGAACTATTCATTTCTAGCCGGAAAATCAGAAAGTTTCAATCTCGTCGGTAAAACTGGCGATGGCACCGAGTTTCAAAGATCATACACTTTCCACTTTGTCGATTCGGGTATATATTTGTTTGACCCCTATTTTGACTACTATGTAGATAATGAGGGAGCGGTCCTGCGAGATTTCAGAGGTTTTACCATTATCAACGCTACCCATGATATCGGATACAATGATAGCTCCATCCAGGCAGCGATTAATGCAGCAAACCCCGGGGACACAATATACGTGGCTGCAGGCACCTATAACGAGAGTGTAACTATCAACAAGAGCATCACCTTGATTGGGGACTATGGCGATGAAAGACTGATGGGTCCTGGTCCCAATGCTCCTATTCTTGATGGCAGCAGTTTAACCAGTGTCCCAGGTTTCCAAATTGCTTCGGGCGTGAGCGATGTAACCATCAAGGGATTCGAGATAACGAACTACAACTCTGGCGGCATAGTTGGCCAGGGCGCCGGCATAAACAATGTAACAATAGAGAACAACTTCATCCATACGGTTGGGAATGACGGTGTTCTTGGTGGCACCAGCGGCACGCAAATATTAACTGGCTGGGCTGTCGCTCACAACATGATTGCCGGTTCAGGAGTAAACCTCGATAATATAGGTGATTTGTCAATCAGAAATAATCAAATTTCTAACCCTGCCCCTGGGAACGGCATTGCAATTAGCGTGATGAGCCGGGCGGATAGTAATTCCATAATTGTATCGGGAGTTACAATCAGCAATAATGACGTCAATGGTGCTATTAATGTGTTTGCTCGGGCCACAGGCAGCCTGATCGCGACAGTTGAGAATGTAAATATTAGCAACAACACCTCATACGGGGCTATAAATATTGAAGCTTTGGCAGAAGGCTCCTCGAATGCGACTGTCAAGGGTGTCAGCATTGATGGCAACACAATTTCGGGGAATTTTGCAGGTATTGATCTCAGGAAACAGGGAAGCGGCACCACCAGCTTGCAGAATTTCACAATTACCGGCAACAACCTCACGATTAACAATCCAAAGGAAGACGGTTGCGCAGTCAGTCTGGCTAATGTCAGCGGCAACTCAAGTCTTTCCAAAAACACTGTTACCGTAACCGGAGCTATCGGTGGTAGCGGCAGCTACTTCGACGGGGTCGACATATCGGGCAGCGCTACTGGAAGCTGGACCATAACCGGAAACACAATAGACGGGAATAATGTGGGAACAGCAAGTTCTGGTATTCACTTGAGAAGCAGCTTGCCGGCAACGGCTGCCTTGAATATGGAAGGAAACACTGTGACTGAATGGGCGCAGGGAATTTCCTCCGAGGCGCTGGTCTCTGGCACGGCAGTTGAGCTCCGCCGCAATTGGATCTTTGGCAACTCTGGCTACGGAATTTCGAATGCTGATAATGGCGCCACTATTGACGCTATCCTCAACTACTGGGGCGATGCAAGCGGACCTAAGCATGCTACTCTGAACTCAGGTGGCCAAGGCAACCAGGTCAGCAACAAAGTCGATTTCGATCCCTGGCATCAGGATGAAGATTTTATCAGTCTCTCTGACGGCACGGTGCACAACGAGACTCAGGATAAGTACTATCACTCCATCCAGACAGCTGTTACTGAGGCGGAGCCGGGAGATGTTATCTTCGTTGCCCCCGGAGTTTATAGTGAAGAGATACAAATTACAAAGAGCATTACTCTAAGGGGCGATTGTGGTGACATGGACCAGCCCGGTCCCGGACCCAATGCACCTATCCTTGATGGCGAAAATGTACCTTCTCCTTTTACTGAAGTCGGATTTCAGATAAGAAATGCGGATGATGTAGTTATTGAGGGATTTGAAGTACGGAATTACAATGGAAGAGGGATAGACCTGGCTTCGGGTGTGGACCCGGGTGGGGAAAATGTAACTTTTAGATACAACTATGTCCACGATTTAGGGGGAAGTGGTGTTCATGCCTATTCCTTTTCTGGACAGTCCGTGAATGGATGGGTGGTAACACATAATATAATCGAGAGGGTCGCGACCAAATGGGCATCAGGAGAAGGAATCAACTTTCACAACGTTGGCCAATCAGAAATAAGCTACAATGTAATCCGTGACTTCCCTGTACTGAATCAGAGAGTAGGCATAAGAGTTGCTGCGGAGATGAATGTGGGCCAGGATCCCATATCAGGTATCACCATCAGCAATAATGACATTGAATTAGGTGTCAATTGCCTCGGTTTTCAATGTGATAATCTGTCATATGATCTCACCGCGTTACGTGATATCACCATTGAAAATAATATTTTGAAAACAACTGGTCTAATGGCTGGCGAGGGTATGGCTCAAATCAGTGGCACTGGTGTTTTCAAGGGCAACACGGTTGAGGTATCAGGAGGGGAGATAGGAATTCAGTTTTTCTTCTGGAACAGCCGTACAGTAGAATGGACAATTGAAAATAACGATTTCGTTGGAATAAATTGTCAAAGTGCGGCTATCTTCCATTGGGATCCTGATGATAAAGCATCGGTTGCATTTAATATGGTTAATAACACATTTGCTGGTTTTAATAGCGGGGTTGTACACATGGGGCTCTGTACAGCTGTATTCCGTTCAAACTGTTTTATGGGGGAAGAGGCGCTATGGAGCACAAGATCTGTTGTCGATGCTAAATATAACTACTGGGGCCATGAAAACGGACCATTCAATGCAACTCTAAATCCATCAGGTCTGGGTGGTCAGGTCAACGACAACGTCATCTTCATCCCCTGGTACACTGATGCAGATTGCACAATACCATCCGGCGAGGCAGGAGTTCAAGGAGCAGTCGATACCATGGACATGAGGGACGCGGTTGAAGCCTTAGAACCATCTATTACCATGTCTGAAAGTGATGTAACCATCGAAGAAGGCAGGATAACCTTGACCGTGAAGGTCGAGAATAATGGCTTGGCCCTTGAGGAAGCCATCTACGGGGTTACCTTTTATCTGCCGGAGGTTGCTGAAGATATAGCTGCCTTCAGCTCCTCGTGTAACGGTGAAACTTTTGAACTTTCCCGCGACGGCAGTGATGCATTTACAGGTTACTTCGGTCTACCTGACAGTTTCACCATTGATGAAGGCTACACGGCACCGGTTACTTTTACATTTGATCTGGGCGACCTGGTCTTAATCGATGAGCTGGCGGCGACGTTAGATGTCTGGGTAGGCTTGCTGTCAGCGCCCGGTGATGCCGTGGCCCAAATGGAACAGGTGCAGCTGGCCATCCCTGTAGCCGAAGTTAAAGAAATGGCATAGGGTCTTTTCCATAGAAATAGAAGCCAATAAAGAAACCCCGTGAGAATGAGACCTATGTCTTCTCACGGGGTTTCTTTTCTATTTGTTTTAGGCAAGCCGAAATAATATGCTCCCCTTTAGTAGATCTGAAACAACCAGAGTTCAGTGCTATGCAAAGGGGAGTTTTTTTAGGGAACAAAGCGCAATTAGCAATAAAAAAAGATGAATGGATTCCCTATGTTTTACACAGAAAAATTAGCTTGATATGATAAGAGTAGTATTCATCTACGTGGGGGTGAGGGAAAATGGAAATTAAATGGACAGTCCTGCCTAAGCAGGAGAGACAAAGTCTCCAGCAAGTGTTACGTCAGCAATATGGTCTTTCTAGGCGGCAACTAATCAGACTTAAGCAGCTACCAGAAGCTGTCATGATTAATGATATGCCTGCACGGCTACTCCAGCGTCTAATGCCAGGAGATAGGGTTGAAGTTACACTGTTTGAGCATTTAGCACAACTACCCCCTGAGCCAATTCCTTTAGAAGTCATTTACGAAGATGATTTTCTCATTGTAATAAACAAGCCGGCGGGCCTAGTTAGCCACCCCACCAAGGGCTATCCCGGTGGCACCTTGGCCAATGCCTTGTCCTGGCATTGGCAGCAAAGGGGCCAGCAGCTACCTGCCCGCCTGGTCACCCGCCTGGACAAAGATACCTCCGGCCTGGTGCTGGCGGCAAAAACCGCCTGGTGTCATTATCGACTGAGTCAAGGCAGAATGAAAAAGATATATTACGCCATAACCCGGGGAATACCATGTCCCCTTAGCGGGGGGATAGATCTTTCCATTGGTAGGTCCCCAGATAACCCTAGCAGGCGAGGGGTGAGCAGGGAGGGAAAAACTTCATTGACACTGTATTGGACAGAGGCGATTGGAGATAATCTTGCCTTAGTCAGACTGCAGCCCATTAGCGGTCGAACCCATCAGCTGCGAATTCATATGGCCCACATTGGCTGCCCTATGCTAGATGATTATATGTATGGAGTTGAGGAAGGAATCTTGGGCAGGACGGCCTTACATGCTTATGAGCTGGAATTTGTACATCCCGGGAATAGGCAAAGGATGAGATTGACCGCCGACCTACCGAAGGAGATGTTGGACGTCTTGAATGGACATTTTCTCGGTTAACAGCGGCAATATCCGCTGCCAATTTTAACCATCGGCGTATTTTATAGTTGCAACGGGAGGGTTCTGGGTATTAATTATCGAAAGTAATAGGGTAGTGGAGGGTGAGAGAATGAAAAATTTACTGAAATTACTGATAGTCGCTGTTGTAGTTGTTATTTTGCTTGTGATGCAATATCCTGTTTTGGCCATAGATATGTCATTGCCCCGAATCCATGGAGGAAACCGCTATCAAACGGCAGTTGAAGTGAGCAAGGCCGGTTGGGAGCAGGCCCAGGTGGCGGTACTAGCCCGGGGAGATGACTTTGCTGACGCCTTGGCGGGAGTGCCCTTGGCCTATGCCAACGATGCTCCTATCTTGCTGACTAGGCCCGATCTGTTGGTTGACTCCGCTAGGGCGGAGATACAGAGGCTGGGAGTCAGCAAGGTCATTATTTTAGGCGGACCGGGTGCAATCAGTGTGAAAGTGGAGGAGAAGCTTGTAGGTATGGGATTGGCTGTTGAGCGCTTATATGGGAAAAATCGTTATGAAACAGCGGCACAAATTGCCAGCCATGAAACTTTGTCTACGGCTTCAACTGCTTTGCTGGCTTACGGAATGGATTTCCCTGACGGGCTGGCTGCAGCCTCTTACGCTGCTAGGAACGGCTATCCAATCCTCTTGACAAATATTGGTCGGTTGCCAGAAAGCAGCCGTGCAGCTTTGGAAGGAAAGGATGTAATTGTTGTGGGCGGGGAAGCAGTGGTTGGGCAAGCTGTTATAGATCAGCTAGGGGGGGAGGTTACCCGCATCTCTGGACCCAATCGTGCAGCAACTTCGGTGGAATTGGCAAGGTTCTTTCAGCCTGGCGGTAGCAAGATGTACATAGCAACGGGAAGCGATTTTGCCGATGCCTTGACTGGAGCTGTCTTGGCAGCCAAAGAAGACAGCGGTTTACTTCTGGTTACAACCTTTGTCTCTGGGGTTGTTCAAGATTACGTTAAAGAAAGGGAACCGGAATTGACAATTCTGGGGGGAGAAGGTGCTGTAAGCCGGGAAGTTGAGGAAAGGCTGTACAACATATTGAATTACGTAGGTGAGAAGGTTGAATTTATACGCCCATCTGCCTTGGCCTTGACTCCAGGGGGTGCTGCTGTCCGCTTTCCGTACAGGGGTCATGTCACCACTGTGCTGGACGCAACGGAGGAGTATTTTAAGATACAGTTTGGCAGCAAAAGGGGCTGGGTACCCAGGGCGGATGTGGTAAGGACTGAACGAGATGCAGATTTTATCCGCATGACCTGGAATTTTACCTCGGCTTCGGATTTTGTGCCCGAACCTCCTAATGCCAGCGGCTATAATGTCTATGCTCCCATCAGCCACTCAGTTTCTCCTGGCAGCAATGGGACTTATTCTTTGGGAGTACATACCGGGATTAACAGCTCCATTCCCACTGCCCGAAGCAACGGCTACTTGGTATGGATGACGGTGCAGCAATTTGGCAAGGATTCAAATATGTCCAATGCTCTTATCCAGGATCTTATTGCTGAGGCGCAGCGCCTGAATGTGGATGGGATTAATATCGATTTTGAGAATCTTGGCCTGGAGAATCGGGATTCATTTACTGATTTTATGGACAAGCTTGCCACACAAACTGCAAAAAAAGGGCTAGCTTTATCGGTGGATGTAACAAAACATGCTGCAGGCAGCAGTTGGAGTGTATGCTATGACAGGGCTGCCCTGGGCCGCATCTGCGATTACGTCATTCTCATGGCCTATGACCAATACCCGGCAGGGAGCTCAGTCCCCGGTCCGGTGGCATCTCATCCCTGGACCAGGGATGCCGTGAATCGGCTGCTGGCAGAAGTGCCTGCCGAGAGAATAATTCTTGGCGTGCCCTTCTATAACCGGGTGTGGATTCAGGAAAGGGTTACTGCAGACCGGGACTATGTCCGTGCCACCGGCAGCGCAGTGGCTGTCAGGACTGAACCCACCACCTCCGGAGGGTCGGCAACGGTTATCCGGCGGGTGGACGGCAGCGTTCTCCTCGCCTATGTGGAGACTGTTGCGGGAGAGAATATAAATGGCAACCCTAATTGGCACAAGGTCGACCTGGGCTCGGAAGGAACAGGCTATATTTCCGCTTACTACTCTGAAATAATTCCTGCAGGCACGGTGCTGGCACAGTCGACGCGAAGCAGTCATTACAGCTACCGGATTATCAAGGAGATGGTGGATAATTTCGACTCGGAAACCAAGACAAGTTTTTGGACAACCCAGGGTGGAGAAATGAGGCTCATGACTGAGGTCAGCATTGTCTATAACTCTGCCAGTGAGCAAAATATCCTTACGTATATCAATGACGAAGGCATGCAGTGCACAATCTGGCTAGAAGATGTGATGTCCTTGAAAAAGAGGCTGGCGCTGACGCTGGAAAAAAGGCTGGCGGGAATGGCTGCCTGGAGCATAAATTGGATGGATGGAGAACGGCAGTTGTGGAATTCTATACTTGAAGAATAGAGAGCTCAGGCTCTCTTTTTGCTACCGATAATATGGTATAATAACAAAGTTAGGGAGGCGGCGATATGGACGAAATACGGTTTGGCACTGACGGCTGGAGGGGTATAATTGCAGAAGATTTTACCTTCGCTAATGTGCGCCGGGTCAGTTCAGCTGTTGCTGCCTATCTTCATGAAATGTCCTTGGCGGAGCGGGGAATTGTCATTGGCTATGACACCAGGTTCCTGGCGGAGCGGTTCGCGGGCGTAGTGGCGGAAGAAATGCAGGGTCAAGGAATTGATGTCTATCTCAATACAGAAGCTGCTCCAACTCCTGTCATTGCTTTCGGAGTGAAGCACAAAAATGCGGGGGGAGCAGTGATGCTGACTGCCAGTCACAACCCGCCCGAATACCAGGGCTTTAAGTTTATCCCGGAATATGCAGGGCCCGCCATGCCCGATGTTACCGACAGATTGACTGCCTTAATCAAGCAGGGAATTCGGCGCGATGGCGGGGCTAAAGGTGCCTTGCATGAGATTGACCTTCGGGACAGCTATCTCCAGTTCATTGCCGGCCAGGTGGACCTGGATAAAATTCGCCAGGGGAAAATGCGGTTAGTCATTGACCCTATGCACGGGGCAGGAATCGGATACTTAGAAGGGATATTATCTGATCTCGGCCTTGATATCTTGGCCTTGCGCAATTGGCGGGATCCCCTTTTTGGCGGCAGCATGCCTGAACCCAGGGAAGATTTATTGACTGAACTGACAGCCAGGGTGTGCGCAGAAGGAAGGGACCTGGGACTTGCCCTCGATGGCGATGCCGACCGCTTCGGGATAGTGGACGGCCGCGGCAGGTATATCACTCCCAATCAGGTGTTGTCTGTGCTCTTCCGCTACCTGGTGGAGGTGCGTGGCCTTAAGGGGCCAGTTGCCAGGACGGTGGCCACTACTACTCTTCTGGACAGGATGGCCAAGGCCTATGGATTGGCAGTCATTGAAACACCAGTAGGCTTTAAATACCAGGGTGAGGCAATGCGTCAGGGGGCGATTCTGGCCGGGGAGGAGTCCGGCGGCCTGTCTGTCAGCGGCCATGTCCCGGAAAAGGATGGCGTCCTGGCCTGCCTGTTGATGGCTGAGGTTACAACCCATTATGGCAAGCCCCTGAGCCTGGTTTTAGAAGACATTTATGCACATTTTGGATATGTCGATACCCAGCGCCTGGATTTCCGCTGCCCCGAAGAGAAAAAAGGCGGGATTATTGCCCTTCTTGAGCAGTATAAACCTGCTGCTATCGGCGGGGTTTCTCTCCGGGAAGTTGTCACCGTTGACGGATGGAAATACCTGCTGGCGGACGGCAGTTGGCTGCTGGTAAGAGCTTCAGGGACTGAACCCGTTTTTCGCATTTACGGCGAGGCCGGGGACAGGGAAACTTTATCTGCGTTGCAGCAAACCCTTGCCCGGGAGTTGGGATTATTTGACTAAGTCCTGAGCAAGGACATAAAGAAGGGTATTTATGTTTTTTATAGAAGTAAGTAGGCATGCTGTTTCAGCTAAGGAGGATGGAAATGATCCGCAGACAATGGGGCCTGATTGTCTTGGATATAGTGATGCTTATTGTGGCGGTAGCTCTGGCCTTATTATTACGCTTTGAAGGCGATGTTCCGCAACGCTATATCGATATTGCGTGGAAGTACAGTATACCCATGTCGGTGTTGGGCCTACTAATTTTTGCTGCTTATAAAATGTATATTAACCTCTGGCGCTATGCCAGCATCGATGAATTCCTGACAGTTATCGCTGGAGTCAGCACCTATTGCCTGGCAGTGTATATTGTCTTTCAGTTTGTCCCCGACAGCCTTCCCCGCAGCATTTATGTGTTGCAATGGTTTATCCTCGTCGCCTTTATCAGCGGCTCCCGCTTCGTCCTCCGGGCTGTTGATTCTCTGCGCCCCACCCGGAGTGCCCGGGGAAAATATACCAATGTGCTCGTCATCGGGGCCGGATCTGCCGGGTCGATGGTAATCAAGGAGTTGCGGGAGCATCCTGAGCTCAGGCGGGTTCCCGTGGCGGTTATTGATGAGGACAGGAACAAGTCGAAGACGAGGATTCACTCTATTCCCGTTGTCGGCGGCATGGACATGCTTCAGCACACTGTCGACAGGTTCTTAATTGGTGAGATTATCATTGCCATACCCTCGGCCAGCGAACAAAACATCCTGGATATCATCAACCAGTGCAAAGAAACTGGCTGTCGACTGCGGCGGTTGCCGGGAGTCTACAAAATTCTCGATGGCCAGGTTTCGATAAAACAGATTCAGGATGTAAAAATTGAGGATTTGCTGGGCCGCCCCCCAGTTACCCTGGACACCGAGAACATCAGCGCATATGTATCCGGAAAAGTCGTGTTGGTTACAGGGGCAGGAGGTTCAATAGGCTCTGAACTGTGCAGGCAGATTTCAGAGTATGGGCCCCAATTTCTCATCATGTTGGATATATATGAAAACAATATGTATGAACTGCAGTTGGAGCTAGAGAAAACCTTTCCTGATGTTCCCCGGCAAGTTCTTATTGGCAGCGTAAGGGATGAGACTAGAATTGATCAGTTGTTTTCAATGTATCGTCCTGATATCGTTTTCCACGCTGCTGCACATAAACATGTGCCATTGATGGAAGATAGTCCCGGTGAAGCTATCAAGAACAATGTATTAGGCACAATCAATGTGGCTGAAGCGGCCAGTCGCTATAATGTACAGCGATTTGTCTTAATTTCTACCGATAAGGCTGTCAACCCAACTAATGTAATGGGGGCCAGTAAGCGGGTTGCGGAACTGGCAATTCAATACCTGAACAGGAATAGCAAGACTGAGTATGTCGCAGTTCGTTTTGGCAATGTCTTGGGTAGCAACGGCAGCGTCATCCCTATCTTCCAACGTCAAATTGCTGCGGGCGGTCCGGTGTTAGTAACCCATCCTGAAGTGACTCGCTTTTTTATGACGATACCGGAGGCTGTACAATTGGTTATACAAGCCTCTGCAATGGCTCAGGGGGGCGAAATATTTGTGCTGGACATGGGTAAGCCGGTCAAAATTGTGGATTTGGCCCGAGATCTAATAAAGCTTTCCGGTTTTAAACCGGATGTAGATATTCCCATTGAATTTATTGGCTTGAGACCCGGAGAAAAATTATTTGAAGAACTTCATTTGGATGATGAATCCTTTGATACCACTTGCCACGATAAGATTTTTGTCTTGAAAAATGACCGTATTGACGATCTTCAATCCTACCGCCAGGAAATTGAAAAATTGCGAGCAACCTTATTGCAGTTTTCCAATGCCGCGGTAGTAAATGTTCTCAAACAGGTGGTTCCCAGCTTTAGGCCGGCTGTTAATGATGATACTCAGGCAGCAGGTACGGTAACACCTGATACTATACGAGACTGAGGTGGGAAAAATGAGATTATCTCTATTAGATCTTAAAGAACAATACAAGCAGCTTGAAGAAGAAATCCTTCCTGCTGTCACCCAGGTCCTGGCTAGTGGCCAGTACGTAATGGGGACAAACGTAAAGAGCTTCGAGGAGGAGATAGCCCAGTACCTGGGGGTAAAACATGCTATCGCAGTTGCCAATGGTACTGACGCACTTTTTTTACTTTTTCGTGCTCTGGGTATCGGTCCTGGGGATGAGGTAATTACTACTCCCTTTACCTTTTTCGCCAGTGCCGAAACTATTTCTCTATGCGGTGCAAAGCCGGTTTTCGTCGATTTGCGCCCCGATACCATGAATATCGATGAGGAGCAGGTTGAGGCAGCAATTACGCCAAGGACCAGGGCCATTTTGCCGGTGCATATTTTTGGACAACCCTGCGCAATGGATAAGTTACAGCAAATTGCCGATAAGCATCAGCTCATCCTCCTGGAGGACGCTTGTCAGGCTATTGGTTCCAGTTCCCAAGGAAAAAGGGCTGGTACTTTGGCCAAAGCTGCAGCCTTTTCCTTCTTTCCCACTAAAAACCTTGGCGGTTATGGCGATGGCGGCCTGATCGCTACCGATGATGACCTGCTTGCTCAAGATCTGCGTCTGCTCCGCCTCCATGGAAGCAAACAAAAATATATCCACTCGGTAGTTGGACAAAACAGCCGTTTAGACGAAATACAAGCTGCCATTCTACGGATAAAATTGCGGCATCTTGATAGCTGGAATCAACGGCGTAGGGAATTGGCAGACCGCTATAACCAGGCCTTTGCCGACTTGCCCTTGACCCTGCCCCTTGAGATTACCGGCACCCATGTATACCATCTTTACAATTTGCGCAGTCCCCAACGGGATGATATATGTTCATATTTAGAAGACAAAGGTATTGCCACAGGACATTATTACCCCTTGCCCCTGCATCTTCAGGAGGTCTATCGGAATTTGGGGTATCGGGAGGGCTGTTTACCGATAGCGGAAAAAACTTGCAAGACAGTCTTTGCTCTCCCCTTATATCCTGAAATGACTAGGCAGGCTCAGGACTATGTTATACAAACTGTTCAAGAATTCTTTGCATGAGAGGTGTAGTTTAATGACAAATCCGTTAGTAAATTCTCTCAAGGATAAGCTGCAAAATAAGACGGCAGCAATTGCAGTCATCGGCCTGGGGTATGTGGGCTTGCCCTTGGCAGTTGAGAAGGCCAAGGCAGGATACAAAGTCATTGGTCTGGATGTTCAGCAAAAGCGTGTGGACCTGGTCAACAAGGGCATTAACTACATCGGTGACGTGGTGGACAGTGACCTTGATGCAATGGTTCAGAGTGGGCACCTTCGGGCTACCACTGATTATAGTGAAATAGCCAAGGCGGATTGTATCGCTATCTGTGTACCGACGCCTTTAGATCGCTACTACCAGCCGGACACCTCTTATGTCGAGAGCTCGTCCCGAGATGTGGCCAAGTACATGAGAAAAGGTACTCTGGTAATACTAGAAAGCACTACTTATCCGGGAACTACAGAAGAAATCGTCAAACCTATTTTGGAAAAAACCGGCATGACCTGCGGCAAAGATTTTTTCCTGGCTTTCTCTCCGGAACGGGTGGACCCCGGCAACAAGCAATATAACACCAAAAATACCCCCAAAGTAATTGGCGGCGTGACTTCTGCATGTTCTCTATTGGCCGAGATGCTATACTCCAACGTTTTGGACGGTGATGTCCACGTTGTGTCTTCTCCTAAGGTGGCCGAGATGGAAAAAATCCTTGAGAACACTTTCCGCAACATCAATATCGCTCTGGCTAATGAGATGGCCATCTTGTGCAATAAAATGGGCATAGATGTTTGGGAGGTTATTGAGGCAGCCAAGACCAAGCCCTATGGGTTCATGGCCTTTTACCCAGGACCTGGTTTGGGTGGCCATTGCATTCCCATTGATCCTTTTTACTTGACTTGGAAGGCACGGGAATACGATTACCACACCCGTCTCATCGAATTGGCGGGAGAAATAAATCAATCTATGCCTCAATTCGTGGTTGACAAGGCAGCAGGGATGCTTAATAAGGCGAAAAAGCCCATGAATGGCTCTAAAGTGTTGCTCCTGGGGGTTGCCTATAAAAAGGATATTGACGATTTACGGGAGTCCCCAGTGCTGAAAATTATCGATATCTTACTGCAGGAAGAGGCAGAAATATCTTATAACGATCCGTACATTCCCAACTTCAGGCAAAATGGCAGGGATTATGTCTCTAAGGAAGTGACACCGCAAGCTTTATCTGAAGCGGATATTGTCATCATCACTACCGACCATAGCAACTATGACTACCCGGAGGTTGTCGCACATTCACAGCTCATTCTTGACACGCGCAACGCCTGTGCCGGAATTAAGTCAGATAATATTAGTAAGCTCTAGGAGGTAACTTATGTTGAAAATCGGTTTGGTGGGCTGCGGCAGAATTTCAAAGAAGCATATCGAAGCAATCGCTGCGAATAAGGACATCTGTGAACTGGTTGCCATAGCTGATTTGATTCCTGCTAACATGGACAGGGCAGCGGATATGTACACTGAAAAAACTGGCAAACAGATCAGGCAGTACAGGGATTATCAAGATATGTTAAAAACTGATATTGATATCATCGCCATTGCAACCGAAAGTGGGCACCACGCAGAACATGCCCTAGCGGCTTTGCAGGCACGGAAGCATGTCCTTGTGGAAAAACCCATGGCTTTATCTACAAGCGATTGCGATAGGATGATCGCTTTGGCAGAAGAAAGGGGATTGGCCCTTGGCCTGTGCCATCAAAATCGCTTTAACCCCCCGGTACAAAAATTGCGTCAGGCTCTGCAACAAGCTAAATTGGGCAGGGTCATAAACGGCACCGCTTGTATTCGCTGGAACCGCAATCAGGGTTATTATAATCAGGCCCCCTGGCGGGGAACATGGGAAATGGATGGGGGCACCCTGATGAACCAGTGTTTGCACAATATCGATTTGCTGCAGTGGATGCTGGGTGAGGAAGCAGAAACTGTCTTTGCGCAAACGGGAAATTACCTCCGTGACATCGAGGCTGAGGATTTTGGGGCCATTGTCATTCGCTTTGCAAATGGTGCCATTGGCATCGTTGAAGGCAGCGCCTGTGTATACCCTGCCAATCTTGAAGAGACATTGAACATCTTTGGGGAAACAGGCACGGTTTGCATCGGCGGAATTGCAGTTAATACAATCGAGGTCTGTAATATACTGGGCGAGGACTCAGTTGACAATACGAGTCAGCCTGATCCAGACACCGTTTATGGGGCTGGGCATATTCCCTTGTACATGGATTTTGTTACCGCTGTACAGGAAAAGCGCAAACCCTATATCGACGGCAGGGCAGGGAAAAAGGCTGTAGAAATTATTTTGGCTGCGTACAAGTCTCAGTTAACGGGGATGCCTGTTGCCCTACCCCTTAAAAACTTTTCCACTCTCGACATGAAAGAATTGGATCTCAAACAGCGCTGATTTGAAGGGAGGAAACTTGATGATTTATATCATCTCCAGTTTGCATCCTATGTCTGATAGCAGGATTTACAACCGTCAGGTTTTATCTCTGTCCAAACAGTATTCTGTCAAATATTTTGCCCAAGGGGTGGAAGGCTGGCATCCGGAAAACATTTCCTATGTTGCTTTGCCGGCGGGTAGGAAGCTAAGGGTAAGGCTGGGCAACTGTTGGCGGCTACTCCGGGCATCTCTTGCCAAAGAGGCAAGGGTTATTCATTTTCATGATCCGGAACTAATACCAGTTGGACTAATAGCAAAACTCTTTGGCAAGAAAGTCGTCTATGACGTCCATGAAAATTATGTCCTGACCATTCGACACAAGAGGTCAATCCCGAAATTGTTACGGGGAGTAGTCCGTGTTTTGTTTAAGCTGTTTGAAAATCTGTCCTGCCGGCGTTTCGACCTGGTCTTAGTTGTTACCGACGACTTAGGTAAGTGTTTGCCGGGCAATGTCCATACAATTCCCAACTACCCCCTGATATCGTTTACACCTCCCGAGAGGCAGCCTTCTCAGGGGGCGCTGAAGCTGGTATATGCTGGCCTTATCTCCCCTGCCCGGGGGATCCTCAATATGATTGAGGCAGTAAAAAAAGTCAAAGTTCCGGTTACTTTTGACATTATCGGTCATTATAACAGCCCGGAATTCCAGGACAGTGTCAATGCAAAGATCCAAGGCATAGAAAACATAAATTATCTTCAATCTATCCCGTACACCAGTTATTTTAAGCATCTTGTCCAGTATGATGTGGGTATGATGTGCCTTCTTCCATATCCCAACCATTTAACCTCCACACCCAACAAATTGTTTGAGTACATGGCCATGGGTATGGCAATTCTTGCGTCGGACTTTCCATTTTGGCAGGGATTTCTTGGAAAACACGCCTGCGGAGTATGGGTTGATCCCCTGGATACAGATGCCATTGCGGCGGCAATTGAAAGACTGGAGTGCAATCGGGAAGAAACTGCCGCTATGGGGCGGCAAGGTCAGGAGGTTTACCAGGCCTTGTATAACTGGGAGAGCCAGGAGAAGAAGTTACTGACTTTATATAACAAAATGCTAGGTGAAAAAAATGCCTGAAATCCTTATTATCAACCATTATGCCAGTCTAGGCTCTGGGCGCCATTCTCAACTGGCCCGGGAAATGGTGAGGCGGGGCTATGGCGTCACAATTGCCGCTGCCAGTTTTCAGCACAAAACAAGTGCGCAAAGGACAGGAGTTGTTGTTTCCGAGGGTATAAATTATATCTTTGTTCCCACATGCTCATACCGGGGGAATGGACCCGGAAGAGTAACGAACATGCTGCAATTTACCGCCAGAGTCAAGGGCTGCCTGCCCAAAGGATATAAACCCGACATTGTCATTGGTTCATCGGTGCATCCTTTCGCTTGGCTGGCAGCTGAAAGTATCGCCCGCAAAGCCGGGGCGCCTTTTATTGCTGAGGTTCGGGATTTATGGCCTCAGACTCTTATTGACATGGGCGTAATAGGCGAAAAAAGCATTCAGTCGTGGTTTTTTTGTAGGCTGGAAAAACGTGCTTATAAAAAGTCCAAGCATATTATCTCACTTGCGCCTGCGGGTGATATCTATATTTGTAAAAGGTATGGAACTAATCCTGATAAGATTACCCATATATCCAATGGTGTAGACATTAAGGAGTTTGACTGCTTTGCTCAGGAAAATGCCGGCAAGGCAGCGGAGATCCTCAAGCCCTATAACAATAAATATATTGTTGCCTATGCAGGGGCCATGGGCAAGCCAAATCAAATGGATACTATTATCGGTGCTGCCAGGGAAATTGCCGCAGAAGGTGCAGACAGAGTTTGCTTCCTCCTCTTTGGTCAGGGCACTGAAGTTGAGCGCTTAAAATCAGAGATAGCTGACATGGGCCTGGATAATGTGCATTTCATGGGCCAGCAGCCCTACTCACTGATTCCGGCCCTGCTAAGGGGATGCCACCTCAATATTGTCGCCATGAAAAATATTGACCTCTATCAATATGGCATTAGCCTAAACAAACTTTATGTTTACCTTGCAAGCGGTAATCCAATAGTCTTTTCAGGCAAGGCTTCCAATGACCTTGTTCGCGATGCAGGGGCGGGGATCTCAGTGGAGCCTGAGGATTCTAAAGCTACAGCAAAGGCAATATTAAAAATAATGGCGGATCAGGCCATGGCCCAGGAAATGGGGCGGCGGGGCAGACGCCTTGCGGAAGAATCATATGATATCCCAATTCTCACAAATAAACTGGAAAACGTGATCGCCAGGTGCTTAGGGAATGAAATCAATTGATCCATAGGAACTGACTTCTCGCACCATCGGTCCCGTTGTGGAAATGGGAATGGGGTCTTAAGTAATTCATTATTTTGCAGTGCTGGTGGGGACAAGCTTATGCTACTTAACACCACCTTGGGGGTGTTAAGGGAATGGGAGATGAAAAAATGAATCGTATTGAGAAGATTGATATCTTCGCTCTGTTACCCCTCTTATGGAAGAAGAAATTTGTTATTCTGGCTGTAATGATTTTGCAAGTGTTAGGAGGTATACTCTTTACCCAGTATTTCATACCTGGTCAGTCCACCCTTCAAATCAGGTATGAACCGGTCATTGATGCTGATTATTTAATTCATCGCAATTTTTATGTAGCTAACTTTTTCTCAAACCTATACGAGCTTGACCGCGCCATTACTAGACAACTTGATGAAGGTATAATCAATGCTATACTAGCTGGTATCGATGAACTTCCTCAAGGGGTCAGTGTTACCAGATCAGGTCAGAATGTCAGAATAACTGTGCGCACCAAAGAAGTGGCTGCCCATGCTCAGCTCCTTGATAAAGGGCTGGCTGCTTATACTTCTGCTGCTAATCGCTATCGCTCTGGAAGGACTCACCAAATGATTGATGGCATCCTGGAGCGCATCGATTACGACATTATCTACCGCAGCGGTGAGATTGAGAACTTGGAGAAACACCAAAAACAACAAGTGGATGAACTATATCACGAGACATTTTCTGAAGAAGTGACCCGGCTTTATATTCAATTGTCTCAATTAGAATACTCCCGGGATGAGATGTTAGCCATAAGGGATAGTGTCCCAGATATCTTAAATCGCTATGATTTGAAGTATTTAGAAGAAGTAAAGTACGCTACTTCGACTCCCTTAAGCCAAACAAAAATAATTTTCTTTGCTGTTTCGGGTTTATTTGCAGGGGCAATTCTCGTCATTATCGCAGATTTTGTCCGCGCTGGTATGAATGCTCGCAAGCAGGGGAGTTAGTTTCGGCTGCAGGCTAAGGAGGCAGGCAAATGGATACTATTGAGCAGCGACAAAAAATTTATGCTTTGATCCAGGTTGCCTGCGTGGCAGTCTTATGGGCGGCTTCCCTGTTTGAAACAGGAGTAGATTTTTTTCGCAGTATTTTTGGTATTACCTCTTTCATGCTCGCTGCTGTTGGTTTAGTGGGTTTGTTGGGCATTGAGTTTTTTGTATTCGGCACGTTAAAGCTTAAATTTGAAGGGGCGAAACAATTAAAAAAAGCTCTTCTCCTTATTCTCCTTTTCTATATCGCCCTTAGCTTTATCGGCATTGGCTGGTCTCCGCTTCCCGGAGCCGCCTTCCAGAAAACCCTGAGGATTTTGTGGTTTTTCCTGCTTTCAATGTCAAGTATACTGGTGTTGCAAAAGTTCAGGTCGGGTTTCGCCATGAAAATATTGGAGGGGAGCGGGGCAATCTCCCTGTTTGCTCTGCTTATGTTTGTTTTTTCGGCCTCCAATAGGGCAAGAAACTGGTCTGCCAATGGCATCAGTGTGTTTGCTGACTATAATGTTTTTTATCTGCATTTAATTGTCTCTGTGCTCCTATCTGTTGCCCTCTTGAATCAAATTATCAAAAAGAAAGTATGGCTGGTCCACCTTGCAATGCTAGGCTCTTATGGCTTGCTGACTTTTATGCTGCTCTATAGCGGTTCCCGGCGGGGCGTCATCTTTTATGCCATCCCCCTGCTGGTTATAACAGTTTTGACTCTTCTTCGGTCAAGGCGTCTTATTATCTCCCTGACAGCAGTACTTGTCCTAGGCATCCTAGTCTTGTCTGCAGCGTTGCCAATGCTGAATGACGGCACTAAGTTTCGAACTGTTGACAGAATCCTTGGTACCATTCGCCAGGATGGGATATTGGGACTGTTCGGGGGCAGGGTGGAGCGAATCGCTCAGGCTACTGACTACATAAATGAATTTTCGGTGTTTCAGCTTATTTTTGGCGCCGGAACCAAGGCATATACAGATTTGTTTGGGGAAGGCAATCATCCTCACAATTTTTATTTCAATGCCTTCATTGAAGGTGGCCTGCTAAAATCCACTGTCGCCATAATCCTGTATTTTCTCTTCATTGTGTTGAGTTTTGTCTCTGCAAGAGGGCATTTATTTTATCAGAAAGTCTTGATTTACTCTCTCCCTGTAATGTATGTCCTTAACATCTGCATTTCCGGGGAGGATGGCCTGTTGATGAAACTGTTCTGGCTGCTGTTTGTATACTTCTGGTCTGCTTGCAACCTCGAACCAGAAGGATAGGAGGCGATTGCGTGAATATCCTCGTTATCTCCCATATGTATCCTTATCCGGGTAACAGTAATAACGGCATTTTCGTTCACCAGCAGAACCTGGAATTAATGCGCCAGGGCTGTAATTTAACGGTTCTCGCTCCACGTCCCTGGGCACCTTATCCAATAGGCTTTTTTAATCCCCGCTGGCGAAAATTTAGCAGTATTCCTAAAGTCGTCAACTTTGACGGAATTGTTGCCCGTCGTCCGGCTTATCTTGTCTTTCCACGAGGTATAGGCATGGCCAGCAGCGGCTTCAGACTAAACCTGGCGATGCGCAAACATGTTGCCAAACTCCATAAAGAAAATCCCTTTTCACTGATTTATGCTCATACTATTTTACCTGATGGTCAGGCGGGGATATTTCTCAAGCGGTATTTGGGAATCCCTCTGGTGGTAACTGTCCACGGTAAAGACGTCCAGCAAACCGCCTTTCGCAACAACAGGTGTCGTCAGGCTATAGTTGATGTTGTCAAGGAAGCTGACATGGTTGTTACCGTCAGCACTAAATTAAAAAGAATGTTGGATCAGTTTACCCACTTGCCTTGGAAATCGGTGGCAATAAATAACGGTTTCGACAGCAACAAATACTTAGGAATACAACCTGCTGGCCCAGCAGGAACAATTATCAGTGTTTCTAACCTGGTTCAATCAAAGGGGCTGGACTTGAACTTGCGTGCCGTGGCTGCTTTGCGCAGTAAATATCCATATATTCGGTATACCGTGGTTGGGGACGGGGTGGAGGCCGGCAGTCTGCGACAACTTGCCCAGGAGTTGAAAGTCCAGGATATGGTTACGTTCACGGGTCAGGTTCCCAATAAGGATGTGCCAAGCCTGCTGGCTAAAGCCAGGATTTTCTCTCTCCCCAGCAGTATGGAGGGTTTTGGTGTTGCATATTTAGAGGCAATGGCGGCAGGTTTGCCCGTTATCGGTTGCAGGGGAGAGGGGATTGCTGATGTCGTTTATTCTGGTGAAACGGGGCTGTTAATTGAACCAAACAGTCTCGATTCACTAGTTAAGGCACTGGATCAATTGCTGGGCGATCCCGATGGTGTCAGGGAAATGGGGTTAAGGGCAAGAAAATTAGCCCTTGGCAATTATTCCTGGCAGACTAATGCATCAAAAATGATTAATCTGTTTGAGGAAACCATCAGTACAGCAGATAAAGGGAATTAATGGGTTGGATTGCCGCAGGCAAGGGGGATAATAATGGAAAAGAATATAACACGCTCTGCAATAATAGTGATTGTCCTGACCATGGCCAGCAAAGTCCTGGGTTTTGGCAGGGAAATGGTAATAGCTGCCCTTTTCGGGGCGACGGCTTTGACGGATGCCTTTAATATGGCGTTGACTATCCCAACCCTGCTTTATTCGGGGGTGGGGTCTGCTGTCAACAGTGTGTTTATACCGGTATATGACCGTTTTCGCAAACAAAAGCGGGACAAGTCCTTGGTGATAAGATTTATTCTTATTGGCTTGGTAGTGACCGCTCTGTTATTTGTCCTTCCTATTGGGCTGTTTTCTAAGCAGTTGGTTAAGCTCTTTGCCGTTGGTTTTGACGATGCCACTGCCAGCATAACCGCAGGTATGGTGAAAATCCTGTGCGTAATGATTCTGTTCCGCTTCCTTTCTTCAGTTACCCGGGCAGTTCTCCATGTCAACAGAAATTTTGTCATCCCGGCAATGGATGGTTTTCCTTACAACCTCGTTATTATTGGCGTGAGTTTTGCTCTCTATCAGAAGCTGGGTATTTACGCCCTGGTCTGGGGAACTCTTTTTGGCGTGGCTTCCCAGACGTTGTTTAAGTTACCCTGGTTGTTGAAGACCAAGATGCATGGTGACTTGAAGGTGCCATCCGCCGATGGGCTCAAAGAGATTTTGCACTTGCTGCCTCCGGTAATTTTAGGGAGTATGGCTAGCCAGATTAAATCTGTAACTGACAAAATGTTTGCCTCTACATTGGCGGAGGGAAGCATTTCCTACCTCAATTATTCTTCCCGCTTGGTGGGCTTGCCTCAAGGCTTGCTGGTTGCTTCAATTATCACGGTGGTCTACCCGAGTCTTGTAGACTATATAAATAGTCAGGAATATGACAAGTTTCGAGATACCTTCACCAAGGCGATCAATTCCATGCAGTTTTTGCTGATACCGATGGTGGTAGGCTTTGTGGCACTGGCATTGCCGATAACCCAATTAGTCTTTCAACGGGGCAACTTCGACACAGAAGCAGTTATACAGACTGCAATTCCCTTAAGGTTTTACAGCATAGGCCTCATTGGGACAATGCTTAGCTCCTTTTCAATTAAAGCTTTTTATGCCATGGGTGATGCCAAGACTCCCCTATTGGTTTCTTTTGGCTCGATTTCTATTAATGTATTGTTAAATTTCCTCTTTATTGGTAGCCTCAAGCATGGGGGGCTGGCCTTGGCCACTTCACTGTCCCACTGGTTTGGGGGGGTATTGTTGGTATGGCTCCTGGCCCGGAAAATCGGGGGCTTAAAAGTTTGGCCCATGCTGGCAGATGCGGGTAAGTCACTTGCCGCTTCATTGCTGATGGGGATAGTGGTATACTTTATATATAACATTCTGATGCCCTTGATCCCTTCGGGAAGATTGTGGGCAGCAGTGCTTCTGGCAGCAGTGATTATCCTTGGGGCGGGGATATACTTCCTCTGCGCCATATTGTTTAAAGCCCAGGGAACCAATGAAACAAAGGCTCTGATCAAGAAGATATGGCAGAAGATATTCAGCCAAACAGAGCAGGGAGGAAAGAAATGAAAGAAATGATTCCTCTGGCCCGACCAGATATTGGAGAAAATGAAATTTACTACGTCAATGAGGTCTTGCGTTCAGGCGTGCTCAGCATTGGCCCGGTAATCGAAAGATTTGAGCAGCAAATTAGCAAATATATAGGCGTAAAACATGCCGTAGCTGTAAACAGCGGTACTAGTGCTCTGCACTTAATGATGAGGGCCTGTGGTATTGAAGAGGGTGACGAAGTCATCACCACGCCTTTTAGCTTTATTGCCTCAACTAACTGCATTTTGTTTGAAGGGGGTAAACCGATATTCGTCGATATTGACCCCCGCACATACAATCTTGATATCAGTCAGGTAGAAGCAAAGATAACCCCCAAAACCAAGGCGATTTTGCCGGTGGATGTTTTTGGTCAGCCATTCGACATTGAGGCTGTCAATGACATTGCCCGCCGCCATGACCTAGTGGTTATTCAGGACAGCTGCGAGGCTTTGGGATCAGTCTGGAATGGCAAGAAGGTTGGTTCTCAGTCTAAGGTGGCGGCTTTCGCCTTTTATCCTAATAAACAGATTACCACAGCTGAGGGCGGAGTAATTGTAACCAATGACGATGAAATTGCTGAATTATGCCGCAGCATGCGCAGCCAAGGTAGGGCGGACACAGGAACCTGGCTACAGCACCAACGTCTTGGGTATAACTACCGTTTAAGTGAAGTACATGCGGCCATTGGTGTCGCCCAAATGGAACGGCTTGATGAAATTATCGCTGCCCGTCAAAAGGTGGCGGAGATGTACGCACGAAGGCTGCAGGGTATTCCTGGAGTTAGCGCACCCTGGATTGACGGCAATGTTACCAGGATGAGCTGGTTTGTCTATGTGATAACCTTAGATGCCGGAGTTAACAGGAATGATGTGATGTATCGGCTACAAGAAGAGGGAGTTGGTTGCAAGCCGTATTTCACCCCTATTCATCACCAGCCCCATATTATTAAAATGACGGGTTATTCGCCCGGGGATTTCCCAGTAACAGAAGATATTGCGGCAAGAACTATTGCCTTACCTTTTTTTACTAAAATGAGTGAAGAACAGGTAAACACTGTAACCAGCAAATTGGCGACAATACTAGACTCATTAAAGTTCATGTTGCGAGGGGAAAAATAATGCCTAATACGGTCCTGCACATTGTCCTCAACAGTTTTACTAATGATTCTCGAGTGTTACGGGAATGCAAAACCCTGACTGATGCTGGGTACCAGGTTCAGGTTTTTTCGTTGCACGAAAAAGGCCTGCCTCTTAAGGAGACCACCGACACTCATGAGTTGACGCGATTTCACCTGCGGACCAAATCTTGGCCAAAAAAACTCGTTTGGCAGATGTTTAAATACTTTGAGTGTGTCTGGAAGATGGTATGGAAAGGCAGGAAATTGCGGCCGATTCTTGTGCATGCTCACGACCGGGATGCCCTGCCTATTGGTTATTTAATTACAAAACTAACTAAGTGCAAACTGGTTTATGATGCCCATGAACTTTGGGGGCATACAGCTCATATTGCTAAACGCCCGGCTATTGTAAAACGAACTGCTGCAAAAATGGAGCGTTTTATCGCCCGCAGAGCAGCAGGAGTTATTACTGCTTCCCAGCCTACTGCAAAGCACATGGAAAAGAGCTTTGGTTTTGAAGGAATTGTCCTGCTGAGAAATCTTCCGACTTATCGAGCCCGGGAAGAGTTTTCACGGGATGCATCTCCTTTGAGAAAGGATTTGGGTATTAACGCTGATAAAGTTATACTTTTATATCAGGGGGTTGTCAGCTCCTACCGGGGGCTGGAACCGCTGGTTAAGGCATCCAGGTATTTAAGCGATAAATTTGTCATTGTTATTTTGGGCAATGGTCTCCTTGTCCCACACCTGAAAGAGCTGGCTACAGACTTAGGTGTCGAGGCTAAAGTCTATTTTCACCCCGCAGTACCCCCGTCAGATTTGGCTCCCTATACCGCCGGAGGGGATATAGGCGTAAGTTTAATCGAAGATGTATGCTTAAGCTATCATTACTGTCTTCCCAATAAATTATTCGAATATATGCAGGCCGGCTTCCCGGTGATTGTCAGCAACCTTCCGGAGATGCGGAAAGTTGTCGAAGAGCACAAAGTCGGACTGGTTTTAGATTCCTGGGATCCTGAGATAATCTCCAGTGAAATTAACGCATTCTGGGGTCATGATCTTTACCGGACTTACTCGGAGAATGCAGTGAAAGCCGCCAGGATATTTTGCTGGGAACGAGAGGAAAATAAGTTAACAGAACTCTACGCAAGGATCTTTGCTGACAGGAAAATAACGAAGAGGGGGAGATAATTATATTTTTAAGCAAAATCCTGAAGGAAATGGACTTCTCCGGAGATTATCAGTGTATTGACGAGAAACCCTTTGACTATTTGGCGTTAACGGCTTCAGGCTTATCACAGCCTAGTTGCGTTTTTCTCGACTCAGCAGATTATATCGGTTCAATTACTGGTAACGTAACCATGGTCCTTACAACTGCAGAGGTAAGTCCTCTGTTAGATAGGGCATATGGAAAATGTATAGTTGAAAAACCCAGAGAGCTTTTCTTTGTCATCCACAATTATCTGTCTGCTAAAGAGGGATATGCTCGGGACAGATTTCCTTTAACTATTGGTTCCGGTTGTAAGATCAGTCCCCTGGCAAGCATCGCAGAAAGCAATATTATTATGGGAAAAAATGTTACCATAGAAGAATTTGTCGTCATCCGTGAAAACACTGTTATTGACGATGACACAATTATCCGCGCTGGCTGCATAATTGGCGGGCAGGGTTTTGAATTCAAGAGAACTGACTCTGGTCTTTTAAGTGTGGTGCATGCAGGGGGGGTTAAAATTGGTAAGAACGTTGAAATCCAATATAACACCTGCGTGGACAGAGGCATTTATCCCTGGGATGACACTGCCATTGGAGACTACTCGAAGATAGATAACTTGGTCCATATTGCCCATGGAGTCAAGATAGGCAAAAATGTAATGGTTGTGGCCAATGTCGGCTTAGGAGGCAGGACTATAGTAAAAGATGGGGCCTGGTTAGGATTTGGGGCGACGATTACAAACGGTATTACCGTTGGCGAGGACGCCAGGGCTAATATGGGTGCAGTTGTCACAAGGTCTGTTCCCGACAACGGCAGCGTAACCGGCAACTTTGCCATAGAACATCGTAAATTCTTGCGCAATTTAAAGGCAGCTATTGCCGAGAATGCCAAAGAATAAACCAGGCACATGTTGAAGAAGGGCTAGATCTCTTGCGGGGTGATGATGTGACCAGGGGGAGAGTAACTAATATTGTGGCAATAATCCTCATAATTGCCGGTCTGGCCATGATAGCGTATCCGATATATTTAAGAATTCAGGCCCGGTTGGAACAGAGTCGTCTGGAACAGGCTTTTATAGAACAATGGCAGAAATATCATATTGAGGCCATTGGCGGAAAAGATAATCAGCAGGAGCCTTCTTTCCCGAAGTGGGACGAGTTCCCCCCCACCCAACTGGAGATCCCTGCAGTTGACTTGTCGGTGCAAGTGGTGGCAGTCACGGACATGGGAGTTTTCTCCCGCAAGCTCAACCAACCACCCAGCTATTATCCCGAAAGTGTCTTCCCTGGTGAGGTAGGCAACTTATTGATTGCCGGGCACAGGGGAGGACCTGCAGGGTATTTTCACAAGCTCTTTGACCTCAATCCCGGCGATGAAATAATCCTTCGCACCCCCAAAGAGGATTACTTTTATGAAGTTGAAGAAGTGTTTTCTGTCGAACCAACCCAGGTTGAGGTAATTGCCCCCTTGGACTATGCTGCCATTACTTTGACAACTTGTCAGCGGGTGGGAAGCGTCTCATCGGCAAAGCGACTTATTGTTCGCGGCAAGTTTGTGCAAGCCATACCTCTCCCTTATGAATGATAGCTTGCCAGCCTGGCATGTATTTCCCTTTACTATAACGAACAATATGTTAAGCTCTGTTAAGTGATATCAAGCACCACTGATCAGCTAATAGATAGGGTGAGTTTGTGAGAGCTGTAAATGTTTTCATTAAACGGGTTGTCGATCTCCTGGGAAGTATTATTGGCGGCATTATTATTTCGCCATTTCTTCTTATTATTGCGTTGCTGATAAAGCTTACTTCCAAGGGCCCGGTTTTCTTTAAACAGCAACGCCTGGGGAAGGATGGAAAGATCTTCAATATCCTTAAGTTCCGAACAATGGTGGTTAATGCTGAGAATATTGGAGATGGTTTATTTGTTAAGACAGGGCAAGACAATAGAATCACAAAGGTTGGCAAATTCCTCAGAGGGACAAGTTTGGATGAACTACCCCAACTTTGGAATGTAATCGCCGGGGATATGAGTTTGGTAGGGCCAAGGCCCCCGGTTCCCTACCACCCGTACAGATATGATGAATACTCTGATTTCCAGCGGAAGCGGTTTGAAATGAGACCTGGCATGACTGGGCTGACTCAAGTCACTGTCAGAAATTCCGTGCCCTGGGATGAGAGAATCCGCGTGGATGTCAAATACGTCGAAAATTTTTCCATCTGGCTGGACATAAAAATACTCTTTAAAACTGTGAAAAAGATTTTTCGCAAGGAAAGCATTTATTCCCAATCTGAGGACATGTCTGTCTGACGAGGTGGTAGTTATGAATATTGAGATACGAAGATTTATCGAGAAAGATATACCCCTTAAGGTAAAATGGATTAATGACGAGAAGAACAACAGATTTCTTCATTACGATTTACCTCTGAGTGAAGAGAAGACATTGTTGTGGTTCAGGTCCCTTCAGGACAGAAAGGACCGGGCCGACTATACCATTACCTGTAACGGAGAATCCGCCGGCCTGATTGGCCTTATTAACATCGACGCCAGGAACAGGAAAGGGGAGTACTATGTTGCTCTAGGCGAAGGGAAATACAAAGGCCGGGGAGTAGCGTTTACGGCATCCCGGCTCTTGCTGGACAAGGGTTTTACTGTTTTTTATTTAAACAAGATATATCTGTACACAGAAGTTGAAAACTTAGCTGCGCAAAAGCTCTTTGAAAGGCTTGGTTTTGTCAAAGAAGGCCTGCTGCGACAAGACCTTATCCAGGATGGAAGAGTGGTTGACAGATTCCTCTACGGATTGCTGGCTGCTGAATACCACAAGGAGAACTTATAATGATGTATATCATCTATCCTCCAACACCAATTCAAAAGCTAACTGACAGGCTTAATGGCAATACCTTTTTTGTGAAAAGGGATGATCTCTTCCCTTTTTCCTTCGGTGGAAATAAAGCACGGAAGGCAATGCTCTTCTTCGCAGAAGTGGAGAGGAAGTCCTGTGATTATGTCGTCACTTACGGCAGTAGCAGTTCTAACCACTGCAGAGTGGTTGCAAACCTCGCTGCTGCCAAGGGGCTGCCTTGCAGTATTATTTCACCGGTTGAGACCCGAACAGCTTCATATAACACAGCCATGATGCAGCTCTTTGGTGCCGAGATAATTTACTGTCAGGTGGCAGCTGTAAAGGACACCATTGAGGAAAAATTGGAGAGGTTAAGGCATCAGGGGTATAAGCCTTACTTTATCCCCGGCGGCGGCCACGCCGACCTGGGAACGAAGGCCTATGCAGATGCCTATAAAGAGATTTTGCACTTCGAAAATAGCAACAAAATTAAATTCGACTATATATTCCATCCTTCCGGCACCGGAACTACTCAAGCCGGCCTTGTATGCGGGCAGGTAATCAATAAAGACAACAAAAAAGTTGTCGGCATTAGTATTGCTCGCCGCAAGCCCCGGGGCAGCCAGGTAGTCATCGACAGTGTAAACAGCTACCTGAAAAGCATTGGCGAAACAGGCGTTAGCGGAGAATCCATTGACTTCGTAGACGCCTATGTGCTTGAAGGTTACGGCAGTTACAATCAGGAGATTGTGCAAACCATTAAGAGCGTAATGATAAATGAAGGCATTCCTCTGGATACTACCTATACTGGGAAGGCATTCTGGGGGATGAAAGAATTAATCCGGGAACGTCAAATATCCGGGATGAATATCCTGTTTATCCATACCGGAGGCACCCCATTATTTTTCGACAGCTTGGAGGAACTGTAAATGAACATACTGATATTAAGTTGCGGCACCAGAAATAAGATTATCCAGTACTTTAAACGGGAATTGGGCAGTAATGGCCTTGTCATGGCGGCGGATTGCAGTGAATTGGCTCCCGCACTGTATGATGCCGACAAGTACTTCATAGTCCCGGGGATAAATGAAGCATCTTACCTGGACACTATACTGGATATCTGCCAGGAGAATGACATCAGGGCAGTCTTGTCCCTGATAGATCCCGAGCTCAGCTTGCTGGCGGCAAATAAGGACTTGTTTTTGAAGGCAGGCATAACTCCAATAATATCCGATTATGAGGTTGTTGAAACATGTTTTGATAAATGGCGTTTCAATCAATTTTTGCACGAAAAGGGATTTAAGGCTATCAGTAGTTATGTTGACAAAGAACTGTTTTACAGAGATGTTGAATGCGGCATCATCGAGTATCCGGTTATCGTCAAGCCAGTTAGGGGCAGTGCAAGCTTGGGAATCAGTATGGCTGCCGGGAGAGAAGAAGTCGACTTTCTCTTTAGTAAACACCATGACCTGATGATTCAGGATTATATTGACAGCCCAGAGTATGGCGCAGATGTATATATTGATATCCTTTCGGGGGAGCCGGTTGCAATTTTTACCAAGGAGAAAATAAAAATGAGAGCGGGAGAGACTGACAAGTCCGTTTCAGTAAAGGATGAAAAGCTCTTTGCTCTATTAAGATCCTTTGTGAAGACAGCCGGACTACGGGGAATAATTGATATAGATCTTTTTAAGATCAATGCTGAGTATTACATTTCAGAGGTGAACCCTCGCTTTGGCGGAGGGTATCCCCATGCTTATGAATGTGGGGTAAATGTTCCGGGTCTAATTATCGAGAACCTTAAAGGGAATGAGAACCAGGACGTTATTGGTCAGTATGCTGCAAATATATATATGATGAAGTTTAGCGAAATAAAAATCCTGAGATAGTATGCTAAAGAGTTCGCCCTGAGGGGCGAATTTTTGCTTGTACAGGATTTTTGTGTAGTTTATTAAAAAAACAAAGGATAAAGAAGGAGAAAACCTACTCTTGGAGAATATACTCCAGGAAATGTAATATTTATTCTAGGAGGGATAATGATGAAGAGAGTCCTGGTTTTCACGCTGGCAATCCTGTTGGTAATGAGCACGGCCTCGCCTATGAGTGCTGTCCCAAGAGGGGGGAATGTCCTTGCCAGTACAGATCGGGAAACAAGGGTCATTGTGCAACTTTGGGAGGACCCTGTCCTGGTCTATGAAGCTCAGCTGAGAGAAAGGGGCGTTAGTTCAGCTGAGGGTGTAAAAACATACGCCAACACTTTGGAAAAGGGCCTGAACAATATAGTTAATCAGGCGAAATCCAGCGGCATCGATTTAAAAGTTGATGCGCATTACACTCACACCTTCTTCGGCTTCAGCGCTGGTGTTCCCTTCAGTCAATTGTCGAAGCTGGAGAAATTGCCGGGAGTTAAGAGAGTCTTCCCGGACTTGCCCGTTGAATTGCCGGATATCAATCTCACCGTGCCTCAGACCGGTGCTCCGTCAATGTGGGAAATGCCGGGAGGCTTTACCGGCGAGGGCATTACTGTTGCTGTTATTGACACTGGTATTGACTACACCCATCCCTTCATGTGGTTTTGGCCTGAAGATGAAGAAGAAATTCCCAAGGTCATCGGCGGATATAACTTTACCGACGAAGGCGGCCCCGAAGATTTCAAAGACGGCCATTATCACGGCACTCATGTGGCTGGTACCATTGCTGCCGATGGCAGAGGTTTCGATGGATGGGATGACTTTATCGGCATGGCTCCTGATGCCAATCTCTATGCGGTCAGAGTCCTTGACAGTGAGGGCCATGGCTACAGCAGTTGGGTAATCAGTGGCATTGAATGGTCGGTGAACCCTGGCGATGGTTTGGAGCGGGCAGATGTTATTAACCTGAGCCTCGGTGCCAGCTATGTCACCTCTCCAGGCTATCCCACTGCACTTGCTGCTAATGCAGCCGCAGAGGCCGGCGTCATCGTCGTGGCTTCCGCGGGCAATGAGGGCCAGGATTTCCCCACCTCCAGTGCTCCCAGCACCGGTTCCAAGGTTATATCTGTGGCCAGCTACGGCTACATAGAGGGACCGTATATCATTGTTGGTGAAACTGAAATTGAAGATGTTCGTACCTCAGATTGCCCGGTACCTGACGGCGAACCCCATGGAATTGTCTATGCCGGATTGGGCAGGGTCGATGATTTTGAGGACTTGGACTTAACAGGAAAGATCGCCCTGATGCAGCGTGGCGAGATAGATTTTACTGAGAAAGCCACTAATGCTATGAATAACGGCGCCATTGCCGCCATTATCTTCAACAGCGAGCCTGGAAATTTTGGCATGGCAGGCACATTCCCAATCCCTGCTTTCTCGATTTCCCTTGAAGACGGTATTGACTTGCTTGCTCAGTTAGGTCTGGATCCCGACCTGCAGGTTATTATGGGATTGCTTCCTGCTCAGGACCTTATTTCGGACTTCAGTTCTGCCGGCCCGGCCAATGATTACTCCCTGAAGCCCGACATTACCGCTCCTGGCGATGCTGTACTTTCTACAGTTCCTGAAGCTGACGGTTTGTTTGCCGTCCTGGGCGGAACCAGTATGGCCTCTCCCCACGTCGCCGGTGGTGCTGCTCTCCTCAAGCAGAAGTATGGCGACCAGCTGAGTGTAGAGGAGTATAAAGCTTTATTGATGAACACCTCATTCCTGCTCTACGACAGAGAGGATAACAAATATCCTGTCACTGTTCAGGGTGCAGGGGTGCTGGATATGTACGCCGCAGGATGGTCCAGAGGTCTTGCTTTACCCGCAAGCATCAGCTTACGGGTGGATGGAACAGAGAATACTGTCACCGTCCGCAACCTCAGTGACGAGGAGATTACTTACGAAATTGAATTCGTATCCGATACTCTGGCAGCGGAATACCCTGAAGAAATCACCGTCCCAGCAAAATCCACTGAAGAATTTGTCATTGCCTTTGATTTGGCTGACCTTGATGAGGGTCACCATGAGGGGTATGTAGTCCTCATTCCCACCACCGATGTAATAGTCCACGGCGAGGCAGGGCTCACATTTATGGACATCCTCCATATTCCGGTATACCATTATGAGGGGACCCATGAAGACTTCTTCATTGATGACTTTGAAATCCCGCGTGTGGTATACGTCGATCAGCCCTTGGATATTGAGTTCACATTGGCTCAGGATATCGCTTACGCCGATATCGGCGTCTATGACATGGAAGGGAACTACTGGGGCTACGTTCCATTCGCCAATGGTATGTTGGCAGGTACCTGGACCTACCACGGCTTAGAACTGGGCTTGCCCCCCGGACACTATGTCATCGAACTCTATGCTGAGACCACGGAATGGTTTGACCTTAAACACAGAGAGCTTTCCATCATCGCCCCCGTCTATCGGCTCAGCGGAAGCAATCGGTTTGCCACCGCGACCGCTGTTTCTGATGCTGGCTGGGAAACTGCAGATACAGTAATTCTGGCCCGGGCAGATGAATTTGCCGACTCACTGGCAGGGGTTGGTCTCTCCAAGAAATGTGATGCTCCTATTCTGCTCACCAATTCTGGAGTACTCAGCTCGGTTACTGCAGCTGAAATTGAAAGGTTGGGGGCAACGAATGTCATAATTCTTGGCGGCACTGGCGCTGTGTCTCAAGAAATTGAGGATCAGCTGGTGGAAGAGGGCAAGATTGTTAAGCGCATCGGCGGCAGCAACCGCTATGACACTGCTGCTCTAATCGCTAAGGAAGTTATTGGTGATGCTGTGGTTGACACTGCTGTCATTGTCTACGGCCTCAACTTCCCCGACGCCTTGGCTGCGGCTCCAAGGGCGGCTTCCTCTGGCAACCCCGTCCTCATGGTTAATACCAATGTTATTCCCGCAGCAACACAAGAGTTCCTTACCGAAAACAATATTACCAACACCATTGTTGTAGGCGGAACCGGCATCATCTCTGAGGATGTATTTGATGCTCTGCCAAATGCCACCCGCATTGCTGGCAGCAACAGATACGAAACCTGTAAGCTGATTGCAGAGGGCCTTAATCCCTACATCGTCTGCTTTGCCTCTGGCGATTCTTTCAGCGACGCTTTGACTTTGGCCGCTCTGGCAGCCAAGTTTGACTCCAGTTTGCTGTTGGTAAGGCAAAACGTCGTTCCTGCAGCTATTTCTGAGTTACTGGCTGATTACCAGGCAGAGATCTCCTATATGTATGTTGCCGGCGGCGAGGCTGTTGTATCTGACGCAGTTGTACAAGCATTAGAGTCCTTCATGCTTCCGAAGTAATCATGAAGGGGCAGTTCAACATGAACTGCCCCTTCATGTCTTCAGCAACTGCCACAGAATTTGCTGCATATATAAGTCCAGCAGTTCCAGATACTACTTTGCATCTGGCAGCCAATCCGCTGATGCAATTGATGACGGAGTGCTGGCGGCGAAGAATGGTGTCGGTCTGATGCTGTTGGAGCGTTATTTTATAGATATTTATTATATTATGGGGGGTAAAAAAAATGAAAATAAAAGCTTTGACTGCGTTTGTTATACTAATTATGTTGGTTTCGGCAATTCCAACTCCGGTGCAGTCACTCGGAACTAGTGTACTGCCCTGCTGATCAGGCTAATAATAACAGGGCGAGTTGTCCTTATATAGAAATAGAAGAAAATGAATATCTCGACGTCACGCGTGCAAGCAAAGCTCCCTTGCCTGATGGGAATCCATATGGAATTGTTCATGTGAATTTCGGCAAGCCAGAGGATTTTTCAAGTGTAGATGTGAACGGAAAGATTGCTCTTATCCGAAGGGGGGAAAATTCCTTTGAGGAGAAGGGGGATAACGCCGCAGCGGCAGGCGCAGTAGCTATTATTGTTTACAATACCGATGACGATGTTATAGAAATGGGTGGTACCTTTACAATCCCAGCCTTCATGGTGTCAATTTCACTTGGTGAGGAAATTATTATCCGGCTACAAATTGATGCCAATCTCCAAGTAACTATGGGAGTCAAAGCTGTGGCTTTTAGCGGAAATGGCACTGAAGCCTCCCCTTACTTAATACAGTCTGCCAGGGACTTAGAACAGCTTGCCACGCTCATTAACAATGAAGACTATAATACTGGCTATTACTATGAGTGTCACTACCGGCTGACAAGGGATATTGACCTCTCATCCTATAACTGGAGTCCTATTGGGATAGGCATAGTTGAATTCGAAGGTGTATTCGATGGCGATATGCATACTATCTATAATCTGACAATACATAAAGAAGCAAAATCTCCAGCGGACACTTATGGACTTTTCGGGTCTAACAGGGGGGTAATCAGGAATATTCGCCTTGTCGGAACAAATATTTACATTACAGCTGGTTATTTAAGGGGAGCGTTCGTAGGCGGAATATCAGGAATTAACTCTCGCCGTATCACAAATTGTTCTAACCATGGCTATATTCAGGCCAGCAGCGGAGAGGGTTCATGCTGGTGTGGCGGGATTGTAGGGCGCAATTTTAGAACAATTGACAACTGCTACAACACAGCAGATGTTAAGTCTATTCTTTTATCTGGAACAGGTTACGATATTAACGCCGGCGGGATTGCAGGGGGAATAAGACAAAGTGATAGCCAAGTAACAGACTGTTATAATACAGGTGCTATTTATGCGAGTGGTTTTTCCCGCTTTGCTTATGCTGGTGGAATTATGAGCGGCGGGAAAACTGTCAAAACCAGCTATAATATAGGCATGGTTCATGGTAAGGGCAATATTGGTGGTGTTGTAGGTGAGTTATCTAGCTCCGGCAGTATCGAGTGGGCGTATTTCGCCAACACTTTTTCTCGGGGGGTCGGTGATGGCGATGATTCGGGAACTTATCGCAGGACAATATTGGAGATGCAACAGCAATCCACATTTGAGGGATTTGACTTTGAAAATATCTGGATAATAGATCCCGCCAGCGGTTATCCTTATCCTCAATTGCGGAGCAACCCTCATGTTATTGTGGAAAAAAAGGACAAGCTGGCAGTAAAAACAATTATCGTTTACGAAAGGATCGGGGAAAGGGATGTCCCTGTTTCTGGAGCCAGGATTCAGATTGGTTCCAGGTCTTATACTACCAATAGTCAAGGGGTTGCCACTGTTAAACCTGGCGACAATTTTAACGATATTTTTATCAGCAAAGATGGATATTCAACCACATCGCTAACTGCTGAGGAATATTTTTCTGCACCGCAAACTTTGACTGTCCGCCTTTTCCCTGAACCCCAATCAATTAGCATTAAGTCTGTGTATGTAAGTACTGATTTTGAGGGAAGCAAAGGCAAGAATGTACTTCTGCAACAATTCTCTGTGGAGGAAGGCAGTAGCAGTACACATTATATTAAGGCGTTAGTAGATTGCTTAGATAATCTATTTGTGAAGAGAGTGTACCTTAAGCAGGGCACTACCGAAGTGGAATTATCGAAAAGCAGTCTGTATATTGGCCAGTTGGGGAAAGAGTTTAAGGCCAATGAACCAATTTTAATCACTGCTGTTGGCTCCGATGGAAGCTCAGTGACCAATATGTTAAAAATTCGTATCAAGGAGCGGAACGACGAACCTGCAGTTACAATCGGTGCACCACCGCGTATTGAAGGTACTGCATCAGGACCTTATGTAAAAATTTTGGGATATGAGATTCCGTTGTTTGTTTTTCCAACTGGTATTGAACTAACGTCGATTGGGGGTAAACATCGTTTAACATGGGACGAGCAGGAACAGAAATTCGTCGGAGTTATTGGACTCAGTGATGAATCGATAAGTGAAAATACAGTCGTCTCGACAGCCAGAGCTATTAAAAACCTGTTTAAAAATTCGACAATCAGGGCCAGTGCCAGGAAAGAGTTATGGAAAATCGCGAAGAAGCAAAGTGGAAAGATGGGTATTAAGTCAGACTACAAAGTGCTAGGCTATATAGAAGCAAAGTATATAGATGGAAAATTGAAACTGACTAAAGGGGAGGTAGTGTTTCAGATAGAAGCTGGCGTCTCAGGAACAAATTACTTAAATGCAACTCCGCCTATCTATATACACTACTCCTTGACAGCGGGTGCAAATGTTGCCGGAAAACTTTCCCTTGAGGACGACCACGACACTTTTGTGGTCCATGCCAACTTATACATTAAACCCGGTATTGGAGCGGGGCTCGGTGTCAAAAAAATGGCATCCGTGGAGGCAGGGGTTAAGGGAAAGATCAATGCAAGAATTACGACAGATTCTGGCGATGACCCGCTTAGAATAACTGGCGAACTTGCAACATACTTGATCGTGGAATTAGGTTTTTGGAAAGTTCTTGATTTAAGATGGAAATTCCCTGACTATCAATTTTTTCCGAGGTCAGACTACTCTAGTGACCCGCAAATGATCTTCGATTTTTCGCAAGCTCAATTGGCGTCCCGGGATTACCTGCAGCAAACCTCAAGGTTTGTTGCTAATGACCATACCATGGACGCTGGTGCAGCAACAAGTACATCGGTCTTCCTGGGAAACACATATCCCAGAACCCAGTCGCAGCTTGTTTCCCTTGGTGATGGGCGGCAGCTGTTGGTTTGGGTGCATGATGATGGTGTAAGGGATTCCTTAAACAGGACTGCCCTATACTATTCTGTCTACGATGGTTTTCTCTGGTCCCAGCCCGCACATGTCAGCGATGACGGAACGGCAGACTTGATGCCACAGCTGGCTGTTGCCGAAGACTCAGTGTATCTTGTATGGCAAAATTCAAATCAAGTTATGACCGAAGAAACATCTTTGGAAGATTTCTTGGCTTCACTGGATATTGCCTGTGCACGTTTTGACGGCACCGAGTTTGTCGATGTGGTACACATCTCCCAGGAAGGACTGGATTCTGACCCTGCAGTAGCAATTGAGGGCGCTGAGGTCAGTGTCACCTGGATTAATAATGATGAATGTTCGTCCATGGGCACCGAAGGGAACAACACTATCTACAGGGTGTTTTTCGACGGAACAGTCTGGAGCACTCCCGATGCGATAGCAGAAAACATCAATTCTGTGGCATCCTTATCTGCTGGTTATGTGGGCGGACAGCATGTTGTTGCCTTATCTGTGGATATGGATAACGATCTTTCAGACTACACTGACCGTGAGATTTATCTGTATAAAGACGAAATCCTGCAACGTATAACAGATAATGCGGTATTGGACTCCAACCCTGTTATTTCTTGCTCTCAACTCTATTGGTACAGTGGCGGCACTATAAGTTACATCAAAGACTTAGATGATAGTCTGTATGTTATTGAGACTGTCGGCACAGATGTTTATTTGGATCAGGACAACTTCATTGTCCTTACCAACGAAATTGGACAGGTTAGACTTGTTTGGAGCCAGGATGATGAAATGACTGCTGAGTTATGGAGCATTGCCTTCAATCAGGTGCATCAGAATTGGGAAAAGCCGATTCAAGTAACTTATGAGGGTGAAAAAATAACAGGTTTCAGTGGCTTTCTTGATGAAGAGGGGCAGCTATACGTGGCCTTTGCGCGCACTCCGCATTCTATCACCGACACAAGTATAGTGATTGGTATGACAGACCTATGTCTCCTGCATCAGGGAAACTGTTTTAATATTTCTCTGGGCGAGGTAACATACACCAGCGGAGATGTCATACCTGGCAGCAGTATTCAGTTAGATTTCCCAATCAGCAACCTCGGCACCGAACCAATTGAGTCTGTATATATAGAAGTTCTCAATAGTGAAGACGAGGTGTTGCACAGCTTTAACATATATCAGAATCTGTTACCCGGGGAAACAATGGCTGCATATGTCATGTACAATCTTCCCGATAGTGTAGAGACTTTGGCTAATCATACCGTTAGAGTTATGGTCACTATCCCTGAGCAAGAAGATGTGGATACGATGGATAATTTCAGGGAAATAAATATTGAGAGAAATACAGTGTTAATAGACGAGGTAAATGTATTCAAATTCGGAGAGACTTATCAAGTAACAGCTAATGTAGCTAATTACGGTTTTACCTCTGTTGCCAATCTTGTTCTCTCCCTCAGCAAAGACAGCGAAACAGGCGACTTGCTTGCGCAAGAAACAATTGACAGTCTGGACGCGTGGGATATGCAGGCCGTTACTTTTACGCTCTCTGCCGAGACCCTCGGGATAAATGATGAAAAATCAGAGACTCTGCTTTATATGTCACTGACAAGAGAAGACAGCTATCAGGATTCGGATTATTTTGTAATAGAGGACCGATTTGATTTTATCCCTGTTACCTCTATAACTGTCTCTGCTGGCGCAACAGAAATTACCACTGAAAGTGGCACTTTGCAAATGCATGCAAGAGTTGAACCCGAAAATGCCACAAATAAATCAGTAATCTGGTCTCTCAGCTGTGGCTCAGAATATGCAACAATTACCGAGACCGGCTTGCTTACCGCTATTGACAACGGAGTTGTCACTGTCAGAGCGACGGCAACTGACAGTTCCAATGTATACGGGGAAACCCAGATAGCCATAAGCGGGCAACCTGTGACTTCTATTGCACAGCCGGTTATATCCGTTGAACCGGACCTGGATACCTATCTCCCATGCGCTATTACAGTGACTATTAGTTGCAGCACCCCGGGAGTGAATATATATTACACCACCGATGGGAGTTTGCCTACTTCCTCAACTGGATTGCTGTTTACGGGACCTTTTTCACTGACACCCGGAACCACCAAGGCAACTGAACGTATCATCTGTGCTGTGGCAGTAAAGGCCGGCATACCTGATTCCACTATTTCTACCAGAACAGTATCCTTCCTGGATGCTATGCACAGAGTCGCTGGGTCCAACCGCTATGCTACAGCTGCTGCAATTGGCAAAGAAGGATGGGATTCATCAACAACGGTAGTGCTTGCCAGGGGAGACAATTCTGCCGATGCCCTGGCTGGAGTTCCCTTAGCCTTTGCTTATAATGCTCCTATATTGTTGACATCGACATATCGGCTGTCTGCAGTAACCAGGGAGGAGATTATTCGCCTGGGAGCAAGCAAGGTCATAATCCTTGGGGGCGAGGGCGCGGTTTCAGAATCTGTAGCCCAAGTCCTGCGGGGTGAACTGCATGTTGAAGTAGAAAGGGTCAGCGGGAAAAACCGCTTTGCTACAGCTGCTGAGGTTGCCAAGAAGCTTACAGATATTTCTGGTTCGGCACATAAGGCTATTCTTGCTTATGGCCTCGACTTCCCCGATGCTTTAGCTTCAGCATCTTATGCTGCGATGGCAGGGTACCCAATTCTGCTGGTGCGCACCGACAGATTAACGGAAGACACGAAAGCAGTTATTGCCGAACTGAACATACAGGATTTCATTCTCGTGGGCGGCAGTGGAGTAATCAGCGATGAACTGATGAGCCAGCTTAGTTCAGCTGTCAGGATTTCGGGATCAAACAGATATTCAACAGCTGTGGAGTTAGCGAAGTATTTTGCTCCAGCAAGCAGCGGAGTTTACTTTGCTACTGGACTGGATTTTGCTGATGCAATTACCGGATGTGTGCTTGCTGCTAAGAACAACAGCGGGTTGCTGCTGGTTCATCCTGACCGGGCCTTTGCCAGTGTCCAGGACTACATTGTCGAAAGCGGATGCATGTGGGCTACAGTATTCGGAGGGACAGGGGCTGTTAATGATGATGTTGCCTCAATAATAGAGGAACTGATCGGACGCCAGTATGCTGCTAAAGCTCAGGTGGCAATTCGCTGACGTTGCTGGTCGGATAACCAGTCCCGACCAAACAGTCGCAAATATACATCTTACAGCAGAACTATGATTTGCTCCCTAGCAGACAGGTGCAATAAGTTAAAATTTTGGCTGGACCTCGTTAATAACGGGGGCCAGCATATTTATGCAGCATTTTCGATCAATTGGCTCACCGAGGCTGGTTTCTCCAGTTTTCTCTTCCGCTGTTCCATTATTTTGGTTATTTATATATTTTAGCAGGTGAACCCTTTCACAATGGCGAAGGCGCAGTTTCCAAGGCTGTAGAAGATGTGCTAAACAATGTGATGAATTTGACCACCGACCGAATCGCTGGCAGTAACCGCTTCGATACTGCAGGTGAGGTTGCCCGTCGGATGCAAACCGATGGAACCTATAGTAACAAGGTCATTGTTGCCAACGGTTTGGATTTTCCGGATGCTTTAGCAGCTTCTGCTTATGCTGCCAGATTGGGTTATCCGATTATTTTATGCACCGACAGTAGAATTCCAAACCCTTCCCAGTCTGCTCTCACTGATTTAGCTCCTGAAGCTTCCTATGTTGTAGGGGGTACCGGTGTGATCAGTGACGGAGTGATGGCACAACTGATAAATCCGGAAAGAATCTTTGGCAATAATCGCTATGCAACAGCTACAGAACTTGCTACATTTTTTCAACCCAGTAATGCCAGGTATTATGTTGCTACAGGCAGCGAATTTGCTGATGCAATAGCCGGTGGCGTGCTAGCAGCGAAGAATGATGCTGGTCTGCTACTGGTATCTAAAATTGTGCCTGAAGTTGTGGAGTCTTATATCAATGAAAACAATGTGCAAAAAGCCACTATATTTGGCGGCACAGGGGCTGTAAGTGAAGAAATAGAGCAGGAGCTGACAGCTTGGCTACAACAGGTTGAAGTAACATTTGAAGTAACATTTACTGTAACAGATGAAAATAGTGTCCCCATCGAGGGTGCTAGGATTTATGTTGACCGAGGAGATTATTCGGACTACGGGTTTACCGACAGTTCAGGGGATTTGACACTGAATCTTCCAGCGGGAGACTATGATTACTATGTCAGTGCCGACGGTTTCTTCGGAACGTCTGGGCAGTTTTCTAATTCCGGTGACTCCGCACTGAGCATCGTTCTAGACCTGCTATATGAAGTAACATTTGAAGTAACATTTTTTGTAACAGATGAAAATAGTGTCCCCATCGAGGGTGCTAGGATTTATGTTGACCGAGGAGATTATTGGGTCCTCGGGTTTACCAACAGTTCAGGGGATTTGACACTGAATCTTCCAGCGGGAGACTATTATTACAATGTCAGAGCCGACGGTTTCTTAAGAACGGATGGGCAGTTTTCAGTTTCCGGTGACTCCGCACTGAGCATAATAGTTCTAGGCCAGAATTATGAAGTAACATTTACTGTAAGAGATGAAAATAGTGACCCCATCGAGGATGCTGAGATTAATGTTAGCAGTGGAGATTATTGGGACTTCGGGTTTACCGACAGTTCAGGGAAAAAGACGCTGAATTTACCTGAAGGAGACTGTCAATACACTGTCAGAGCGGACGGTTTCTCTTATAGCCATGGTGAGTTTTCTGTTTCCTCTGACGCTGAGCTGAACATTGTCCTAGAATCTGTGGGTCCGCTGTATGAAGTAACTTTTACTGTAACAGATGAAAATAGTGACCCCATCAAGGATGCTTGGGTTTATGCTGATCGCGAAGATTATGAGGCCTCCGGGTATACCGACAGTTCAGGGGATTTGACACTGAATTTACCTGAAGGAGACTATTATTACAATGTCAGTGCCGACGGTTTCTCTTATAGCCATGGTGAGTTTTCTGTTTCCTCTGACGCTGAGCTGAACATTGTCCTGGAACGGCTATATGAAGTAACATTTACTGTAAGAGATGAAAATACTGACCCCATCGCGGGTGCTAGGATTTATGTTGACCGAGGAGATTATTCGGCCTCCGGGTATACCGACAGTTCAGGGAATTTGACACTGAATCTTCCAGCGGGAGACTATGATTACGAAGTCAGTGCCGACGGTTTCTTTTATAGCCATGGTGAGTTTTCTGTTTCCTCTGACACCGAGCTGGACATTGTCCTGGTAATCCCCAGTCAGCTATATGAAGTCGTTTGCTCTGTCACTGATGAGGATGGCAACCCAATAGAGGAGGCCTTAGTTACCGTTTACAAAGACGATTATTCGGACTTCGGGTATACCGACAGTTTAGGGAATTTGACACTGAATCTTCCAGCGGGAGACTATGATTACAATGTCAGAGCCGACGGTTTCTTTGATAGCCATGGTGAGTTTTCTGTCCCCTCTGACGCTGAGCTGGACATTGTCCTGGATACTCCAGATCAGCTATATGAAGTCACCTTCTTTGTCATTGATGAAGATGGCACACCACAACAAGGTGCGTCGGTATATGCATACAAAAGTGATTTTAGGGCCTCCGGATATACTGACAGTGCGGGGAAATTGACGGTTTACTTGCCTGAGGGAAACTACAGCTATACTATTAACCCTGTCGATTATTTCTACAATACAGGAGGGTTTTCCGTTACCGGCAATGTTGAGGTAAATGTTGTCGTGAGATAATAAGCACTGAATGCTATTGTCCCCGCTGGAACTTACCCCATGCTACGCCAAGCAGCATGATACCTGCCCGAAAGGGTCTTGGAAGATCTTAAGCATGTAATTATCATGGGCCGTCCGGGGGGGGCGGCCCTTTCTTTGCAGGAAAAATAATCTAAACAGAGAATTCCTAGCTGTATGTGTATAGTTTTTATGGGATGCAGGGGCAAAATAAGTATTATATTGTGATGGTAAGGGGTGTTGAACATGAAAAGCCTACTTCTTGATACTACTGGTATCGATAATTTTGTTAAGGCAGACGATATCCTAGCTCTCCAGCCTGCAGTAATTGCAGCTCATAATCTGCTGACAGAAAAAAAAGGACCTGGTTCCGAGTACTTGGGCTGGCTGGATCTCCCCGAAATTGCACTGGCCCAGGTGCCAGAGATAAGAAAAGCAGCGGAAAGATTAAAGGCCACATCTGACGCCCTAGTGGTTATAGGCATCGGTGGCTCCTTCCTGGGATCTAGGGCGGCAATTGAAGCAATGGGTCACAGCTTCTACAACCTCATGGGGAATGCCACTAAGGTTTTTTTTGCTGGACACAATGTTAGCAGCTCCTACCATGCAGATCTCTTAGATGTTTTGCGGGAGATGGATTTTAGCGTAAATATCATCTCCAAATCCGGGACGACAACGGAACCTGCTATTGCTTTCCGGATCATTAAAGAATTGCTGGAAAGTAAGTATGGTAGGGAAGAGGCAAAGAAACGCATTTATGCTACCACCGATGCTCAAACAGGTGCTCTGAGGGCTTTGGCGGAGCAAGAGGGTTATACTACCTTTGTTATCCCAAGGGATATTGGAGGGAGGTATTCTGTTCTCACTCCGGTAGGGCTGCTGCCCATGGCAGCGGCGGGAATAGATATTAACGCCTTGCTGAAGGGCGCGATGCAAGCAAGAGAGGATTTCCTCGATCCCAATCTTTTCTCAAATTGCTGTTACCAGTACGCTGCAATCCGCAATATCCTCTACCGTAAGGGCAAGGCAGTGGAGCTATTGGTGAGCTATGAGCCTAGACTGCAATATTTTTGTGAATGGTGGAAGCAACTGTTTGGGGAAAGCGAGGGCAAGGGGGGCAGGGGATTATTCCCGGCTACGGGCTTATTCTCAACTGATCTGCATTCTCTGGGCCAATTTATCCAGGAGGGGACTAAGCTATTGTTTGAAACGGTAATTAAGGTAACTAACCCTCGCAGGAAGATGTTGATTCCCCGGGAGCCTGGGGATTTGGGCCAGCTGAACTACCTTGCCGGCAAGGATATGGACTTTGTCAATGACTGTGCGTTCAGAGGAACCTTGAAGGCTCACACTGAAGAAGGGAAAGTTCCCAACTTGGTTATGACCATGGAAGATATGGATGAATGGAATCTGGGTTATCTTTTCTACTTTATGGAGAAGGCATGCGCTATCAGTGCTACTCTTCTAGGCGTTAATCCTTATGACCAGCCTGGGGTAGAAGCCTACAAGAAGAACATGTTTAGCCTGTTAAGGGGCTAACTGACCTCATGGCAAGAAGGAATGTATTTTAAATGGCTACAGGCCCCTGCTTGTGCAGGGGCCTGTAGCCATTCGTTTATCTGAGATTATCCTTTAACCATTGTTCTAATGATGTGGATACAGCACCAGGGCCTCCAAAGACACTGGCAAAAGCAATTCCCTTGGTTTGAAGAAAATCTTGAACGGCCTGATTTGGGGCGGGAAGATCTCCTCGCACCAATAACACACCAGAACTATGCTTGGCTGCCAGCACCCCGCCAGCAACGGCATCAGGAAAGTCCAGACCAGTAGCAATGAATGCCTGCTTTGTTCCCGCAGGAAGGAATTCTTCCGCAAGGGCAATGGCGGTGCTATAGCGATTGCTGCCTGAGATTCGTTTTGCTCCCGGTAGCAGATTAAAGACGGTTTCATCTATTACTCCATCCCCGCCAATAACATAGGTCTTAGTAATCCCCAACTCAAGAAGGACAGTTTCTGTGGAAGCGGGGATCCTAGTGGTTTGTACCAGGAGTATAGGGCGGCCGGTCCCAGCCGCATAGGAGCTGGAGGAAAGGGCGTCGGCAAAATTTGTGCCAACAGCGATAAAGGCGGTATTGATGGGCCCGCCCTTAGCCATTTCCCGGGCAATTTCTGCGGCAGTGCCATAGCGCCCACTACCGGAAATTCGTTCCACAATGAGCCCCATAGCAACCAGTTCTTGGGCCACTGCATCGGAGACTGCACCAGTGCCCCCCAGGATGATCACCTTATTTGTTCCCAGGCGAATTATTTCTTCCTTGGTGGAACCGGTAAGGACGTTAGTGCGGGTGAGAAGGATAGGGGCATCCAGCTGATAAGCAAGGGGCACTCCTGCCAGGGCATCTGCGTAGTCATCTCCCCGAGCAAGGATGACAGTGCCAGCCCCTTTTGGCCAGCCCTGCTTACTGATTTCAATGGCAGTGCCATAGCGATTTGAACCGGCAATCCGCTGGGTACCGAAGGGTTCGAAGTTCGCATTGAGGACACGGTTAGCACTGGCAGAGAATGTATAGACAGCTTCACTACTTACTTCACTGCCTGCTTCTGTCCAGTTGACAAAGCGAAAGCCTGGACTAGGTGTGGCTTCTAGGGTAATGCTTGAGCCGTGACCGTATGTCCCGGCCCCGGAAACTGAGCCTCCCCCAGGGGGGGTAATGCTTACGGAAACAGAATATTCCGCGGGTATAAATACAGCCTTCAGGCTATGGCTATTATCCACCACGAACTCTAGTGTTGGGGATGTAGATACGATGTTTTTATCTTCCATCCAATGGAGGAATTGAAATCCAGTTTCCGGTTCGGCGCGTAGGGAAACAGTATCGCCGTAATAATAGATCCCCGTACCGCTAATGCTACCACTGTTTGCTGGTGAAATATCGACGGCGATTATGTATTGCTTGGGGGAATAGCTTCGGGTTATTGTTGCATTTTCCGACAAATCTACATTCACTATGGTTTTTCCTGTGGGGATGTTCCACCCAGGAATGGTTTTGAAAAGAATAGGATAGCGGCCGGGGGCCACACAGTGCTCGGTGTCGCTATCTAGCCATGAGCGGCCTCCATCAATGCTCCACTTAGCCCCCGCATATACAGCTCCCAAGGGTGCGATGGTAGTTTTAAGGGTTCCCGACAGGGAGTTTAACATTGGGTATTGATTGGGGACGCTAAAATTCCAGTAGTCGCTGGACCAATTAGCGAAGATATATGGAGATGGGCTACCATACATTTCTGCTGTGGTCCTGGGAATACCTTTTCCCTCATCAGAATGACCTGAGGTGTCAGAGTTATAGTAGCTAGCAGTTATTGTGCCCGCGGAATGCCAGCCAATTAAGCCCCCACACATGTCTGATTGACTTACTGATCCAATAGAATAACAGTTTATTATGTCGTTATTTGATGCGCCAACCAGCCCGCCGCTAGATGAATTTGCAGTGACCTTACCAGTGGCGAAGGAGTTGGTTATCTGTGCGTTAGAATTCCCCACCAATCCCCCTACCCTAGTGTCACCAGATACTTCTCCTTGGGCGAAGCAATAGGAAATGGTTCCGTGAAAAAAAGTACCTACCAGGCCACCGGCACTATATTCAACTATACTTACATTCCCTAGTGCGTAAGAAGTTTCTATTATGGGTTGGACACCGCCGTCCATAATTCCTACTAAGCCACCTGCAGAGTTTACTCCGCTGACCCTGACATCGGCGGAACAGTTTTTAATCATCCCATGGTTCCTGCCTGCCAAGCCACCTGCATTAGGTCCAGCGCAGGTCACTGAACCCCCCTTAACTATGCAGTTTTCGATGGTGCCGAAGTTTTCGGCGACAAGAGTGCCGGCTGTAAACCAGACATCGATAGTAAAGTTAGTCAGCCGGAGATTCTTGACCACTCCACCTGCACCAATGCGTCCAAACAGGCCGAAGTTAACAATATCTTCACCAACTCGGCTCAGGTTGGAAATGGTGTGGTCGCCACCGTTATACTCGCCTACGAAGGGATCGGCAGAAAAACAGATGGGCTGCCAATTGTGCTCAGTTAGGTCAATATCTGCCGTCTGAAGAAAATAGGCGTCGGGAAATAACCTGACATTATCAAGATGTTCTGGGGTGGTGACAATGAAGGGTTGTGACGCTGTTCCTGCCCCTCCCGCAAAGTAATCAGCGGCTGAGGCATATTGAGGTGTAAAAAATGACAAGCCGGGCAGCAACATGCTAATAATAGCAAGACATAGAGCGAAACGCGTATCCCATTTCATCCTCATAGCGATATCTCCTTTCTATCTTACTAATAACATACTGGGTTGTTATTAGTAAGTCTATAACTATCTTGCTATTTTTACGAAGCAATTTTTGCAACAATAAGTTGAGAGATATTATGACATTACAGCTGAAGTGGGGAAAGGATGTATCGGTTAAGAGATATTACGGTATACGGAACTCACGGCATAGTTTGTCAGGAAGGAATATTGCCTGGACACGTTGAACTAGTAATGGAATGTACTTAAGGGGGTTGTATTGTGGAACGGCTTTTTAACTGGTTGAGATTTGGTTCATCTGGTACTGGTATTACTGCCTTGGATTTTGCAGTAGCCTTGACGATTTCGGCGCTAATGGCTTGGTTGGTATCAATTCTTTATAAACGCACTCATCGAGGGTTAAACTATGAGCACTCATACATATCTAGCCTAATCCTGATGGCTCCAATTGTGACCATGGTGATGTTCTTTATTCAGGGGGACCTAGTCCTATCCCTGGGATTAGTAGGTTCGCTTTCTATTGTTCGTTTTCGCACACCTATTAAGGATACCCGGGATATGATTTTCTTGTTTTGGTCTATCGCAATCGGGCTGGGAGCTGGAACCTATAACTGGCTGGCAGTGGGGGTTGGAACTCTTTTTATCGGGATTTGCGTTGTCCTCCTCTACCTGCTGGAATATGACCGGGTAAAACACAGCGATTATGTCTTGGTCCTTAGCGGGGACGGGAACATTGAATTTGGCAACTTTAAAGACATAGTTCAATCTTATGCCCGTACGTACAGGGTGAGATCCAGGGAATACCAGGGTAAGACCTGGGAATTGGTACTGGAACTCAGCTTCGTCAGTCCTGCGGCAGATAAGATTGAGGAAATGCTTGCAGGTATAAGGGGTATAAAGGGTGTTGAACAGGTATCCCTACTGGCACCGCAACTTGCCTTGCCGATGTAGTTGTGGAGGATAAGAATATGAACTATGCACCAGAAAATCTTTGGCGGTATGAACTAAAGTATCGGATAAATATGTGGCAGTACAACCAAGTGAAACTTGCCTTGGTGCCCCACATGAAGATGGACTCTTATTCTCTAAGGGCACCAGGTAGAAAATACTTGGTTCGCAGCCTTTACTACGATTCTCCAGATTATTTGTCATATCGGGAGAAGATAAACGGGGATTTTGGGCGGATTAAATTTCGCCTCCGCACCTATACTGACAATGTCAATGAGGCAGCCCCAGTCCGGGTTGAGATGAAAACCCGGCGGGGGAATACTATGGTGAAGTACGCTACTTTCGTGGTAGCCGCTGAATGCGAGGAGTTCATTCGGCGTAGGCATTGGCCCAACACCGAGCATCCTGTGCTCAGTGAGTTTGAGCGCTTGGCAATCGTCCGCAACCTAGAACCCAAAATACTGGTGGAATACCGCCGGGAAGGCTATACGCCACGGGACAAGAGCGGGTATAGGGTCACATTTGACCACTGGGTCCATAGTGCTGCCAGTGACAGCCTTTACCCCAGCACCCCTTGGTTTCGCAAGCACTATGCCAATGAGATTATCCTGGAGATAAAGTGCCGTGACCAGCGACCAGCTTGGTTGGCAAATCTCATCTTGAGCTGTGGCCTGAAGTTTACTGCCAATAGTAAGTTTTGCCAAGGTATAGAGTTAGCCTGTCCCGATGTGGTTACCCCAATCTGGAGTTATGCGTAATGAAAAAGATAATTCTTTGCAGTATGCTGGTATTGGTGTTATTACTTTCGGCATGTACCTCCCGTATAAATGTGTATATCAATGAGGTGGCTGCCACTAATGAAAATAATGTCGCGGATTCTGATGGGGACTATGAGGATTGGTTTGAGCTGTACAACGCGGGAAGTAAGAGGATAAATCTCGCAGATTACTATCTTTCCGATGATGAGGATGAGCCTCTTAAATGGAGATTCCCTGAGGTAGACTTTGCACCCGGTGAATTTCTAATTGTCTGGGCTTCAGGTAAGGATAGGACCCAAGGAGAATTGCATACAAACTTCAGCCTAAAGCAGGAGGGAGAACCTCTGATACTATCTGGCCCCCAGGGAAACGTAGTAGATAGTGTAAAACCAGTGACCAGTCGCCCTGGCAAGAGCTTTGGCCGCAATCCTGACGGTGGGAAAGAATGGCATCACCTCTCAGAACCCAGTCCAGGGGCCAGCAATCGGGGAAGTGGTGGGACGGAGTTGATTTATACTGAGGCTGGGCTTGGTGCTATTACCAAAATAGCCGTTATCTTGGTCATTGTGTTTATACCGCTATTTGTCTTGTTTTGGCGCAAAACCCGGCGCTGACATGCAAATACCCCTGACCTTTGTCAGGATTTTGCTCCAGCTGAACCTCCATGATAGAATAAAAGCTGAAGGGGGGTTTCCTATGCGTTTAACCCAAAGAGAAGTTGAGGCAATTAAAGAAGTAATTGGAGCCAGGGATGAACATGCCCAGATTTATCTCTTTGGCTCCCGGGCCTATGATGATTTAACAGGTGGGGATATTGACCTCTTGGTTATGAGCCAGCAACTGACTCGAGATGAAGTTTGGAAACTAAAATATGCCCTCTGGGAACGCATTGGCGAACAAAAAATAGATATTATCGTGGCAAAAGACGATTCTCACCCCTTCGTCAGCATAGCATTAAAGGAGGGAGTACTGCTATGAGCAACAAACTAAAGGAATTACTGGAGTTGGAACTAAAGCAGCTCCGGGAAGCTGGGGAGATACTTGAATACTCCCTTGATGTTTGCAGTAAGATTGGCATCAAGGAGGACTATACCTTTGAGGAGCTGGACAAATTCGAGGCCTTAACGGGTCGCTTTGCCAGGACCAGCGATATTTTAATTCAAAAGATATTTCGAACCTTGGACAATATGGAATTGGAGCTGCCTGGGACCGCCATTGATAGAATTAACCGGGCAGAGCGGCGGGGGCTGATCTCCGCAGATACTTTTAAAGAAATCCGGTACTTACGCAATGACATTGCCCATGAATATGTCTTGGATATGGTGGATGAAATCTATAAGAAGACTTTAGAGCTGGCTCCATACCTTTTGGAAACGATGGATAAGGTTTTACGTCTTTATTCTAAGAAAAAAGATTAAAAAATAAGAGGGTGCTAAGCTAAGTAGAGCTGTAGCACCCTCTTATTTGTCCCCAGGAGGGGATTACCAACCTTCATCTTCTTTGTTGCTTCCCAGGAGTGTTCCCGCCACAAAGGCAATTACCGGCAGGGCCACCAATAGTACTTTGACGGGGGTGCCCATTCTCTTCTTGCTGCTGGGTATCATCCCTTTGAGATTTGGTATCTTCAAATTCAATCCCTCCTTTGGTTAGTATTAGATTCTTGCCCCGTCATGATACTGGGAAATCCGTGCACAGTTATAAGGCAATATTACATTTCGGAGTCAGTTGAGACCGTATCTTGACAGCGAGAGGATTTAGACTTACACTCCGAATTAGAATCTGCTAATGGTTCCCAAAACACTATGGGGGTGTTTTGGTGATCCTTTTATGTCAGCAGGTTTAGCGAAAAATTGGGAGGTTATTTTGTGAGAAAGAAAATTGTCGTAAGTATGTTGGTTATTGCTTTGGCGGCCGCATTATTAGGGGGGGCTATTTCTGCATGGTTTTCCGCTGAGGCCAGCACAAATGCTACTTTTACTGCAGGTACTTTAGATTTGGCGGATTTACAACCTAGTTTGGTAACTATTTCGGACATGGCACCAGGAGATAAGACTGTAGCAGAAAACATAACTATTCGAAATACTGGCAGCCTTGAGCTGTTTTATCGGATTTCCTTTGTAAACTCCGGTTCGGGAACTCTGGGGCAAGTATTACATCTTTGGATTGATGGTGTTGACAAGGGTGCCCTAGAAGATCTTGGTACCGGATACATCTTTGATTCCACCATGAAACTCTCTGGCGGAGCATCTGAAGTAATTTCTGTTTCCTTTGAACTGCCTGGCACAGCCGGGAACGAATATAAGGGAGAATCCTTTTCTGGTTCTTTAGTTGTACAAGCTGTCCAGGTAAAGAATAACATTGACGTTGATGGAAACCCAATTAACTGGAATTAATTGCGGGGCATTTTAAGTTATGACCAGGCAATCGCGCAAGGCTCTTTTCCGGGCACGGCGTAGTCATAACCGTAAAGAGAATTTTCACAGGGCAGCAAAAGCTGTGGGCAATGTATTCTTTGTGTCCCTGATAATTCTCATCGCCAGCATGCTCTTTATATTAGTTCAGAGCAAGCTTAACGGCGGTCAGGCCAAATTTGCGGGGTATCAATTGTACACAGTGCTCAGCGGCAGTATGAATCCTGCCTTTGACACCGGCAGCCTAGTTGTTGTAAAGCAGGTGGATCCCGCTAATTTGCAGGGGGGCAATATTATTGCCTTTAATGGCCATGGTGGTAGGTTAATTTCCCATCGTATTGTGGGCATTGACCTTGAAAATGGCCTCAGCTTTATTACCAAGGGCGATGCCAACCCTGTGGCTGATTCAGGCGCAGTTTCAGCCAACCAAGTTATCGGCACAGTTCAATTTTCTATACCGTTCTTAGGTTGGCTGCTGGCGTTCTGCCAGACTAAGCAGGGACTACTGACACTGATAATTATTCCAGCGCTGGCTATCCTTATCCTTGAGGGAAGAGAACTTTGGTCCTATGCCCTTCAGCTGGACAAGGAGAAGAAGGCAAAAAGCGTAATGCAAAATTAAATATCGTTAGGGGTGACCGATATCCCTAAGAGAGTAACAGGATACTTATTATTGCTGTTTGCCTTCCTGTTAATAGCGTTGAGTTTATTGCCATGGGCTCCTATTACGGGCATAGCTGGCTATAAGGTTTTAGCAGACGATTCTGGAATCCGGATAATCAGCGGGGAACCTGACTATGTTTTTACGAACATGGCTCCCGGTGATTACACCGTGATTGACCTAGAGATTGATAACGAAAGCAACCAATTTTATAGCTTGGCTATAGGCGTCGCTGTTGAGGAAGGTGACGGGCCGCTATATGAAGAGTTCTTTATTGTAATCATGGGGGAAGAGGAAAAGTATTCCGGACCCCTCAGCGGCCTACAAGAAATTAGCTTAGGTTCTTTTTCAGCAGGTTCTACAAACTCATTGCAGATGTTGGTATCCCTACCGACAGATGCTGGCAATGACATGCAGGATATGACTGTCAAAATCAGCTTTGACCTTTACCAAATTGTTAGTTCAGGGGAGGAGACTCCTGGGGGAAAACTGCCGGTAACGGGCACAAAGATTAGCTGGCTTCTGCCTGTGGGCTTGATCCTGCTTGTGCTTGGTTTGATGCTTTTGGGACTTGCAAAAAAAGAGCAACAAAATAAATAAGAGCTCGCCCCTGTTTGTTGGGGCGATATTTTTTATTCTTGCATTCATAGGGTAGTATAGGGTAGAATATGGGCAAGTCAATATTTATCTATGAAGGGGAAGAGTAGCAAGAATTACCTGTCCAGAGAGCTGGCGGCAGGTGGAAACCAGCCAGGGAATTTTGTGAATTCCGCCCCGGAGATATTCGGCGATGAGTCGGACCCAGTGCTGGGTTAAGGCACATACAAGTGAACCGGTTTCGGTTAATTTGGGTGGTACCGCGGGCATACAGCTCGTCCCTATAGGGGCGGGTTTTTTAATTATATGGAGGTGTAGTTATGCTGGATATCAAATTTATTGTGGAGTATCCCGAAGTGGTCAAGAAGGCTGCCCGGGACAAGAACATGGAGGTGGACGTTGACAGGCTGCTGGCAGTCTATGGGGAGGTAAAAGCTTTGACTTCCCAGGCGGATTCCATGCGGGAAGAGCGCAACAGCCTTTCCCGGGAAATTCCCAACCTAAAAGGGGAAGCAAAACAAGAGGGGATTAATCGGGTTCGGGTTTTGAAAGATAATATCAGTGACACTGAAGGCAGGATGGCAGTGGTAAAGGAAGAATATGATGAATTGATGCTGCTGGTGCCTAGTATTCCCCTGCCGGAAGTCCCCATTGGCAAAGGTGAGGCAGATAATGTGGAGCTGCGTCGGGTGGGAGAGGTCCCGAAGTTTGCCTTTCCTTTTAAAGATCATCTGGAATTGGCGGAGGCCCTGGACATAGTCGATGTCCCCCGGGCGGTAGATATTGCCGGCAGCCGTTCCTTTATCCTGAAAAACTCTGGGGCCTTACTGGAGATGGCCGTGACTAGATTCGTCATTGATACGCTTATGGCCCGGGGATTTAATTTGCTGACAGTGCCAGTGCTGGTCCGGGAGCGGGCGATGATGGGCACGGGATATTTCCCCCTTGGTCGGGATCAGGCCTACACCGTTCCGGAAGACGAACTGTACCTGGTGGGAACCTCTGAGGTACCTATGGTGGCCTACCATATGGATGAGATCTTGTCCTACCGGGATTTGCCCCTGCGGTACACAGCCCTTTCCACCTGTTTCCGGCGGGAGGCAGGAACTTACGGCAAGGATACCCGAGGTCTCTATCGGGTTCATCAGTTTCAGAAAGTTGAGCAGGTAGTTTTCTGTCCTGCAGATGCTGAGATTGCCGCCACACTCCACAATGAATTGCTGCAAAATGTAGAAGAAATTTTGCAGCAGCTCCAGCTCCCTTATCGGGTGGCCCTTGCCTGCAGCGGTGAGATTGGTGCGGGACAGGTGCTAAAACATGAAGTTGAAACCTGGATGCCCAGTCGTGATGCTTACTGCGAAACCCACTCTTGTTCTACATTAAATGACTATCAGAGCAGGAGACTGAACATTAAGTACCGGGACAGCGATGGCAAGTCAAAATTCTGCTATACCTTGAACAATACCGGAATAGCCTCGCCCCGAATCCTCATTCCCCTGCTAGAGAACCATCAGCAGGAAGATGGCAGTGTCAACATTCCCGAAGTCCTATGGCCATATATGAACGGCTTGAAAAACTTGACGCCACAGCTCTAATTATTTCCCGGAAAATGTCGCAAAAAGTTGAGAAAAGCAAAACTCTATGGACAGGAATCGTCAACTTTCCGCGAATAATATATGATAGTATTTAAGCACTCCCTTTGGGGAAGAGCTCCGTTTATTTAATAGATGTGTTCCACGACTTAATTCATTTATCCGTCGAGCGCATCTATTTTTGTATCTTCATACGGAAAAAGTCATTATTTTTACGAAGTAGGAGTATGTACAAGTGTCCAACCTAGAAATTTGTCATTGGGGGGATGCAAGTAGGTGTAAAGGGGTTTTCCAAAAAACATATGAAAGGTGGTAAAAAAGCTTGGAAACAAAAAGGTTAGTTAGGTCTCTGGCTCTATTTGTGGCGTTAATGTTGGTGTTTTCTGTGGTGGGTATTGGAGCTGTAGCTCGGCCTGATGATCCCCTTAAGCTTGCTACTCTATATGGCAAGTTTGACTTTTCCTCGGAGGAGGATGTCACTGTAATAGTTGAGCTAGATGCAGTGTCAGTTGTAGAAGGAAAGCATTCTGGGGTTAACCAGAGTGCTGGTAAGCTGAAGGCGGAAAGGGATAAAGTAGTCAAGGCAATAAAGGCCGTGACTGATGTAGAGGTAAACAGGAATTACTCTCACGTATTTTCCGGCATGTCCCTGGATATCCGGGAGAATATGATTCCGGCTCTGCTGGCAGTCCCAGGAGTAAAAGCTGTGTATCCCAACGTTGAATACACTGTCACTGGGGAGCAGATGGATTTCATCGAAGCCCCAACGATGATTTACTCAGCTCCATATATTGGAGCAGAGCGGGCCTGGGATGAACTGGGCTTCACTGGTGAGGGGATTACAGTAGCGGTTATTGATACCGGCTGCGATTATACCCATCCCGATCTTGTCCACGCCTTTGGGGACTATAAGGGCTGGGACTTCGTGGACAATGATGCCTATCCCCAGGAAACACCTCCGGGAATTATCCCCGAAGGGGAGACCGCTCATGGTACCCATGTGTCAGGGACAATCGCTGCCAATGGCTTGATTAAGGGGATTGCTCCCAATGCTCAGTTGTTGGCCTACCGGGTACTGGGTCCTGGTGGTAGTGGTTCTACCACTGATGTGGTAGCTGGAATTGAAAGGGCAGTATTAGATGGTGCAGATGTCATGAACCTATCTCTGGGGAATTCCATCAATGACCCCGACTGGGCCACCAGCATTGCCTTGGATTGGGCCATGGCAGAAGGAGTGGTGGCAGTTACCTCCAGCGGAAACTCTGGTCCGGACAATTGGACTGTGGGCTCACCAGGAACCTCTCGGACGGCGATTTCCGTGGGTGCCACTGCATTGCCCCAGGATTTCTTCGCCGCAGATATTTTTACCTCTGAAGGGATGGTATACAGCAGTTTTGACGTAATGGGCTATACTAACCCCAAAGATGTAAATGCCTTGGATGGCAATGGGTATAAGTTTGTCTACGTAGGCCTTGGGGGCGTAGAGGATTTTGTCGGCCTGGACTTGACCGGCAAAGTTGCCTTAATCCAAAGAGGAACCCATGCTTTCTTAGACAAGGCAGCCAACGCTGCTGACGCAGGTGCAGTTGCAGCAATTATCTTTAATAACGAGGCCGGTGATATGGGTTCCACCGTTGGCGGCATGATCATTCCCACCTTCAAGATGTCTGGCTTGGATGGGGTGGCAATGTATGGGGAAATGGTTGCCGGCAACAACGTGGTGACCTTTGATATTGATCATCTCGGTTTCATGGAAAGCGTCGCTGACTTTTCTTCCCGGGGACCCGTAGTGGCTACTTGGATGATTAAGCCCGATGTCTGTGCTCCCGGCGTCGATATCATCAGTACGGTGCCTACCCACAACCCCGCCGCACCCCATGGGTATGCCATTTACCAAGGAACCAGCATGTCTTCACCCCATGTTGCAGGAGCCTCCGCTCTTTTGCGTCAAGCTCATCCCAATTGGAGTGTAGAAGATATTAAAGCTGCCCTGATGAATACCGCTGTTGAACTGACTGACCCCTATACCGGGGATTCTTATCCTCATAACACTCAGGGTGCTGGTAGCATCAGGGTGGATAAGGCCATTGAGACAAAGACTCTTGTAACACCTGGAAGTTACTCTTTTGGAGTCTTTAACAAGGCCAAGGGCAAGCAAGATGAGCAATTCAGGTTTACAGTTAAGAATCTCTCCAACAAAAAGATTAGGTACACCATAGATATCGATTTCCCTGCCGGCATAAAGGTTACCCACAGTAATAACCTCAATGTAGGCCCAAGGAAATCTCAGCAAGTTAAAATGAATGTGCAAGTGAATGCCTCGGCTCTTGCCCCCGGTTATTACGAGGGAGAAATTACACTCCGGGGAGGTAACGAGGAAATACGGGTGCCAGCTATTCTCTTTGTGGGGGACCCTGATTATCCCTTGCTTGGAGGGGCAGGTCTAGCGGATTTAGGAGACCAATACCTGGTTGAGCTATATCTTCCAGGTGGTGCCGATGCAGTATTTTTGGATCTGTACACTCTCAATGTCCAGCCAGTGGCTGAACTAATTGCCGATTATGATGTCCCCGCGGGGTATGTGGAGTACTACTGGGATAAAACTGCCTCCGGTCAACCATTGCCTTCAGGAACTTACTACATGGTAGCCTTTGTCTACAAGGGTGACAGGACCGAGGGCTGGATACTGGATGAAGTAATCGTCCCGTAGGATCAAAAAACATTGGGGACAAATACAAAGCGGGGTTTCGACCCCGCTTTTGTAGTGCCAAAAAAGGCATGCTGTGGTTTTGGACTATTGCCCCTGGGAGGGAAAAGAAGTGGCAGGCCTGTCCAAGATGTGATAATATTTCTCTAGGTCTATGCAATCTTATACTCTCTTTTTATAATAGTTACAAAGGATGATGAATGTGGATGTACTAATCAGTGGTATTACTTCTATTACCCTGCCTCAGGTAATTATGATGCTACTGGGGGGGCTACTTATTTATCTGGCAATTAAGAAGGATATGGAACCCTCTTTATTGCTGCCGATGGGCTTCGGGGCTATACTGGTTAACTTGCCCTTATCTGGCGTCCTTAATCAGGTGATGCCTGGAATCGGGGAGACCACTGGCATCATTGCCTGGATATATAGTGTTGGGATTGAAGCCTCCGAGGCACTGCCTCTATTCCTCTTTATTGGTATTGGCGCTATGATTGATTTTGGTCCCTTGCTTTCCAACCCCCGGATGTTACTCTTTGGCGCGGCAGCTCAATTTGGCATTTTCCTTACCTTTTCTGTGGCGTCATTAATGGGTTTTGAGTTGAAGGATGCGGCTTCTATTGCCATTATTGGTGCTGCTGACGGACCTACCGCCATCCTAGTGGCCAATATATTTAAAAGCAATTATTTTTCGGCCATTGCTGTGGCGGCGTATTCTTATATGGCCCTGGTCCCCATAATCCAGCCCTTTGCCATCAAACTGGTTACTACCAAGAAGGAAAGGGCTATGGAGATGGAGTACAACCCAAAGGGTGTCTCCCGGACAACACGAATCTTGTTCCCAATAATCGTTACCATTGTTGCAGGACTAGCAGCCCCAGCTTCAGTGGCCTTGGTTGGATTCTTAATGTTTGGCAATCTTATTCGAGAATGTGGCAAACTAGAAACCCTTTCTAAGACAGCCCAGAACGTGCTAGCCAACTTAGTTACCCTTTTCCTGGGTATTACTATTGCCTTTAAGATGCAGGCTGCTGACTTCCTCACTTTGGAAACCTTGCTCATTATGCTACTAGGTCTATTTGCCTTTGTCTTTGACAGTATCAGCGGAGTTATGTTCGCCAAGTTCCTCAATCTCTTCCTGAAGGAGAAAAACAAGATCAATCCCATGGTTGGTGCTGCTGGGATTTCCGCCTTTCCCATGTCGGCTCGGGTGGTGCAGAAGATGGGCTTAGAAGCCAACGATCAAAACCATCTCTTAATGCATGCTGTCGGCGCCAATGTGGCTGGCCAGATTGCCTCTGTGGTGGCCGGTGGTATTATTTTGGCTTTGGTGCCTATCTTATTTTAGAAAGAAGGATGGAGATAATATGTTTGCTGAATACAGTTGGAGCACTGCCTATCTCAATTTCCTTAGCTCCCTGAAGGTAATGGGGCTGGGAATGCTGACTATCTTCCTGGTCATCGGAATAATCTACGGCGCAGTGAGTTTACTGGCTGTTTTGGACAAGAAATAGTAATGTGGCACTGGGTATTCCCCAGTGCCACATTTTAGATTTCGCTCTTAATATAGGCTAAGGTGAGCTTGGCAGTAGCCATGATGCTGTCTTTATGGGTGCGTTCGTAGGAGTGGGAGGCGTCGACGCCGGGGCCGATGAGACCGGTGACCAAATCATGGCCAGCCCGTAAAGATGCTGAGGCGTCGGATCCGTAGTAGGGATATATGTCCACCCGATAGGGGATGTTATTATCCTTGCACAGGGCGATAAGTCTCTCCTTCATGGACCAGCTATAGGGGCCGGTGGAATCCTTTGCACAAATAGAGACGCTGAACTCATCGGATTGCTGACCTTCTCCCGGTGCGCCCATGTCGATGCAGAGCATTTCCTTGACACCAGCTGGGATGCCAGCACTGGCTCCATGGCCGACTTCCTCAAAGTTGCTGAAGTAAAAATGAGTTGTACAGGGAAGCTCCAGTTCCTCTTGTTTAATGGCCTTGAGGACCCCAAGGATTACAGCTACTCCTGCCTTGTCGTCTAGGTGGCGAGATTTAATAAAACCGGATTCTGTAGCAGTTGTACGGGGGTCAAAGACGACAAAATCTCCTACTTCAATGCCAAGGTTGCGGGTGCTTTCATCGGAATCGACCTTTTCATCTAGCCGCACCTGCATGGTGCTGGCTTTGCGTTGACAGGTGGCGGTTTCGTCACCATGGACGTGGACAGAAGCTTTGTTAAGCAGAAGGGTTCCGGTATAATCTTTTCCGGAAGATGTGATAATGGTGCAGTTTTCCCCTTCGACATTGGCCCAGCCCAAGCCGCCAACATTGGTCAGTTGCAGCATGCCATTGGTCTTTATTTCTTTGACCATTCCTCCCAAAGTATCGATATGGGCGCTGATTATGCGCCGGTTTTCAGTGTCCTTGCCAGGAATTGTGGCGATGATGGCGCCTTTGGCAGAAGTGGAATAGCTAATTTCCATTGCCTCTAGCTCTTGACTAAGGTACCCATTGGCCTGGTATGTATAGCCGCTGGGACTGGGGATGGCCAAGATATCCAGCAAGGCTTCTTTAATATATGGCCAAAACCTTTCCATGAGATTTTTCCCTCCTCATTATGCTGTAGTCCAAGTATACCAGAGGCCGCCCTAGGATTCTACAATAAAAAAGCAGCTACTCATTATAGGCAATCCGAGGATTTAGGTCCTTTATATACTGCTACTAAGGAAGGGGATTGGATTTTTTACAGTAGACATTAGACATAGGGAGAAAAACAGTCTATACTATAAGTAAATGATAATCACTTACAAGAAGGTGTAAGTAAATGGAGAGTAAGCGAGACTTAGCCAAGCTCAGTGCCCTTGGGTACAGGATTACCCAGCAACGCCGGCTGGTCCTGGGAGTTTTTCTTGCTGATCCCTGCCTCCAAAGTGCTGAAGACATTTATGACAAATGCAGAGAAATAGACAGCAGCATAAGCTATCCTACTATTTATCGCACTTTAGACATTTTGGTGGAAGCAGGAATGGTGCGAAAAACCCATTTTAATCAGGGGAAGAGCTGGTATGAAGCCGCTGATAACAATTTACACCACCATCATCTGGTATGCAGGGAATGCGGATCAAGGTTCTCCTTAAGAGGATGCCCTATGGACTTACTGGAAGAGGAATTACAGCGAGCGCAGTTTAAGGTTCTTGACCATCAATTTGAGATAATGGGGATCTGCAAGGATTGTCAATCTGTCTAGTCCTGCAGTTTTTCAGTATTTATTCAGGAGGAATATTTGTGAGCCATATGCATATGAGCGATGGAGTATTGCCCTGGTGGTTATGGGTAGGTGGTTTGGTCTGCTCTTTGTTACTGACCCTATGGGCTTTGGCTAGGCTTAGGAACCAGCGCCGCCTTTTGCCTGGCGTTGCAATAATGGCTGCTGTGGGACTAGCGGCAATGAATATCCCCTTGGGCTTGCCTATTCATGTCAATTTGGCCGCCTTGGCAGGGATAATCCTGGGACCCCTCAATGGGTTTTTAGCCATGTTAATTGTAAATATTTTTACAGCCTTGTTGGGTCACGGGGGTTTGACGGTGCTGGGCATCAATTCTTTGTTAGTGGGCAGCGAGGCACTGGTGGCGGGATTACTGTTTTATGGCTTGGGAGGTGCCAGGCGCCTTTTACCCAATGTGGCTGTGGCTGTCTTGGTTGCCCTAATGGTTTCCTCTCTCTTGGTAGTTGCTGTGGCGGGAGTGGCAGGGGTGGAATTAGGGACCCTGTCTGCTCATGAACACGAGGACGATGTAGACAATGGTAAACATGAGTCCAATTTCTTGAAGACTTTTATTATTTTTTTTGCTCCTCTGGTAGCAGTGTGGGTGGCGGTGGAACTGACTGTCTCTATGTTGGTGGCCGGATATATTAATAAAGTCAGGGGAGGCTGGTTTCTAAGAGGTGATGGTTCTTGAATTTAGCGACAATGGATAATCTAGCTGTCAATCACCGCTGCTGGTTACAGCGGTGTTCTCCTTTGGCCAAGGCTCTCTTTGTACTTGGGGCCCTGGCTTTTCTCCTGACCACTAGGTCATTGACCTTCCTTGTCGGCCTGATGATCTTCATGGTGGGGCTGGCCCTGACCAATCGTCTTGCCCTAGGGGTCTTCTTGCCTCTTGTCCTTGTTCCTGTGTTTTTTGCCAGCGTCTTCGCTATCAGCCTTAGGGATTGGAGTGTGGGGCTATTAGTCCTAGGGAGAGCAGCCACGGCAGCCTTGACAGTGGTGATGGTGTTTATGACCACTGCACCAGTTCGCATCCTTGGCCTGATTTCTGCGCCAATGCCCGAGGTCTTTGGCGAGCTGATGTATTTTACATACCGCTCTTTCTTTTTGTTGCTGGAGAGTCTAAATAACACCCTGGCAGCCCTTAGATTGCGCCGGGGGAAAGAAAGGTTCAGCCTGTCCCGGGTCAGGGCAATGGCCCAGGTGTATGGCATGACTTTGGTGAGAGCCTGGGATATGGCGGGGCGGCAATATGATTTGCTTAGATTAAGGGGCCTGGGCCAAGGGCTTAGAATTAGCCGTGACTGGCATTTACGCACCTGGGATTTGACCTTATTGGCAGCACTAATCTGTATAGGAGTGGGGTGGTATTATGCATGAACCTCTTGTAGATGTTAAATGCCTGCGCCATGTTTATCCAGACCGTACAGAGGTTTCCCTCTGTGGCCTAGAGCTGGAGATTCAGCCCGGAGAGATTGTGGCCGTGCTGGCCGCCAATGGGGCCGGCAAGACTACATTACTGCAGCATATTACAGGCATGTTGCGGCCGGTAGATGGCAGTGTCCGTGTCTTTGGCCTGGATCCTTATGAGGATTTTGAAAGAGTTCGCACTCGTTTGGGAGTGGTGTTTCAAAATCCTGCAGAGCAGATAATTGGGCCAACGGTAGAGGAGGATATTGCCTTTGGCATGGGGCACCTGAAGTTAAGTTCTCAGGAGCTGGAAAAAAAAGTGGAAGTAATTTTGCAGCGGTTGGGAATTAGCCACCTCAAAGGAAAAGTCCCTCACTACCTTAGTGGTGGCGAGGTAAAGAAAGTTGCCCTTGCCGGTGCCTTGGTGACTGGACCGGAATTGCTGGTACTAGATGAGCCTTTTTCCCAACTAGACATGGGGGCAGTAAAAGCCTTGGTTAGCCTGCTGCGATCTATCAGCAGGGAAGACAAGACGGCCATTGTTTTCACTAGCCATCAGTTGGATCCGGTAGCTCTGTTGGCGGATACTGTCTATGTCCTCCATGCAGGCCAGGTGGTGACCCAGGGCAAGCCAATTGAGGTCTTTCAGCAACGGGTTGCATTTGAACAAACCGGCCTCCAGGCCCCGGACTTGTTTCGCCTGGTGGATTTGCTTCAGCAGGGTGGTATGAAAATCCACGCTGATTTAGATGTGGAGAAAGTAGCTTCTGAGATTCTTGCCGCAGCAGGACTTTAGTGTATAATTAGTGAGGCTAGTTTACACTGGCTTCGATGAAATCTGGTGCAGGAGGTTGAGGAATGGGAGAAATTTTATTTTATAGTACGGTGGCAGGGTTGGCGACAGCCCTTGGCGCCGGCATAGTGCTTATTGCAGGGAAGCCGACCACTAAACTAATATCTGCCTTGTTAGGTTTTGCAGGTGGTGTAATGTTAGCTGTGGCAACAATGGAGCTTATGCCTGAGGCAATAGAAATTGGTGGCACTTTCACTTCCTTGTTAGGTTTTTTATTAGGCGCTTCATTTATGCACTTGCTGGATCATCTGATTCCCCATATTCATTTTTCAAACGGGTGTGAGGATGGCAAGGTTGCAATGTTAAAGGTAGGGTACCTAATATTCCTTGGCATTGGGGTACATAATGTAGCCGAAGGTCTAGCTATAGGGGCGGGAATGGTGGCTAATCCCAGTCTGGGACTTGCCATCGCACTTGCCATTGGTATTCACAATGTTCCTGAGGGGATGGCCACGGCAGTGCCTTTACGCCTGGGAGGGGAGAAGCCCTTTAAGGTGTTGGCTCTTACTGCTGGCGCCGGTCTGATGACTGTGGTGGGCGCTGCAGTGGGCGGTATCGCCTTTCAGTCCAGTCCCGGTTTTGTGGCGGTGGCCCTTGGCTTTGCTGCAGGAGCGATGTTCTATATTGTTGGGGATGAGCTCATTCCCCACGCCAGGAATTATCATCATTACTTAGCTACTATTGGTTTGGTGGTGGGGTTTATAGTAGGGGTATTAATCTAATAGACAAGGCCCTTTAACGAGGCACTCACAAGGAAGTAAAAACGGCAAGGCTCTGGCTATGTCGTTTTACTTTTTCTTGCAGTTAAACCATTGTCAAACCCGTGTACGGTTGTAGCATAAAGATGACAACAATGGCACGGGACGTAAAAATGAGTTTGGCAGATCAAGGAGGAGCTTAGCCTTCCGCCGGACAAATACATTGTTTTGGTTAGGCAGGATGCGGGAATGCACCTTGAGATAGTGCCAATGTACGAAGCCGAGGGCGGCGGTTTTGAGCAATCGAGGCCGCCGCTTTGCTGTACTTATATCCCCGGCACGAGGGGTATACTTTTTGTCGTCTGGCACCTCCAGGGGCGCGGGGTAATACACTAAAGCAGGCAGGAGTTGGTTATTTTATTATAGTAGCTCATTGAGCCATACCCTGCCCCCAAACGCCTCTTCGGCGAATATCTTGCCGTCATTGCGGTACCCGCGGCAGGTTGCCGAATCGCTGGAGATTGCGGCGTTTGTTAATATACTGAACCGGGCTTATGCCCGGTTCAGGTCTTATAGGATTTGGTTCCCAAGGTCTGTTCGATTATTGTTGACAAACGATAATTTACCTGCTATTTTAAAGGCGTAATTATTGAAATATGATAATCGGAGGTGGTACTCTTGAGAATTAAAGTCCTGGTGATTGTGTTGGGCATAGGGGCGATCTTATGCCTGTTGGCGGCACTGTGCATCGCTCCCCCTTCTGCCGAAGCGGTTTTTGGTGTAATATCCACTCCTTTCGTTGAGATAGGAGGGTGGCTAAGGACCCTGTCGCTTTCTGGGTCCTTTGGCAACGTAGTAGCGATCCTGATTTACGGGGCTATTAGCTTGTGTCCCATGCTGTTTTTTCTCTGGCGTGTGATGAAGAAGAAATTTCATATCGAGGATTTCCTGCTGCTGGTAATGAGCGCTATACTCTTTTTCATGATGTACTACATGATAAATCCTGATTTACTCACGAATCTCTTTGCCTTTGAGGAGTTTAGCAGTATGGGGAAGACGGTGTTGAGTATATGCTTTTATTCAGTTCTCACTGGCTACCTTATCCTTACACTCTTAAGGGGAGTTACTAGGAACAAGACATTCGGAATGTTGGACTGGCTACAGCTGCTCCTAGCCCTCATAGCCATAGTCCTGGTATTTAGTGTATTCTACCTTAATGTCATTGACGTGAGAGCCACTATTCAAGATGTAAAAAGCTCTAATCCCGAGCCTATTATTCCCTTAGCGGCAACCACCAATTTCATCGTCATCGGTTATGTGTTGCGGCAATTTCCTGTAATTCTCAGCATTGGTGTCCTGCTATTGGCAATAAAACTTGCGGCAGCTTTAAAACAGGATAAGTACGGAGAAGAAATGGTAAGAGTAGCGGGAAGGCTGGGGGGCTTATGCAAGGTGACAGTGGTAACAACTGTAATCTGCTCCATAGCTGTAAATTTACTGCAATTGCTTTTTAGCCGCTCACTGCTAAACTACGATTTCTCAGCCCAGGTTCCTGTTACTTCACTGGTGCTGACCCTGATTTTGCTTGTCCTCGCTCAATATTTTGCTGACAGCAGCAAGCTCCATCAAGACAACCAATTGTATATCTAGGAGTAGATAAGATGGCTATACAAGTTAAACTAGCGGACGTGCTCAAAGAGAGAAATATAACTTCTAAGGAATTATGTGCTTTGGTGAATATTACTGAGGCCAACTTGTCTATTCTACGTTCCGGCAAAGCCAAGGGGGTGCGCTTTAGCACCATCAATAAGATTTGCTACTACCTGGAATGCGATGTAGGGGACATCCTAAAATTTGATGGGAATTTAGAGGAGGATAGTTAATGTTTAAGAAATTAGTGTGGCTAGTGTGCGTGATCTTAGCCTGCGGTTGTCTAGGGGGTTGTCAGTTGGCCAAGGAGTATCTCGGTCCAGGAGAAGACCAATCTCAGGACAAAATAATCGGTGTCTATGTGACATTTACTCACCTCCCCTCTGATGAAGCTATCTATGCAAAGGAGATATTAGTAGTTGAGGAAGATGGATATGAGACCACAACCTTCAAGTTTGAGGACATCCCAGGGATAGCTTTCTTTGAAGCAACAGTAATGGGGGAGGATGAATTTCATAGCTACAAGACGACCATAAGTGACCCTGAAATTTTTGTTAGCCAGATTACCATTCACTTCAACTCGGAGGTGAATAAGCTTTTAAATGAAGACATCCTCCTTGAGGATCTTGAGGATTTCACCATTACTGAAAACAACGAGGTAATCACCCTAACAGGCACACTTTATGCTCTAGAAAATACGATTTTGTATATTAGCAATGTCTTTCAAAGTCCCGAGGGAGAGGTTTACATGCGTGCTGGGGCGGGCTATTATATTAGCGATGGCACAATGTCTACTTCCTTGGACGAGACAAGCAAAGATGGAAAGTTTACTTTGAAGCTTACTTTAACTGTTGAAATGGTTGACCCGCCGGAGCAAGAGATAGTAAAGGAAATGAATGACAGGGATGAAGTTATTAGGGCTACTGTCATTACTCCTGATAACATTCCTGATTCCATCAGTTTGCATCCTGATTGTGCATATACAATAGTGGAGACTCACAGCCGCAGTGATGAAGGGATAGTAGTCTCACGGATCCTCCTGGATCCCGATGTGGAATGCTATATCTACAAATATCCTGGGGAACGGGGGTTCCTTATCTGGAAGACCATTGCTATTCTCCCTTGGGATGACTAAAAGAAAACGCTTCTCCTTTTCGGAGAGGCGTTTTTTCTATTTATGATGTCAACGGGTTCGCGTCTTCCAGGTCCTAAGGCGCATGGCGTTGAGGATGACCAGCATGACGCTGGCTTCGTGAGCCAACATACCGGTGGCCAAGAAGACCTTCTGACCAAGAACCCCTATAACTAGGATAAAGACTACGGCGACGGCAAACCAGACGTTTTGACGAATATTGTTGAGGGTGGCCTTGCCCAGGTGCAGGGCCCTAGTCAACCGGTTGAGGTTATCGCTCATCAAGGTGAGGTCGGCAGTTTCGATGGCGGCATCGGTGCCGGCTGCCCCCATGGCTATTCCTAAATCTGCTTCGGCCAGGGCTGGGGTGTCATTGATGCCGTCACCCACCATGGCAACAACATGGCCTTGGGCACGATAGTCTTGGATGGCCTTGACCTTTTCCACGGGCATGAGGTTGGCCTTAACTTCGTCTAAGCCCAGTTGGTCGCCTATTGCCTTGGCGGTGCGGGGGTTATCTCCTGTCAGCATTACTACTTTTTTTCCGCTACGACTAAGTTCGGCAATAGCTTCCTTAGCTTCGGTGCGAAGGGTGTCGGCGATGGCCACCACTCCCAAGACTTGGCTATCAACAGCAACTGGCACAGCAGTTTCGCCTTTCTCTTCTCGTTCAGTCATCCAGCCCTTAACTTCATCGGGAAGGGAGACCCCTTGCTCATTGAGGAGGCGTGGGTTGCCCACCAGTATTTTCTTGCCCTCTACCATGCCGGAGATTCCACCCCCAGGGAAGACCTGAATGTCAGTTGCTTCAGGTAATGCCTGATTTTCAGCCCGGCGTACTATGGCTCGGCCAATATGGTGTTCAGAGCCCTTTTCCACGGCTGCCGCCAGGCGGACCAGTTCTTCTTCACCGTCTTCTTTGGCCATAACTCCTGTGACTTCTGGTCTGCCCAAGGTGAGGGTGCCGGTCTTGTCAAAGGCCACTAGGGTAACTTTGCCAGCCTTCTCCAGGAATTCTCCTCCTTTAACTAAGACACCGGATTTGGCGGCGTTGCCGATGCCGGCCACCATGGAAATTGGTGTGGAGATTACTAAGGCCCCTGGGCAGCCAATGACCAAGAGGGTCAGGGCCATGTGAAGGTTTTTAGTAATCAGACCAACTACTACTGCCAGGGCAATGATGGAGGGGGTATACCAGCGAGAGAATTTTTCTATGAATTTCTGGGTGGGGGCCTTGCGTTCCTGGGCCTCTTCAACCATGTGCAGGATGTGGGAGAAGGTGGTGTCTTCGCCAACCCGTTGGGCATTTATTTCTAGGTAGCCTGCTTCAACTATAGTGCTGCTGAAGACCTGATCCCCTTCCACCAAATCCACTGGCACCGATTCGCCGGTGATGGCGGCCTGGTTTACCGAGGCACTACCCTTAACAATGATGCCGTCTACAGGAATTTTGGTGCCGGAGCGGGCCAGGACGATTTCTCCTGTTTCCACTTCTTCGGGATCCACTTCCACTTCTTCACCATTGCGGATAACGATGGCAGAGGCCGGGGCCATTTCAAGGAGTTGTTGAATGGCATCCCTGGTCTTGTTTAAGGTCCTGGCCTCCAGGTAATTCCCCAGGGCAAAGAGAAATGTGACGGCGGCGGCTTCCCATTGCTCCCCAATGAAGATGCCACCGATGGCGGCGATGGTGACCAGGAGCTGGATGCTAACCACCTTGGCCCTAAGGGCAATCCAGGCTGTTTGGGCGATGCGATAGCCCGCCACAATGGCCGCGGCAACCATAAGAATGGCACGGGCTGTGGGAGAGATTCGTCCCACTAACCAGCCTAGTAGGATTAGGAAGCCGGATACTATTAGGATCAAAAGTCTTTCGTTTTTACGAAGCCACAGGCTGGTGGCACCGGGCATGGGTTTTGTGGCGGCAGTCATCTTAATCCCTCCTTTGTGACTTGCTGGCGATTCCGTATCCCAGCTTAGTTACTTTATCCTGAAGTTCTTCCCAGGTAGTGATTTCATCATCGTAGGTGACCAGGAGCTTGCTAGTGGTGTAGCGGACCTCTACTTCTTTAACACCTTTGACTTTACCCAGGACATTAGTAATCATGTCGGCACAACTGGGGCAGGAAAGGTTCTCCAAACGTGCTGTTACTTTTACTGCAGCCATTCTACTAATTCCTCTAATTCTGGAACTCGACGCAGGGCCTTTACTTCTCCGTCAACTAAGACTGCAGGCAGGCCACCGGCGTTGATTTCCATAATTTTTGCTGGATCAGTTATCTTCTCAACGGTAATCGGTGTGTCTAGGGCAGCCATTGCCTCCTTAACTTTTAAATCCAAGCGGGCGCAAGTGGGGCACCCTTCAACACCTAGTAGGGTAATCGTTTTTGTCATCTTTAGCACTCCTTTTCTTTAGTATCTGTCTTTATTATGGGTGAAAACTGCAAGGTAAAACATGATAAAAATCAAATTAGCAAAAAACATTTTAGAACTAAATTTTATGCTGATTATTAAATAAACCAGGCAGCCCAATTTGGACTGTCTGGTTTATTGTGGTTCCTTTTTTTATGTCAGCGCCGTTAGATTTTCCATATCTCTCACCAATACTAGCTTGCGGCCTTTGGTGGTGATTAATCCTTGGTCCGTCAGCTCACTGAGCTTGCGACTGAAATTTTCAACCGTCATTCCAGTAAGGCTGGCAAGACCCTCCCTGCTTAGGGGCAGGGTCACAGTTGTGCTATCCTGTTCTTCTGCAAGGTCTACAATGAGGCGGGCCACTCGCTGTAGGGTTGAGCGAGTGCCCAAGTACTCAATTTGCTCTTCAGCTTGTGTGAGGCGCAGGTTGAGGGCAGCAATAAGTTTGCGGGATGTTTCAGGATTGCGGTTAATGATGTCCTCGGCCAAGTACTTATCTAGTTGGCAGATCTTTGCTGGTCCCAGAGCTTGAGCGGAGGAACTGCGGTCATGCTCCCCGAAGAGCACTGCTTCGCCAAAAAAGTCTCCAGGCTTTAGGAGCCGCAGCACTTGTTCTTTTCCCTCCGGGGAGGTCTTAAACAATTTGACGGTTCCGGTATTGACGATACACAGCATCTGAGCAGGACTGTCCTGGCAGTATATAATATCGCCGTCAGCGTAGTCCTTGGTGATGAGGATGTCGTTAAAACGGCCAAGCTCCTGAGGGCTAAGATGCTGAAAAATAGGCACCCGGGAGGCGCAAATATGCTCACAGGGACAAGAATGGTTGGCCATTATTTATGACCTGCAGGGGCAAGGTAGATGGCGAATCTGCTCTTTCCGTCCAGGTCTAGGTACTGGTTGAGGGCGTCATCGTCAAAGGCGTTAACGGCGCAGCAACCTGCATCAACTGCCTCACAGGCCAGGTAGAGATTCTGGCAAACATGACCGGCATCCAGAAATAGGTATCGCCATGCTCTTTGGCTGTACCGCCAGGCGGAGCGATAGGGCACGGCAATCCAAAGAAATGTTACGGCAGCTTCAGCTATCCACTTTTGCTCCCGGCAGATGGCGGCGATGAGCTCATTGATATCCTTGTCTTCTCGAATTAGGACCAGCTGATGGGAAAGGGCCAAGTACCGGTACAGGCCGGGCTCAAGGCCGGTGACATTGGCGATGGCCAGGTAGGTGTCAAAGGGATGGCGACCGCCAGCAGATGGCACGGTGCGAACAGTCCTAATATCTCCTTGCTTTTGGACACCCTGGGTGGCCCAGAGCAGCCAAGATAGTTCTTCTTGGCTAAGAGGCTGGGTGCTGAATTTTCGCCGGCTGCGGCGGCTATTGATTGCTTCAGTAAGGCTAACTGTTTGGAGGCTAAGGCCTGTTGGGTCAGGAAGGTCTATTGCCTCTCCCCCCTGAGGTGTTTCTAAGGGGGGATGGGGTAGCTTTTTCTCTTGGTCCGATTCACTGATATTGGGATACTTAGTTTTCTCAAAAAATTCTTCACCGATATTCATGCTTTATCTCCTCCTGATATGAGGTCCCTAGAGTTTTGATAATTTCAAGGGCCGTCCTCTTTTTTGTCCGGTGGCCAGCTGGACTCGAAAACCTTTGCGGCTTTGGCGGACAGTGGCTGCCATGAAACCGGAAAAGACTGCTGCCCAGACCCCTAGGGTTACTGTTAGCCCTGCAAAGATCCGCAGGACAGGCCCCCAGGTTAAGGGGCGGCTGAGGATGTAAAGCAGCCATGTTATGGTCTCAGGGAATCCCCAGGTAAAGGGCACAGCCGGTAGCTGGAGGACCAAGTCCAGCAGAGGAGCCGGGGGAAAGGTATATAACAGGCACAGAGCCAGTAAGCCAGCAAACAGCCCATTGATTAGGATCATCAAGTAATAGGCACCGGTGTTGATTTTTTGCTGGGGATTATCTGGGTTGTAGCGACAGTTGTTAATGGAATAGAACAGGCCGATGGCGCTGGCCCCAAGAGATATTAAAACGGCGCCTATTGCCATTGCGATGATGATAGTAGGGGCAAATCCCAGGGCGATAGCAGTACCCGTCAGCAGTAATTCCATTAAGACCAGGGTTGGCAGCACTGCTGCCAGCAGTTTGCCCCAGACCACAGGCCACCCCGCCAGGGGCACAGTGTTGAGAATCCACTCTGATTCTCCTTCCCGGCCAAAGGCCTGCAGGGCCATATTGCCGCTGAACATAATGGTATACATCAGTAATATGCCACCTAGACTTTCTTTAGAGCCGCCGCCGGGAAATAACAGGGCCCTGCCCACAAAAAACGCCATGATTAGCAAGGGGGTCAGGTAGCCAAACCACTCTCTGGTATCCCGTTTTAGGCTGAGGAGATCCTTTTTTGCCACAGCCCATACGCCTATGGTAGGTGAGGCTTTGGCTAGGTCTTTATCCCAGATTCCTTCTGGGGTCTGCTCTATAGTCTTGGTCTTCCGGACTTTGGATTTTTTGCGTCCGCCTTCTCCTTGGCTCAGGGAAATCCAGCCCCGGCGAAAGCCCCTTTCCACCAAACGAAAAGAGGGAACAAATACTGCAACTGCCAGGGCCATTGTAATGAGAGACCAGAGCAAGGCCTGGAGATGATTGCCAGTGGCACCATTGGCCAGGGCACGGGAACTCCAGCCCCAGGGGAACCAGTTCATGACTTGGATCAACTGCTGTTGGCTGTCCAGCAACCCTGCGGGGTTTGAAATATTGCTGCTGATTAGCATGCTGGGAATCTGAAAAAACAGGGCGATGACAATGCCGCTGATGGCACCGATAAAGCCAATTGCTTCTTTGCTGCGGTGGGGAGGGACAATGCGCATTACCACGATATTGATGAGCTCCGCTAAAGCAGTGCCCAAAGTCAGCAAGGCCAGGGTAATGATAACTAGCCAGATATAGTAAGGAAAATGGGCTTTAAGGAGTAGCCCAAAGAAGAGGCCCGGTAAAAAGATCAAGACGAGGGAGGAAAAAAGATTACTCAGAGCAACTTTAAGGGTTTTTATGAGGAAAATGGCCCGGGTAGACACAGGAGCAACAAAGAGCATTTCCAAATCATCAGACATATAGAGGGTGACAAAGGCAGCAGTAACGCCAAAGAATATGCTGCCGATTACTCCTCCCATAAAGATCAGGGAGAGCAAACCTTGGATTGATTCCGCTGGCATGGTCCCCATGGCCCCATAAGCTGATTTTGCAAGGAATATCATAAGAGCTAAAAAGCCAAATGAAGGCAAGAGAATTAGCAGCCAGATTTTCAGGGGCCGCTGGCGCAACTTGTTCCAGGTTAAACGCAATTCGGTAGCCGCCAAGAGCCTGAAATCCTGGCCAAGGCGGCGGGGCTGGGGCTGCTGGGTCAGGGGGGGAGGAATCATCATTTTTCATTCCCCTCCAGGCTTTGGATCAATTCTTTATGCTCAGCACTTCCTGTGAGATCAAGGAAGATATCTTCAAGGCTTTGCCCCTTGCCTGCCAGGGCCCGCAGTTCTTCAGGGCTGCCCTGGGTGATGATCCGCCCCTCCTGAAGGATCCCTACCCGGTGGCACAGGTGTTCAGCAATTTCAAGAATGTGGGTGGAGACAAAGATAGTTGCTCCCTGGGCAGCCAGCTCAACCAATATGTCTTTGAGAAGGCGGGCACTGGCGGGGTCCAGCCCAACAGTAGGCTCATCCATCAGGAGGACACGGGGCTGATGAATTAAGGCTGCAGCTAAGACTACTTTTTGACGCATGCCATGGGAATATCCTTCCAGGAGTTCATCTGCCCGCTCATCTAGGCTGAACATTTCCAGCAGCTGTTGGGTTCGGGGGCGGGAGATATCCTTAGGAATGCGGTAGAGGTCAGCAATAAGGGATAGAAATTCTCGGGCGGTCAACTTACCGTAAAGTTTAGGCTGATCGGGGACGTAGGCCAGAAGAGCCTTGGCTTGGGCCGGCTCTTTGATAATGTCATAGCCGCAGACGAAGGCATGTCCTTCAGAGGGTTCAAGTAAGCCTGTAAGCATTTTTATCGTTGTGGTCTTGCCGGAACCGTTGGGGCCAAGGAACCCAAAGATCTCTCCTGCCTTTACCTCCAGGTTAAGCTGGTTGACAGCGGCAACGCTTCCGAAACGCTTGGTAAGGTTCTCTGTTTTAATAAGAATGTTTTCCACAACATCTACCTCCTATACTTATCCGTTCATATGCAATATATCATAAGCAACAAGAGGACGAAACCCTTAAGGGTATATGCCGGAATCGGAATGTTTTCCAGGGATGGCAAATATATTTTAGCATTAAGCCCCCAGGGGTTCCATGGAGGAACGAAATGCAAATAGCGAGGTGTCAATAGATGTCTAAAGGAGTAGATGTCATTTTAATTGTAGATTGCGGCAGTACCACCACTAAGGCAATATTGATTGAGGGAATAGGTGAGGAATATCGTCTGCAGGCAAGAGGCGAGGCCCCCACAACGGTGGGAATTCCCTTGGAGGATGTGTCCATGGGGATAAGAAACGCCATTAATGAAGTTGAAGAATTGGCGGGGAGCGAATTATTAGATTCCCAAGGCATCATTACCCCTGCCCAGGGCCGCCGAGGGACGGATTTATTCTTAGCAACCTGTAGTGTCGGCGTGTTGGAGAGAGAAGAACCCCACCGAGAAGAGATTGATGAGCTTTTCAGGGGGCATGTCATGGCTACTACCCCTGAATTTATGGATCTACTTCCTTGGACCCACGCTCCAATTATGCCTACCCCAACGGCGGTGGGTAAGATAATCCAGATCCTTTCCAGGGAGCAAGACATCAATATCATCGGCGTGGATCTTGGGGGAGCGACCACGGATATCTTTTCCGTCTTTGACCAGGGGTCTCATGGCATCAGTGCCAATGTGGGGATGGGCACCAGCGTCTGCAACCTGTTGGTGGAAACGGGGATAGATAATATCCTGCGCTGGCTGCCCTTTAGTATCGGGGCTGCAGAGTTAAAGAACCGTATCTACAACAAGATGGTTCGGCCCACTACTATTCCCCACACCCTTGAAGACCTCCTAATCGAACAGGCTATTGCCCGGGAGGCTCTGGGCCTGGCCCTAGCTCATCATAGGACTGCAGTGGGGTTAGGGGGGGCAAGGTGTCGTACCTTCGGTAAAGCTTTTCAACAAAGTGGTGGCCAAGAGGGCTTGGATATGATGGAGCTTGAGCTACTTGTAGGTAGTGGTGGCACACTTTCCCACGCTCCACGGCGGGTTCAGAGTGCAATGATGCTTATTGACGGCTTCCAGCCTCAAGGAGTAACCCATCTGGCGGTGGACAGCATGTTCATGATGCCTCAATTGGGAGCATTGTTAGACATCCATCCCCAGGGGGCTACCCAGGTTCTTGAAAGGGATTGCCTGGCCCATCTGGGTACGGTCCTAGCCCCAAAAGGTAGGGGAAAGTTCGGCGAGAAATGTATGTGGGGGAAGGTAGACTGGCCGGGGGGGAGCGAGGAGGTAGATATCTCCTGGGGGGATATCCAGCTAATTGACGGCCAGGGGCCCTTTCAGCTAGATCTTCACCCTCATCTGGCGGCAGATATTGGCGCTGGCAGGGATAGGACCCTGCGCCGGGAAGTTACCGGTGGGGTGTGCGGGCTTTTCCTGGACTGCAGGGGACGCCCGCTACTGTTGGCAGAGAAGGAACAAGACCGGGTGCGCCAACTCCTTAGGTGGTATAAGCAGGTGGGCATGTACCCAATGCATGTGGAGGGAGCTCTATGAGTGAAGCATATTTATCTTGGACAGTAAGCCCCTTGACTACAGTCAGAAAAGTCCGGCGTCTACCTTTAAAGGGAACAGTACATGTAGTAACCGGGCAAAAAGTTGAGCCAAGCACAGTTGTAGCTGAGACCCTTGTCCCGGGGCGGACCCACATGGTGGCGGCAGCCAAAATCATGAACATTGAACCCGGGGAGCTGTCCAAGGCCATGGTGAAAAAGGTTGGCGACAGGGTGCAGGCTGGGGAAGTAATGGCTCGTCACACAGCTTTCTTTGGCCTTATTAGGGGCCAGTGCCAGTCCCCAGCTACCGGAGTAGTGGAACATATTTCTGATGTCACAGGACAAGTGGTTATTCGGGAGCCGGAGGTACCAGTAGCAGTAAAAGCATATCTAGCCGGAACAGTGACCAAGGTCCTACCTGAGGAGGGAGTGGAAGTGGAGACCACCGCCGCCTTCATTCAGGGGATATTTGGTATCGGTGGAGAGGGTAGCGGAAAATTGGTCATGGCAGCGAATGGGCCCGGAGAGGTTCTTACGCCACGCCAGATAACTGATGGACACCGAGGCTGTATTCTGGTGGGGGGATCCTTGGTAACCGCCGCCGCCCTGCGGAGGGCGGAAAAGGTTGGGGTCCGGGGCATTATCTGCGGCTGCATCCATCACAAGGACCTATGTAATTACCTGGGCTACGAAATCCGGGTGGCTAGCACCGGCCATGAAGATATCTCCTTGTCACTGGTTATTACCGAGGGCTTTGGCCAAATACCCATGGCCCAAAAGACCTTTGCCCTGCTCAAAACCCTGGAAGGTTTGGAGGCTTCAATTAACGGCAGTACCCAATTAGGGGCGGGGGTGCTGAGCCCGGAAATAGTTGTACCCAGCACGGGGAAGGGGTTGACACAAGAAACTGCAGCAAAGGGCCTAGAGATTGGGGGCAGGGTCAGGCTAGTACGCAATCCCTGGTTTGGCAAGCTGGGAAAAGTCATTGCCCTTCCAGTGGAGCTACAAAAGATTGAAAGCGAGGCCAGGGTGCGGGTAGTGGAAGTAGAGCTAGAAGGGGGCAGGCAGGTAACCGTCCCCCGCGCCAACGTCGAAATCACGGGGAGAAATCACGGGGACGGTTCTCTCGCTTCCTTCGGGGCTCGAAGTATCTGTTAAATGTAGAAGGGCAGCTCCCAAATGGAACTGCCCCTTATTTTTTTGTATTTTCTCCCTCCGGGTAATGTTTTTCCTGAGAGATTGTGCTAATATGAACTTGCCAGATATATCCAAAGGAGCTTGGCTGTTTATGGGGGTAAAGGGCCAAATTATCTATACAGGCTGGTACGTTTTGTACTGCATTATTACAGAAAAACTTTTACCTACCCCCGGGAAAATATAATGCGAGATTTTTTATTCTGGGAGGGGAATTATGAGAAGGTTATCAGTGTGCGTATCCATGCTACTTGCTGTAATCTTAGCTATTGGCGGCGCTGCTTGCGAACCCAGTGATGGTCAGATGCTTATTCGTGACGCCAACCTGGAGCGGGCTATTCGCCAAGCCATCAATCGTCCCGAGGGGGAGCTGAGGGCCGCTGATGTTTTGGGGATTACTGAACTGGACGCCCGGGAAAAGGAAATATCCAGCCTTGAAGGAATCCAGGCCATCACCAACTTGCAGACATTGCGCCTTGAGCAAAATAAGCTGTCAGATATCAGTCCTTTGTCAAGGCTGAAAAATCTGGAAACCCTCACCCTCAGAGGCAATGAAGTCAGCGACCTTAACCCCTTGGCGGCCCTCTCCAGGTTGCAGGTTCTTGACCTCAGGGACAATTGTGCTGTTGATATTTCTCCCCTGGCGGAGCTCACTGCCTTGGTGGATTTGAACCTGCGGGGAAACGGTATTGAGGATATCTCCTCGCTGGCAGGGCTAACCAACCTTCAGGAGCTTAACATCAGGGATAATGTAATCTCGGATATCAGTGTGCTGGCCAACCTTTCCCGGCTACAAGATCTCAACCTGCGCAATAACCTGGTAAAAGACGTAGGTGCCTTGGCCGAACTAACCAGTCTGACCACGCGCCTGTATCTTGAAGGCAACCCGATAAACAATTTCCGCCCCCTTCGCTATATCCTGCAAAAGGTGGCGGACCTGGACATTGCCTTTGCCCTTAGCGACCCGGACTTTTCAGTCTTGGGCGGGTTTTATACCAGCCCCTTTAAGCTCAAGCTCACTACCTACCGGCCAAAGGGAGAAATCTGGTATACCCTGGATGGCTCTGAGCCCGACCTGGTACATAATCGGGAAAACTCCTTTAAATATACAGGCCCATTGACCATTGACAGCCGCAAGGGGGACCCCAATAAGCATTCAAAGCTCAGGACAACCTTCCGCAATTGGCCTGGGCCTCCCCGGGGAGAAGTGTTCAAGGCAACCACCGTTCGCGCCCGGGTATTTATTGATAACAAGCCCTGGGGTGATATTGAAACTCATACTTATTTTGTCGACCCGAATATGAATACCCGCTATTCACTGCCAGTCATCTCTTTGACCACAAACCCCGCCGGGTTCTTTAGTGATAAAACGGGGATTTACGTGCCTGGTAATCAGTATGAAGAAAACAATGATCATACCGGGAACTACTGGGGTAAAGGAGAAAGCTGGGAACGGAAAGCCAATCTAGAATTTTTCGAAGCCGATGGAGAATTTGGCTTTTCACAAGGAGTTGGCGTCAGGATTCACGGCGGCATTACCCGGGCCTGGCCACAGAAGACCCTTAGGATTTATGCCCGGGAGGAGTTGGGTCCCAATAAATTCACCTATGACATATTCCCCGGTCATTACAATTATGGTGTTGACTTCGATAAGTTTTTGTTGCGCAATGGCGGCAACGATATGCGGCGGACCTTTATGCGGGATGCCTTGGTCCACCAACTTGTTAAGGAAGAAACCGATTTAGATACCCAGGCATGGCGCCCGGCAGTTGTATTTCTCAACGGCGAATACTGGGGAATCCATAATATGCGGGAGCGGTTCGACGAAGATTACCTACAGTCCAAATATGGGGTTAATAAAGAACAGGTGGTAATCCTGGAGGGAAATGCCGTCAAAGTTCAGGGGGTGGCTGGAGGCTCTCGCCACTACAAGGACATGGTTGACTATGTGCGCAACAATTCCATGGCAAATGAAAAAAATTACCGGTATGTTCAAACCCTGATGGATACGGACAATTATATCGACTACATGGCAACAGAAATCTGGTCAACTAATACCGACTGGCCCTTTAATAATATAAGGTACTGGCGAGTGGAGGCCCCGCCAGAGGATCTCAGCGACAGGCCTGGCCATGATGGGCGCTGGCGTTGGCTCCTCTATGATCTTGATTATGGCTTGGGACTCGTCGAAGAACCCACTTTTAATTCCCTGTCACGGGTAGCCCATGACGGAAGTTGGGGGTCGGTCCTCCTTAGCAATCTCCTAAAAAACCAAGAATTTCGCAACGGATTTATCAATCGCTTTGCCGACCACCTCAATCATACCTTTGCTCCCCAGCGGGTAAATAAGAAGATTGATGAAATGTCTGCCGTCTACCAGCCGGAGATGAAAGAGCACCTTGGGCGCTGGCCCTATATTAGCTCTGTGGGACAGTGGGAAACCAATATGACTAAAGTGCGGAACTGGGTTGACGCCCGGCCCCGCCATGTGCGACAGCATATCATCAGTGAATTTAAACTTAAGGGACAAGCTGATCTAACCATCAAAGTGGATGGCGGTGGTACAGTCAAGGTCAATAGCCTGACCATTACCGGTGAAGAAGGGCCCTGGAAAGGCGTGTACTTCATGGGAGTTCCCGTAACCCTTGAAGCGGTTCCAGAGGAAGGCTATACCTTTTTAGGTTGGCAGGGATCAGTCACTTCGGATAATGCTACCCAGATACTGGACCTTACGGGTAATGTTTCGCTGACAGCAGTCTTTGCCCCCAGTAAATAGGGACTTTCCACCGTCGTTTGAAAGACTAGGAGACTCAATTATCAAAGCAGTATGTATTGTAAATGCCGTCCTATTTCTTGGACGGCATTTTATGGCTGATTATGAGCCGGTGGATTTGTACTTGCTGAGGCCATAGCGCCAAAAGGCGAAGGCGGGGATGGCGAAGGGCAGGGCAAGGAGCGGCATCAACATGAAGAAAATACTGGTTTCCCGGCCCAGAAGGTATAGCAGGGGGTAGTACTGAAACAGGGCCAGGGGAATGATGTAGGTAAAGAAGCGCAGCACATCTCTGCCGTATATCGAATAGGGATAGCGCCCGAACTCGCGGCCGCCATCGGTGAAGATGTTCATGAACTCCAGGCCTTCAATGGTGAAGAAGGAAAAGGCGGCGTAAATGAGAAACAGGCAGAAAAAGACTATGCTCCCGCAGATGACCATCAGGCAAAGGGTGATGACCTTATCATAGGTCCAATGGATGTTGCTGGCGGGGATGACGTAGCAAAAGACCAATACTGCCTGGACTAAGCGGCCGAGACGGGAAAATTCTATTAGGGATACCAAGACCTGGGGCACCAAGGGTCGCGGCCGCACCAGCATCCTGTCCAACTCACCATTACTGATAATCCTAGGGAAGTGATCAAAGCCCCGACCAAATAACTCAGCTAAGGAGAAGGCCATGAGCATCGTGGCAAGACATAGTAGTACCTCTTGAAAGCTAAAGCCTTCCACTTCATTGAACCTGGTAAACATAAACCAGACTCCCAATAGCGCAGTGAAAGATACCAAGAATTGTCCCAGGGTCATGAGAAAGAAGGAGACCTTGTACTGCATCTGGCTCTGCAAATGCATAACAACAAACTTCAAGTATAATCTCATGCTATCCCCCCTGCACTACGACTTTACCTAGGGCGTTTTTCATCAGCACTCTGCCAAAAAGGCCTAAGACGATTAACCAGAATATTTGCAGCCCAATTCCCCACAGGGCGGCGTCGCCGGCAATGTTGCCGCTGTAAATGCGCAGCGGCATGTTTTGCATGGAGGCGAAGGGCAGCACCTGGGCAATGGCTCGGAAGGGTTGGGGGAAAAAGGGCAAGGGAATAATCGAGCCCGCCATGAAGTCTGCCAATGCCGCCGCGATTATGCGCACCCCCGTTGCCGAGAGGGTATAAAAGGTAGTTATATATATGAGCATGGAAAAGGAGGCGACAACGCCTAGGCTCAATACGACCGAGACCAAGAACAAAAAGAATTGGCTGGCATTGGGTGGCAGGGACATTCTATAGGGTTCCGGCACCAGCAAGGCGATAAGTAATATTGGCAGGCAGCGAAGGGCAGTCTTGGCTACCCGATTGGCAATGGTTTGACTAAACCAGCGCCCATACAGTTCAACGGGACGGGCCAGTTCATAGGCAATGCCGCCGCTGCTAATGGAGTTGAAGATTTCTGCTTCAAAGAACCAGACCATAAACAGGGCGAGAAAGGCCTGCTGCATCCAGATGTAGGAAACGGTATGGGAAAATTCCATGGGGAAGGCGGCAGGATTAGTCTTGTAAAAGGCGGCGAAGGCTAGGATCTCCATAAAGCCCCAAGCAAATTGGGTTGCCATGCCCCCCACGGCTGCCGCTCGGTATTGGAGGCTGTTGATAAAGCGGATGCGGAAGATAGCCAAGTATGTTTTCATATGTCATACTCCCTATACAAGCCTGCCACCATTTCTTCGGAACTGATGCCAGAAACGGAGATATCCTTTACCTCTACCTGTTTGGAGATGTGGGCAATGGCTGCCGACACCGAGCAGCTGTCTGGTTCCAGGGCCACCACTAATCTCCCAGGCCTGACTTCCACAGATGTCATGCCTGTACTTAGGGTAGGCTCCGGTCCCATATATTCAAAGATTATGGTCTTACGCTGGGAGGAGCGTTTTTTTAATTCTTCCAGACTTCCATCCATGAGGATTCTCCCCTTGCCTATTAGGAGTATGCGCTCTGTCAGGGCCTCGATATCTTGCATATCATGGGTGGTGAGGATGACGGTAGTGCCCCGTTGGGAATTGAGTTTTTTTATGAACTGACGCACTGCTATTTTCGATACGGCGTCCAGGCCGATGGTTGGCTCATCTAAAAACAAGATCTTAGGGCTGTGGAGCAAGGAGGCTGCCAGTTCGCAGCGCATGCGCTGGCCCAGGCTAAGGGTGCGGGTGGGGGTCTTGAGAATTTCTTCTAACCCTAGGAGTGCGACTAGCTCTTGGAGATTTCGCTTATATTGCCGGGCATCGACCTTGTAGATATCCCTGATGAGGTCAAAGCTGTCACAGACAGGGACATCCCACCATAACTGGCTGCGCTGGCCAAAGACCACTCCGATGTCCCTGGCATGGTCTATGCGATCCCGCCATGGGGTTCTGCCATTGATTTTGCACACCCCGCTACTTGGCGTCAGGATGCCGCACATAATCTTTATGGTGGTGCTTTTTCCGGCGCCATTTGGCCCTATGTAGCCCACCATTTCGCCCTCCCCGATGGTAAAGCTTACGTCCTTTAAAGCGTGGATTATCTCATACTCCCTAGAAAAAAGCGCCTTTACAGCCCGTCCAAATCCAGATTTTCGTCGGGCGACCCTAAAGGTTTTGTTGATTCCCTCTAACTGTATCATCTCGCCACCTCTTCATCGTTTATAATCTAAGACAATAAATAAAGTGTGCTTTCAAAAACACACTCTTTGAGGAGAATCTTCGGGATAAAATGATCTGAAAAGCTTTACTTGATCTGGACTAAGCGCACAATTGAATATCCCAGGGAGCCAAATACTACTATTAAGACTACTGGGAGGAACCAAGATGGCAATTCATTTTGCAGGGCAGAATTTATGGTCAAAAAGACGAAAATGGACGATAGTTGTAACTTCATTGTCCCCATCATATTCTTGATCACTCGGTATACCCGAGGCCAATTTTCTTCGGTGACGGTAACGCCAGTGTTCCAAAGCTTGGGAAAGAGCTCTATTACCGTCACGCCAATAAACAATAACCAGCCCACTATAGGGGTGATTAATAGCTCGCCCTTGCCTGTCCACCTATCGATTTCCCCTTGGGCATTGTAGTGTCCGGGGACCTGGTCGGGAATGTCTTGCCAGGTAAGGCCTAAGAAGATGGCCATCCCTAAAAATAATAGGATACAGATAAAATTGACGGCAATATCATACTTACTGCTAAGTAGACCCAATGTGATAACCTCCTGCCTTGGGAAATTCGGAGTATCACTATATTACTACATTCCTCTGGGTGAGGCAATAAAAAGTGACTACAGTGGTGCCACTTAACTTAATCCCCGGCGGGCCAATTCCAGAGCACCCACCATCCCGGCGGTATCCCCTAATCTAGAGGTCGTTATGGTAACGGTCTCGCGTTGCATTTTCATGCCATAGCGGTTAACCTGGGTTCGGACTGGGGCCAGCAGTTCCTCACCGGCCAAAGATACGCCGCCGCCGATGACCACAAGGCGGGGATTAAAGATATTCACTAAGTTTGCTACACCTAGACCTAACCAGGCCATGGCAGTGTCGATAACTTTTGTGGCAGCAATGTCACCAGCTCCGGCAGCAGCAAACACCGAGGCGGCATCAATGGCATCGAGGTTTTTAGCTAAGAGGCTGGTGGGATTGACAGCCGCCGCGGCTCTGCCTTCGCGAGCAATGGCGGTGCCCGAGGCCAGGGCCTCCAGGCAGCCGTGGTTGCCACAGGCACATTCCGGGCCCTGGGGATTCAGGATCATGTGGCCTACTTCCCCTGCGGACCAGCTTGGTCCCCGCAATAAGTGGTCGTTGATGACAATTCCCGAACCGACGCCAGTGCCAATGGTGAGATAGATGAAATCCTTACAGTCCTTGGCCTGGCCCCGAGACCATTCTCCCAGGGCTGCCACCCGGGCGTCATTGTCTATTAACACTGGGGCACCAATTTCCCTGGATAATTCCCGGGAAATATGGACATTATGCCAGCCCAGGTTGCAGGAAGAAATACAAATCCCCTTATCTACATCCAGCAAGCCTGGAAGTCCCAAGCCAACGGCTTGAATTTTCTTTCCTGCCGCAAGTTCCAAGACTAGCTTGGCAATATCTTTTATGACTGTGCCCGGGCCTTGTTGAGAGTGGGTAGCAAGCTTGTCCTTAGAGATAATAGTGTCGTTAACGGCGGCAGCCCCTTGGATGTTGGTGCCACCTAAGTCAATACCAATTAGTACAGTCTGCATAACTCATACCTCCAGTGTTATTATTCTCTTTGGGCGGAAATATTTCCTTTTTAATACGGGTAAGTAGCAGGAAAACCCCTGTGCTTTTTTCTAGGGAAAAACAAGGGATTTACATCTTTATGGTGAATTATTTAAGTACATAGCTGTTGGAGGGGATGTTCATGTCTTTACAATTTATTAGGGAAGAGCGGGGGGTAGTTTCCATGGCCCGGGCATGTGATCCAGTTTTCTTAGTTCTTGCCCTCATGGACACCGCCGGGAGTAATGAAGGATGACAAAGGAAAAAGGGAAAGCCCAGGAACTATCCGGATTCTTTTCTACCATTGCCTATTGCATATCTCTTTCATGGCAAGCCTCAAAATTTTACACGATAATAAGGATTGTCATCCAAATAATGACACCGCTTCTTTCCATCGCTTCAGCTTTTGTTGGCAAATATTTAATTGACCTACTTGCCGGCGACAGCGTCACCACCGATGCTGCTCAAACCCTACTCTTGTTGTTTGCCACTATGCTGGCCATTTCTATGCTTGGCACCACCAGTCGCAAGGTCCAAGAATATTGCCAATCCATGCATGACGATGTGGTTAGAGGCAAGCTCTCTCTAATCATGATGAACCGTTCTCTAGCGGCAGACTTAGAGTTTTTTGACAACCCAGATTACCACGATAAGCTCACGGCTGCTACCCGAGATTCCACGGCAGTAGCCAGCCTCCTCTGGAGTGCCCTTTCCTGTATCAGTGCCAGCGTATCTTTTGTCGGTGCGTTCTTGGTGCTTTATCAGGTAAATATTCTCTATGGCCTTCTAATGATGGCGGCGGCATTCCCCTCCTCTATTGCAGCTGCTCGATACACAAAATCCTTGTTCCGGCTGAGTCTTACCCAGGTTAGTGGCGAGAGACAGAAGAGGTATTATCAAAATATCGCTGTGGACAAGGAATATGCCCAGGATGTGCGCTTGTTCGCTGCAGGCGGCATCCTAATTCAGCGCTTTACCCAGCTGTGGCGCGATCTCTTTTCCAAGCGCAGTGACATGATGCGTCGGCGCACCATCCTGACCTGCCTGTTGGATTACTTGCCAGAGATTGTTGTGGTGCTCATTGGCATCAATATTGCCTTTAGAGTGTTGGATGGCGAGGCGACAGTTGGCGATTATTCCCTCTACACCGGGCTCTTAGGCCAGCTCTGGGTGGCCATTTCCCAGCTTACCCATTCTGCCATGCGCATCTACGACAATCAGCTAAAAATCTCCAACCTCAAGGCCTTGGCACTCTTCCAGAACCAGGTGGCAGACACGGGCACAAAAACCTTAGACCGGGTAGATACCATTGAGTTTCAGGATGTCAGCTTTACATATCCCGGAGGAAAGGTGCCTGCCCTGGAAGATATCAATTTCACCCTGCGTAGAGAAGAAAAGGTGGCCGTGGTGGGGCTCAATGGTTCCGGTAAGTCGACGCTGATAAAATTGCTACTGCGGCTATATGATCCCGACAGGGGCAACATAAGAATCAATGGCACCGACATAAAGGAATACCGGCTGGCGGAGCTGCGCTCTAACTTTAGTGTCTACTTTCAGGATATGCGCAATTATAGTTTTACCTTACGAGATAACCTTACCATTGCCGACCCCGACCGGGAAGATGTTGACGAGGCAGCTACAGCCGCCTTAATGCATAGTCGCTGTGACGACCTCCTGGTCCAGGCGGGAAAAGGGTTGGATATAAACCTGACCCGGTTCTTTGCCGCCGACGGCATTGAGCTCTCTGGGGGGCAACACCAAAAGCTTGCCTTGGCCCGTGCCTTATATCGCCGCCACACCGCCTTGGTTCTGGATGAGCCTTCTTCCAATCTGGACCCCAAGGCAGAACATGAAATCTTTCAATCGCTGCAAATGCTGACCGAGGGTATCATGACGATTTTTACTTCCCACAGGCTTTCCAACGTCTTCCTTGCCGACAGGATTATTGTCTTGGAGAAGGGCAGAGTTATCGAAGACGGAACCCAGGCAGAGCTCTTGAAAAATCAGATGCGCTATGCCGAGCTCTTTCGCTATCAGCAGGAAAAATACATGGTTGAGGAAGAGACCGACGATTGATTTTCATTCCCTTTTCCCCCATGCTTCCCGGAAGGAAGCGGGAGAACCGTCCCCATGCTTCCTTGACTTTTTTTGGGGGTGGATTTAGAATTATGGTGACAAATACATATATGCTCTTATCTAGAGCGGTGGAGGGACGGGCCCGATGAAACCCGGCAACCGGCTTAAGTGCACGGTGCCAATTCCCGTAGATGAGGGGGTAAAACCCTTTCTAGACTGGAAGGGTTTTTTATTTCTCACAGTGCAAATTATTTAGGAGGTGTACTTATAATGACTGAGGACAGGTTTTTCTTTACTTCCGAGTCAGTAACGGAGGGACATCCAGACAAAATAGCGGATCAAATTTCTGATGCCATCCTTGACGAAATTCTGAAAAAGGACCCTATGGCCCGGGTAGCTGCTGAAACTTTAGTTACTACGGGGTTAGTCTTGGTTACGGGGGAGATTACTACCTGCTGTTATGTGGATATTCCTGCTCTTGTCCGGGAGACTGTGAAGGGCATTGGCTATACCAGGGCTAAGTATGGATTTGATGGCGATACCTGTGCCGTAATGATTGCCATTGATGAACAATCTTCGGATATTGCCCATGGGGTGGACAATGCCTTGGAAGGCAGGGATGCTGTAGAAGAGGAGAAATCATTGGGTGCAGGGGATCAGGGGATGATGTTTGGCTATGCCTGCGATGAGACCCCGGAGCTGATGCCCATGCCCATCTATCTTGCCCATGCTTTGGCCCGGCAATTGGCTCAGGTCCGGCGGCAACGGATTCTGCCCTATTTGCGCCCTGATGGTAAGACTCAGGTGACGGTGGAATATGTCGATGGTAAGCCATTGCGGGTCAGCACAGTGGTTGTCTCTACTCAGCATAAGCCGGACATTCCCATGGAGCGTATCCAGACTGACATTATGGAAGAAGTGGTGAAAAAGGCGATTCCCCCTTTTCTTTTGGATTCAGAGACAAAGTACTACATTAATCCCTCCGGCCGCTTTGTAGTTGGTGGGCCCCAGGGAGATTCGGGACTTACTGGGCGCAAAATTATTGTCGATACGTACGGGGGCTTCGCCCGCCATGGTGGTGGTGCCTTTTCCGGCAAGGACCCTACTAAGGTGGATCGCTCCGCCTCTTATGCTGCCCGGTGGGTGGCGAAGAATATAGTGGCCGCTGGCATCGCCGATAAGTGTGAACTACAGCTGGCATATGCCATTGGCGTGGCCCGGCCGGTATCTGTTAATGTAGAGACCTTTGGCACCGGCAAAATCCCCAATCAGCAGATTGTCCAGCTCATTGAAAAACACTTTGACTTAAGCAGTAGCGGAATCATCAGGGATCTGGACCTGCGCCGCCCCATTTACCGCCAGGTGGCCGCCTATGGCCATATGGGCAGGCCGGATTTAGACTTACCCTGGGAAAAAACCGACAAGGCCGCATGCCTGCGGCAGGAGGCAGGGTTGGCCTAAAACTTCATTTGTACTCGGTTACTTTCTTTGCATCTCCGCATATATATAGAGTGCGGGGGTGAGGGTCTATGGATGCTCTTCTTTGGGTACTTGCCTTAGTGGGATTGTGGTATCTTGTCAGCTCCATTTGGCGATGGCTATTTCCTTCTAAGTCCAGTTGCCCTGAAATTAGTTTGTTGTTTCTAGTTAAGGATAATGAGGAAATAGTAGAAGGTTTATTCCGGCAACTAGCTTTGGACTGTCATTTCCGGAATTTGTCTCTTCCGGGAAGATTAATGGTCTTTGACCTGGGCTCCCATGATCGGACTGTGGCAATTTTACGGGGGCTGGCCCGGGAATACAATATTTACTTACAGGAAGTAACCCTCAGCCAGCTGGGAGAGGTCCTGGTGGATTTCGGCGGGGGAACTTTAGTCTTGGATATGCGGACTTTGCCTGTTCAACAAGCTCTGGTTCAGGCCCGGCATCTATTGCAGAGGATGCCACCGGCGCCATGGCCTGTCCGGCAAGAGGACTAACCGGCTATGCCGGTTTTTTCTATGTACGCTCTCTTTTTGGGGAGGGCTACCTTTCACCGACTGCAATTGGGGGTGAGGGAGGCCGGGAACAGGTGGCTAACAGGCCAAGTGGGCTTTGCCTTCAATCTCTCCCTTAACGTATACTGAATTCCCCGGGGAAAGCTGGAGGGGATTCTTCCCGACTCCAGTACGCAAAGGGAGGTGACAGTAATGGCCGTAAGCAAAGTTTCTTTAGACTCCCGCCTTCAAGTACGCTACCAGACTGGATTAAATGATGACGGCGAACCGGTGTACAGCACCCGCAACCTGGGCAGTGTCAAGGCAGAGAGCCTAGACGAGTCCCTGTGGATTGCTGCTGCTACCATTACCGGACTGCAGCAGTTGCCGGTAGCTGAGGTGCGCCGGGTGGATTATGCAATTTTGACAGAAACCCCGTAGGCAGAGGGGCAAATAGCGAAAGGGAGGTGACGGGTATGGAAACAACCCTGCAATTGGTTTTCCTCAATGCCGGGGGAAGTAGGGTGACCATAAGTATCCCCAGTCCCCTGGCGGATTTAACTGCCTCCACTGTTGAGGCGGCCATGACCGAAATCATCAACGCCGATGTGTTTGTATCTGCCGGCGGTGGTTTGGCAGGCAAAGTGCGGGCACAGTTAGTCTCCAGGCAGACTGAGGAAATCGTGGTGTTCTGAAATAGGGGGCTTTGGCCCCCTATTCTGTGACCTCTGCCCTTTGGTAATGCCTTTTCTTCCATTAGAGAAGAACTCCCCTAGAGAGCTGTCCATATACTATAGAAATCTTAAGGGGGTGAAGAAGATGAAAAAGGTACTTGGAGCGGAGCTTGCCCGCCTGACAGCCTTACGCTCGGTTTGCCTGCCGGGGGAGGGCAGGGTAAGCCAGGTTTATGTATCCAGAGGCAACTTCTACGACCCCCGTAGAATTTGCTCGCTGTTAGTGGCAGTGGCGAGACATTTTGCCGTAGACATAGTCGCCTTGCGCCAACGCTGCAAAGGTCTCCTTGGTAGGAGCAACTACTTGCCTTTACCCCTGAGCAGCCAGCTTGTGCTGGTGCCCCTGACCCTGGGGACCCTTGGAGAAAAGACGGGCTATATTAATCTCTTGGAACTGGACAAGGTGCAATCCCAGGGAAAATCATGCAGCATTGTCTTGAAGGATGGCGTTGAACTGCCCTGCTGGCTTTCTCCGGGGACTGTAAGGGAGCGCTTAGTGCAAGCGCGTTTCGTCCTTTGGGAACTGTCGACGGCGGGCCTAGTACCGGTTTCCGGTTGCCAGGACCTGTGGCGGGAAAAGCTAGAGGTAGTCCGCAGGATTATAGAGTAAGCAGGGCGCCAAAAATTCTTTTATCAGTAATTAGCAGGAAAGAGGGGGAATGTAGAGAATACCATCGGAGAGAATTATTGGAGGTTTTGGTATGGGTACTTTGTTAGACCTTCTCTTCCCCCCTCTTTGCATCGGCTGCCGCCGTCGGCGGCGTGAAAAACTAGGGTTGTGCCCTGACTGCCTTGCCCTGATCGAAGAGACAGGGCTTTCCGGCTGTATCCGCTGCGGTCGTCACTGCCTGCCGGGGAAATGTGCTCCCCTGGATCATGGCTATAGTCGCGTGCTTTCTCTGGCTATATACCGGGGACCCTGGCGGTTGGTGGTGCAGAATGTGAAATTTGGCCAGGACAGGACGGTGGCCAAGGAACTGGCCCGGGAATTGGCGGCCTTGGCATTGGCCGCGGATTTCATCCCGCCAGATGCAGTGGTTCCTGTGCCTGGTGCTGGCAAAAGCTGGCGTGACTTTGACATAATCGCCATGATTTGCCGGGAACTGGCCATGACTGCAGGGGCTCCAGTTCGAAAGGTGCTTCTGCGCAGGCCGGGACGGCCTCCCCAGGTAGAGCTTAACTTTAAGGGGCGGTTGGAGGGCCTGGAAGACTATATCTATATAGAAGAAGGTACTGAAATAGGTGGTATAGTCTGGCTGGTTGATGATGTGTATACAACTGGCGCCACTGCAGATGCATGCGCCAAGGCTTTACTGGAAGCTGGCGTCGGTAGCGTTTATTTATTTATTTTGGCAGCATAAAATAAGGAAAAAGGTTCCCTTGAAAAAAAAACAAATTTTAGATAGACTGAAATTGTCCGACAGGTCTGTGGTTGAAAGTCGATGCCAGCCGCAGGCGAAACGACCCACGTAAGGCATGTTAAATGATTTGCTGAGCATGGTGCGGCTTAGAGGTAAGTCCTGCCGGGAAAACCGAGAGGGGTAGTAGTTCACGCGAACCCCCCCGCAGGCCAGTGTGGGGTCAAAGACCAGGTCAGCTGTCGGACAACTTTTTTTGTAAATACAATTGACAATCGGAAAAACTAGTGATAGTATGAGAAACGAGCTTTACAGCTACAACAATTTTTGGAGGTATATCTTTAGTGCAAGGAAAAGTAAAATGGTTTAATCAGAAAAAGGGTTTTGGTTTCATTCAAAGAGAAGACGGCGATGACGTGTTTGTTCATTACAGTGCTATCCAAGGCGATGGCTTCAAAACCCTCGACGAAGGCGACACCGTAGAATTCGATATCGTCGACAGTGACAAAGGATTGCAAGCAGCTAACGTAACCAAATTGTAGAAAAACTCTAAATCCCGTTTCGGCGGGATTTTCAGTTTTTTTTGGCAGGATTTCTATGAGTTTTAGGGAATAAATATTATACAGCACTGAAAGGAGAGTGGACTTTTATGCGGATTATTACCCGTGGAAAAAACATTGAAATAACTGATGCCCTCAAGACCCACGTAGAAAAGCGGATCGGTAAGATCGCAAAGTATTTTGATGAAGACACTGAAGCCCAAGTAACCCTCAGCGTTGTCAAGGGAACTCATGTTGTGGACGCCACACTACGGCTTAAGGGTGGGATGCTAGTTAGAGGAGAAGTCGAATCCCCTGATATGTATGCGTCTATTGATATGGTTACAGAAAAATTAGAACGCCAAATCCGTAAGTACAAGACCCGTATTAATCGCAAAGCTCGGCAAATCGGCCTCAACGGCGATACTGACAGAAGTGATGAGGATGAGCCCAAGATAGTCAAGACTAAGCGGTTTGCCATTAAACCAATGCTTCCGGACGAGGCAGTGCTGCAGATGAACCTGCTGGAACATGATTTCTTTATGTTTGTCAATGCTGAAACCAGCAAGGCAAATGTTGTATATCGCCGCCGTGACGGCAACTTTGGCTTGATTGAGCCTCAAGATTAAAGTTTTGCTAATAAAAGGGCTGGCAATGCCGGCCCTTTTACATTATGATGAAAGAAAATGACAATAGGAGGCAATGCTGTGGTGGATGCATACAACGCCATAAAATCTATCTACCATTCTTATGTTCTGGCCCAACCCAACATTGCTCCTGGGCTGTTGGATATATACAAACGGCATCCTGGCTATAGCCGTCAGCTTTTACTGGAACTTGGCTTAAGTCTCTCCCAGCCCCCTTCTGTATTGATTACCGGCAGCAAGGGCAAGGGATCCACCAGCACGATAATTGCTAGTATTATGCAGGCAGCAGGTTTTAAAACGGGATTGTTCACCGGTCCCCATCTTGTGGACTTTTGTGAACGGGTGCGGATCAATTGGCAGAAGATCCCTGAGGCCCAGTTAATTCGCTTAGTAGATAAAGTGATGCACAATGTAGATAAGATTCAGGGATCCATCCCTGAGGATCATTACTTGGGCCCGGTAGGCACAGTCCTTGCTATAGCACTTCTCTGGTTTAAGGAAGAGAACACTGATTTTCATGTCCTGGAATGCGGGCGGGGAGCCATGTCCGACGATGTCAATGTCATGGCTAACCGTTGGTCAGTGCTGACGCCGATTATGTTTGAACATCAAGACTATTTGGGTCCTACATTATTAGATATTGCCGCTAATAAAATAGCAGTAGTGAAATCCGGTCAAGAGCTTTGCGTCAGCTATCGCCAACCACCAGAGGTGACGGTACTTTTAAAGTCCCTGTGCCGGGCAGTGAAGGTTCCCTTAAAGCTTGGAGGGGAAGACTTTTCTGTCGGCGTGGCCTCCACTGGATTAGAGGGCAGCACTTTTAAATATCAGTCTTTATTGCGCAAAAGTCAATTTCATATCCCCCTGGCCGGCCGATTTCAGGCATTTAATGCCGGGGTAGCAATTGCCCTGGCTGAGGAAGTTGTTCCCGGCATCAGCGATGACGTCCTACAGGCAGGATTGGACAGTGCCCGCTGGCCCGGACGCTGCCAATTAGTTGCCGGTCTTCCGCCAATTATTCTTGACGGGGCCATAAACGCTGAGTCGGCGGAATATCTCAGGGAATTGGTGACCGCGGGGCAAAAACCCCTGTACATCGTCCTGGGAGTGCCTGCAGACAAGGACTGGCAGGGAGTAATTCGCACTTTAGCTCCAGAGGGAGAGATTGTTTGGCTAACCAATGCAAGCAACAACAGCCTAGTCTTCCCCCCTGGTGATGAGGCCTTGGCTGAAGGGAAAAAATACAATTCCAATATCCGGACAACCCAGGATGTGGCTGACGCTTTTGATGAAGCCATCGCCGCGGCAGGTACAGGGGGAGCTGTTGTGGTTGCCGGCACCATGTCATTGCTTAGGGATGCAAAGATTTATATTCAGTCCAAATTGGGGAGGGAATGTGATGAGTAGGCGTCTGTACCGCTCGAAGAAAAATCGGTTGCTGGCTGGAGTCTGCGGGGGACTAGGTCAGTACATGTCTGTTGACCCCGTAATTATTCGCCTGGGCTTCACCTTTATTTTAATCTTTAAGTTATGGTTAGGGCTGGTTGCCTATATGCTGGCAGCAATGCTGATTCCGGAAAGAAGTAGCGATGATGCCCTAGAAGCGGAAATTGTCGATCATCCTCATACGGAAGAGGCTTCTAATTCTCAGGGTAAATTGGCAGTTGTTTTTATTGTTGGCGGTGCCGGCTGGTTGCTTTACCGCTTTACTCCTCGGACGCCACAAATGTTAGGGTATTTTAAAATTCTCCGGGACTCTTTTTGGCCCCTGGCCTTAATTGCCGTGGGTCTTTGGTTAATTTTTAGATCAAAAAAATAATAATTTAAGGAGTTGTAGTAAATGGAAGCGAAAAAATTATATCGTTCACGGAGTAATTCAATGATTTCCGGGGTCTGCGGCGGTGTCGCCGAGTATTTGAATCTTGACCCCACTGTGGTTCGGATTATTTTCGTGCTCCTATCTTTGTTTACTGCAGGTTTCCCGGGTTTGATCTTTTATATTGCCGCCATGCTAATAATTCCTCTGGAAGATTAAGGGGGCAGACTTGCCACTGCAGGGTTTTGACGTATTAATTTTGGCTGGGGGCAAGTCCCGGCGCATGGGTATAGACAAGGCGGGAATTGTCTTGGGTGGGAAGACTTTGTTGGAACATACCTTGGACAAGGCGGTAAACTGGGGAGGTAACCGCATTTTGGTGGCAGGCCCCCCCCGGAACTGGGTTGAGGCGGAATATATTCCCGATCCTCCTCAGCATCAGCCCTGCTCTCTCAGGGGATTATATGGCGGACTGCTGGCCAGCAGCAGTCCTTGGACACTGGTTGCTGGCTGCGACATGCCTTTTATTAAGAGCGAGGTTATCTCCCACTTGTGGGCCCTAAAGAACTCAGGGGGGGCGGTAGCCTGGTGGCGTAACCGACGGCAACCCTTTCCGGGTTTTTATCCTCGGCAGGGGCTACAGATTGTTGCCGCCATGCTTGAGGAAAATCGCTTTCACTTGGCAGCTCTGCTGGACCGCCTACAGCCAGCGGTGGCTCGGAATATTTCCTTAGTAGACCCTGAGGGAATAAGCTTTTTCAATATAAATACTCCTGAGGAACTAGATTTAGCAGAGGCATTGGGGCGATAAAGCCCTTTTTTCATTGGCTGTAATATAGTTTCAATTATATTAGAATTCCGCTACAGTCTGGACAAGCACCCATTCCCTTGGTATATTATACGTGATTCCACTGTAATAACCTTTTCCCACCAGGATATACAGCATCGATTACACTACCTTACTAAACAAGATAAGCAGCGCAAGTCATATTGCTTCATTTAACAGGATACACTGTTCTGGCACCTATACCAGCTACAGTGGAATCTTTTTTTTATAAAATGATTTCTGGAGGAGCAAGAGCTCTTTTTTTTGTATTTTTCCTGGAAGGCTCTGGTTGCCAGTGCCTTCTCAATGATGGTAGAATAAAGAGAATTAGTGAGTTGAATGGGGTGTAAAGATGTTTAAGTTTATCAGGGGGCTTATGGCCGGAGATGATGGCCGGGAAATCAAGCATTTAATGCGGATAGTTGAGGATGTCAATAACCTGGAACCCCAGTTCGAGACCTTTAATACCGATGCCTTAGCCGTAAGGACGGGAGAATTTAAAGAGCGGCTGGCTCGGGGAGAAGCAATAGATGACTTGTTGCCTGAGGCCTACGCCCTGGTCAGGGAAGGGGCAAAGCGCGCTCTGGGTCAACGGCATTTTGATGTACAGGTGCTGGGTGGCATTGTCCTCCACCAGGGGCGGATTGCCGAAATGAAAACCGGTGAGGGCAAGACGCTGGCCCTGACTATGCCGGCTTACCTTAACGCCCTTGAGGGCAAGGGTGTCCATGTAGTCACTGTCAACGATTACCTGGCCGGCTTCCACAGCCAGTGGATGGGGAAGGTCTATAATCTTCTAGGTATGGAGGTTGGTCTCATTGTCCACGACCTCAATCCCCGGGAGCGCAGGCTAGCCTATGAAGCGGATATTACTTATGGTACCAATAACGAGTTCGGCTTTGACTACCTCAGGGACAATATGGTGCTGTACAAAGAACATCTGGTGCAGCGACCACTGCATTTTGCTATTGTCGACGAAGTAGACAGCATCCTTATCGACGAGGCCCGGACTCCTTTAATAATTTCTGGGGCAATTGACCAGGATACCAGCCAATACTATCGCTATGCCAAATTGGTGCCCCGTCTGCACCCCGAGACAGAATACACATTGGATGAAAAAGCCCGGTCGGTTGCTTTGACGGAAGAGGGCGTGGCCAAGGTGGAAAAGGCCCTTAACCTTGAAAATCTTTATGATGATATAAATATGGAGATCTCCCATCATGTCAATCAGGCACTTAGGGCTCATGTGCTTATGAAGAGAGACCGGGATTATGTGGTCAAGGAGGGCCAGGTCATCATCGTCGATGAGTTTACCGGCCGCCTGATGTTTGGCCGCCGTTATTCCAATGGCCTCCACCAGGCAATTGAAGCCAAGGAAGGGGTAAAAATTGAGCGGGAGAGCCAGACCCTGGCTAGCATTACTTTGCAAAACTATTTCCGAATGTATGCAAAGCTTTCGGGCCTAACGGGCACAGCGAAAACCGAGGAAGATGAGTTTCGCAAGATATATGGCATGGACGTTGTGGTTGTTCCCACAAACCGGCCCATGATTCGCCTGGCTTTAGCCGACGTGGTCTACCGCTCCGAGAAGGGTAAGTTTAAGGCGGTTGTGGAAGAGATAGTGCAGCGTCATAATACTGGACAGCCCTTGCTGGTGGGCACAATCTCCATTGAAAAGTCTGAGATCTTAAGTGATATGCTGACAAAAAGGGGAGTTTCCCATGATGTGCTCAATGCCAAGCAGCATGAACGGGAAGCAGAAATTGTGTCCCAGGCAGGTCGCAAAAGAGCTGTTACTATTGCTACTAATATGGCTGGCCGGGGCACCGACATTATTCTTGAAGAAGGAGTTGCCCAGTTAGGGGGCTTGCATATTATCGGCACCGAACGCCACGAAGCCCGCCGCATTGACAACCAGCTCCGAGGCCGTTCCGGCCGTCAGGGCGACCCTGGCTCTTCCCAGTTTTATATCTCCCTAGAGGATGATCTCATGCGCCTCTTTGGGGCTGAGCGCTTTTTGTCAATGATGGATAAGCTAGGGATGGATGACAATACACCCATTGAGCATCCTCTCCTTTCAAAGGCTATTGAATCTGCTCAGAAACGAGTGGAAGGTCGTAACTTTGATATCCGCAAGCATGTATTGGAATACGATGATGTCATGAACAAGCAGCGTGAGGTCATCTATCGCCAGCGCAGGGAGATTCTTGAGGGCGGGGATATTAAAAACCAGATTCAAAAGATGATTGATGAGGTCATTACTAGGGCAGTAAGTACATGGGCCAGTCCCGATGTATATGTTGAAGAATATGACCTAAAGGGACTGGTAGAATATGTGGAAAATAATGTCCTGGTTCCCGGCAGCGTAAAGCAGTCAGATTTTGCTGGGAAGCATTCTTCTGAGATTCGGGAATGGCTCGGCAATAGGGCCCGGCAACTCTATGAAGTCCGGGAGGAGGCCACAGGCAGCGAGGCGATGCGGGAACTAGAGCGGGTTGTGGTTTTACGCACGGTAGACCGCAAGTGGATGGACCAGTTGGTTGCCATGGACGATTTGCGACAGGGTATAGGACTCAGGGCCTTTGGCCAGAGAGATCCCCTTACGGAGTATAAGTTTGAGGCCTTTGATATGTTTAATAATATGACCGAAAGCATTCAGGAAGAGGTGGCCCACTTAATCCTTCGGGTACAGTTGGCCAGCAAGCCCGTACGCCGCTCTGTGGCGGTGCCCAATCCTACTCCTGCCGGGGACAGCAGTCCTGGTCCTGCCAAGGCAGGGAAAAAGGTAGGGCGTAACGACCCCTGTCCCTGCGGAAGTGGGAAAAAATACAAGCGCTGTTGCGGACAGCAATAGCTACCGAGGTGATTTGGTGTTAAGCGAATATCAGGCGGAGTTTGAACAGCTTGGCAAGAGAATTGAAAAAATGGGGGTCTCCCTTTGAAGTAGCTGCTAAAGGCAGTGAAATTCAAGAACTGGAAGTCCAAATGGCAGAGGCCGGATTTTGGGATGATCAACAGCAAGCCCAATCTGTTATTGCCAGGATTAATTCCTTAAGGCAAGTTCACGACACCTGGTCTGAGATCAGGGGTGAATGCGCTGAACTTGCGGAGCTGGCCCATCTAGCTCTGCAGGAAGGCGAAGACTCCTTGGCCCAGGAAATCGGCGAGGGGCTTAGCAGACTTAAGGAGAAACTCAACTCTTTGGAGCTGACCCAGCTATTAGGAAGCAAGTATGACCACAACAATGCCATAATCTCTCTCCATCCCGGTGCCGGGGGCCTGGAGTCCCAGGATTGGGCAGAGATGCTTTTGCGTATGTACACCCGCTGGGCGGAGAAGAGAGGTTTTTCTACCGAGATCCTGGATTACCAATCCGATGTGGAGGCCGGTATCAATAGTGCCACCCTGTTAATCAAAGGGGAATATGCCTATGGCTATCTCCGGTCGGAAAAAGGAGTCCATCGCCTGGTGCGCATTTCTCCCTTTGATTCCTCGGGAAGACGGCATACTTCTTTTGCCTCCTTGGATGTGCTTCCTGAGATTGAGGAAGGGGAAGTTGAGATTAATCCCGATGACTTGCGCATAGATACTTACCGTTCCGGAGGTGCTGGGGGGCAACATGTTAATACCACCGACTCGGCAGTGCGGATTACCCATATTCCCACTGGCTTAGTGGCCACCTGTCAAAATGAACGTTCTCAGCATTCCAATCGCTTGGCGGCAATGAAGATTCTCCTGGCCCGGCTGGCAGAACGTCTGCGTCTGGAGCAGGAAGAAGAAATGGCAAAAATCCGAGGAGAGCAAAGGGAGATTGCTTGGGGCAGTCAAATCCGATCCTATATATTTCATCCCTACAATCTAGTTAAGGACCATCGCACTGAGGTGGAGACAGGCAATGTCAACGCCGTCATGGACGGAGAGATAGATATGTTTGTTGATGCCTGGCTGCGCTGGCTAGCAGGAAGAAAGTAGCAGCCCAAAGGAAATCTTAAGAGGTGAAACAAGTGGAAGATTACTCTAAACTAAAGGCCATTGCTGCCCGCTTGCGTCGGCACATTATTAATATGGTGGTTGCAGCAAACTCCGGCCACCCCGGAGGCTCATTATCAGCAGTTGAAATCTTAACCGCCCTGTATTTTCAGCTGATGAATATCGATGTAGCTGAGCCCAGTTGGCCGGAGCGAGATGTTTTCGTCATGAGCAAGGGTCACGCTACCCCGGTGTACTATGCTGCTTTGGCGGAGCGAGGCTTTTTCTCTCCAAATGAGCTCCCCAGCTTTCGGGCTGTCAACAGCCGCCTTCAGGGCCATCCCGCCCGGGGGAAAACCCCAGGGGTGGATATGACCACTGGCTCCTTGGGGCAGGGATTATCCGCTGCCAACGGCCTGGCCCTAGGGGCAAGACTGGATGGTCAACATCAGCGCTGGGTCTATGTCCTTTTGGGGGACGGCGAGCTTCAGGAGGGCCAGGTATGGGAGGCCGCCATGACCGCAGCCCATTACGCCCTAGATAATGTCATTGCTTTTGTGGACTGGAATGGTCTGCAAATTGACGGTCAGGTCAACCAAGTGATGAATGTAGCTTCTATTAAAGATAAGTTTGCTGCCTTTAATTGGCATGTCCAAGAAATCGCTGGCCATGACTTTGGTGAGATTTTTGCTGCCGTAGAAAAGGCCAAGGAGGCCAAGGGCAGGCCGTCAGCTATTATTGCTCGGACAATAAAGGGCAAGGGCGTGGCCTTTATGGAAAATCAGGCGGGCTGGCACGGCAAGGCACCTAGCCCAGAACAAGCCCAACAGGCATTAAAAGAACTGGAGGTGGAGTAAATGGCCAAGACTGCTACCAGAGATGCTTATGGCAAGGCCTTAGGTGAACTTGGTGCTGAAAACTCAGATGTGGTTGTGCTGGACGCCGACCTTTCCGGTTCAACTAAGACAGCAGCTTTTGCCCAAAAATATCCCCAGCGCTTTTTTAACATTGGTATTGCGGAAGGTGATTTAATTGGCACTGCCGCCGGCCTAGCCGCCAGTGGAAAAATTCCCTTTGCCAGTAGCTTTGCCGTCTTTGCCGTAGGCCGGGCCTATGATCAAATCCGCGCTTCCATTGCGTACCCTAATCTAAATGTGAAAATCGCCGCCACCCATGCCGGCCTTACAGTAGGGGAAGATGGGGCGACCCACCAGATGAATGAGGACATCGCCTTGATGAGGGCCTTGCCCAACATGACTGTGGTGGTTCCCGCCGATGGGGCGGAAGCTGCTGCCGCCACCCGAGTCGTAGCTCTTCATCAAGGTCCCGTCTACTTGCGTTTAGGGCGGCCGGCAGTTCCCGATATTAATGGGGAGGCCTATGCCTTTGAACTACTAAAGGCCCCAGTACTTAGAGAAGGGGAAGATGTTGCAATCTTTGCCTGCGGCTACATGGTTCATTTGGCTTTGGAGGCAGCTGATCTTCTGGCTGAACAGGGAATCAGCGCAGCAGTCATCAATGTCCATACTCTAAAACCTTTGGATACAGAGACTATTATTCGCTACGCCCGCCGATGCCGCCGGGTAGTTACTGCAGAAGAACATAGCATTATCGGCGGTCTAGGAGGTGCCATTGCCGAGGTCCTGGGAGAGGAAGCTCCTACACCTATGGTGAGAATCGGTGTCAGGGATACTTTTGGTGAGTCGGGGAAACCCGCTGCCCTCCTAGAAAAGTATGGCCTTACTTCCAAGGCTATCTTTGACGCTGCAATGAAATTATTGGGCCAGAAGTAGGCAATAAGCAGGAGGTATTCCCTCTTTGATGTCGTAATCTAGATATGTAAAATAGAGATGCAAACCAAGTGGAGGAGTGGAAAAAATGGCTAGTACTATGAAGGCCCTGGTTAAACATGCCAGGGCAGAGGGCGCCAGACTGGAACAAGTGCCTGTTCCCTCACCCAAGGCGGGAGAAGTTTTAGTAAAGGTTACGGCCACAGCCATTTGTGGCACAGACATTCACATCTATGCGTGGAATAAGTGGGCTCAGGGTAGGATTAAGCCCCCCCTAGTCTTTGGCCATGAGTTCTGCGGCGAGGTTGTGGAGTTGGGGGATGGGGTAGATGATATAGCCCTTGGCACCCGTGTAAGTGCAGAAGGCCATTTTGTCTGCGGGAAATGTTATTTTTGCCGCACCGGCCAAGCCCATATCTGCCAAGATGTCGAGATAATCGGGGTTGATACTAATGGTTGTTTCGCAGAATATGTTCGGGTGCCCCGGGGCAATCTCTGGGTGCTGGATCCTGAAATTCCCACTGAAGTGGCAGCTATCCACGACCCCTTTGGCAATGCTGTGCACACTGCTTTGACGGATACCCTAGTAGGCAACACTGTGCTCATTACAGGTTGCGGTCCCATTGGCCTCATTGCTATTGCCATTGCAAAAAAAGCAGGCGCCAGCCGGGTATTTGCCAGTGATTTAAATGATTACCGTTTAGACTTGGCCCAAAAAATGGGGGCAGATGTAGTATACAAAGTTGGCCGGGACGGCTTGGTTGCCGGTGTCCTGAAAGAAACCCACGGCCTTGGAGTAGATGTGCTTTTGGAAATGGCAGGGCATCCATCATCTATCAATGATGGCCTCCAATCTCTCCGCAAAGGTGGCTGGGCAGCTTTACTGGGACTCCCCAACGGACCGGTGGAAGTGGACCTTGCCGACCAGGTTATCTTTAAAGGCATCAAAATTTATGGCATTAACGGCCGCCGCATGTATGACACCTGGTACATGATGCAAGCGCTTTTGCGGGGTGGCTTGGACTTGACTCCCCTGATTACCCACCGCTTTAAATTCGAAGAGTATGAGCAAGCATTTAACCTAGCCATCAGTGGCAATAGTGGCAAAATAATCCTCTACCCCTAAGGTTGGAAAGGAGAAATCATGGCTACAAACAAATTGCATTTCATCGAGCCGGAACTTAATGAACTGAAGGAAAAGGGCCTGTATAAAAACATCCGTACCATTCAATCCTCTCAAGGAGCATGGGTGGAGATCGATGGCCGGAAAGTGCTGAATTTTTGCTCCAACAACTACTTAGGCTTCGCCGCCGACGAGAGGATTAAGAATGCCGCCAAGACCGCCATTGACAAATACGGAGTTGGTCCCGGTGCTGTTCGCACTATCGCCGGAACCATGACCATTCATCAGGAACTGGAAAAAGAGCTGGCGGATTTTAAAGGCGTGGAAGCCTGCCTTACAGTTCAGTCAGGGTATAATGCCAATTTATGCGCCATCCCCGCCCTTGTAGGCAAGGATGACACCATTGTCAGTGATGAGCTTAATCACGCCAGCATTATTGATGGTGCCCGCCTCAGCCGCGCCACAGTAAAAGTCTATCCCCACAATGACATGGAAGGTTTGGAGACGGTTCTTAAGGGTAATCTCCAAGGACGCGTCCTTATAATCACTGACGGCGTCTTTAGCATGGATGGGGACATCGCCCCTTTGCCGGAAATCGTCAGGTTGGCGGATAAGTATGGGGCCATGACCATGGTGGATGATGCCCACGGAGAAGGCGTCTTGGGTCGCTCCGGCCGGGGAATAGTCGACCATTTTGGCCTCCACGGCAAGGTGGACGTGGAAGTGGGCACCTTTTCTAAGGCTTTAGGAGTCATGGGGGGATGTATCGCAGGTAATGTTGCCATTGTGGAGTATATCAAGCAAAAGGCACGCCCATTTACCTTCAGTTCGGCCCTGACAGTTCCGGATACTGCCGCTACCCTGGCGGCCGTTCGGGTGTTGCAACAAAGCGGGGAACTGGTGGAACGACTGTGGGGCAACGCCAAAATTTTTAAAGCTAGGTTGCAGCTACTGGGCTTTGACACCGGTGTAACAGAGACTCCTATTACTCCGGTGATGATTGGGGATGCCCGTGACTCTTCGGAATTCAGCAAGTGCTTGTTTAAAGAAGGAATTTTTGCTTCTACAATTGGCTTTCCATTAGTAGCGGAAGGTAAGGCTAGAATCAGAGTAATGCTCTCCGCTGCCCACAGCAGGGAAGATTTGGACTTTGCCCTAAAGATCTTCGGCAAAGTAGGCAAAGAAATGAAAATAATTTAAAGTATAGTATAAGGCGGGACACCCCGCCTTTTTTCGACAATAATTACATAAGTATTTCATAATTGTTTCAGTGCAGGAATGCCAGGTACTGGCGTTGAACTTAAATCCGAAGTAGAGACTCAAGGTTCGCTAATATGTTTTTAACCTTATTTTTGCTCTTTGACAATTTAAAAAACCATCCCAAAAATTAGCTGTAGCTACAAAAGCCAAAAATAACCACCCCATATGTGCTTGACTCTGCTAAAGGAGTAAAGTATAATTGCTGACAAGAACTAAATTGCCCAAAAGCTAGAAGGCCACGGGGGAAACGGTGTTGGAGCACTAATCTAAGGAGAACTTGACTGCTTTTTTCTATTTAGTATAATAAGGGACAGGCTATTACATTTTTCCTGGACTCCTTAGGAATTTCTTTCGAAGAACAAGCAGGAATTTTGCATTTCACGTCGAATATAGTTAAGTGAATGATTACGTCACAACTCCATTGGTTTTAGAGCGGTTTTACCGCCTAAAATATAGATTACATTTTATCAAGGGAGGAAACGAAATGAAAAGGCTTTTGGTGCTAGTACTGGCAACGATGTTAATTGCTGGTTCACTAGTAGGTTGCACAGGATCAGACAAGGTGTCTGGCACCCTAATCGTAGGCTGTCCACCAATTTCCGGCGACTTTATTTATGGATTTGGCAACAGCTCATACGACAAATGGATCAAGGACCTTACTGGCGGATATATGGACACCTATGTCGCCACTAAGGACGGCGAGCTCGCTCTTAACAAAACTGTAGTCAAAAATGTTGACACCAGTGTTGATGGCGACGGCAACAAGACATACACCTATGAGCTTCACAATGACCTAAAGTGGAATGATGGCAGTGCCATTACAGCTAAAGACTATGTCTTCTGCGTACTTTGGGAAGCTTCCCCACAATGGGTCGAAGCTGGCGCCAGCTCTACAAATGGAGACTCCTTAGTAGGCTATAAAGCCTATTACAAAGGTGATTCCCCAGTCTTTACTGGTGTTAAACTCATCGATGAGTACAAATTCTCAGTTACCATCGCTGCTGAAAATCTGCCTTACTTCTACGAAACTAGTTTTGCTTCTGTTCGGCCGCTACCCATGGATTCCTGGGCCCCAGCAGCTAAAATTGTTGATGAAATCACCATTGAAGTTCCAGTAGCAGGTCAAGAAAAAGAAGAAGATCCAGAAATGGAAGAGAAGACTTTCCAGGGGACAGCCCTTGACAGTGATAGCTCCGTATGGACTTTGAAAGACAATGCACAGGGCATTGCTGGGACCGAGCGTTTCAGCCCCACAGTATCTTGTGGTCCCTACATTTTCCAAAGCTTTGAAAACAATGCTGTTACCTTAAAGGTCAACCCCCACTTCAAGGCTGATGCTAACGGCAAAACACCCAAACTCGAATTTGTTGTTGTCCAAGCTATCAACCAGAAGACTGACGTTGACCAAGTTCTCAACAAGTCCGTCGACGCTGTTACCGGTGTCGTTGAAGGCGAAAAGATTGAAAAGGGTAAAAACGATTCTAAGACAAAGGTCAATTATTATCCTCGTAACGGCTACGGCGGAGTGTTCATACACTGCGACTTTGGTCCCACAAAAGACCTAAATGTCCGCCATGCCCTTGCTTACCTGATGGACCGTACTGAAATTATTCAGCACGTTCTCGGAGGCTATGGCTCAATTGTTAACGGAATGTATGGCTTGGCTCAGTGGATGTACGAAGACAATAAGACTGAAATCGATGCCCTGCCTAACTTCGTGCTCAACGTTGAGACGGCCAATGATCTCCTTGACAAAACTGAATGGAAATTCGAAAAAGATGGCAAGACAGCATTTGACCGCTCCAAGGCCAAAGAAGGCAGCGATTACTTCCGTTATAACGCTGCAGGCGAAATGTTGGCAATTAACCACCTGGGATCTGAAGATAATGACGTTACCGACGCCGTTGAAATGCAGTTCCTAACCAATTGCCCTCTAGCCGGGATTAAATTCTCACTTACTCGCGCTGACTTCGCAAAACTCCTTACCCACTATTACGAAGGTCATACTTTGACTGAAACGGGTAAAGAGCCACGTCAATTCAACACCTTTAACTTGGCTACAGGCTTCACCGTCGTATTTGACCCCTACTATTCATACCACTCTGATATGTACTATGTAACCTACGAAGATACCGAACATCTCAAGGACGAAAAATTAGACGAAATCATCATCAAGATGAGAAGCCTTGAGCCCACCCAGGTAGATGAGTACTCAGCAGCATGGTTGGAATTCCAGACTCGCTGGAACGAATTGCTTCCCGTTATTCCTCTTTACTCCAACCAGTACTATGACATCTATGGTGATCAGGTAGAAGGCTTTGCAACCAATCCTTTCCAAGACTGGTCAGAAGTTATTTGCGAAATCTCTAAAACAAAATAACTCTAGCCAATCACTAGAATAAGAAAGAGGGATGGCATCTGCTATCCCCTTTCTTATATCAAAATGACTATTTATACCAATGGATATTTTGCGAAAACTTGCCCCCGTTTCCATTCTCTCCCACCTTGTATACAAATCCTTGCAGAATATACCTGCAGACTTTATGTATTTCAGGGGGCATAAAGATAAATATCTTAATCTTGTAAAAAGGAGGCTGTGTTGATGTGTTAAGGTACCTTGCTAAAAGGTTGATCTCTATGATCCCAGTTGTAATAGCTATTACCATTATCATTTTCGCTTTGGTCAAGGCCATGCCCGGGGATCCCGCCGCAATGATGATCAACCCTGCATTAAAAGCGGAACAAAGAGAGGCTGCTTATAAAGCCATGCGGGAAAAGTTGGGCTTGGATAAATCGATGCCGGTTCAGTATGTCAAATGGTTGGCATCTACTGCTCAGGGAGACTTGGGCTGGTCTTCTATGAACAACCGACCGGTAAAAGATGTTATTGTCGAACCTCTGCGAAATACCCTGGTTCTAAATGTCTTTGTCACTATTTGTCAGATTGCAGTAATCCTTCCCGTAGGGATTACCATGGCAGTCAAACGTGGATCTCTATTTGACAAATTCTGGCAGGTATTTTCCTTAGTCGGATACTCGATGCCTTCATTCTTTATTGGGATGTCTTTAATATTTATTTTTGCTCTAAAACTACAGTTTCTTCCTCCTGGAGGTATGCCTCTATCTGCCTTCGGCAAAGATTTTGCTTACTACCTGTCTTGGCTCAAATATATGATTTTGCCAATGCTGAGCTTAACCATTATCAGTATTGCCGGCTCTCTTCGCTATGTCCGCAATGCTATGATTGACTCTCTCAGCCAGGACTATATCCGGACCGCCCGCTCCAAGGGTCTTTCGGAAAAAGTTGTCATCTATTCCCATGCTTTCCGCAACGCCTTAATTCCGATTTCTACTATTATCATCATGAGCGTTTTTGCTATGCTCAGCGGTTCCGCTATTACTGAGCAAGTATTTGCCTGGAAGGGGATTGGCCATACGCTGGTCTTGGCCTTAAACAACAGGGACTATATGCTGGTAATCTCCCTTAATTTGCTGAGCACAATGTTGGCGATCACAGCTAATATCATTGCTGATGTCACCTATGGGATCGTCGATCCCCGGATTAAGTTGGAATAGGGAGTGATATGATGGAAAAGAAAACAATGCATAAACCCACTAATCCTACAGAATCAACTGGGGTCAAGCTTGGCAAATCTTTTGGTTCTATGTTTAAACGCCTGTTTGTCAGGGAGCCAAACAACTTGTCTGTTCTCGAGGAAGAGGCCCTACAGACCCCAACCCAGACTATCATCAAAAATTTTATCCGCACCAGACTGGGTATTGTTGGCGTTATCGCCTTTATTCTTATATTGCTCTTCTCCTTTGTTGGGTCTCAGCTTAGGCCCATTAACCCCTCTTACCAAGAGCCAGCTATGTCCAACGTTCGCCCGGGTACAAATTATCTGAAGTATCCCGACACCATTGTCAAAGAAGGCGTCAAAAATATTGCCTCAGGAATATCATTTTCTGTGGCACTTACTAATGAAGGCAATGTCTATGTCTGGGGTAAGCAGCCTGTTTACCGTAGTGCCATGTCCACCAGCATATTTAAGTTACCTGCAGATTTTCCCCAAGGGAAGATAGCTCAGATTGCTGCTGGTGACCGTTTTTGGTCAGCCTTATCTGAAGATGGTCAATTCTACTCCTATGGTTATAACAATTTTGATCAGGCAGAATTACCACAAATAGTGCAGATGAAGAGGAAGACAACTCCCATCAAGGAGATTATGGCTGGAGACGCTGTTTCTGGTATCCTCTTTGAAGATGGTGAGATCTATATCTGGGGTAGCACGCTGGCCACACGCCAGGACATCGTGCCCTTAGATTACCAAGGACGCATTGTCCACGCAGAAGTTTCTCCCCATAATGTAGTGGTCTTATTGGACGATGGCACTATTGGGGTCTTTGGCCTTGATGGCAACGAGATCTCTGCGGTTCCAACTCAACTTACCGACGGCAGCATTAAGATAGTTGATTTTACCACCTCCGGGCGCGCTGCGATAGCCCTTGATTCTTCTGGCAATATCCATCCCTGGGGAAGTATCATGCATGGCGTTTTGGATGTTCCCGCATATGAAGGTAAAATTGTAGATTTAATTGGCGGTAAAAATAACTTTGGCCTCTTGCTGGATAGCGGCGAGATAGTATACTGGGGAGCCAACCACTTTAACCAGATGGATATGCCCAAGGAGATGGCATCCACCAAGTATGTTGCCGCCTATTCCGATTTCTTCCAAAGCTATGCTGTTTCCGAGAGCGGAGATGTAACCGCCTGGGGGCACAAAGGGTTTGCCTTTGGTTCTGACCAATTTGGCAGGGACAACTTAACTCGTCTTATTCACGGCGGGCGCATTTCCTTGACAGTCGGGGCCATTGCTATGATCATCTCGGTCATTATAGCTCTATTTATTGGCTTGATTTCTGGTTACTTCGGCGGCTGGGTTGACAATATTCTCATGAGGATCACAGACGTGGTCATTTCAATTCCCTTTATGCCGCTTGCCATCACTCTTTCGACTATTGTCACCGGTCGAGTTCCGGAAATGTACCGGATCTATATGATTATGATTATTTTGGGCTTCCTCAACTGGCCTGGATTGGCCCGTTTGGTTAGAGCACACTTACTTCTGGAAAGGGAAAAGGACTTTGTCCTGGCAGCAAGGGCTTTAGGTGTAAAGCAAAGTAACATTATGGTTCGGCATATACTACCTAATATTTTTAACCTGGTCATTGTCAATGTGACTTTAGGGTATGCCAATGCTTTGCTCATGGAATCCGCGTTGTCTTTCCTCGGTTTTGGTGTCGCGCCCCCAACTCCTTCCTGGGGCAATATGTTAGATTCTGCCCAAAGCTCCTCGGTTATTGAGTATTACTGGTGGAGATGGGTTATTCCTGGACTGGCTGTGGTCTTTGCAGCTCTCAGCGTCAACCTTATTGGCGACGCATTAAGAGACGCAATGGATCCAAAAGCAAGTGAGAAATAGGGGGTGAGAAGATGAGCTTGCTAGAAATTAATAATTTGCACACCTATTTTGAAACCCGAAGAGGTTTAATCAAGGCTGTTTACGGAGTTTCCCTCAGTTTGGATGGAGGTAAAACTCTGGGTATCGTCGGCGAGTCCGGCAGCGGCAAGAGCCAGATGGCCCTTAGCATCCTCAAGCTCTTTGAATCAAATCAAAAAATCTATGAAGGTGAGATACACTTCGATGGTCGCCTGATTTCAGATTTGAAGCAAGAGGAACTATACGATATTCGTGGCAATGCCATTTCCATGATTTTTCAGGAACCAATGACCTCTCTTAACCCTGTTTTTAACGTCAGTAAGCAAATAAGCGAAGTTTTGATGCTTCACCAACGGCTAAGCAAAAAAGAGGCTCACCAGCAGTCTATTGAAATGTTGCGTGCTGTACAGATTCCCAATCCCGAAGAAGTAGTATTACAGTATCCTCATCAGCTTTCAGGGGGTATGCGGCAACGGGTTATGATTGCTATTGCCTTGGCATGCAGGCCCAAGCTCCTTATTGCCGACGAACCTACTACTGCTTTGGATGTTACCATCCAGGCTCAGATTTTGAGGCTGATGAACGAGCTTAAAGAAGATTTCAACGCCTCTATTATGTTTATTACTCATGACTTGGGGGTAATAAACCAGATGGCAGATGATGTCGCTGTTATGTATTGTGGCCAGGTGGTGGAAACTGCACCGGTGGATTATATTTTCAAAAACCGAGATAAGTACTCCCACCCCTATACTGAGGCTCTGCTGGTCTCTATCCCGCTCCTTAGCGGCAGTCAGGGAGATCGCCTGGAGGCAATCCCCGGCGCAGTTCCCCACCCCTTGGATTTACCGGTGGGCTGCAAATTTGCACCCAGATGTAAGTATGCCACTGCTCGTTGTAAGCAGGAGGAGCCCGATTTAGTTTCTGTCAGCGATGTTCAGGCTGTCAGATGTTTCTATCCTCAGAAGGGAGTGAGAAACAGTGGAGAATAAGAAGCCTCTAATTCGAATTGAGCATTTGACTCATTACTTTCCCCTCAAAAAGAAATCGATTTTCCAGCGCGAACAATATTATGTGCGTGCAAACGAGGATCTTTCATTAAATATTTACGAGGGCGAAACTTTCGGCCTGGTAGGTGAAAGCGGTTGTGGTAAATCTACCTTAGGCAGGGTAATTCTCCAATTGTATACCCAGACTTCTGGCACCATTCTCTATTACGGCAAGACCTTGGAAGAGTTTAAGCCAAAGTATGTCAAGAAAACCATCAAACGCATGCCGCAGATTGTGGCTAGATACAATGAAATGGCAGCAGAGCTTGGTGATGATTTTGAAGAGAAAGCTAAAGAGAACAAGAGCGTCAGGAAGATTGTTTCCAAATATGCTGATGTTCTCCGCATCGCTGGTGGCCTAGTTTTGGCTGACGATCTTCATGAAGTATCCCATGCGCTTCTCGAAGAATATGCTGTAGGTTCAGCTCACTTTACCCTTAATCACACGCTGGGAGACGTAATCTTAAAGCGGGATACTTTAGTTGCAAAAGAAATAAAATCTGACGCAGATACAAAGAATCTAGAGAAGTTTAACCGACAAATTGAAGAATTGACAGCTAGACTAACGCCCCTTAAGGCAACTTTGGATGATAAGCTCAATGCTCTTCAAACCTTGCGGAACCAAGTAAAAGATAAGGAAGGTTTTGCAGAGGTTGATGCCAAGCAGGATGAAGGTATTGACTTGGCCAAGCTTACTACCGAAGAGATGCGTGTCCTTCGCCGGGAACTTCAGGTTATCTTCCAGGACCCCTATTCCTCTCTTAACCCTCGCCTTACTGTTGGTCAAATAATAAGTGAGGCCCTGACTGCGCATAATATCTTTAAGAAGGGAACTGAAATCCTGGAAAAATACGTCCTAGACCTGATGGAAAAGTGCGGGCTCCAACATTATATGCTTCACCGCTACCCCCATCAGTTCTCCGGCGGACAGCGGCAGCGCATTGGTATCGCAAGGGCTTTGGCAGTAATGCCTCAATTCGTAGTTTGTGATGAGGCTGTCAGTGCTTTGGACGTATCCATTCAATCTCAGATTATTAACTTGCTCATTGATTTAAAGGAACGGGATAATCTCACTTACCTCTTTATTTCCCATGACTTGAGCACTGTTAAATTCATCAGTGACCGCATTGGTGTTATGTACCTGGGTTCCCTTGTTGAGCTGACCAGCTCAGATGTTATCTTCAAAGATCCTCTCCATCCTTATACTGAGGCTCTTATGGAAGCCATCCCCACTACTGAGGATGAATCCAAAAAAGACCTGGTCACTATTGAAGGGGATATTCCCAGTCCCATCAATCCTCCTAGCGGTTGTAAGTTCCACACCAGGTGTAAATATGCCACTGACCAGTGCAAGAATGTTGTGCCTGAGTGGAGAGAGCTGAAACCCGGACATTTTGTTGCCTGTCACTACCCATTGGACAGAGGTGAAATACTTGTTCAAAAGACTAAGGGAGCGTCTGCCTAGAAAGCACACCGACGAAGAGGTCGATGAACACCTTCGCAAAATTGAAAGCGTTGGTGGACTAGAAAAGAACGATTATTTGGCAATGGTTATTGCCGCATTCCTTACCCTTGGTCTGCCCGTGTTGCTGATGATGGGAGCTATTTATGGCGTCATCTACCTGCTTTTTCTTCGCTAAAGTGTAATAATCCATGCCCTTTTTCTCATGGGCATGGGTTATTTTATATTTTCTATGTAGAACTTGTCCTTTAGAATGGTTGAAAATATTTTAGCCTTAGGGTATAGTACTATAGTAGTATCTTTATAAATACAAGGAGGGTGTTTAGCTGTGAGAAAATTTTTAGTTGTGTTGTTGGCGCTGGCATTAGTTCTGCCTTTGGCCGCATGTAACAAAACCCCAGGTCCCGAAGATCCCGGCAAAGATCCCAAAGATGACAAATACGAGCTTGCTTTAGTAACTGACATCGGAACCATCGATGACAAATCCTTCAACCAGGGTGCCTGGGAAGGTCTGAAAAAGTATGCTGAAGAGAAAAAGATTACTTACAAATACTATCAGCCTGCTGAAAAGACTGACGCGGCGTACTTAGATTCCATCGACCTGGCTGTAAAGGGCGGCGCAAAATTAATTGTCTGTCCTGGCTTCTTGTTTGAACCCGCTGTTTTCGAAGCCCAAGATCTCTACCCAGAGGTTAAATTCATCCTTTTAGACGGCAACCCCAATGATGGCGACTTCAGTGCACCCACATACAAAATCGAGGACAATGTGTACTCAGTCATTTATGCTGAAGAAGAGGCCGGATTCCTAGCTGGCTATGCTACTGTCAAAGACGGCTACAAAAAATTAGGTTTCATGGGCGGCATGGCCGTTCCCGCAGTTATCCGCTTTGGCTACGGCTATGTCCAGGGCGCAGAATATGCAGCTAAGGAAATGGGAATTAGCGGTATTGAAATTATGTACCATTACACCGGCGGCTTTGAGGCAACCCCCGAAGCCAAGACCATGGCGGCTGGCTGGTATGAAGCCGGAACAGAAGTTATCTTTGCCTGTGGTGGCGCTGTTGGCAACTCTGTAATGGCTGCTGCTGAAGAAGCTGACAAGGCTGTAATCGGCGTTGACGTGGACCAATCATCAGAATCCGCCACCGTCATTACCTCATCCCTAAAAATGCTTGCAATTTCCGTCTATGACGGCATTACAGCATTCTATGCTGGCACTTTCCCCGGTGGCAAGAGTGTAATTCTTGATGCTACTGTAGAAGGTGTTGGCCTGCCTATGGCTACTTCCAAGTTTAAAACCTTTTCCCAGGCAGACTACGACGCCATCTATAAGAAGTTAGTTGACGGCGAAATCGAAATCCTTAAGGATACCGACCAAACTAACGCTTCTGATATCACTTTAAGTGCCTCCAAGGTTACATTTGTAAAATAGTTTGATTTTAATAAGCAGCATCACTTTATGTGATGCTGCTTATTTTATTGATGATTTACTTGGTTCGTGATAATATTAAGGTAAATAATTAGGACGTAATAGGTTAGGAGGGAGCCCATGGATTACATTATTGAAATGTTGGGCATTACCAAAGAGTTCACAGGTATCGTCGCCAACGATGGGGTTACCTTGCAGGTGAAAAAGGGTGAAATCCACGCCCTGCTAGGGGAAAATGGCGCAGGTAAATCTACGTTAATGAACGTGCTCTTTGGCTTGTACCAACCGGAAAAAGGTGTAATCAAAATTAGGGGAAAAAATGTCAATATCGATGGTCCCCGGACGGCAAATGCCTTGGGGATTGGCATGGTTCATCAGCACTTTATGTTGGTGGACACTTTTACTGTCCTTCAAAACATTGTCTTGGGAATGGAGACAGTGTCGGGAGGGATGCTGCATATGGATGAGGCCCGTGAAAAGGTCGTTGCCCTCAGCGAGAGGTATGGCCTTCGGGTTGACCCAGATGCCCTGGTATCCGACATCAGCGTGGGTATGCAACAGCGGGTGGAAATACTAAAGATGCTTTACAGGAATAATGATATTCTCATCTTTGACGAACCAACTGCAGTGCTAACTCCTCAGGAGATTGGAGAACTTATGCATACCATGCGTGGGTTGGCCGCAGAAGGCAAATCACTTATCTTTATCACCCACAAACTCAACGAGATTAAGGAAGTCGCCGACCGCTGTACCGTTTTACGTCGGGGAAAATTCATCGGGGTGGTGGATGTGGCCTCCACTTCCAAGGAAACCCTTTCTGAAATGATGGTGGGGCGGAGGGTGGATTTGGGGATCGAACTTAAACCTCAGGTAGCAGGTGAGCCAGTCCTAACGGTGGACAAGCTTCGGGTTAGTTCCCGGCGCCAAGGCCAAACAAAAGATGTAGTCAAGGACGTTAGTTTTATAGTGCGCAAGGGAGAGATTGTCTGCATAGCCGGGATTGATGGCAATGGACAAACTGAATTAGTCTACGCCCTTACCGGTTTGATAAGCCCAGACAGCGGTAGCTTGGTGCTAAACGGCAATGATATCACCAGGCAGAATATTCGCTTTCGAAATACCAATGGTCTAGCCCATATTCCCGAGGACCGTCATAAGCATGGCCTAGTATTAGATTATAACTTAGGGGAGAACCTGATTCTACAAAGGTATTTTAATGATGAGTTTCAATCCCACGGATTTATGCGTCGGGACAATATCATAGCCTATGCCAATCGCCTTATCGAGAAATACGACATTCGTAGCGGCCAGGGAGCATTTACTCCTGCCCACAGTATGTCCGGGGGCAATCAGCAAAAGGCTATTGTCGCCCGGGAAATAGACCGGGACCCAGATTTACTTGTTGCGGTTCAACCTACTCGAGGCCTAGATGTTGGTGCTATTGAGTATATTCATAAAAAGCTTGTTGAGCAGCGGGATGCCGGTAAAGCAGTGCTTTTGATTTCTTTAGAACTAGACGAGGTTATGAATCTCAGCGACCGCATTCTAGTAATCTACGAAGGTTCCATTGTGGCTGATCTCAATCCACAGGAAATCACTATCCAGGATTTGGGCCTATATATGGCTGGTTCTGCTCCTGGGGAAGTTGGGAGGGATGTACATTGAAACTATTTAGTAAGCTTAAAACTAGGATTCTTGGCTTTCTCCCATCAATTCTCGCCATCGTCATCGGTTTGCTTTTCGGTTTGGTCATTCTTTTAATCAGTAATCCTTCTCAGGCAATGGGTGGTTTTTCAACCATTTTAACTGGAGCCTTACATGATATGCGCAGTATCGGCCGGGTTATGTATTTTGCATCACCGATTATTCTTACGGGTCTGTCAGTGGGATTTGCCTTTCAGACCGGACTTTTTAACATTGGCACACCTGGTCAGTTTATTGTAGGTGCGTTTGGTGCTGTAATTGTAGGTATTAAGTTTCCCCAACTGGGGGGGGGCCACTGGATTGTTGCCTTGCTAGCGTCGGTACTCTTTGGGGCATTATGGGCACTGTTGCCTGGCATTCTCAAGGCCTTTGCCAACGTCCATGAAGTAATATCTTCAATTATGATGAATTACATTGGTATGTACTTGGTAAACTATCTAGTCCAAAATACTATTTATGACCGGCTGCGCAATCAGTCAATAGCTGTAGCCAAGAGTGCAGTTATTCCCAAATGGGGCCTGGATAAATTATTTCCTAGGTCCAATGTCAACGCAGGTTTTTTCATCGCCATACTGGCAGTTATTATCATCTATATAATTCTTAAAAAAACCACCTTTGGCTATGAGTTAAAAGCAGTTGGCTTCAACCGGGATGCCAGTAAGTATGGCGGCATCAACGAAAGGCGTAGCATAGTGCTATCAATGGTCATTGCCGGTGCCTTAGCAGGATTGGGAGGTGGACTGCTGCACTTAGCGGGGACAGGTAAGTATATTGAAGTTATCGACGTCCTGGCTGCCGAAGGGTTTACGGGTATTCCCGTAGCCTTATTGGGAATGTCCAATCCCATTGGTATCCTTTTCTCCGGCTTATTTATTGGCTTCCTTACAGTAGGTGGCGATTACTTGCAGCTCTATGATTTCGTCCCCGAGGTTATAGACATTATCGTTGCCTCCATCATCTATTTCAGCGCTTTTGCCCTAATTATTAAGGATGTTATTCAAAGGCGAAGGCTTAGAATGGGAGGGGAGAAGGAGCAATGAGTACAGTATTCTTTGTGTTGAGGCAGACTTCCACCTACTCTATCCCTCTTTTGGTAGTAGCTCTGGGGGGGATGTTTTCTGAGCGCAGTGGGGTGGTCAACATTGCCCTGGAAGGAATTATGGTTTTTGGGGCCTTTACAAGCATCTTATTCATCAATGCCGTACAGGACACCATGTCTGGGCAGTTGCTCCTACTGCTGGCTATCCTTATTGCCGGCATTTCCGGAATTCTGATTTCCTTGCTTCATGCCTATGCTGCCATTAATATGAAGGCCAATCAGGTTATTAGTGGCACCGCTGTCAATATGCTTACCCCTGCGGTGGCTGTATACGTCGCACGGATGCTTCAAGATGTTCAGCAGATCAATTTTAACAACACATTCCGTATTCCAAGTGTGCCATTGCTAGGTAAAATTCCCGTTTTGGGAGATATCTTTTTTAAGGATGCCTATATCACCACATACTTGGGAATATTGATTTTGATTATCTCAACTATTGTCATGTATAAAACCCGGTTTGGCTTGCGCTTACGAGCCTGCGGCGAGCACCCACATGCCGCTGATTCCGTGGGAATCAATGTTTATAAAATCCGCTATGCCGGCGTGGCAATCTCCGGGTTTTTGGCGGGGATTGGAGGCTTAATTTTCGTCATACCTACCACCACCAATTTTAATGCTACTGTGGCAGGATACGGCTTCTTGGCCTTGGCAGTTCTGATATTTGGCCAGTGGAAACCTCTGCGGATATTGTATGCATCTCTATTTTTCGGCTTGATGAAAACCATTGCTTCCACATATTCCAGCATTCCCTTTTTATTAGACCTGGGTATCCCCAGTAACTTCTTCAAGATGGTGCCCTTTGTGGCAACCTTAGTTGTCCTGGCCTTTACCTCGAAAAAATCCCAGGGGCCAAAGGCCTCAGGTATCCCCTACGACAAGAGCCTCCGCTAAGGAGGGACCTTTTGGTTGCAAATTAGACATCCTTGGATATGAACCCGGGGAGGATTAAAGGGGACAATCGGGGATTTCGCCGGTTGTCCCCTCATTAAACTGTGCTGATATGGCAGGATTATTCCACCATTTATTAAAGCTAATAGGGTAAACAAAGATGAGGTAAGGAGTGGGTAAAATGTACGATCCCCGTATTGAAAAGCTGGCAAAACTGCTGGTTCACTACTCTCTGGGAATAAAAAAGGGTCAGACCATGCTGATTCAAAGCACGCTGCAGGCTGAACCCCTAATGGAGGCAGCATACAAAGAAGCTATCTTGGCCGGTGCAGATGTCACTAATGTGATTGGCTTGCCCAATGCCGCCGAAATCTTTTACAAGTACGCCAGCGATGAGCAGTTGGAAAATGTCAGTCCTCTGGATGAGTTTATCACCGAAAACATTGATGCCAGACTGAGCATAATGGCTGGATATAATACCAAGGCCCTTTCTGGTGTAGACCCCCAGCGTATTTCAAAAAGCCGGCGAGCCGGGGCCAAACTGCAGACCAGGTTTATGGAGCGCGCAGCTGCCGGGGAACTGCATTGGACTCTGACTGCATTTCCCACTAATGCTGCAGCCCAGGATGCCAACATGTCCCTGAATGAATATGCGGATTTTGTCTTTGGGGCTGGCCTACTGAATGATGATGATCCAGTTGCCCGTTGGCGCGAAATCGATGCCCAGCAGGATAGAATTTGTCAGCAGCTCAATAACCACTCCCAATTGCGGATTGTGTCTAAAGATACCGACATTAGCATGAGTATCGCCGGTCGCAAGTGGATTAACTGCAGCGGCCACGAAAACTTCCCTGACGGGGAAGTGTTTACTGGGCCTGTAGAGGACAGTGTCAATGGCCACATTCGTTTCAGCTTCCCCGGAATTTATGCAGGCAAAGAGATTGAGGACATCCGCCTAGAGTTTATGGATGGCAAGGTTATCAAGGCCACTGCAGGCAAGGGCGAAGAACTACTCCAGGCCCTGCTAGATACTGATGCCGGTGCCAGGTACGTGGGCGAAGTAGCAGTAGGCACTAACTTTGGTATTCAACAATTTACTCGCAACATGCTCTTTGATGAAAAAATAGGCGGTACTGTGCACTTGGCACTGGGTGCCTCCTATCCTGAAAGCGGCGGCAAAAACGAATCCGGTATTCATTGGGATATGCTCTGTGACATGCGTGATGGCGGCGAAATATACGCCGATGACCAGCTGATATACAAGAGCGGTAAATTTTTACTTAAGTAGTTAGCGTATTTTAAAAAAGCAGGTCCATAGGACTTGCTTTTATTGTTGGGAGCAAAACTTATGGTTTAAAAGGAGATTTAGCAGTTCTTTTTTATTAACTGGGTCAGCTCATCGGCAATTGTTCCCACTACCACTTGCAGGGCATCACCTTTGCCAATTATACCTGCCACCCCAAAGGCCATAAGGCCGTCCCTATCCACCAGCTCTTTATTCCGGACCACTACCCGCAGACGAGTAAGGCAGCTGCTGACTCGGATAAGATTTTCTTTTCCACCGAGGGCGTTAATAATTGCCAAGGCTGTCTTTTCGTCGGAGGCGATGGTAGCTACTCCTTCTTCATGCAGTCGTCCCGGTGTGGGAAGCCGCAACTTGGTAATCAGGGTGTAAAAGATGAAGTAGTAAAGGGCTCCCAGTCCCAGGCCCAGGGGCAACAGCAGCCAGGGTTTGTCCGCCAGACGTAGGTTGACGAAGAATTCCAAAACCCCAGCTGAGGAGCCAAACCCATGGCGAAAGCCCAGCAACTGACAGATCCAGAAAGAGGCCCCGGTCAAAAACACATGAATGCCATAGAGCAAAGGAGCAGTAAAGAGAAAGGTAAACTCTACAGGCTCGGTTATCCCCGTCAAGAAGCTAGTGGTAGCTGCGGCTACTAGTAGGCCTTTGATTTTGCTGCGGTTGGCCGGTCGGGCTACCCTGTACATAGCAAGACACGCGGCTGGAAGGGCAAAGAGTTTGATGGGATAGGCCCCTGCCAGAAAATGGCCGGCACTGGGGTCACCGGCGAGAAAGCGGAATACTTCTCCCCGAATTACTTCGCCGCCAGCAGAGAATTCACCCATTACAGCCATGACAAAGCCGTTGAGAACATGGTGGAGCCCCAATGGCAACAATAACCGTTCTAAGGCACCATAGATAGCCACCCCCAGCCCGCCAGCTGAGAATACCCATCGACCTAGGGCGGCAATGCCGTTTTGCATTCCCGGCCAAACTAAGCCTAGGCCAATGCCGATGGGGACACTGACAATACTGGCGATAATAGGAACAAAGCGCCTACCTGCAAAAAAACTTAAAAAGGGATGAAATTGGACCTGGTGAAAGCGATTGTAGAGGATGCCAGCTGTAAGGGCGGCCAGGATTCCCCCGAGGATTCCCATTTCCAGGCCGGCTCCGTCCCGGCCTGCAATGCCAGTAATTATTACATAACTGATGGCGCCGGTAAAACCTGCGATGCTGGCATCGTCTGCCAGGCCTATAGCCAGGCCCACGGCAAAAATAAGTCCGATATTGTTGATGAGCAGCTGTCCAGCCATGGCCAAGGGTTTGGCTACTGCGGGTATGGGAATGACATTGCCCAGGGCAAGCAGCAGGGCTGCGGCGGGCAAGACGGCAATGGGGGTCATAGCCGCTGCCCCAATTTTTTGCATTCTACCTTTAGCCAATATTTCCACCTCCTTTGTGTTAAGAATATATATGTCTTATTGCATCTTTATGGTCAATATCCCTGCATCAAAATAAAATTAATAAGCGGTTGCATTGAGAACACCCCTTAGGTTAGGATAAAGGCAGAGACAGGAGGTAGGTTATGGATAAACGGGCGGAAAAATTACGGCGCAGTCTGCAGATGGTTATGCTCCGTCTTAAGGACAACGAAGTTTTACAGCGAGTGGAAATTGAGACCCTAAATGAAGAACAGGTATTTGTAGCAGATCCTCTTGATCCCCAGATACTTCGCTCAGAGCAAGGGATACAGCTTTCTCTAGAGGAATTGCCTGGTTTTTTGGCAGGGGTAATGGCCAATGCCGAAAGAGGCGGTATCCGGTTTATCGAGCGGGGCACCTTGGTGACGGTGGCTGTTATAGCTAATGACGTGAGGTTAAGTCTCAGCACATTGACTCCCCCCCTCCATCATCGGCCTGTAGAAACTGGCACCCGACAGCAGTTTATCAAGGTGGAGGAGGCTTTGGAACTGCTGCAAGCATTAGGTATAGCGTCCCCAGAGGGCAAGGTCCGGGCAGACCGCCGCCGCAAGTTTTATCAAATTGACAGGTTTGTAGAACTGGTGGACCAAGTTCTCCAGGACTGGGATTCCCAGCGGCCTTTGACCATATTAGACTGTGGCTGCGGTAAATCATATCTCGCCTTTGTTCTCAACTATTGGCTTATGGAAAAACGACGGATTCCCTGCCGGGTAATTGGCATTGATTCCAACGAGGAAGTAATCGCAACTTCCCGGGGGATTCAACAACGCCTTCACTATCGGAATATGGAATTTCACAAAAGCAGTATTCTGCAATACAAGGCTTCAGGTCCAGTGGACATGATTCTTAGTTTGCACGCCTGCGACACTGCCACCGATGAGGCCTTAGCTCTTGGAGTTTTCTTAAATAGCAGATACATCATATCTGTGCCTTGCTGCCAGGCTGCTTTGCGCCAGCGCATCCAGTATTCTCCCTGGGAGGCAATTGCCAAGCACAGTATCTTCCGCAACCGCCTGTCAGACGTCCTTACAGATGGGCTGCGGGTGGCTGCACTAGAGTCCCGGGGGTACAAGGTCTCCGTTGTGGAATACGTATCGCCCCTGGATACCCCAAAAAACATTATGTTCAGGGCGGTAAAAATTAACGATAGCGCTGACGACACTGAATACCGCAAATTACAAAACCTTGTGGAGGGGATCCTGCCCCTAGAAAGCTATTTGAAGAGCCTGGACAAATCATACTGATTTGGGCACAATAAAAAAAAGCCCTGGAGGTATCTCGATGGATGCATGTCCAATTTGCAATGGCCTCATCAATGTCAGCAAGCCTTGCCCCTTTTGTGGAGGGGAAATGGAGGAAAGAGGTCCCTTACAGGAATTTATTGACGACTACAGTCCCTACCTTAGCAGGGAACTGGCTGCAAATATTACTGGCACCAGGGACTGTGTCCACCTATACTATTGCTCTTCCTGTGATCATGACTTCCGGGTGGCAACACCCTTGTGGGAGATCTGACTGCAAAGAATAAGGGGGAGGAACCATGTAGGGGGTCTAGCCGGCTTTAAAAAAAATATGTATAAGGAGTTTTTAAGAAAATGAATGATTTCCCCGGGGGAGCGAAGACCGGGATGAATAAACTAAATAGGATCCTGGTCCACCATGCAGAGGCCAGGTTGTACCATCAAAAGACGGGCCGGTTACCTGCACCTGAGGAACTGGCCCGTTTTATCACAGAAAAAAGAAATTCGGAGTTATTTGCATTCGGTATAAAGGGAGATCTAAATATGGCAAGAGATGTCCTAAAAGAGGATTTCCTGCACATGGATTTAGGTCAGGTGTACCAGAGTCTGAGAAAGACAGAGGAAAAAAAATATTTTGGCCAGGTCTTTACCCCCATGGCGGCTGTGGAGGCAGCATTGAATTTAGTGGAAGTAGGCCCGGAAAGAGTTATCGACCCTGCTTGTGGAGCCGGGGATTTTCTCCTGGCTTGCCGGCGCCGCTGGCCCCAAGCCCAGCTTACGGGAATAGATATTGACCCCTTGGCCTTGGCTGTGGCTGAGACAAAGCTGAATCTAGAGGGAATCTACAATGTCACGCTGCAAGAAGCCAACGCAATTAGCCTGGAGTATCCTGGGCCATTTGACCTGGTAGTAGGCAATCCCCCTTGGGGAAGCAGCTTTCCTTGTGGCCAGTATACCACTACCTTTCCGCCTAGGTCGAACTCATTTCTCTACTTTTTAGAGCTTGGGGCAAGGTTGCTTCCGTCAGGAGGGCAACTGGTCTTTTTCCTTCCGGAGGCCTTTACTAAGGTATGGACTTACCAAAAGGCAAGATCCTGGCTGCTAAAGAACTTTGCCATCAGCGGACTCCACTACATTCCCCACCTGTTTGCAGGCTATTATGCCCCGGCTGTAATACTAGCTGCCGTCAAATTACCATGCCCCCAGCGGAAGGCTGTGCCAGTATGGTACCAAAGGGATCTAACCAAGACTATGGTAAAGTATAATACAATCCCTCGGGAAGCATTACAGCGCCAGCGGTTCAACATCAATTGGAACCGCGAAATGGAGGACCTTTGGCAGCAGTGCTGCCGGGATGCATTCTTCCTGACAGAGGGGGAGTTTGGGGCCATCCCGGAGGGCAAAGCCGTGGTAGACTTTTCCCTGGGGGTTGTCACCGGGGATAACCGCCGTTTTATCAGGAATAAGCCTGGTCCTGGACTCCATCCCCTCTTATTGGCAAAGGATGTGCTGCCATATGTAGCCGCATCTCCTTCTCAATGGCTGGACTATGACAGAGGTAGCCTGCAACAGACTGCGCCCCTGAAAAAGTACTTGGTCCCGGCCAAGATAGTTTATCGTTTCATCTCCCGGGAAATAATCGCAGCTGTAGACCTCAGTGGCTCCATAACCCTTAATAATCTTAATATTATCATCCCCCTCAGTCTCCCCTTTTCCCTGGAATACTTGGTGGCACTACTTAATAGCAAACTCTTAAACACCTTATATATGTACAAGTTCTTTACAGGAAAAGTGCTGACACGACAACTAAAGCAACTTCCTCTCCGCCTGGGGCGAACACAAGAGATTACTGTCCTGGCAAAAAAACTAAGCCTAGGTAAAGGCTGCAGGGAAGAAATGGACTGGATTATATACGACCTTTATGGCTTAGATTCCAGCCAGCGCAATCTTATTGCCGAAGAATATCGCCGTTTAAAAGAGATGTTCTTTGTCTGAGAATATTTTAATAGCTCTCTTGCACTAGGTGTCAGCACCAGGGGCTCAGAGACCGGGGGCTAAACGGGTATGGAGGATGATGTATAATAGAAGGGAGGAGGGGATAGAGACAGTGAAAACTGAAGAAGTTTTAGATATACTAACCACCTTATATCCCAATGCCGCATGCGCCTTAACACACCGCAATCCCTTTGAACTGCTCATAGCGACAATACTGTCTGCCCAATGCACAGACAAGCGGGTTAACGAAATTACAAAACGATTATTTGCCCAAGCAAGGACCCCTCTGGCAATAGTTACCCTCGGGGTGGATAATGTGCGAGAGCTTATCCACGGCTGCGGTCTTCATAATAATAAGGCCGCCAACATCGTTGCTACCTGCCAACAACTCCTGGAGCGACACCAGGGGGAAGTCCCTAGCAGCCGAGAGGATTTGGAGGCTTTGCCGGGAGTGGGACGAAAAACCGCCAATGTAGTGCTCAGTAACGCCTTTAACGTGCCAGCTATTGCCGTGGATACACATGTCTTCCGGGTGGCCAACCGCATCGGCCTAAGTGTTGCTTCAACACCTGAAAAAACTGAAAAACAATTGATGGATACAATCCCCCAGGAGAGGTGGAGTCACTCTCATCATCTCTTAATTTTTCATGGCCGTAATTTATGTAAGGCCCGCAATCCACAGTGTCAACAATGCCCATTAGCAGAGCACTGTAATTACATGACCCAAGAACAGGAAGAATTAACAAAAAGAAAGCCCCAGCAGAAAAGAAGGGATTAGGTGGATAACATTAAAAAATTAGCCCGACTGCTAACAGAGAATAAGGACACCTTAGTGTTGACCGGTGCAGGAGTGTCCACAGAAAGTGGAATCCCGGATTTCCGCAGCCCAGACACTGGCCTCTGGTCCCAGATGGATCCCATGGAGCTCTTGTCCCGGTCGGCCTTGTCCCGAAATCCTGCAGAGTTTTGGAGGCGATCGGAGCCTATTTTTCGGATGATGGCCACTGCCCAACCTAATTCAGGTCATTACGCCTTGGCTCAGCTAGAAAAAAAGGGATTCATCAAAGGCATTATAACCCAAAACATCGACAGCCTGCATCAGCAAGCTGGCTCTAACTCTGTTTTAGAAGTCCACGGCCATTTGCGCACTGCCAGATGTTCCCAGTGCGGCGCAGAAAGGCAAATGTCCCCCTTGCTGGACCAAGTGGCCTCAGGGGATAATCCTCCCCGATGCAATTGCGGCGGGATTTTTCGTCCCAATGTAGTACTATTTGGGGACCCCTTGCCTGAGGCCTTTCATCTTGCCTCCCAAAGGGCCAGAGTATGTGATCTTTTTCTGGTAATTGGGTCCAGCCTGGAAGTGGCACCAGTATGTTGGCTGGCTCCTGCCGCATCCAAGCTGGCAATAATAAATTTGGGAGAAACCCAGTGCGATGAAATCGCCTCAGTCCTCGTCCGGGGTACGGCGGGAGAGGTGTTAACAGACTTGGTGGAGGTTATAGGATAGCTTCTAGCGGATTGGCTTTCCTGTTGCTATCCACACTGCTAGAGATAATAGGAATGTAGCAATACCCATGAAGATTATTACTAGGCTGGTGCCTATTTTTTTTGAAGAAAACAATCTGCCAATAAACAGTAGCAAGCCCAACCCTGTTAGGGCCAAGCCGACAAATGTGCCCAAAGTGTAAGTCCAAAGCCCAAATGTTTCGGCGAAAATAAACCGGTCAAGGAAAGCCGCCAAGCCCGTGAGACAAAGAGCAATTAACAAACCAATACCTATACGCTTCATAGAAAAGCACCTCCAGGTTATAGTGTGTCCTGTAGGTGCTTTTAGTTTCGCTTTTATTCCCTTCTCATCCAAAAAAATAGCGGCACATGCGAAAGTTCTATTTCTCCCTATTCATCATAGACTGTAAAAATAAGAAAAGTAGGGGGAAAGTGGTGCCCTGCGATTTAGAAGGGAGAAATATTGTAATGGCTCGGAAACTTTTCATTGCAACCATAGTGTTGGTAATGTTCTTGGTCTCGGGGCTCCGAGCTGCAGGCGGAACAAACCCATGGGATGAACTGGGATGGAGGGACTTTCCGGGGGAGGTGCCTGCAAGGGAAGGATACAATTATAAAGGTGGGACAATACCAGAACGACATTTGGATATTGTAGGTAGCTCCGATAAATGGCCCGGCCGCGTAGCGGTAACTGAGGACTATGTATATTTTGAGCTCAGGGTATTAGGGCTCCCAAGTTTAGGTTATTGGACGGCAGCCTTCTTTCCTCCAGAGGTGACAAAGCCCCATCAAGGTAATTTTAATAAGGCTAATCTGCTGGTAGGAGTAGAAAAGACAGGGGATGCGGTGGGGGTGTTTATCGCCGAAAAGGGTTCAGGCCAAAGTATACTACGGCATGAGTATATTACAGGGGAACACTACGATTTTTCTACCCATGATGACAACTACCTGGTGCGCTGGAGAATATCTCTAGAAAAGCTGGAGGAATACGATGTTGAATTACCAGCTTTAATGACCTTAGCAACAGGGAACAAGAATAGCAATTTCGTGCCTAACCGCGATGCCTTTGGCTGGGGAAGTATTTACTATCCAGAGGACCCAGAGGATCCCGAGGACCCAGAGGATCCCGAGGATCCCGAGGATCCCGAGGACCCAGAGGACCCAGAGGACCCGGAGGACCCGGAGGACCCGGAGGACCCAGAGGATCCCGAGGACCCAGAGGATCCCGAGGATCCGGATGCCCCAGAAGATCCGGATGACCCAGAAGACCCGAATGACCCTGAGGATCCTGATGACCCAGAGGACCCAGAGGATCCCGAGGACCCAGAGGACCCCGAGGACCCCGAGGACCCAGAGGATCCCGAGGACCTTGTATTATTGCCGCAAACCGGAGGTAACACTACTGGGATTATCGGAATAGGAATGCTGTTGATCGCCATTGGCTTGGTTCTTTTTAAGCGCCGGTAAGGGGTGATCAGGAATAGGAAACAAAAAGGGCTGCAGGTTGCAGCCCTTTTTAGCTAGGAATTAGATTTGTTTGGCAGGGGATACTCTACACCAAAGGTATCCACAGTGACGCTTTTCAAGGTCTGGTCATTGCGGGGTCGATCACTAGCAGATCTGGGGGAACTGACTATTGAATCGACAGCTTCCATGCCCACTGTTACTTTGCCAAAGGCGGCGTATTCGCCATCCAGGTGGGGAGAATCTGCTACCATTATAAAGAATTGGGAACCACCGGAGTTAGGATCAGCAGCTCGGGCCATGGAGATGACTCCTCGCTGATGTTTCAATTCATTGGCATGGCCGTTGGCCCTGAATTCACCAGGTATGGTATAGCCGGGACCACCCATGCCGCTGCCCTTAGGGCAGCCTCCCTGAATCATGAAGTGGGGAATGACCCGATGGAAGATAAGGCCATCGTAGTATCCAGTCTGGATTAGACTGATAAAATTGTTGACAGTATTAGGGGCGATATCTGGAAAGAGCTCTATTTGAATGGAATCGCCATTTTCCATTTCAATGGTCACAAGGGGATTGGGCATTTAATTACCTCCTGATTTTTCATCTTCCAAGAATTAATACATGGTCTATTATCCCTTTGTCCAGGGAAAAAGGCAAGGAGAATAAAATTAAAGTAGAAAAGCCCTTGTCAGCTGGGAAAGAATGCTATACAATAGGGTCGTATTTATTTTATAGAAAGGAGGCTGCTGAAGATGAAAAGGATTAAGAGAAATGTATGGCAACGGAAAATTGGGAGGTCATGCTTCACAGCCTATTTGTACCGGTAAGACTGAAGCCTGATATGCGTTTATAGCATACCCTTTTTCCCTGCCCTGGAAAAAGGGTATTTTGTTTGGGCATTATTGCCGGAAGGAATGAGGAATAATTGAGTGACATTAAAGTTGTTGAATACCAACGGAAATATGCAAAATCTATCGCCGAAATGTGGAACCGTAGCGGAGAAAACTGGGGCGGAGAAGCTTTCTTGGAGACTGAAGAATCGATTATTGCCAACTATGAAAACTCCGAGCACCTAAATACATGGCTGGCAGTGGATGGTGAAGAAGTAGTGGGCCTTTGCGGCTTTTCCGAATACAGGATAGACGAAGGGGCTTCCTACATTCCTATTCTCAATGTCCGTCCCGATTACCATAATAAAAAAGTAGGAAAAGCCCTGGTCCTTAAGGCTATTGAAAAAGCCTGCCAATGCCAGTGGCCCCGCCTGGATTTGTTTACCTGGCCGGGGAATATCAAGGCAGTTCCCTTGTACAAGAAGTGCGGCTTCTTTTGGGAAGATCAGGATGATAGCACCCATCTAATGAACTTCTTGCCCTATGTCCTGGGCACCGAAGCCGTGGCCGACTTTTTTCAGGAGGCCGACTGGTATGCAGATTCTGTCAGGGAGATCATTGTCCAGCCTGACGGGCGCAAGGAAAACGGCTTTGAGTATTTTGCTTACCACTGGCAGCACCAAGGCAAGAACTTAAAAATTGAATTTGAACGTAGGGGCCGAGGGCTTCGCCTCATTGAAACTGACGACTGGCTGGTTTCGGCCAGTGTCGAGGCGTCAAACTTGGTCTTTGGCCGAGACTACGCAATTAGCTACCATTTAGTGAATAAAACCGGCAAGCCCCTGGAAGTTTCCTTCCAAGGCAGAGATGATAAAAACATAACCTTCTCTTTTGACAAGACAGTGTATGTGGAGGATGAACTTAATGTTTCCGGGGAGTTTCATGTAGGGGAGATTGCCGAGAAACAAGATGAATGGCATACTCATCCTACAGTGAGTGCAGAGCTCTCAATTAACGGCAAGAAGGCTCTGTTCAAAGTGGGCATTGTGCCAAAATTTCCTGCTCTTCTGCAGGCTGTGGTTCCGGAAAGGGAATACACAGGCTGTAGCCGAGGACAGGTCTTCCTCAATGTCGAGAATGGCTATTATGAACCGGCGGAAATTCAGTTTTCTCTGCCGGAGAATAGTTTCATTGACCTGGAACAAAGGGACTTTTCCTTAAGGCTTTCTCCCGGAGAGAAGAAGGCTCTGCCTGTGGGCTTCACCCTGAACAACCTGGGCGTTTTGCAGGGTAAGGTGGAGATTACTGCCCAGCCTCAGGGAGGTGACCCGGTAAAGTATAGCCAGTTGCTGACGGCGGCTTTTCCCGGTCTGGGTGGTCGCTTCGGCGGAGAAGACCCCGACAGTTACTTCGTGGTTAATGGCAGGTACATGCTAAAGCTCATCAAGTATTCCAATACCTTGGAGGTCCGTTCACTTGTAAAGGGAAACCATAGCAATTACTTTATGCGGCCTCAGCTGGGTCTTCCCTATTCGGTGGAGTTTGGCAAGACAAAGCCAGCAAAGGCAGAGTGGTGGGACAAGGACGGAGTGTCTTTTCTCAAAGCAACTTATCATTCCACTTCTCGACCTGGCATTACCATAGAGCGTTTGGCCAGCCTGCAAGCTGACGGCCTCTTTTCCCAGCAATGGAAGCTCCGCAATACAGGGGAGGAACCGGCAGAGAATCTGTGGTTTAAGAGCATTATTAATTTAACGAACCTCAGTTCAGTGCTTCCACTAAAGGCAGGAATAATTGAGGACCGCAGTGGCCTCAATTACTTAGTGGCCTATTCTCTTAGCAATCTCACCGAGAACTGGATTTTCTCCCGTACAGGAAACAGAGGCTTGTTCTGGCCGAAAGAGATGGTAGTCAAGGGGGATGACTGGATGTCCCTGGAGGCAGATTTAGGTAACCTTGGTCCTGGTCAGTCCGCGGAAATAAAGCCTGTTTATCTCTCCATGAATACCTTTGATAGCTGGCAGAAATTTAGGGCATTTACACTGGGTCAACAGGAGGAGGGGGTTACAGCTACCGACAGTCTGGAGACTATCGTTAATGATGGCAACCCCTTTGTCACTGATAGCTACCAGATCCATGTCCGCCAACATCAGCAAAGAGATTTCAAGGCAGAAGTCACAGCTAGTTCCTCCCATGGAGGATTTCCCCCCTGCACAGCTACTGCTAGCGGTAGTACCGCCACACTAGACTTACCCAAGGTTCCCATTGCTACCGTGGAAGTAGTGGATATTGCAGTGGAAACTCCTGGGGTTGATTATCAGCGGCAACTACCTGTCTTCGGTTGTGGTGGCCAGGTAGAAACGAAGGAACATGAGCATTCGGGGATTGCAGTGATGACAGTAGACAATGGTTCCCTGTCATTTTCTGCGGCTCCTGGCTTTGGACCTGGGGTCTATACCTTGACATTCCAGGGACAGGAATGGCTTGACTCTTCCTACCCAACACCGGGGCCAAGATCATGGTGGAATCCCTGGTTAGGAGGTTTAGGGTTTGAGCTGCAAGACCTGTCAAACAAATCCCTGTTAAAGGAACCCCGATCCACCAGATTTATTACCCTAGAGGACAACTACGACAATAAGTGGCAGGGCCTGCAAAGCCAGGTGGTTATCGGAGATAATGAAAAATATCAAGGACTAATTGTCAGGCATAATGTCCTTACCTTGCCGGGGCTGGCAGGGGTATGTATGTTCCTGGAGCTTGAAACAAACGGCCTTGCTCTCAAGGGAGTAGAATGCGGTACCACAGTCCACATTAACGGCAAATCAGGGTGGTTGCAGTATCTTTCTGCCCAAGGCACGGTCCTGCGCTATAAAATGGCGGAGGAAATCGATACCCCCCTTGTCCACAAGTTCTTGCTTGGACAGTCCGGCAGTTCTCATCACCTTCAGATTTTCAGTCCAGGAAACCTTAGCGCCTATGTCAATATTGATTTAATGCTATGCGGAGTCTGGGAACTACTGGACATAGTCCCTGGCAAGAAGCAGTCTACCCCGCCCCAATTTTATATCTTTGGAGATAGGGACCTTCCAGAGGGGATATTAGACCATCTGGGCAAGCTTAGGTGGACAGTCTAGACTCGGTACAGGGGATGCCCATATAGGCAGCCCCTGTTTTATTTTCTCAGGAAGGAATATCCTATTAATGTGCAGAAATTATAGGCGGAGGTGCTGATATGCTCAATGTGGAGGATGTTTTTTTCCAGATGCCGATCTTAGAGACCAGGCGGCTATTACTGCGCCCCATCAGCCTAGATGATGCCAAGGACATGTATGAATATGCCCGGGACCCCTTGGTCTCCCGGTACGTGCCTTGGGAGACCCATAGGAGTATCGAAGATACGTATGACTATATAAATTCTGTTGTGGCTGATCAGCAGGCCGGTAAGCCTTGCAGTTGGGCGGTGGTCAGCAAAGCTGAGAACAGAATGGTGGGGACGGCAGGCTATGTCTGGTGGCAGGCGGAACATAGCAAAGCCGAGATAGGCTACGTACTTGCACGCCGCCTGTGGGGGCAAGGACTTACCAAGGAAGCAGCTAAAACAATCATTGATTTCGGCTTTACCAGAATGGAGCTAAACCGCATTGAGGCTCGCTGCTTTGAAGAGAATATTGGTTCGGCAAAAGTCATGGAGTATTGCGGCATGAAAAGAGAGGGGCGAATGCGAGATTATCTAAAGCTAAAGGGATCTTTCTCCACCTACCTCTTTTATTCAATCCTTCGCCGAGAATGGGAGGAAAAACTATAGTGGAACGCCTGCAACAGCAAGTAGAGTTTTTATTGGAAATAGATAAACTCAAGACCATTTTTCGCCGCACCAATCTACTTCATGCCGATAGGTTTGAGAATGATGCCGAGCATTCCTGGCACCTGGCCCTGGGAGCTATGGTGTTAGCGGAATATGCCAATGAGGAAGTAGATATGGGTAAAGTAATCCCCATGGTATTGGTCCATGACTTGGTGGAAATTGACGCGGGGGATACCTATTGCTACGATGAGGAAGGGGCCAAGGACAAGGTGCAGCGGGAAAAGCTAGCTGCAGACCGCATCTTTGACCTCCTGCCCACTGAGCAGAGCCGGAATTTGCGGCAGCTGTGGGAGGAGTTTGAAGGGGGCCAAACCCCTGAAGCCAGGTTTGCCAACGCTGTTGATCGCTTCCAGCCAGTGCTCTTTAATCTTCGCACCGGTGGACGGTCCTGGGAGGAGAATGGCATTACCCGCAAACAGGTGGACGGTCGAGTGGCTCCAATTGCCCTAGGTTCTACTGAGCTTTGGCAATATATAAATCGGCTGCTGGATGAAGCTGTAGACCGAGGGATATTGAAGGAAGGGGATAAATAATGGGGTATCCGATTTATCAGGTTGATGCTTTTACCAACAAACCTTTTGCCGGGAATCCCGCAGCGGTATGTCTCTTATTAAATGCTGAAAAAAGTCCCCAGTGGATGCAGCAAGTGGCTATGGAAATGAATTTGTCTGAGACGGCCTTCCTCATGCCTCAAGGGGATGGCTGGGAGCTGCGCTGGTTTACTCCCACTGTGGAAGTTGACCTCTGTGGTCATGCTACCTTGGCCAGTGCCCATGTCCTCTTTACCCAGGGGCTGGCTCAAGCCGACGAAGTAATTCAGTTCTATACCGCCAGCGCACTCCTCACCGCCCGTCTGGAGGACGATTGGCTGGAGCTGGATTTCCCGGCTGAGCCCCCTTGGAGAGAGGCAATTAACCCCGGGATTATCCAGGCCTTGGGGGTGAAACCACTGTTTGCTGGACGCAACCGCATTGACTACCTGGTGGAAGTAGCCAGCGAAGAGGAAATACTGGCCCTGAAACCAGATATGGGTCGTTTGGGAGAGTTGACTGAGCGGGGAGTGATGGTTACAGCGCCTGCTACCCGCGAGGGCTATGACTTTGTCTCCCGTTTCTTTGCCCCTGGGGTGGGCATTGATGAAGACCCCGTAACCGGTTCTGCCCACTGTTGCCTGGGACCTTACTGGCAACCAAGATTGAATAAGTCAAGCTTTCTTGCCTGGCAGGCCTCTAGCCGGGGCGGGGAAGTTAAGGTTCGTTTGCAGGGAGATAGGGTTATTCTCGGTGGCCAGGCTGTCCTGGTTACTCAGGGAGAACTGTTATCAAGGAAGATAGCTGCTAAAACCTCCATACAGCGGGAAGAATAAAGTACAGCGTCTTTCCGTGAGGTGGATGACATGAAGCGATGGCTGCCGTTACTACTGGTGCTACTGGTGGGTCTGGCTTATGGAGATATTCCTAGGGCTCCAGAAGCCACCCTTGAAGTCACCCTTGATCAAGGGGATTTAGTCAAAATGGAGGATATTGATCCGTTTGTTGCTCTAGATCTACGTTATGCTACCAAGAATAATTTTTCCGGCCTGGCGGTATACCCTGTCAATGTGGCTGTGCTCCGTCGGGGAACGGCCTTAAAACTGGCGGCGGCCAATGCCCAACTGATGGAGCAAGGCTACCGCATTAAGCTCTGGGATAGCTACCGACCCTTTCATCTTCATCAACTGCTTTGGGAAATGGCTGGAGATAAGCGTTACTTCTTTGCCGATCCTAAGTATGGCTCGGTGCACAACAGGGGGGCAGCGGTGGATGTAACCTTGGTGGATATCCGGGGCAAGGAGGTGGAAATGCCTACGGATTTTGATGATTTTTCCGGAAGTGCCCATAGGTATGCCCCCATGTCCTCAGCTGCTCGAGCTAACCTGGATCTCTTGACGGAGGTGATGATTAGCAACGGCTTTCAAGCCATTGATTTCGAGTGGTGGCATTTCGAGGATGACTCTTGGTGGCAATACTCGATTCTTGACCTTCCCCTGCAGTTGTTTACCCTGGAAGAACGATAGGTGCTCGTTCGCATAGTTGACAAACTCCTGGACCTAGGGGGATATTATATTTTGACTGATAAGATAACATGGGAAGGATGTTTGCCATATGTTCAAGGGTTTCACCTTAGCTGACTTGCTCCTGATAGTTGTGGCAATAATCTGGGGGGTTAACGTAGCTGTAGTCAAATCTGCCCTTACAGTGTTTAACCCCTTGACTTTTAACTCCCTGCGTTTTGGCATCTCCGCCCTGCTGAGCTGGGGGATGCTATGTTGGTAAGCGGCACCTTTTTTTATGCCCTTTATACTTTAAAAAGCAAGACCCTTTTAAAAAAGTATTCTCCAGACAAAGAGATCTTTAAAGAACCGGGATGCAGAAAAGATCGAGGAGGGATTACATGCGCAAAGATGACTGTATTGAAAATTATCACGGCACTATGGTTGCAGACCCTTATCGTTGGTTGGAGGACAGTCTGTCTGCCGAAAGCCAGGCATGGATTGGCGGCCAGAATAAGAAAACTCGGGAGTTTCTGGACAGCCCCCTGGGGGAAGAGATTAGGGAGCGTTTGACCCAACTATGGGACTTTCCAAAGTATGAGCTGCCCAAGGAAGTTGGGGGGCGGCTTTTCTATCAAAAGAATGAAGGCTTGCAGAATCAATCAGTGTTATATTGCCAAGACCCAGGGACAGAGCCATTCCAAGTTATTGACCCCAATACCCTAAGCACAGATGGCACTGTCGCCCTGACGAGATTTGAGGCAAGCCCTGATGGCAAACTACTGGCCTATGCTCTTTCTGACAGCGGTAGCGATTGGCAAAAGATTCGCATTCGCAATGTGGATACTGGCCAGGAGTACCCAGAGACTATCCATTGGTGTCGGTTCACTAACCTGCCCTGGACCCCAGATGGAAAGGGATTTTTCTACTCTCGCTTTCCTGAAACCGGCACTGTTCCCCCTGAAGACCAGAGCAATTATAACAAGGTCTATTACCATATGGTGGGGACCGCCCAGACCGAGGACATCTTGATTTATCAGCGTCCCGATGCCAAAGAACTGGGCTTTACGCCTATTATCAGCGAGGATGGGGCATATCTTGGGCTGGTGGTTACTCATGGAACTTCTTCTCGCAACCGCTTCTATTATCGCCCTCTGGATGGGGAGGATGGATTTGTGCGCCTTTTGGATGAGGGGGATGCCGCCTACTGGCCCATTGGCAATATTGGCAGCCGCTTCTTCTTTAATACCGACCTCGAAGCTCCACGGGGCCGGGTCATAGCCATTGACATCTGCGAGCCGGAACGGGAAAACTGGCAAGAGATCATTGCCCAGGGTGAAGATGTCATCGATGGCGTGCGCCTAGTGGGGGGGCAGTTGGTGGTCAGTTACATGCACCACGCCTGCAATAGGATTGGGGTCTTTTCCATTCAGGGAGAGGAGCAGGGGGAGATTGAACTTCCAGGCCTCGGGACGGTCACCGACATCTGGGGAAAATCCTCCGGCAATAAGTTATACTTGGGATTTGTCTCCTTTCTTTACCCGCCTTCTGTATTCCAGACTGATGTGGTTAGCCGTCAACTCACTGCCTTTGGGGAGACGTCCCTGTCCTTTGTCCCCGGGGAATATGAAACCAAACAGGTTTTCTATTCATCTAAAGATGGCACTAGTGTGCCCATGTTCATTACCCACAAAAAAGGGTTGGTCCTGGACTGCACCAACCCCACGGTCCTCTTTGGATATGGGGGATTTAACATCAGCATGACTCCTAACTTCTGGCCTATGCATCTGATGTTTATGGAACGAGGTGGTGTTTTCGCTGTGGCTAACCTCAGGGGAGGTAGTGAATATGGCGAGGACTGGCATCGGGCCGGCATGCTGGAGAATAAGCAGAATGTCTTTGACGATTTTATCGCTGCTGGAGAGTGGCTAATTGCTAACCATTACACCAATAGTAAACGTCTAGCCATCCTGGGACGTAGCAACGGCGGGCTGTTGGTATCTGCCTGTATGACTCAGCGACCCGATCTCTATGGGGCTGTTATTTGCTGGGTGCCGGTAATAGATATGCTGCGCTATCATAAGTTTACCGTAGGCCGCTATTGGACTTCTGAATACGGCAATGCTGAGGAGAACCCCGAACACTTTAAATTCATGTATGCCTACTCGCCGTTGCACAAAGTCAGGGAGGGAGTAAAATATCCCCCCACCTTAATAATGACGGCAGATACCGATGACCGGGTGGTCCCCGGCCATGCTTTGAAGTTTGCCGCCACAGTGCAGGAAAAAGACCTTGGCCATAACCCCATTCTCCTTAGAGTGGAAAGCAAGGCTGGCCACGGCCCAGGCAAACCTATCAGCAAGCTCATCGATGAAGGGGCCGATATGTATACATTTATCTTTAAAATTTTTGACATAAAATAAGCAGGAAGGTGATTTGTAATGAAGATTGGAGAGGCTATTGTTCAACGCCGAAGCGTACGAAAATATAAAGCTGAGCCCTTGTCCCGGGAGTTGATTGGGCAGGCATTGGAGGCCGCGACTCAGGCCCCCTCGGGCAAGAATGCTCAGCCCTGGGAATTTATCGTCCTAGAAGGGGAGGACAAGGCAAAAATTGCTGAAATGATGGTATCTGGGGCAGAGCAGCTGGAGGCCATGGGTAACAAAAGTGGTAGCGCCAAAAGATCAGCAGGGATAATCCAGGAAGCCCCAGCTGTCATCATGGTTTACAACCCCCGGCAAAATAAAGCTGATAAAGCAAACCCAGTTCAAGAAGTTATGTGGTCTGTGGATACCCAATCAGTGGGGGCTGCAATTCAGAACCTGCTCTTAAAGGCAGTGGAATTAGGATTGGGCAGTTTGTGGATTTGCGATATCTTTGTTGCTGAAGAGCAGATTAGCGCCTGGCTGGGCCGAGAAGGTGGATTGATGGCTGCGGTAGCCCTAGGCTGGCCCGCTGAAGAGCCGATACCCCGTCCCAGGAAGTCTTGGCAAGAGGTAACCCATTGGGGAAGAGGCCACTAGGACTGTCCCTAGTGGAAAGCGAAGGGGAGATGGTCAGTGACCCAAGTCAAAATAATGGACGGCAAGGGGAAGCGGACTGCGGTCATTAAGGGAATTGAGATCCATAGCAGTGGCGGGGTTCCCCCACAATGGGCTGCTCTTACTGAATTCCTGCCTGTAGAAGGCAGGATTCTGGATTATGGTAGTTGGCAGGGGGTGGCAGCCTTGTGGCTTAAGGCCTCCGGGTTTGCCCAGGTGGAATTTACCCATTACAGTTCTACTTTGCTGGCCCAAGCCTCGGATAATGCCATCGCCAGCCAGCTGACTCTTGAGCCCAGACCAATGTTTCCCATACAGGGCCAGTGGGATACTGTTGTAATGGCAGTGCCGATGCAAAGAGAAGCCCTGACTATGCTAGCAAGTCAGGGCGCAAGCTGTCTTAACCCCAGGGGGCAACTGCTGTTGGTTGCAAATTCCCCCCGGGAGGATGAGCTGAGAGCATTTTTCCCCGGTGTAAACCCAATTGCCACGGGTAAAGGCTGGGCTATTTTGCGTTGTACCAACCCCCGTGGGGAAAAAGCAGTCCTTCCTTGGAACAAGCTTGTCATTGATCTCAGGGGAGTCCAGCTACAACTGAATACTTTGCCAGGGAATTTTGCTCCTAAGGGCCTGGATCTCGGCACAGAGCTTTTACTGGAAGAGGCTGTGGTCCCCCAGGGGGGCAGGGTGCTGGATTTAGGCTGTGGATATGGAGTCGTAGGCATTGTAGCCTCTAGATTGGGAGCCGGGGAAGTCGTATATATTGATGAGGATCTCGTCGCCCTAACAGCTTGCAGGGAGAATATCGCCGCCCACGGTCTTGAAGGAGAGCTAATCCATAGTCACCTGCCTACTGCTACCAGGGGGAAATTTGACTGTATTCTTGCCAATCCCCCCTACCATGCAGATTACGGCGTGTCTCGCACCTTTCTAGAGTTCGCAGCTCGCCGCCTCAATCCTCAAGGCTGGGTATATGTTGTTGTCAAGAAACCTCTGTGGTACCGCAATAAGCTGCGGACTTTGTTTGGCGGCCTCCAAGTTGTAGAACGGAATGGATATTACCTCCTGTCCGCCCAAAAACGGGGTATATAACGCAATACTTTAACGGAGAAAAACGGAAGATTTAATATTGAGATTAAAAATCAGCTACTGGGACTGCTCCCAGTAGCTGATTATTTTAGCGGTAGCGCTTGGAGTAATTTCCACCCTGGCCAGGGCGTCGTTTACTATTGTAATGGGGTTTCCTCCCACCACCTGAATGGGACTGGCGGAACCGATAGGACCCCTCTTCGGTAATACGCACCGGGGTGCTGTCGGGTTCCTTAGTCAGCAGCTTAAGGGCGGCGGCGACTAAATTGACAGAGTCGTTTTCTTCCAGAAGCTTGCCTGCCATTTCCCGATAGTGACCGGCTGTGCCTGCTTCAGCGATTTCTAAGATTTTCTCCGCCACCACGCGCTGCTGACCCTTGATGACGTCTACTAAAGAGGGCAATGGTTCCCGCTTTATTTGTGTTCCGATGCTGTGCTGAATTGAGCGGAAGTGCTCCCGTTCCCGTGGGGTTACCAAGGAGATGGCCTTGCCGCTTCGTCCAGCGCGCCCAGTCCTGCCGATGCGGTGCACGTAACCCTCTGCATCTTGAGGGATGTCAAAATTATAAACATGGCTGACGCCAGTAATGTCCAGGCCTCGGGCTGCCACATCGGTGGCAACTAAGACGTCGATGGTGGCATTCCTAAACTGGCGCAGAACGGATTCCCGACGGGGCTGAGAGAGGTCGCCATGGATTCCTTCTGCAGAATAACCTCGGCTCTTGAGCCCCTCTGCAATTTCATCCACCCGGCGCTTGGTGCGACCAAAGATTATGGCCAGCTCCGGGGGTTGGATATCCAAGAGATGACAAAGGGCGTCAAACTTCTGGCTCTCCTGAACTTCAATATACAACTGGGTGACTTCAGGAACTGTCATTTCTTTGCTCTTGGTTCGGATTACCTGGGGCTTGACCATGAATCTTTCTGCCAGCTCTTGAATGGATCGGGGCATGGTGGCGGAAAAGAGCAAGGTCTGCCGCTTTTCGGGAACTTCTCGGAGGATGGCCTCAATATCCTCGATGAAGCCCATGTTGAGCATTTCATCTGCCTCGTCAAGGACCACAGTCACCACTTCATTGAGCCTGACCGTGCGGCGGCGGATATGGTCCAAGAGTCTTCCTGGAGTGCCTACGATAATTTCGGGGCGCTTTTTTAGGTTATTAATCTGACGGCCTATATCCTGGCCACCGTAAATGGGCAGAGAACGTATCCGCTTGAAGCCACCAATCCTATTGAGTTCCTCTGCCACTTGGATGGCTAACTCCCGGGTGGGAGTGACTACCAACCCCTGAGGTAGTCCCTGTTCCGGGATAAAGTTTTCAATCATGGGAATGCCAAAGGCAGCTGTCTTTCCAGTGCCTGTGCGTGCTTGGCCAATCAAGTCCTTACCTGTCAGGGCGACAGGGATAGCTTCCTGCTGTATTTGGGTCATTTCCTCGAAACCCATGTTACCGATGGGTTTAAGTACTTCGGGACTAAGTCCCAGTTCATAAAATGTGTTCATGTACTAGCTCCTTAATTTGTTGTGATATAGTGTTCCTTCACTAGAGTGATTTACTATTCAATTATACAGGATATAAGATAAATTGCCAGTTTCGGGCATAGTCTGGGGCAATGGTTGCTGTTATTATTCCCCGATATACCTTATTTTTAAGTGCTATAGTCTTGATATTCTTTATGAATTAGTGGATTGTCTTGGAAGAAGTTGTTGAGTTGGGCAATGCGGTCTAATGTGTCTAAGCTGAGATGGTGCTCAATCATTTCGGTTTCGGCAAGCAAGGACTCGGTAACCCCCAGGTAGGTCAAAAACTCTTCGACAATTTGATGACGGTTGTAGAGAAACTCCCCCAGCTCCTCACCGGACTCTGTAAGGCGGATTACCCCATATCTCTCATAGTCCAGGAGGTCAAGCTCAGATAATTTTTGAATCATGCGACTTGCCGAGGGCGCCTGTACATTGAGGCTCTCTGCCAAGACGCTTACCCGGGTATAGCCCTCCACTAGGCAGTTGCGATAGATCATTTCTAAGTAATCTTCCATGCTGGGGGTCATATTCTTTTTTTCTTGGAGGAGGAGCTGGTAGCCTCTGGCAGTGCGGAAAATTTTATTCTTTGTCATAGGAATACCCCCCTTTGCCTCATTATAGACATTTTACCTTTTGTAATAGATATTCAACACCCCCTTTGGATATTTGCATATTTTACTTGTAGGAAACTTTGTTTGCGGCAGATAACATTCCAGGAGGGTTAAGAAATGAAGAGACAAGGTATGCCCCTAAGCCAATTGCCATTTGGGATGCGAGGGGTGGTCCGGGAGTTAAGGGCTGAAACTAGCAGCCGGCGGCGTCTGCTGGATTTGGGACTTGTAGCCGGCACGCCTGTAGAAACAGTGCTCAGGAGTCCAGCTGGCAATCCCATGGCCTATGAAATCCGGGGGGCCCTTATTGCTCTGCGCAATGCCGAAGCTGGTCAAATTATAGTGGATATGATGTAAGCGGGGGATGACATGGGGCTGACAACACAATCTACTGGTGCCCAAGTGAGAAAAGATTTCAGCATACCAGGGCCGGGAGACCGCACTGAAAAGGTCATAGCCCTGGCCGGAAACCCCAATACAGGGAAAAGCACGGTATTTAATAGCCTTACGGGTATGAATCAGCATACCGGGAACTGGCCGGGCAAGACTGTGACCAATGCCTTGGGCCGGTATCAATATGACAATGAAAAATATCTGTTAATGGATTTGCCGGGGACCTATTCTTTGCTATCCAGCTCTGTAGAGGAGGAAGTGGCCAGGGACTTTATTTGCTTTGGTCAGCCCGATGTCAGCGTAGTAGTCACCGATGCCACCTCTTTGGAGCGCAACCTCAACCTAGTCCTACAAATTCTGGAAATCACAGACCGGGTAGTGGTCTGTGTAAATCTCATGGACGAAGCCCAGCGCAAACGAATCCGGGTTGATCTAGAGCAGCTGGAGCAAGAATTGGGTGTCCCTGTGGTGGGCACCAACGCCCGCAAGGGTGAGGGCCTCGATGCCCTTAAAACTGCAATTGCCCAGATGGCTGCAGGGGCAAAAAGTCAGCCTCGCCAAGTAGGCTACCCCCAAGAGATAGAGACTGTTGTAGCGTCGCTAAGCCCTAGACTCACCGGACTTATTCCCAATAGCCGCTGGCTGGCCCTAAGGCTGGCGTCAGGGGAGGAGTCAATTATAGTCTCTTTGGAGAAGTACCTCCAGGGGGACAATCCCAGAGATTTTCTTCACACTGTAAGTCAAGAGGGTGACGAAATTTCCATGGACCTAATCGTCACAAGTATTGTCGGTGAGGCAGAGAATATCTATAAAAAGACTGTGCATCTTGAGAATGAAAAGCACAATGCCGTAGACCGAAAGATCGACAGCGTCCTAACCTCTAAGGTGTTTGGCTTTCCAATTATGATTGCCATGTTGGGCTTAATATTCTGGCTGACCATCCAGGGTGCAAACTACCCGTCCCAGCTACTGGCAAAACTGCTATTTGGCATTGAAGATTGGCTTAGCGGCCTTGCCCTATGGGAGTCTTTGCCCCCGTGGATATATGGTATTTTGGTCACGGGAATGTATCGCACTTTAGCTTGGGTAGTGTCGGTGATGTTGCCACCCATGGCAATTTTCTTCCCCCTATTTACCCTGTTGGAAGACTTGGGTTATCTTCCTCGGGTGGCCTTTAATCTGGACCATCGTTTTAACAAGGCTTGCGCTCATGGCAAACAGGCACTAACTATGTGTATGGGGTTTGGCTGTAACGCCGCCGGGGTCATTGCCTGTCGAATTATCGATTCCCCACGGGAGAGGCTTATTGCCACCATTACAAACAATTTTGTCCCCTGCAACGGACGTTTCCCAATTATCATCGTTATGGCTACGGCCTTTTTAGCAATAAGGGCCGGGTCATTGGGGAAGGGAATTGCTGTTCTGGCGGTGCTGGCGGTGGTTATTATCGGCATAATAATTACCCTGTGGGTGTCTAAATTATTATCAAGGACTATCCTGCGAGGGTTGCCTTCTTCCTTTATCCTTGAAATGCCCCCATACCGGAAGCCACAGGTAGGAAAGATTCTGGTGCGCTCCTTATTTGATAGGACATTATTTGTCTTGGGCAGGGCAGTGGCGGTGGCGGCTCCCGCAGGGGCATTGGTTTGGCTCATGGCCAATATTACTATTGCCGATGTCAGCCTCCTAGCCCATGGGGCGAGACTCTTGGCACCTCTAGGTTGGCTCATGGGACTGGATGGCGTTATTCTGGTGGGTTTTTTGCTGGGCCTGCCCGCCAATGAAATTGTCTTACCGATAATTATAATGAGCTACTTGGCCAGCGGCTCCATTCAGGAGATGGAAAGCCTGGCATCATTGCAACAACTGCTGGTGGCTAACGGCTGGACTTGGTTAACTGCAGTCAACGTAATGCTACTTTCCTTACTGCACTTTCCTTGCGCCACTACACTTTGGACAATACGCAAGGAGACCCAGAGCTGGAAGTGGACTGTGATTTCTTTTTTGGTGCCAACGATAGTGGGGATAATTGCCTGTGTATCCGTGGCGGCAGTGGTCAGACTATTGGGGATGCTTTTCTGAGGATAGTATTCTCCAGGGGTCCCATCCTCTTTTTTGATTTTTGCTGTGGTTATAAAAACGGCCACTGGACTCACCAGTGGCCGCTTTTTTTAATGGTTTTTACAGCGTTTGCAGACCTGGACATCGTTGCCCGCTTGGTCCTTAGTCTGCCATAGGAGCTTGGTGCTAGTCCTTGAGCAAAGGGGACAGGTGCCTTTGCCCCTGCCGGGCTTATCCCACAGTCCTTTGCCGCGATTTTGTTTGGCCATTTGGATCCACCCCCAAAATTATAAAGCAATTATAATGACTGATGCTCTCCAAATTATATAGGAAGCCAGCAGGAATTACAACTGGTTTTTGCCAGCACCCTGGGCTAGTTCAACTTGTATACAAGGGGAGAAGGTAGTAAAATAATGCTGCCGCTAATTTTGGGCGGAGAGGAAGATTCGTCATGGGAATGGTGGCCAAAGGACTGTTAACAGGGTGTATTATTGTCTTGCCAGGTATGAGCGGGGGCACCATGCTTCTGCTTCTTGGTCTCTATGAAAAACTTATGAAGGACTTGTCCCAGGTGCGCATTTGGCGCTGGCTTCCCTTTGCCCTTGGGGCTGGGGCAGGCATTCTGTTATGCGGCAAGGTTTTTGCCTGGCTCTTTAATACATATTCCTCAATTGTCTCAGCATTTTTACTGGGCAGCATCTTAGCTTCGGTAAAAGCTGTGTTAGGTGAAAACTACAAGCCCACCTTCCGGCGTGTAGTAGTGTTGCTCATTGGTTTCGCCCTAGGATTCATTTTATCTGACACACCTATGGACTTGGGGAACAGCCATGTGACTCCCACTGTTGCAACTCTCTTGTTTGGCGGGGTATTAGCCAGTGCCACCATGATATTGCCAGGTGTAACCGGCAGTTCAATCCTAATTATCATGGGCATATATGACGATATGTTAAAGGCCTTGGGAGAATTAGACTGGATTACATTGGGGTTATTTTTGATTGGAGCCGTCATTGGAATCTTCGGCCTTGCCAATGCTTTGGACAATATTTATTCTCGCTACCGAGGGACTATTAGCTGGCTGTTTTCCGGCTTAATTTTGGGGGCAGGAAAGATGTTGATTCCCGTCAGTTTCACTAATCCTGTGCTCTTAGTAATTACTGCCATTGCAGGGTTTGCCTTGGTTTGGTGGTGGGGAAGTCGGTGACCGATGGTTTTACCATCGGTTTTTTGTGTCCACTAAAAATGCTAATAGATGCAAGAATAACCTGGAATTCAGGGGCATATCCTACTAAAACAGTAGGGTATTGACATGAATCAAGGAATCAGGTAAATTAAATATACCTGTATAGGGTGTAAGGGAGGTTGTAGATGTTGACTAAGGAAATTGTGACAACGACCTTAAAGATAGAAGGCATGACCTGTGCAGCTTGCTCTGCCAGGGTAGAGAGGGCATTGCAAAGGGTGGAGGGAGTAGTCTCTGCCACGGTGAATTTAACTACCGAGAAAGCCTCCATCGAATATGACTCCACCCGGGTGGATGAGGCCACCGTAAGGCAAGCAATAGAGAAGACTGGTTACCAAGTGGCAGAGGATACTGCCAGTGTGGAAATAATGGTAGATGGCATGACCTGTGCTGCCTGTGCCAATAGGGTGGAGCGGGGGTTAAGCTCTACAGCGGGAGTACGGTCTGCGGTGGTAAATTTAACCACAGAGAGGGCCAGTATTAAGTATAATCCTAGTGCAATAGACCCCGATAGCCTGCTGGCTGCCGTGGAGAAAGCAGGGTACATGGGTCGCATGGAGCTGGAAGAAGGGGCTCCTGCAGCTCAGCGAGATAATGATGAAGCCAAACTCCGCGTAGCTAGCCGGAGAATGTGGACGGCCTGGGCCTTTACCCTGCCGGCGGCGGTGTGGATGATAATTGCAATGACCCAAGGGGGGCACCAGCATGGCTGGCCCAGCGCCCTTAGCTATAACTTGGGAATGATACTTTTGGCCCTGCCGGTGTTGTTCTGGGCAGGGGGCCATGTCTATAAATCCGCTTGGCGGGCTCTCCGCCATGGCAGCGCCAATATGGACACCCTGATTGCCATGGGCACACTGGGTGCACTGGCCACCGGTGTGATGGTGTTCTTCTGGCCTGTGGAAAATTACGTTGGCGTAGCAGGAATGATTATGTCCTTTCATCTTACCGGTCGCTATATCGAGACCAAGGCCAGGGGCAGAGCTTCTCAATCCATGAGGAAGCTCTTAGAACTGGGGGCGAAGACGGCAATAATATTGGTTGAGGGGGAAGAAAGAGAAGTGCCCATTCAACAAGTCCGGGTTGGGGATATTATGCTAGTGCGGCCAGGGGGGAAAATCCCCACTGATGGCATTGTAGTAGAAGGGGAGAGCTCCATAGACGAATCCATGGCCACCGGCGAATCTCTGCCCGTTACCAGGCGGCAGAGAGATAATGTTATAGGCTCCACCGTCAACCAGCAGGGTATGCTGAAAGTAAAGGCAACGAAAATCGGCAAGGATACTTTCCTTAGCCAAGTGGTTAAATTGGTGGAGGAGGCCCAGGGCACTAAGGTTCCTATCCAAGAGTTTGCCGACAGGGTGACGGGTTTCTTTGTCCCCGCGGTGCTGGTTATCGCTACCCTGACCTTTTTTGCCTGGCTCCTGTTCCCTGAAGCCATGGGAGCAGCGGGGGCGACTTTGGCTAATTGGCTTCCCTGGTATAATCCTCAATTAACGGGAGTGACATTAGCTCTCTTTGCGACCATAGCTGTCTTAGTTATTGCCTGTCCCTGTGCTCTTGGCCTGGCTACCCCCACCGCCTTAATGGTGGGCAGCGGCTTGGGAGCAGAGAATGGCATCCTCATCCGCAATGGTGCCGCGATCCAGACCATGAGCAATGTGGATGTGGTTATCTTCGACAAGACGGGAACTATAACCCAGGGAAAGCCTGAGGTAACGGATTTAATCGCTGCTGATGGTGATGAGAGCCAGCTCCTGCGTCTTGCAGCAAGCGTTGAAGTAGGCTCTGAGCATCCCCTGGGCCAGTCCATTGTTGCCAGTGCACGCAAAAAGGGGATCAGCTTAGCTCATCCCCTTAAATTTCAATCTGTAACCGGCAAGGGTGTCGGCGCAGAGATTGATGGGCACTTGGTCTTGGTGGGAAGCCGGAGGTTACTGGAAGACAACGGGATTGCCGCCGAGACAATGGATGATGAGATATCTCGACTGGAGGCCCAGGGTAAGACTACTATGTTGGTGGGCTCTCAAGGCAATGTCTTAGGTATCGTCGCCGTGGCCGACACCATCAAGGAGGGTTCCATCCAGGCAATTGAGTCGCTCAAGGCCCTGGGCCTGGAAACAGCCATGCTTACCGGGGACAACCGGCGTACTGCCGGAGCTATTGCCGCTAAAGTAGGCATCTCCCGGATTCTGGCAGGGGTATTGCCTGACGGCAAGGTGGACGAGGTCAAGCGTTTGCAGCAACAGGGTTTGACAGTGGCCATGGTTGGGGACGGCATAAATGACGCTCCCGCCTTGACCCAGGCTGATGTGGGTATAGCCATTGGCACTGGCACCGATATTGCCATTGAGGCTGCAGACATAACCCTAGTCAGCGGGCACTTAAGCACGGTGGTCAGCGCCGTAAGACTTTCCCGGGCCACCTTTAGAAAGATCCGTCAGAACCTGTTCTGGGCTTTTATATACAACTCTGTTGCCATTCCTCTGGCGATTCTCGGTCTGCTCCATCCGGTTATAGCAGAAATTTCCATGGCCATGAGCTCCATTACCGTTGTGGGCAATGCTAATTTGCTACGGAGAAGCAAAATCTAAAGGGGGGAAGATCCCCCCTTTAGATTTTTCAATGATGTCACAGACCCATAACTGCGCCACCATGAAGCTGGCCTAGCAGTTTGGGTCTTTTCTGTATGGATTAAATAATTAAATTCATGAAAAGGACCGCTAGGTAAAAGTAGATTAATAAAGCAACTATGTCCAAGATTGTAGTGAGGATGGGCCCTGCCCCGGCTGCCTGGTCTAAGTTCAATTTATTCATAGCCCAGGGGACTAAGAATCCTAAGGCAGCCGCCAAGGTAAGGGCAATCCACAGGGACAATCCTACTACCAATCCCAGCCTAAATCCTTGCCAAATAGTAGCGATTACAGCGGTGATAAGGCCGATAATGCCGCCTATGATGAAGCCACGCCCACTTTCATTAAGAAAGGTCTTCATAAACTCGTTTGGCCGAATATGGCCCAAAACCAGGCTGCGTGTAAATATTGTGGTAGATTGAGTGCCGACGTTTCCGCTCATATCCATAATCATAGGCAGGAAAAAGGCCAGAGCCAAGACCTGGCTGAGGGCAGCTTCAAAGCTGCTGACGATGAATCCTGCAGCTATATTTCCTACTAAAGTAATCAGTAAAAAAGGTAGGCGGGCAGAAAGCACGCTGGCGATAGAGCCATGTAATAGTCGCTGGCTGAGATTTTCTTCCCGCTTTTGGAGGGTGAGGACACCCCCGCTTTCCAAGAGGTCTTCGGTAGCCTCTTCTTGCATAATATCCAAGGCCCGATCATATTCTAGGGCGCCCACCAGGCGATTTTCCGAGTCTACCACTGGTAGGCTAACTAGATCGAACTTTTTCAGGATATTCACGGCCTCTTCTTGATCGGTGTCGGCGGTGACATAGACCACATGGTCATCCATTATCTCCCCGATTGTGGTTTCGGTGTCTGCTAAAACTAAATCTCGCAGGGTGACAAATCCCTCCAGCACTCTCCCCTGGTCGGTAACCCAGACATTGAGCAGGACCTCAGGATCGGGCTTTAGGGCGCGGATGCGCTCCAGGGCATAACCTGCCGTGTCATCCTGACGCAGTCGCAGGTAATGGGGGGACATGACCCGGCCAACAGTTCCCGGCTGAAAGCCCATTAATACTGAAGCTTTCTCCCTGTCTTCAGGAGGAATAGATTTTAATAGTTCTTTGGCCACCTTGGCGGGGACTTCGTCCAACAGCCGAACCTGGTCGGAAGGGTCAATGCTGGCAACCATCTCAGCTACTTCTGCAACGGTAAATGCCTGCAGTAATTCCTTCTGTTGAGCAGTATCCATAAGTTCAAAGATTTCCAGGGCCAGCTCTTTCTCCAGCAGGCGGAATAAGAGGGCTTGCTGGGTCGGCAAAAATTTTTCCAGTCCCTGGGACAGTTCTTGGAAGCCAAGCTCAGTATTTAATAGTTCTTTTAGCTGAACAAGTTTTTGCTCTGTAAGCAGGTCGGTGATTCTCTCGGTCATTAAACAGCACCTCCTGTATGCAATTATGGTATCCAAAACAGCAACAGTTCTTTCGTTCTGCCTGACAGAAGACAATCACCCCCTAAAAATTAAAACAACCCCAAAGGGGGGTTGTGGAAATAAAATAGACAGCCCCCCTGCTTGAGCTTTGGCACTTGCATGCATAGAGCCTAACGGCTCAGCTGCCTTAGAATCCACCTTAACCCGATGGTTTCTGCTCTACCCATTGGCGTCTTTCGACATTTCTGGGCAGCAGCTTCTCTCATGCAAGTAACCTCACCTAAAGAAGTGCCTTTTTCATGAAGTTGTCAACCTTAGCTTAACAGATTTATGGCGTAGGGTCAATCTCTCTTAGAAAACTGATGTACCTAAAGAATAGCAAGAAACTTAGTATACGTCAATCTTCCTTTCAAATCTGGATTTTTGTAGGGGCGCCCGTCGCGGCGCCCAGCCTCCGGCCGCTTCTAAGCAGTACTTGGTAAGGAATACCAGGCCGATGACAGATCAAAAAAGGAAATCCCTGCGGATTGGCGAAGACTAATAATAATAAATACTTGCTTGGAGGTAAGGTATGCTAAATCGCGCTTTTTCCACCTTGAATCGTAACCTCGGCCTGATCCTAATTCCAATCTTTATGGATCTGGCTTCTTTTCTGTTGGGCTTAATGACCATCGGCTTTTGGGGAGAGTCCAAGGTCCATCTGAAATTGGCCTTGGATGTGGGGCTGCCTTCTATAGCCACTGTCCTGGAACAAAATGTCCTGGCCAGTGGATTTTCCTTCAATTTTGGCGATGGGGTCGGTGCATGGGGATTTGCCTTTTTGCTCTTCCTCTTGTTCTTTGTACTAGGCGCTTATTGCGAGGCTGGCTTCATAGGACTCCTCTATCAGGCGGTGGCCAAGGACGCTCCATCCACATTGGATACCTTCCTTTATTATGGCAACAGGTTTTGGTTGCGTTTTCTGGGTCTCAATCTGTTGGTCTTCTTGGTGACCATTGTGGGAGGATTAATGGCGATGCTGCTGTTTGTTTTCGGGGTCATAGCCTTCCTGGTCATATTCCTTATCTTGAGAATCAAGTACATCTACTGGGAATTTACCATTGTGTCCGAAGACATGGGCGTACTAGAGGCCTTCAACCGCAGCAAAATGCACTATAATAACCGTAGCCCGGAAATGGCCAGCATCATTATCAAAATCCTAGTGGCAAACTTCATCGCCGCCCTGATTGTCAACTTCCTCTGGTCCCCGGTGATGATTTTCATCGCCATCCCCATTTACTCTTATGTGGCCACCGGATTGCAGCTGGCCCTGATGTGTAACAAGCTGGAGCTCAGCGATGCGCCGCCATACTTCCCCACAGAATAGTTAAATTGGGCCTGATAGGATGAACAATAGCCCGTCCGGGCTTTTTTGCTTAAGACAGGCCACCAATTTCATTTTCTCCCCGGCGGCCCAGTATGAGCTTATATAGAAAGGATGCAATTATGGAGATAAGAGACCTCAATAATGAACAGGTTGCAGAAATCGAAGGCAAATTAGAGGGTTATGATAGCGGCTTTCTTCCCAAGCCCATTGGAGGCGGGATTCAGATTGGCGCCTTTGATAATGGTCAACTGATTGGCGGAGTTGATGCCTGCATGACCTCATTCCGGATTCTCTACGTCTCGACGGTTTATGTGGATGAATCTTACCGCCGCAAAGGGGTGGGCAGACTGCTGATGGAAGAAGCCGAAAGGCGGGCGAAAGTATTGGGCGTGGATATGATTCGCTTGGACACCTTTGATTGGCAGGGGCGGGATTTCTATGAAGCGATTGGATTTACATGTGTCGGCCATTATCAGGCAGAAGATTTTGCAGAGTATTTTTTTCTAAAACGGATATAGGACCCTCTGAACTTGTCACCAGAATTCCATCTCAAGTGTTTATGTTTCTGTAGGTATCTAGGAGCATTTGAGCCTGGGAGGGTAGGGTCCTTCCTCATTTCACTGCCCATATAGTATAATGGAGATTGGAAGGAAGACCACTTCAAAAGGAGAATTGCATGGCAACTGAAACACAAGCATAAGATTTCTTTACTGGCCTTTGATTTAGACGGGACCCTGTTAAACAGCGCCGGGAGCATCAGTCCAGCCCATCTGCATATGCTCCGAAACTTGATGAGATAGGGTATTAGGGTTACCGTCTGCTCGGGGCGCATGCCCTATTTCCTGCACAGGTTTGTCCAGCAGTTAGGCTTTAGGGGTCCTTTGTCGTCGGAGGTACAGCTAAATTGGTTAGGGCATGAACCCTTTGCCACCATCTCTGACCCATGGGAGCTAATTAGGCTTCTTTTAGTAAATCTAGAACCATCTCGGCAGACTTGCTGAATGCATCCTCGGGGGAAATGCCGTCTACCTTTTCTCCGGTTACTATGTCGTCAAAGGCATAGAGGTCTTTTTCAGCGAGGAAGTATTTATAGTTGAGGGTTAATTCTTCCCCGGGAGCTATATTCCTGGTGGCAAGGCAGATGCCGCAATGGTACAGTAAGTTTGGTGTTTCGCTGTGGTTGATGTATTCCTCGTTGCCAATGGTATCTCCATAAAGGAAGCTCCTTCCCAATAGGCGCACCGCAGTCATGATAAAGGCAAAGGAGAATAAAGTTTGCAGATTATTGCATGAGAAAAAGGGTGAATGGCGCGGGAATAGAGGCTTGTGTTAATCCTGGCCCGATAATTCCCATAGATATAGGGAGGCTACGGAGCAGTAGGGGGAGTACCTGGCCCGGTATCTTTCAAATCTGGCCCGGGGCAGGTCCTTATGGTGGTAGAGGTTCATCATGCCCCGGCGGATGGCCAGGTCGTTGTAGCTGAGGACATTGGGCCGATTGAGGGAAAAGATCAGGAGCATTTCCGCCGTCCAAACTCCCACCCCGTGCAGGGCAGATAGCTGGGTGATGATCTCTTGGTCGGTAAGGGTGGGCAGGGTAAAAAAATTAACCTTGTCAGTGAGGGCGGCCTGGGCAATCCCCTGGATATAAGCGGCCTTGCAGGTGGACATGCCACAGGCTTGGATGGCGGTCAGTTCTGCTCCATGGATTATTCCCGGGGAAATGCTGCCCAGCAGTTCTACCAGCCTATTCCATACAGTATTTGCCGCCTTCTTGGATATCTGCTGGCTGACAATGCTGGAGACAAGGGCGGTGAAGGGGTCGGGAATAATAGGGCGGTTAATGATACCAATCCGCTCTATGGCCGCCCCCAGCTTCTTGTCTTTGCCCTTGAGATACTCAATTTCCCTAGTTCCATATTGAAAATATGAAGAAGCCTGGAGAGGTGCCTCAGGCTTGCTATTCTCGCATACCATAGCCCAATACCCTTAACTTACCGACCTGCTGTAGCAGTGGAGGGCGACGGTTTTGATGGCTGCCTCCGCGGTTACAACGTCTGTGTTATTGGAAGCGAAGCAGAGGATGAAGGGCCGCTGGGAATAGATAATTCCTACATCATCGCGGCGCAAGTTTCCGTCCTCTATTTCTTGTAATACGGCAACTAGGATGGGCAGTTTTATGATGCTGGCGGCGATGAAGGGTTCATCTGCGTTATATTCAATGGTTAGGCCCGTTACTAGGTCTTTATAGTACACCCCAATCTTACCCGCCAACGGCTTGATTATCGATTCCAGCTCAGCCTTCATGGAATTTCTCCTTCCTGGTATAGGTAACTATACTTAACACAAATCGCCGGGGAAATAGAGAAGCAAAAGATATTTTTGCATTGCCAACCCAATATGCTTAGGGGGCTAGGCATTAGCCCTCGAAAACCTTCAGCATATTCGCCTTTAGGCCATCAAAGTAGTAGGATTGAACGACATCGTCATGTTGATAAATCTCAGCATCATCCACCTCAAAGCCTTTAAATCCGTAGATCGTGATGGTTTTCTTTTTTGGATCGACAATCCAGAATTCCCTTACCCCGGACAACATGTAGGTATTGAGTTTAGTCACCATGTCCTTGGAGCGGGTGCCCTGGGAAAGGATTTCGATACAGAGGGTAGGAGTGCCCATGTACCTGCCCTTGCTGTTAATCTTTTCCTGGTGATCGCAGGTAATTAGCAGATCCGGCTGCATGACATCGGGGGTCTTAAGGCCCTTCTTGAAGAAATGGACATCCAGGGGGGCGATATAGACTTTGCACTGCTTTCCCCCCAGAAATTCTTTGAGTATGGTGAAAAGATTCCCAGCAATGTCCTGGTGGAAAGTACTGGGAGAATCTTGGAGGACAATTTCCCCATTGATGTACTCCATCCTCAGCTCGCTATGCTCGTATATCTCTATGAATTCCTCGTAGGAAACTTTCTTGCCTCCGTATTGGTAGTCCAGGGCCTTTTCCTTGACGGTAAAATAGCGCTCAATCTCAGTGAGGTAGGGGGACAGCCTGACAGATTTCTTGCCGTTCTTGGTGACTACAACCTCATTGTCCTCTAGACAATAGTCAATGTACTTACCTAAGTTTTGCTTAAACTCAGTAGCAGTAATGACCTTAGTGGTGTCTTTCATAGTCAATCACCTCGTGCGATTAGTATAACATATCGCACTGTATTCTACAACGGGCGTACGAATCCAGACGGTGTCAAGTTACTGTAGGTTTTTTTGGAGAACCTCGTAGCCACTAAACAGCAGTGATANNGTGATCTCGTACTGACTCTCGATTGGCCTGTATCGACCGCATCAGCGCCATGCCCTCTGCCCCTTCTAAGCCCCAAGCCATGGGACGGCTACTCATCCTAGCGGCGAGGATATGGCTAACATGACCTTCCGCACTGCACCCTACATGTGGGTTTTTTACAGCTGATTCTATCCCGCTCCAATTGTTGTCAATATAACTGATGGTAGCACAGACTCTGTCTTGTCTAGGTTTTGTTTCAGCTAACTCCAGCGCCTCTGCCAGGTGCTGCAGGACACTCTGTTTATCTGCCTGGCTTATCCCCCGATGTATTAACCCCTTTAGCTCTGGGGCATGGGCTGTAGCTCGCAATATGGACTTTGACAGGTGGAATTTGTCCAGGATATATACACTGCCGGGGATGTACTCTTGTCCTGCCCGAATCCAAGGGGCGCCGTCGCCAGATAGGTAAATAGCTGAGATGCTGTCAAGGTCATAGTGGGCCTCTATATAGTCCAAGAGTTCCGTCCAGAATTCTTCTGGTTTCTTATGAAGCGTGGTGAAGTATCTGGCATTGACCAAATGGCGGCGTGGCTCTTCAGCGACCCCTTCATGAACGTAGATGAGTCGAGCCTGGGCGCCCCTTTTACCCCTAACTTTCACGTGGTCTTCATCGGCCTCAATATACAGCTCTTGAACTCGGCGTTTCTCCTTTGGTTCGGATAAGGGCTTCGCCTTAAAGGTCTTGACACAGTTACCCACAGTCTGCCTACTGACCTTTAGTTCGGGGTTGTACCGGCTGATCTGGAGTGTAGCCTTTTCATACGACATCCCGCTACATGCCTCGGATAATTCTGCTTTCAGGCTTGCACTTACTCGGGAATGGGGGGTGATTCCAGCTTTTTCGTCCACCAAGTAACAGTAATCTTTGCTCTCTTTATTCCGAAAGTAGCTTCTCTCATAAGTAAGGGGACCAAAGGGAGTCAGCATCTCTTTACTGTCATTTCTCCTTACCACTGTCCATCTGCGTTTCCGAGCTTTGCTGGTAAGCTGCTTTTGGTCCAGGGATTCGAGGAAGACTTTCAGTATTTCACGACCTAGCGCATCAAACTGCTGCTTAAGGTTGGTCTCCAAATCTTGATAGGTACAACCATCTTCTAAAGCCTCTAGAATTTTTACCGATACAGAAAGGGTTTTTTCCTCTACTAAGCGAATAATGTCCATGAGGAACCTCTACCTCCTTGTGGGGTATTCATTCGAGTGGATATGAGGTTCCTCTTCTATTATTGGGGGGGAAAATCCTTCCAAATATCCCTACAGTAATTTTACACTAACCTACTTCAAGATTTTCAAAGAGATTTTGGCTTAAAACAATACTATGTTTAATCCCTGGACAGGGAAAGATATTGATTGCAGCATTTCCCTTTCAATATCAACGTGTTATTATATATGATAGAAATACTTTTTAAAGGAGGGATTAAGGGCGATGGGTAGGAGAGGTGGCGGAGGCAGAAGTTTTGGTGGTGGCGGTAGCCGCGGATTTGGCGGCAGAAGCGGCGGAGGGCCTAGCCGTGGCGGTAGCAGTCTTGGCAGCTTCGGCAGGAGTGGCAGATCCCCCGGGGGCAGCTCTTCGGGTAGAAGCGGCGGCAGCATCTTTGGCGGCGGCTCCTCGGGCAGAAGCGGCGGCAGCATCTTTGGGGGCAGCAACTCTTCTCCCACCAACTCAGGCGGCATCTTTCGCACACCCCAAAGTTCACGTCCCCCAACGGGTTCTTCCGGACCCCCCGGTTACCGCCCCGGCCTAGGTGGTGGAGGGTGTGGATGCATAACCCCTCAAATTATAATTATTCTCATCGTCGTTATTATCCTGGTATTTACCTTATCTTCCTTCCAGGGGTGCCCACAACAACCGGATTCCCCCAGCCCAATTACCCCATCCACCCTAGAGCGAGAACAGCTACCCAAGGGCAGTGTTGTCGAGACGGATTATTACACCGATAATCTCAAATGGATTCAAAACAAGACTCTCCTTACCGCGGGTATGAAAAATTTTTACAAGGAAACCGGGGTACAGCCCTACCTGTATATTACCGGGAACATAAATGGCGAGACCTATCCCAGTGAAAGCGATGTTAGTGAGTTCGCCTTCTCACTGTATGACGAATTATTTTCCGATGAAGCTCATCTGCTTCTAATCTTCTTTGAACCACCCATGAGTGATTATTATAGCACTTGGTATGTCGTCGGCAAGCAGGCAAAAGCAGTAATAGATGATGAAGCAGTGGATATACTCCTAGATTACATCGATAAATACTACTACTATGATCAACTGTCCAATGAAGAGTTCTTCAGCAAGGCCTTTGATGACGCAGGGACTAAGATTATGCATGTGCCAAAATCCCCCTGGATACCTGTGCTGATTGTAATTGGCATTGTCATTATCATTATTATTGGCTTTACCTGGTGGCGAAAAGCCAAAGAGCAAAAAAACCGGGAGGCGGAAGACACCGAGCGGATCCTCGGCACTCCCCTAGACACATTTGGCGATAGTAAAGCAGATGATTTAGCCAAAAAATACGAAGATGATCCTGATAAAATAAAATAACTATAGGAGGTAAAGACATGGGAATTCTCTCTAGATTTACAGACATTATTTCTGCCAATATCAACGCTCTCCTTGATAAGGCAGAAGACCCAGCAAAGATGGTGGATCAGTACCTGCGGAAGATGACCGATGATTTAGCGGCTGTAAAGCAGGAAACTGCAGGAGTAATGGCGGAGGAAAGCCGGACACAGAGACTGGTAGACGAAAATAACAAGGAAGTTTCCAAGTATGAAGAACTGGCCAAAAAGGCATTGTTGGCAGGTAACGAAGACGACGCCCGTGTATTCTTGGCAAAGAAACAAGAATTTGACGATTTGGGAGCTAGTCTCGGAACAGCTTATGCTGCCGCCCACGACAACGCCGTCAAGATGCGCCAGCTTCATGACAAGCTGGTCAAGGATATTAGCACCCTTAACAACCGCAGACAGGCCATCAAAGCCAAAGTCGCCGTAGCCAAGACCCAGGAAAGGGTCAACAAGCTGGGAGCATCCGCCGACAAGTTAGAGGGCAACAAAGGTGCCTTCCAACGCATGGAGGACAAGGCCGATCAGATGCTGGACGAAGCCAATGCCATGGCCGATTTAGATTCCCAGCCGGTAGACGAGGCCCAGTCCCTAGAGGAAAAATACAAGACTGCTGATGTCAACGCCTCAGTGGAAGATGAATTGGCAGCCATGAAGAAAAAGCTTGGACTGTAATATGCAGAGAAACACCTGGACCAATAATCTGGACCAGGTGTTTTTTTAATCTGTTAATTTAGTTGCCGGGTTTTTATCTCCTCTAATAACCGCTCCTGGAATTGAGGGAGGTCCACTTGGCCCAAATCACCCTGGGACCTGGTGCGAAGGGCAGCTTTGCCCGCCTCCACTTCCTTATCCCCCACAACCAACATATAGGGAACTTTCTCTCCTTGGGCCTGGCGAATTTTGTAGCCTATCTTTTCATTGCGGGAGTCCACTTCTACCCTTATTCCGGCCTTTACCAAACTAGCAGCGACTTCCTTGCAGTATTGGTGGTGACGGTCGGCAATAGGCAGTAATTTTACCTGGACTGGTGCCAACCATACGGGGAAAGATCCGGCAAAATGTTCAATGAGGATGCCCAAAAAGCGGTCAATGGCACCATAGGCCACCCGGTGCACCATCACCGGCCGGTGTTTCTGGCCGTCTTCGCCGATATAGGTTAGGTCAAAGCGCTCTGGCATCTGAAAGTCCAATTGGATTGTAGCACACTGCCAGCTTCGCTTGAGACAGTCTTGGACATGGAAATCTATCTTGGGGCCATAAAAGGCGCCGTCACCAGGATTGATCTTGTAATCTACGCCTTTGTTTTCCAAGACACTAATCAGAGCTTGGGTTGCCGTCTCCCATTGTTCCTCAGAGCCCATGGACTTCTCCGGCTTGGTACTGATCTCCAGGCGGTAATCAAGTCCGAAGACCTTGTACAGGCGGTCCACCAAGTCGATGACGCCGCTGATTTCCTCTTCAATTTGGCTGGGCAGCATGAAGATGTGGGCATCGTCTTGGGTAAAGGCCCTGACCCGCATTAGGCCATGGAGAACGCCGGAAGCCTCATGGCGATGGACCAGACCCAGCTCGGCACTACGCAGGGGCAAATCCCGATAAGAACGATGCTGGGTTAGGTACCAAAGCATGGCTCCAGGGCAGTTCATGGGTTTTAAAGCAAAGTTATTGTCATCTACCTCTGTAAAATACATATTTTCGGCATAATTGTCCCAATGGCCCGACTGCTCCCACAGGCGTTGATTGAGAATCTGAGGCGTGCGAATTTCCATATAGCCATCAATGGCATGCTCTTCCCGCCAAAGCTTCAATAGTTCATTCCATATAATGACGCCCTTAGGATGGTAGAAAGGCAATCCTGGCCCGGCCTCATTTAGAGAAAACAGGTCCAATTCCCGGCCTAGTTTGCGGTGATCCCGCTTCTTGGCTTCTTCCAACATCCGCAAATGTTCTTCCAGTTGGCTTTGCTTTACAAAGGAGGTTCCGTACACCCGCTGGAGCATGATATTGTGCTCATCGCCCCGCCAATAGGCTCCGGCAACGCTGGTCAGCTGAAAGACCCTGATTCTACCTGTGCTGCCCACATGGGGGCCGGCGCACAAGTCCAGGAAATCTCCTTGGCGGTAACAGCTTATTTCAGCATCCTCCGGTAAATCTTCAATTAGTTCAACCTTGTAGTTTTCACCCATTTCGGAGAAGAGCTTAATGGCTTCCTCACGACTCAAAACCTGGCGCTGAATCTCTAAATCTTCCTTGACAAGCTCTTCCATCCGCCTCTGGATTTTTTCTAAATCATCGGGAGTCAGGGGTTCCCCCAGGTCAAAATCATAGTAAAAGCCATCTTCAATTGCAGGACCTATGGCCAATTTGACGTCTGGATACAGTTCCTGAACGGCTTGTGCCATTAGGTGAGCGGTGCTGTGCCGATAGATATCACGGGCCTGGGGATTGTCAAAGTCCAGCAGTTCCAGCTCAGCCTCTTCCGGCATAACCCTGTTGATATCCCAAAGAACGCCATTGACCTTGGCCACAATTGTCTCTTTGGCCAAGCGCCGGCTTAAATCCTCGGCAACCTGCAGCGGTGTTACCGGCTGAGGATATTCCCGACTGCTGCCGTCTCTCAAAGTTACCACTGCCATTTTAATTCCTCCTAAAAATAAAATCATCCAGTCCCAAGGGACGGATGATGTAATCCGCGGTTCCACCCAAGTTGGAGGTAGTCCTCCCACTCATTAGGGCGATAACGGCGCCATGCCGGCAGAAGTTCGCTTCTGCAGCTCAGGAGCGGTAAGCATTGACCTTTTCGGAGGAAACTCGCAGCCTTTGTTTCCCTCTCTGACCGAAAAGAGACAAAGCTATTGTCTCTATCCTAGCTATTAGTTGGGATTATACCTGATTGAAAAAAAGAAGTCAAACTAAGTAAACTACAAGTGCCTGGACCAGGCCAACTAGGGCGCCTAAAACCCCGCCCATTACTTCAATAAGTTTCAGTTCCTTCCCGGCAACTGTATAGACAATGGCTTCAAGATAGTCCCAGTCCATAGCATTCAATTCATCTGCCACCAATTGGGCTAAATCCACAGAGGCCAGCACATCGTTGACCATGTCTGGACCTTCCGCCGCCAAAATGCTTTTTACTTCACGATTAACAGTCTTGGCAACTTGCTGAGCAATAGCTGTCCGCAAGGCTCGGGGAAAAGGCCTGAGCACAGGATAAGAAGACACACGCCGGGCAACAGTCTCCCCTGCCATCTCCGCCACATTCCTACGAATATCTGGAGCACTAATGGCAGCAGCAATTTGCTCTTGGGGCAGCAGTTCAGTAGCCACTACCTCCCCAACTGCCGCAGCTAACTCTTTCCGCCGGCGGGGAATGACTCCTTGAATTTGAAAAGATCCAATCCGCCAAGGATTGCGTGGCCGGAATAGATATTTAATTGCTAGGTAATTTGTCACCCAACCAATAGCTCCGCCCAGCAACGGGAAAAAAATAAAATAGTACACCGATGCATCATCCCTTCAAAAAGATATTACACCGGTGCAGGTGATTTAGCAATTTATTTTCCCCGACGACAATGCTCACAGCCAAAACATAGCTTAACCCTGGCATCGAAAATCTGCTGAACGGTGGATACCAGCTCATTATCACCGCTAAAGTTGTTGACATGGACAATGATATCATTGGGGGCCGCAGTAACCAAAGTGCTGACAATGGCATCTGCGCCCTCGATGTCTTGGTTCTGTTCTTTGTGCAGCACCTTAAACTTATTGTCACATAAGACCGTGCCCTCATCCCTGTGCATAAGATGCATTTCAGGAAACCGAGGCTGTTGAATTTCCACAAAGTACTTTAAGAGGTTGATAAAATCTTGATATTCCTTTTCAATCATCCAATCATCAGCACTTTGGTTAATTAGATTAAGCAACTCTCGCTGATAATCTTGGAGCCGAAAGCGGACAAATCCTTCAATATTAATCTGATCCTGCCCCTGCAGAAAATCTTCTAGATGGCGCAGAATCATATAGCGTCGGCTTTCCCCTGTCAGCATCTCCTCCCTGGTCAGACGTTGGCGCACATTGTTTGTAATCTGCTGCCTTTCATTTTCGCCGAGATGGGGATGATGTAAAACAGCTATCTTATCCAGGAGAACAGGCTCAACCTCACTGATGATATAATCCGCTATAACCTGAGCGGCTAATTGCCGGAAATCTCGGGCCTGGCCATCGTTAATAACCTTACAATCCCATATAGTAACAGTGCCTTTACAGGTCTCGTTAAATTCCTGGAGCAAACCACTCCTCTGCCAAGACTCTACTTGACTTAACAGGCATCTGCGTAATATTTCGGGGTTGATATTTTCCGTTTCAATACAAATTGCCTCCACGACTTTCCCCCCTAATATTTCAGGTCATAAATAGTATATGCAAAGGGGGATGTCTTAATTGAATTAAGACAAGACAGTTTTTATCCAAATCTTGGCGGCGTAAACCCTTCGAAGATAACGTTGTCAAAAATTGTCATAGCTTCAGTAAATTCATCTGCATCTTTGGCGGTCCAGGCCAATAAGAATATACCTTTTTGGCGCAGCCTGTGGGCAAACCATGTTGGAAGCGCCCCGCATCCATAAGAGACAAAGGCTGGGCGACTTAAAAAATTAAGCAGCAAGTACTTTAATAAAAATATCTTAATAAATGCAAGGTCTTCACCTTTAAATGACCCCGACAGCTGCCCCCGGATGATGTCAGGGGCAGCACCTCGGAAATAGCGCAGGACAAAGGGATTAAAGGATTGAACTGCATATTTCCCGGCATAACCTCGCAATTTCTCAATGACTGCCTGCTCCAATCGGCCAACTTTTCCTTCATTTTTTACTTCTATTAACAAGGGCACTTGTCCTCGGACCAGGGCAAGGACATCTTCAAAAAGGGGAATACCGTGGCCAGTCCCCGCCAGTCTTAACTCCTTCAGCTGGGACCAGTCTAGGTCCTTTACCTGCCTGTCCAAGCCTGTCATTCTTTTTAAATTATAATCGTGAAAAACAACCACATGTCCATCGGCAGACAACTGCACATCAATTTCAATGCCATATCCCGCCGCAACAGCCTTCTGAAAGGCTGCCAGGGAATTTTCCGGAACCTCAGAGTCATGAAGTCCTCTGTGGGCAAAGGGAATCTCCTTTAGCCAGATGAGGCTTTTTCTTTTTTTTACTCTGGGACCAGGATTAATAAAAATTATAAGAGCTATGGCCAAGACGACAATGCCCAGGGGAATTAGTATGTACTCCATAGTATCAACCTCATTTCTTTTTATATCTATTAATATCTTAGCAAAAAAAGCAAGCCGTGACCATACAGACAGTGCAAAATCAAAAAAGCCCATAGGGCTTTATTGTTAGATGGTGGGTCCTGCGCGATTTGAACGCGCGACTTCTACCCTGTCAAGGTAGCACTCTCCCGCTGAGTTAAGGACCCATGGTGACAATAAATATTCTATAGTGGCCAGCCCAAAAAGTCAAGCAGAAGAATTTTATTAAAAAAGACCACTTTCTAAGACTATTCCTATTGCCCTGGACTGGCAAACCATGATATAATTCTGTGGAATTGTGACCACCCAGTCACATTGGAGGTGGATCTTTGCCAAAACCTACTTTTTTCAACCTTCCCAAGGAAAGGCGTCACTTAATTTTTCGCCATGCCCTAGAGGAATTCGCTCAGTTTCCCTATGAGCAGGCATCCCTTTCGGCAATCGTCAGCAAGGCAAATATTGCCAAGGGCAGTATGTACCAATATTTTTCAGGAAAAAAAGATTTATATATGTACTTAATCACAGAGGTGTATGGCCAGAAACGGGAATTCCTCCAGCCTCTGTGGGAGCAGAAAGAAAAACTTGATTTTTTTAAACTTGCTTCCCTGTACTATCAACGCTCCTGGCACTTTGCCCGCCAATACCCTCTTCACCATCGGGTAACAGTAAACTTTTGGGACAGCAAGGATGCCTCCCTCCGTGAGGAAATCCTCCGAAAAAAGGAAATTCGCATCTCGGAATTCTCAGAGATGCTGGAGCTGGGCCTCCAGTCCGGCGCAGTTTCCCCAGATATTAATAAAGACGCCGTTTGGTTTGTCTACCATGCAGTGGCTAAAGCCCTTGTGGACAACTTTGCAGATTCAGACGTCAATGCAGAATCCCATGAGGCATACATAGACTCAGTCCTCGCCGTCTTAGAGCTGGGGCTGCGGCCCAGAAAGGAGCAATAAAATTGCGAAAAACTCTTATCTCCCTGTTAATTATTACGCTACTTGCCGGTTGTGCAACTACACCCAGCACCGATGAATTAGCGGTGGCTATCCCTACCGACCCGGACAACTTTCATCCCCACCAGTCTGTGGCAGCTGCCACAGGAGAAATTGCCTTTAATATCTTTGAGGGTCTGGTGAAAGCCGCTCCAGACGGGTCAATCATTCCCGCTTTGGCTACTGAGTGGGAGATCTCTCCTGATGGCCGCATTTACACATTTATTCTCCGGGAGGGAGTCAAGTTCCATAATGGACGGGAGATGACAGCGGAGGATGTAGTTTATTGTCTCACCCGCCTGGCAGACCCGGAAATATCCCCTAAGTCCCGGGACTACACCGATGTTGAATCTATCGACGCCGAAGGCAATAAGGTCATCATCACCTTAACTAAGTCCAACGCCGTCTTCCTGGCACTCCTAACCGAATTAGGAGCCGCCATCTATCCCAAGGAAGCAGAAGATCAGCTTTCCAACCAACCTCTTGGTACCGGCCCCTATATCTTGGAAGACTGGGAACCAAATAACTCCCTGACCCTGAAAAAGTTTCAGGACTATTGGAACCCCCAGCTGCCCAAGATAGATAAGGTCACCCTAAAAATAATACCTGAGCCAACCACCATGGTAAACAATCTCTTGACGGGACACGTGGATCTTGTTCCCCGTCTGGAACCAGACTATCTGCACCAAGTTGAGAATAATCCTGATCTCCAGATTATCGATAGCCCCATGAACCTAGTCCAGCTTATGGCCATCAATAACTCTGTGCCCCCCTTTGACGATATCCGGGTCCGCAAGGCTTTGAATTACGCCGTCAACCGGGAGGAGATCATCCTAGGGGCAGGCTGGGGCAAAGGCACTGCTATTGGCAGCAATTTAACTCCGGCTATGGGTGCCTGGTACAAAGATCTAACGGGCAAATACACCTATAACCCTAAAAAGGCAAGAGAACTTTTAGCGGAGGCAGGCTATCCCCAAGGCTTTAGTGCCACATTGCACCTTCCGGCCCCCTATCCCCTTCACCGCAACGCTGGCGAAATCATTGCCAACCAATTGGAGGATGTGGGAATTAAGCTTAAGATAGAGGTCATCGACTGGGGGACTTGGATCGAGCAAGTCAATACCAACAGAGATTACCAACTTACGGTTGTAGGCTTTACCGGCCGCATAGATCCCCATACCATGCTCAATCGCTACCAAAGTCAATCGGGCCGCAATATTTCTTACTTTAATAACCCCGAATACGATAGGCTTCTTGTTCAAGGCCTGGAGGAAACAGACCATGCCGCCAGGGTGGAGATCTACCAGCAGCTCCAGACAATTCTTGCCGAAGAAGCCTCCAATGTCTATCTCATGGATCCCAGCCAGATTGCAGTAATGGGCAAGGATATTAAGGGCTGGGCAAACTACCCCGTCTATGTCCTGGACCTAGCCCAGCTATACAAGAGCAAATAAATGTACTGGCTAAAAAAACTGATGGGCATGCTAGTCACCCTTCTGCTGGTGAGCATGCTGACCTTTACCGCCCTCTACCTCATTCCCGGGGACCCAGCAGTGATCATATTAGGCACCGAGGCCGAACCAGGCGAACTTGAACTGGTCCGTGCCCAACTTGGCCTAGATCAGCCGGTGACCACCCAATACTCCAACTGGCTCTCGGGGGTCCTACAGGGAGATTTCGGCGATTCCATTACTTTTAGCAGAGGCTATTCCGTCACACAGCTGGTGGTTTCTGCCCTTCCCGTTACCATTCCCCTAGCTACTACCGCCATCTTTTTCTCCCTGCTCTTGGCAATCCCCCTGGGGATGTTCGCCGCCAACCGCAAGGGGACAAAATTAGATTCTATAATTCTTACCCTATCCCAAGTGGGACTTTCTGTTCCAGGCTTCTGGCTGGGCATCCTGGCCATTCAATTTTTCGCAGTGCGCCTAGGCTGGTTTCCGCCCGGCAGCATGCCAAGATGGAGCAACGACCCGGCAGGAGCTGCAATCTCTCTCCTCCTCCCTGCTCTGGTTCTGGCCCTGCCCCGGGCGGCAATTCTCACCCGCATCGTGCGCACCGCCATGCTAGAAGCCCTGGGAGAAGATTATATCCGCACCGCCCGGGGCAAAGGAGTCTCTGAATGGGCCATTGTCTCCAGGCATGCCCTGAAGAATGCCCTGGTCTCCATCAGCACCGTTGCCGGCATTCAGCTCGTTCAACTGCTGGCGGGGGCGATTGTCATCGAGCAGGTATTTTCCCTGCCGGGACTGGGCAGGCTCATCCTCTCCTCTGTCCTTGTAAGGGATCTGCCTTTAGTCCAGGGAACTGTCTTTACAGGAGCAGCACTCATCCTGGCAGTTAATTTTCTCTTAGACAGCACTTACCCCCTCATCGATCCAAGAATTCGGGGTGCTGCATAAATGGGTAAATATTGGCTTAAAGGAAGCCTGCTGGTTGCAGTCATGATCCTGATAACTATAGCTGGGTTCTTCTATACCCCTTATTCCCCTAACCAGATGGATATTAAGCATCAAATGGAATCCCCTAGTTCAGAACACTTGTTAGGCACAGACAACTTTGGCCGGGATATTTTCAGCCGCATTATGGTGGGGGGACGCCCTGCCTTTGAGGCAGGTATGCTTGCAGTCTTTCTTGGTCTTACCCTAGGAACAATCTGGGGTGCCGCCGCCGGCTATTTTCGCGGCTGGCTAGAAGAAATTCTCATGCGCATGGCCGATGGTCTCTATTCCCTGCCTTCGGTACTCATGGCCCTGCTGGCAGTCACCCTACTAGGACCTGGACAGGCTAGCATTCTCGTTGCAGTCAGTCTGGCCAACATTCCCATCTTTGCCCGCCTCACCCGCTCTCTCTTCCTCAGTCTGCGGGAAAGAGAATTCATTACCGCCGCCCGTGCCATCGGCAGTTCCGACAGGCGTATCATCTTCCGCCATATCCTCCCTAACTGCATCTCAACACTGCTGGTACAGGCCAGTGTCAGCTTCGCAGCTGCCGTCTTGGCAGAGGCTTCCCTAAGCTACTTAGGCCTTGGCACCCAGCCCCCTGATGCCAGCTGGGGGAGAATGCTCAAGGAGGCTCAGGGCTTTGCCGGGATGGCCCCCTGGGCAGCTATTTTCCCGGGCTTAGCCATCGCCATTACTGTCCTAGGGTTCAATCGCCTGGGAGATGGCCTTCGAGACCGCCTGGACCCAAAAAACCAATAATGACTACATGGTTAGTCATCTGCACAAAAAGAAAACCGCCCGAAGGGGCGGTATTTTCTTAGGCGAAGTTCTCAATCTTTTTTTCTGGAGCTGGGGGCTTAGAGTCCCCGTGCTTGACAAATAGCATTGTGCATAGAGAGAGCAGGGAAAAGACTACAGCGTATGGGAACAGGGTCCAATATGAAACATGCTCCATCAAGAAGCCAGAAAAAATAGGTGTCAAAGTCTGGGCAGCCATGGAAAAAGTATAGTACATGCCGGTGTATTTTCCGATATTACTTCCCCTACTCATCTCCACCACCATGGGGTAGGAGTTGACATTTATGCAGGCCCAGCCAATACCGGTAAAGGCAAAGACCAGGTTAATCCACGGGGAGTACGTTTTAAACAAGAAACCAAACAAGTATGTGGTGGTAATAATCAGGATGCCGGTAATAATCATCCGCTTGCGCCCAAGCTTCCTGGAGAGAATTCCCACAGGAATAAAGGCAATAATAGCTGCGCCCATGGCCACCATAAGGGCATTGGCAAAGCTTCCGCCCTTGTAGTTCCATATGGTTGTGGCGTATCTAGAAAATGCAGTTGTCACTGCGTTATAGGCCATAAACCACAGAAATATGGAAGCAAGGATAAAGATAAAGCTGCGCCTGACTTCCTTGGACATGCCAGGCTTTTTCGTCCCACTGTCCGGTTCATCCATGCTGGGTGCTTCTGCTTCCTCAGCTTGTCCAATCTCTTTAGCTAGTTTCTTTTCTTTGATAGTGCTAATCAGCACCAGCACTGCCACCACCATTAGACCGGCTACTGTAATGTAGACATTGAGATAGCTGGGCCTGGTAGAGGCGTCAACCTTAGGGACCAAAAAACTAATAGCTGCCAGGGCAAGTATGCCACCTACAGCCCCCATAAGGTTGATTACTGCATTGGCCTCGCTGCGTAGAGGCTTCGGTGTCAGGTCTGGCATAAGGGCAACTGCAGGAGAGCGGTATGTACTCATTGCCAACAAGACAACACCCAGAGAAATGAAGAAAAGCGGGAAGCTTTTCATTTGATCTGCCAGGGGCAGAATCATCATAAAGATAACTGCAATAATTGTCCCGGTAATGATAAAGGGCGTGCGCTTGCCCAGCCGGGTATCGACCTTATCCGACAAGGCGCCAAAAATCGGAAGTAAAAATAATGCCAAAACATTGTCCAGGGCCATAACTCCACCAGTTAAGGTATCGCCAATCTGAAAGGTGTTCTTTAGTATCAAAGGTATAATGTTGTCATAAACCTGCCAGAAGGCACTGATGGACATAAAGGCAAGGCCGATAAGAAAAGTTCTCTTATAGTTTAGCTTCACACATTAACCCCCTTTGCTTATGTTAATTAATTATAGCATATTCCCCGCCTTTGATGACAGGTTTTGCATATCCCCCCCCTCTTTTAGGGCAGAAAGTTAAACCCCCTAGTAGGAGGTTTAACTTTCTGGTTTCACCAAGGCCCCAATTCGCCTCACTTCTACCTTAGTGGTTACAGTAATGTCACATTTACTATACTCCTCAGCCCAGTCCTTCCCTTCAAACCACTTCGGATTCTGAACCCTTACATACCTGCCGAGACCGGAAAAATCCGCCTTTATTTTTTGAGACTTTTTCAGCATGTCCAGGATATTTCCTTGGAAATCCCGAGCCAGTGATTGGGTTAGCTTATCAACTACCTTGGAATCCAAGACATTTGCATCCCATTCAATATCCAAACCATCGATAATCATATCCATACGAATATTAATGCTGGCCTTATTATCTTTTATCTCCGATTTTATCTTTATTTTAGATTTCTCGAATAACCCGGAAACTTTGCGGTTCTTGTTGTTAACTTCTACCTCACTTATGAAACGTCGCCGTGGGGCCTCACCGGTCAAAAGATTGAAATTGATAATATCTTCATCCGTCAACGTCCCTGTCATCGTCCCGGAAGAATCAAAGAGCCCCATGCCGGCAACCCGAAGGCCTGTTTTTTCATCTTCATGGCCGGTAATCTCGATAATCGTCACCACAGGATCAACCCCTAGGGCATAGTGTTTTCGCCAGTATTCCGTTACTGTAGCTTCGCTTACCAACCCAATATAGTGATTGCGCTCCAGTAAATCCACTAAAAACACCGCAGCCCTAGGCTCTATAGGATTAGCTAATTGCAACACATTTTGTGCGGTGGCCCCCTTCACTACTGCAAGCTTTGCGTTAGCATTTATGTCTCGCAGTTGAGATAGCTCACGCATAACATCATTCATTTTACCGCTGCGGGCAAATCTTTCACAAAAAACCAGGACATTAGTCTGGCCAAGGACCAAAATGTCTTCGCTTTGCCGCTGAACATTATGCAAGGCCTGATCTACAGATTTTGCTTTGACAGTGATTGTTACCATGGGTTCCTTAGCCTCTTCCGACAGGGTAGGGCTGGTCATTGTAACTATCATCATTTCGGGGTCTTCCGGATCTTCGTCAAAACCTATGGCTATCACCATAGAAAGATCCTCAATTAAAAGGATGTCCCAGCATCCTCCCGCGAATAGCAGTAAGCCGCATAGGAATATAGTAAACAAAAACCTAATCAAGCTTTTCCCTCCCTTTCGTCTAGACCCCTAATTTTAGCCACAATCAGCATTAAGGCCGTTATCCCCAAACAAAAAGAATATCCAACAATCCCTATTAGCTTGCTTAGGTCAAATACTGCAACTATGCTTGTGGGGAAACGGGAAACGACATAGACCAAGGGCAGACACACCAGCGACCAGATATCATGGTACTGACGCCGGGTTAAAGTCGCCAAAGTATAGGTGGCTGAAAAGTAATGCACGGCTGCCACTGAGATTATCAGGGTGGTCCATCCAAATAATAAAAGATTATCCACCCTTTGCAGAAAGGGAAGAGAACCTATGCGCATGTATATCATCAAGGGCCATACCAAATTCAGTGTATATTCAATACCCAGCACTCCAAACACCAAAATAGCATCCGCCGCATAAGCTCCTGTCACTATTCCCAATGCAATTGAGTTTAGTTTCAGGACTTTATTCTTGTTAATGATAAAGGGAAATAAAACCAACATCACTTCAAGTCCCAAATAGGCAAAAGCCGCCTTTGGAACAGCCTGCAAAATCTTCAGGCCTTCAGCACCAACTGGCCGTAAGTTTAAAGAAACGAATTCCGGAATGGGAATCAAAAACATAAGCACTATAGTCACTGATAACAGAGTTTTAACTTCCATCAGGCGCCCCAAAGTTATCGCACCCATCCTACTGACATAACCGATTGCAAGTAGAGTTAAAACGACAAATACTGGAGTTGGTGTCCAGAGAAACACCCAGGTTCTAAGCATGTCAGATAGGACCCGCAAGACTACCCCACAGACCATAAGACTATAGAAAGAATACAATACCGAAACCAGTATTCCTAAAGGACGCCCTAAAATGGTAATGCTAAACTCCGCCAAAGTCTTAGTGGGAAATTTTCGGCATAATAGCCAGATAAAAAGGGCAAAAATCCAAGCCACAATACCGGCCAGGATGATGCTAATCCAGCCGTCCCTGCCGGCGATTTCGCCCACTGAACGAGGCAATGTCAGCATCCCCGCACCGAGAATTGCAGATACAGCCACTGAAACCCATTGGAAATCGGTGAAACCGTATTTTTTACCTTCTGCCATCTTCCTTGCTTTCCACCCCCTGCTGCCGAACGATGTTGTTTTTGGCGGTCAGCAGGGGGCGTTCCCGCATCCAGCGCCATGACTTGGATATATATAATCCCCCATATCCCTTGCACGGAAAGGTGTCAAAGGTGCTAAGTAGGGCACCCCAAAGGATTGTAGATTACATAGATGAGTGAATATCACCATCCAGGTGATAATAATTCCAAAACCTCAGAGCAGTCCCGCCGCAATTATTATCGGAAACCTGAGATAACGGACAGCCAAGGAAGCCTCGTAGTTTGGGATTACAGATCCTGCCAAGAAAGCAGTAGCCACTATAATTAGTAGCACCGGGCTAATTAATTTAGCACTGACTACAGCTTGCCCCAATATAAGGGCACCGACAATACTCAAAGTAGGACCTACCGGCCCCGGTAGACGAATGCTTGCTTCCCGCATCAGCTCAATTATTAACTCCAATAGCAAGGCTTCTGTCAGAGGTGAAAAGGGCACACCTTCCCGGCTCTTGGCAATAAAAAAGATGATTTTACTGGGAATCATTTCATAATGGAACAATATTATTGCCGTATAGATCGCTGTCATCGATGTAACGACAAATATACCTGTTAAGCGAAGTGCCCGAGCGATTGTTGCAAACAATGGATGTATATTATAATCCTCCGGTGTCTGGAGCCAATCACTAGCCACTGAAGGCAGCACCAAGGCGAAGGGACTGCCATCGGTTAATATCACTACTTTTCCCTGGAGCAAACCGCCCACAACCTTGTCTGGGCGCTCTGTGCTCATATGTAGTGGAAAAGGGGAAATTGTCCGTTCGCTTATCAATTCAGCGATAACGCCGGGTTCCATAACGTCATCTATATCTATAGCTTCCAGCCTTTCCCTAACTTCTTCGACAAGATCCATACTGCATATATCCTCTATGTAGAGCATGGATACGTCTGTTTGGGATCTCCGGCCAATTCTCATCTTGATAAACTTTAAATTTGGATCGGGAAGGCGCCTCCTTACAAGCCCCTGGTTAACCTTAATTACTTCGGTAAACCCCTCCCGGGGGCCCCGGATTAAGCGTTCTTGCAAAGGTTCCTCCACTGCCCGTCCCGGGGCTTTTTTAATATCGATAATTACTGCCTTATTGCTTCCGTCTGTGAGAATGGCAATATTGCCCTTAAGAATATCCCCAGTAAAATCCTGCACAGAATAAGAAAAAGAAGTTTGACCAACGGCAATAAGCTGGGTGACATCACGGATCTGTCTCTTTTGTTCCGGCGCTGCCAGTAAAGGAGTGATAATATCCCTTGTCAGGGTATCTGCAACTAATAAGCCCTCAGTATAAACCAAAAGAGCCCGTCGGTTATTCATGCTGGGAATTGAAAGTCTTTTAAACTTTACATCACCACAATCTTTTAAGACTTGACGCAGCATGGCTTCATTAGCCTGAATGCTGTTTGTCAAGGGCTTATCCGCAGTGGTATTTTTATTATCAGTTTGGCCTTTATCCTTCCCAAGCCCAGCCTTAACTGCTCCCAGTAATTTTTTTAGCCCACCCAGTATTACCACCCCCTCGAATATTCTATATGTACTTTGCCCAGTCCCCCCATCTACTAAACCTATAGAAATAAAAAAGTTCCCTTATGGGAACAGTCTTGCCAAGGCTTTTCTATCTCTCCACCTTTGCCAGCGGTCATAATCAATTTTAGCAGCAATCTCATTGACGTCACCCGCAACCCAAATAAGCACATCCAAATGCTGACGACCCCAATCCAGGGCTGCAGTTAGATTATCCATATATATATCCAGATGAGCGTTAGAAATTGCTCCCCCCCGATCCTCTACAATGAAAATCCCTCCGTTGGGCAGCCCAGACAATTCAGGGATAAAGATACGGGTGCCAATAGGGATAGCGGGCCCCGCGGCCACTGTTCTCCATTGTTGGGCCTTGGTTCCGCTATAGGTTATGCCATACAGGGGATCATCGGGAAGCTTTTGAGTTGATTCATAGCCGGCAGTATAGGCGGTTATCTCTAAAGTCGTCCATATTTCCTTAAAATCTATCTCCGTCCCCTCCTTGGATCCGTTTCTACAGCTTACGATAGCCGAATCCCAAGGGTGCTGGGCCCTAATCCAACTAGACCCAAATGAAAGGGCCCACCCACATACAAGGGGGCAGGCCCTGGGATACACTGTTATTTTTGCTTCTCGTTGATATCAAAGCCTCCACTGAGGATAAAGTCCTTAAGTAGCTTTTCAACCTTTATGCTCAATTGGAATGGGGAATTATTTGTACCTTCCACCGCTACAAAGTAGGCTGCTGCTTTCTCCCTAATCACTGTTTTCTTCAGGTCATCAAACCTTCCATATTCATTGATGGTTGCTTCTGTAATACCGGCATTCATAAGGTTTTCTAGCTTTGGAATGTTAACCCCCAGAGCATCAGCTAACTGGCGGACTTGCTCGCTTTTGGCACGAAACTGGTATTCCGTGATGTAGTCTCTAAAGGACTTGCCGTCCTCAATCTCAGCATTTCCACTTTGCACATCATGGATAAAAATATTTGCATACTTTTGTTCTTCTTGTGTAAGGGTCGCAAAAGATTTATGTAGTTCGTCCAGAGTTGCCTGAAGCAGATCTTGGTCGATATCTTCTTGGCGCAGTACTTTTAGATATTTATCAAATCGGGAGTTCATGTAATTGGTATCAATTCTGCCCGTGTCGATAGCTACTAAATGGCCATCAACATCAAAGGGGATGTCACCGCTGTCACCGTCACCTGCTTCTGTAAATAGCTCTTTATAACGTAGAGCTAAGATCAGATAGGTGTTCTCGTCAAATTTCATTTCTATGACCTTTTTCGGTTTCTTAAAAGTATAGCTTTGTTGCTTCCAAGTGAAACCTTGAATCTTAGCTGCTTCCAGATAATCATTCAGATTACTGAACAACTTGGCAAACCTGCCGCACTCGTTAATATCCTCTGGCAGGCGGGAAAAGTCCGAGATGCCAGCCAAAATAAAGAGGTGAGAAATATCTCCAAAGATTTGATTCATCTTCTCCAGGTTGTAGTCCAGATGTTCCACAAATAACCCAAGTGGCCTATTGCCTGAGTAGAGAGCTACCGCATTGTTGATATTTCTTTCCATTGTGTTTGGATACCGGTAATAACGAATCGTGCCAAAAGGCTTATCTGGACCAAACAAACGGTTAGTACGAGAAAACGCCTGAATGATGTTCTCGTATTTGAGAACCTTGTCCATATAAAGGGTGTTCACCCATTTGGAATCAAAGCCGGTGAGCATCTGATCCACAACAATCAATAGGTCAATTTGTTTTTCGGGGTTCCGCTCAATACGCTCATAAGGCTTTTTGTGGGCCAGGCGTGCTGCAATATCCTTTTTGAATTTCCCATGAGTTGCTAAAGTAAAGTCCTGCTCATACCTTGCGTTGTAATCTTCCAGAATCTCAACAAGGCCATCTTCCTTGAACTTCACCCCACCGTTATTGTCGATATTTGGATCAAAGAGGGCAGTAATTTTTAAATCAGGTTTTGAATCTCTAAAGAGCCTGTAATACTCTATGGCTTCCGGAATACTACTGGTAGCAAAAATCCCATGAAACTTCGAGGCATGGCTCAATCGTAGCCAGTTATCTAAAATGTCCTGTATAACCATTTCCTGGTGTTCAGCACGCTCATACTGCTCTCTGGGCAGATAATCTTCAATGCCTTTGATGTATTTGCCGCTCTTTTCATGGTATCCCGCCATTTTCACTTTGGCAGTATCCATGTAGTAGTAATACTTTCTGGCTTTCTCTGGGTCTTTAATGGCTTCTTCTTCGGTAGCGGCATTGGCCATCTTCAGCGCCACCGCTTTGCGCAGGTCAATGTCCTTATAGGTCAGCACCTTATACGGGTCGAAGCCAAGCACATTACCGTCGCGAATACCGTCGGCAATGCTGTAGCGGTGTAGCTCATCACCAAAGACTGTCGAGGTCGTATTCTTCTTTTTCTGGTTTTCCTTATGGATAGGTGTGCCGGTAAATCCGAAAAATACAGCATTAGAGAAGGTCTGTTTAACGGTAATCAACATATCGCCAAAAGTAGAGCGATGTGCTTCATCCACAATAAAAACGATCCGCTTGGAGTTCATCACCGCAATATCCGCAGCATTCAAGCCGCCTTCTTCATCCTTTATATTGCTCATCTTTTGAATGGATGTAACAATCAGTGTATCGGCAGGGTTCTTGCTTTTCAGCTTCGTGATGAGAGCATGGGTGTCCTCAGTTGCCTGCACCTCTTCGTTTTCTTCGGCAAAGGCACGATACTCTCGAAGCGACTGTGTACCAAGCTCAATCCTGTCCATCAGGAAGATAACTTTATCAGCATCCTTGGAATTAGCAATGAGCTGGGCAGACTTAAAGCTCGTCATGGTTTTACCAGAGCCAGTTGTATGCCAAATATAGCCACCTAGCAGGTGCTTATCTGTCCAGTCCATCTTTGACACACGATCAGAGATTGCATTGGCCGCAAAATACTGATAGCTGCGCATGACCTTAAGTACGCCATCGGAATCGTCAGCAACCGTGTAAAAACCAATCATCTGATGAGCCATAGGGATTGACAAAAGATAGGCCGCAATATCCCTCCAATTGTTGATGGGCTCGTTATTAAAATCAGCCCAATGGAAATAAAAGTCCTTATTAAAGACACCATCAGGACCGGGATTAGCAAAATAAACCGTTTCTTCTGGCTGCATCGCCACAAATATCTGCACCAAGGAAAAGATTCCTGTGAAGATACCCTCATCGGAGTATTTCTCGATTTGGTAATAAGCCTGACTCACAGGAATACCGCTCTTTTTCAGCTCAACGTGAATCACGGGCATGCCGTTAATGAGTAGCATCAAATCGCCACGGCGGTCATGCAGAATCTTCGACTGAGATTTATATATAGGCTGCTGGGCTATTTGATATCTACTCTGCCCAGCGGCTATTTCCCGGCGGTCATAAATCTTGAGGCTCACTTCTTTGCCAAGATGTAAAGGATCATCCGGATTATCACGAGTAATAGAGACCGTCTTGCCATTAATAAAACCATTGAGCTTTAAAGGAGTACGGAGAGCCAAAACTTGCTCTAGAATCTGCTGCATCTCGGTATCCGTCAAAGGAGCATCATTTAACCGATCTATACCACGATTATTTTCAAATAAAATATTCGCCCAGTTCTGCAGTAAAGTATCTTCTGTCGGGTATTTGAGAACGTAATTTTCCCAACCCTTATTTTGTAAGGCAGTAATCATGGCAGCTTCAAATTCTGCTTCGGTTTTAAATATCACAAGCTCACGCTCCCTTCCTACACAAACATCTTCTCAAGACAAGCTTTTTTGAGATTTTGCAATTTTTTATACTTACGCTGATGAAGAGTGATAAGGTTGTCGAGGTTGGTAAAAAAGTTGCTAATCTGTACCTGTTCAGAATAGTTAGCATACAGCAAATCAATCTTTTCTAAGTCTGAGTTATGGAGATGCACAACTGACTTTCCCTGAGCCATTTTTGCCATGTCGTTATGTGGCTTGCCGCTTGAAATGCTGATCGCCAAGAAAGCAGAATCAAGGTCATCAGGAGGCGTGATAATATTGAGGTCTCCACCAAGCAAGACCCCTGGTTTATCAACGACTGAGGCGATTGAAATGTCCTCCGCAGTCTCTCCCGAAGCAGGAACAATCACTTCGCCGCCGCGGCTATAAACTGATGCTGGCTTCTTGTCTGCAAAAGTGTCTATTTCTGAGATCACTGTTTCATACTTTGTGTATAGTCTACCGTACAGAATGATCGGTGTTCCTTTATCCCTCAAATCAGCCTTGGAATAGCCCGTTCCTTTTGAAAACTGAACAAGCTCGCCTAACTTACGCTGTTCCCACCCATCAGTAAATCCAGCGAATCGAATTTCAGGAACGTTACTTCCGTTTTTAGGAAACATTTTTTCAAGCATGGCTTTTTTAACATTTTTTAGTTTCATAAGCTTACGCTGATGAAGGGTGATAAGGTTGTCGAGGTTGCAAAAAAAGTCTCCAAGTAACCATTGCTCTGCCATTTGAGGGATGGGAACTTCAATCTCCATGACTTTATTCTTTGAAATGTTGTACCTGGAAATTCCTTGAGCCAGGAACACGATATTCTCTCTTACGCAATCAGAGCGCAACATATAAGCTAAATAATAATTATCAAATTTCTCAATAGGACGGTAACCAAAACAAAAACTATTAAGATAGGTATTTGGCCTATTTTCAAGCATCACAGAAGACATCCCAACTTCTTCTGGAGTTTCGGATGATGTGGTAAAAAATACATCACCGGCTTTTACTTCGTTTTGTTTAGCATCAATTTCTATTGGTTCGACCATCTTCGGGCTTGAGATTGCGTTAGTGAAGACATTCATGTATGTTACATATCTTCCCTCACCATGACCGAAATCCATCTTGCTTTTTCCAGACAAGCCTGTGTATGTCGAACCAACTTCACCGAGCTTACGCTGTTCCCAAGCGTCGTTGAAACCTTTGAATCGGATGGCAGGTGCTTTTGCTTTTTCAGGCATTTTACTCACCTCCCAGCAGGGTTTTAAGTTCAATCAGAGCCTTAATATCCAAATCGCTACCTGTGAGCTGTTCAATCATGGACGAGAGCGTTGCTTCTGTCTCTTCGATTTTTTCTTCCACATCCGCAAAGGTAGTAGAGTATTTATCCGCAAGGGCCTGCACCTTGGCTGCCAGTTGGTCGAGGACGACTTCAGGCATCTTTCGTAATTCTACAATTAGAGGAGTAATCCATTTTAACTCCAGCAAAGAGTAGACTTGTTCATCTACCAGGTTTTCAATGGTTTCTTTTGTAAGTAAGTGCAGTTTAGCTGAATCAGTCTTAATGACTTTCTTAAGTTCCTTTTCTTCATCGAGTAAGCCCATCACAGTAATGATCTTACCTTCTGGGATGTCTTCGGCGTAGTCTGCAGCATGCCCCTTGAGTAGGTCTTTAGCCATTTTTATTAACGGGTTTGTTAAAAATGCGGTGTTATCGTCATTCAAAACATCCGTCAAGTCTTCTTTTTCTTCTTCCAACAGAGAATCAAGGATTTCCTGTTGCTGAGCAGTAACCTGGGTGAGGCGTTCTTCTTTTTCTTTGAGGGCTGATGATTCCTCATGAAGCAGCGTTTCTTGCACCAGGTCAAAGGGGATGATTCTGCCTAGCCAGCCTTCTTGAACTTCGACATCTCTGCCATTCTTTATCTTGACAACCAGATTAGGGTCAACTTGTTTCGTAGCCTCGAAACCTTCTGTTTGAATCATCTCTAAGTCAACAGCTATCTTAACCCACTCATCATTAAGAAGCTGATAGGCATTGTATTCATCCACCAGCGGCACAGATGCTAGACGCTTAAAAATCCCATCGCTAAGCTTAGTTTCTTCCTGGGAAATGATCAAAGTTTCCATACCCTCTACAAGATCGCTGTACAGCTCGGCATCAAAACCTTCGAAAGCCCTGGCAAAGTGTTCCTTGAAAGAGACTACATTCGGATGGTTTTTGATGATATCTTTGACATTCCCCTCTGCAATATGTACATGTTCACCAAGGTCATTCGTAAACAAATCCGCCTTCAGCTCAGGAAAAGCCTGCCAATAAGCAGAGAGTTCTTCAATTTCCTTTTTGGGGATACCTCCAAACATGGAAGCGTAAATATCCCAGCTTTCAGGAGCCTCAGAAGAATCCACATAGCGTGGTATGTTGAGATTGTATTCGTTCCTTCGAATCTCATCACGGCTAACCACACGAGCAAACTTTGACACATCTTTACGAGCAGCTACCGAATCTGAGACTCGTTTAATATCCGATGCTTGAAGCATGTTGTTTTTGCCGACCTTCGTAAAATTCTTTGATGCGTCGATGATCAGCACGTCTGTATTCTCACGTTTTTGTTTAAGCACCATAATAATGGTTGGTATGCCTGTGCCGAAAAAGATATTTGCCGGCAATCCAATAACGACATCGATATGATTGTTCTCGATTAGGTTCTTACGAATTGTACCTTCTTCGCCACCCCGGAATAACACACCGTGGGGAAGAACGATGGCCATGATCCCATCGGGCTTAACGTGAAACAAGTCATGCAATAAAAATGCATAGTCTGCTTTACCTTTTGGTGCCAGACCAAAACGGGCATAACGTGGGTCAGTGTCTTTGCCTTCTGGATCCCATTGTTGCGAATATGGTGGATTGGAAACAACTGCGTCCACATAAAGCGGGCTATAGCTGCCAATCGGGTCACTTTCTTCAAAATATGGCCAGTCGTCCTCTAAGGTATCGCCATTGCGAGTGGTGATGTTTGATGGCAAAATGCCTCGCATAACCAGATTCATACGGGTCAGGTTATAGGTATTCTGTTTCAGCTCTTGGGCGTAGTATTTAATGTTGTCATCATCATCAATGTGTTTGGAAACGCTGCGCCCGATATTAATTAGCAGGCTTCCTGAACCACTCGTCGGGTCGTAGATCTGGATTTCTTTACGGTCCTTCAGATGATTAGCGACGATTTCACTCATTAAAAGCGATACTTCATGTGGGGTGTAGAATTCACCAGCTTTTTTCCCTGCGTTAGCTGCAAAGTTGGAAATGAGATATTCGTAGATGAAGCCTAAAACGTCATAGTCCTGCTTACCGTCCATAGGGATATCTTTAATCAGCTGTATGAGATCGCTGATGGCTTTCGTCTGTGAACCGGAGCTTTCACCAAGCTTAGATAAACCTGTTTGGAGAGTTTCAAAAATACCATCAAAGACTTTTTTGTAATTACTATCAATTAGTCTATTGAAAGCAGAGAGTGCATCACGTACATTGGAAACATCAAAGTCTTTGCCCATTGACAGCCACGTAGAAAACAAGTCTTTATAGGAAATAAAATAGCCTATATTACCTTGAATATACTTGACGGTTTCAGTATCCTCTTCGCTTAAGTGTTTGATGTCCTCAACTGTAGCACCTTTGCTTTGCATGAAGCGGACTTCTTTATCTGACAGGAATTTATAGAAGATAAAGCCAAGAATATAGTCCTTGTATTCGTTAGCCTCTATTTTAGAACGCATTTTATTAGCCGATTCCCATATTTTTGTTGCTAGTTGCTGCTTATTCATAAATTTCATTTCCTCCCTTGGGTACTCCCATCTGTACTTAGTTTAGTTATTATACCAGCACACAGGGACAAGATAGCATAATATCCATAGTACACCATGTATATACTTCGCCCTTTATCCGGCCTTTTCCTTTATAAAATAGTGACAGCCACCCCTTCCCCCGCCCTGGGAGAGACCCCGCCAATCTGACTAACTGATATCCTAAAGTACTACCGTTTCACATTCACTCCGGATGTTATCAGCCTTCAGCAAAAGACGGTTTCTGACATTCTCCAGTCACCGTCTTTTGTGGCATGGGTAGTCTCTGACATCGCCAGCTTGCCGCTGTCCATGCCCCTATCTATTGAAACGTTGAACACAGGAGATAGAACTCCTACAGCTACGACAAAGTTGTTCATGGCAAGTCCAGACAGTACCATTATTAATTGCCCATCTCATCTTCAGTTAAGAGGGTATAGAAAAAAGACGATTGCTCGTCTTTTACAGTTAAAAATGGTGCCGAGGACCGGAATCGAACCGGTACGAGCTTTGGGCCCGAGGGATTTTAAGTCCCTTGCGTCTGCCAGTTCCGCCACCCCGGCAAATAAATTGGAGGCGGCACCCAGAATTGAACTGGGGGTAAAGGATTTGCAGTCCTCTGCCTTACCGCTTGGCTATGCCGCCTTAATGGAGCGGAAGACGGGATTTGAACCCGCGACCCTCGCCTTGGCAAGGCGATGCTCTACCACTGAGCCACTTCCGCATAATATGGTGCCGCAGGGCAGAATTGAACTGCCGACACGTGGATTTTCAGTCCACTGCTCTACCGACTGAGCTACCGCGGCAAAAATGGCGGAGCTGACGGGAGTCGAACCCGCGATCTCCTGCGTGACAGGCAGGCATGTTAGGCCACTACACCACAGCTCCAGCACTACTTATTATACACAGCACTTCAAATAGCGTCAAGCAAAGAAATTTTGAAATCCACTTTTTGCAATTGTTTATCCTTTCAGATGAAAATTGTTGCCGACACTCATAGCCCGTGCTACACTTGGCGTTGCCAAGAACCTATTTACCGCCTTGGCACTTCCCGGTTGGGCGCTGATAATGCCACGCAACAACTGCATAACTCGCTGACTTTGCACATGGGGACTAGTCAACTCCCCAGCCAATATCTCAAAAGCTCGCTCTAAATCTACACGCTTCTTTTGAGTAGAATACTTTCCCGAAATGTTCTGGACTTGGGTTTTTAAATTTTCTAGGGCAGACTTCATCTCAATACACCTCCACTAACCAGTCTAATGACAAGGTTGGATAGAGGTGCAAAAATAGCTACAAAATAAAAGGACTGGGTTTCCCCATGTCCAAATTTTCTAATGGTGCGAGAGGTGGGAATCGAACCCACATGACTATTGTCACACGCCCCTCAAACGTGCGCGTCTGCCAGTTCCGCCACTCTCGCTAACAGAACATATTATAAGCAGAAAGTGCAAATATGTCAAGACCAATTGTTTCTGGAGAAATTTTTACAAAAATTTTTTTATTGCTTAACTTGACCTCCGGTGAGATGACAGGCGACAAAATGGCTACCGCCAATATCATTGAGTGGGGGTTCTTTTTGCGTGCAAATATCCATCTTATAAGGACAGCGGGTATGAAACCTGCAGCCCCACGGTGGATTGACGGGGCTGGGCACATTTCCTTGTAGGATTACTTTTTTCCTTTTTGCCGCCGGGTCAGGAAGAGGCACTGAAGAAAGCAGGGCTTGGGTATAAGGATGTTGGGGATCCTTAAATAGCTCCTCCCCTATCGCCATCTCAGCCAGCTTGCCCAAGTACATTACAGCCACCCTGTTGCTTATATGGTTGACGACACTTAAATCGTGAGCAATAAAGAGATAAGTCAGCCTAAACTGTTGCTGCAAATCTTCCAAAAGGTTAATAATCTGGGATTGAATCGATACATCCAGGGCAGAGACAGGTTCATCCAAAATAATCAGCTTAGGCTGGAGAGCCAATGCCCTAGCCAAACCTATGCGCTGGCGCTGTCCACCGCTGAATTCATGGGGATAGCGCTCACTGGAACTGGGGCTGAGTCCGACAACATCTAAAAGTTTTGCCACTTTTCCCTCAAGCTCTTTTCCCCTGGCCTCTTTATGCACGATTAAAGGCTCAGCTACTATGTCTTTTACTGCCATTCGGGGATTAAGGGAGGAATAGGGGTCCTGAAACACTACTTGCAGCTCCCGGCGCACCTGGCGCATTTCCGCCTTATCTAATTTCATTATATCTATGCCATCAAAAATAACGCTACCGGCAGTCGCCTTTTCCAAACGGAGAATGCTCCTAGCGGCTGTTGACTTACCGCAGCCGGATTCGCCCACCAGGCCAAAGGTTTCGCCCCGGAGGATGTCAAAGCTAATCCCGTCCACTGCTTTGGCAAAGGTCTTAGTCCTGGAAAAAGGCGATTGTTTTATAGGATAATACTTTTTTAGGTCCCTAACTTGTAGCAAAGTTGATGCATCCATATTGCCCCTCCTTTAGCGCAACCAGCAGCTGACTCTGCGGCCAGCCCCCAGGCTTTTCAATATTGGCGACTTCTGCCGGCAAATATCCAAGGCATAAGGGCAGCGGGGGTGGAAACTGCAACCTGTTGGTAGGTCAAGAAAATCGGGAACAGTGCCCGTAATGGGCTGCAAACGCTTAATTGGCTTGTCCAGCCTGGGAACAGATAATAACAATCCTTCAGTATATGGGTGCAGGGGATTGTGAAAGAGGTCGTTAACAGATGCCTCTTCGACAAACTTCCCAGCGTACATAACGATTACCCGATTGGCCATTTCCGCAATTACCCCAAGATCGTGTGAGATTAGGACAATGGCCGTTTTAAAATCTGTGCGGAGCTTTTTCAGCAATTCAAGAATCTGGGCCTGGATGGTAACATCCAAGGCAGTGCTTGGTTCATCGGCAAAAAGCAGTTTTGGATAGCAGGACAGGGCCATAGCAATCAGGACCCGCTGCTGCATGCCCCCGGAAAGATGATGGGGATAATCCCGCAGGCGCCTTTCCGGCATAGGAATGCCCACCAACTGCAGCATATCTATGGTCCGCTCTTCTACATCTCTTTCCTTGATATCCTGATGTAGCCTAATAGCCTCGGCAATTTGCTGGCCAATGGTCAGCACAGGATTCAGGGCGGACATGGGTTCCTGAAATATCATGGCCATCTCGTTCCCCCGCAACCTGCGCATCTCTTTTTCGGAAAGAAAAAGGACGTCTAGGTTGTCAAAGAGGATTCCCCCGGTAATCTTCCCGGGGGGTGATGGAATAAGACCCATTATTGACAGGGCAGTGACACTTTTACCGCAGCCCGACTCCCCCACCAGCCCCAGGGTTTCCCCTTGGCAGACGGAAAAATCTACCCCGTCTACTGCAGGCACTATCCCCTTTGCAGTGTGAAAATGGGTTTTCAAGTCTTTAACCTCAAGGAGTGTCATATGCACTCACCTCACTCAGTCATAATTGTAAAGCCTGCGGTACCTTTTTTTGGCCTGTTGCACCTTGTCCAGGTAATCTCTCGTCTCGGCATAGGGAATCTGCCTGCGATTTTCCCAAGTTCCGTCCCAGGTTCCAGCCTCCAGCCAGGAACGCAGCTTAGAGGGACCAGCATTATATGCCGCCAGAGCCAAAATTTCGTTGTCTTTAAACTGTTTAAGCATTTGAGCCAAGTAACGGGTACCAAGGGTAATATTGTATTGTGGATCAAAGAGCTTGTCTGAGAAGTCGTCTTCAACAGTATGGCCAAGCCCCTTGGCCACTTCTTTTGCCGTGCTAGGGCGCAATTGCATTAGTCCCCTGGCATCAGCCCGGGAAACAGCCTTGGGGGAAAAATTACTTTCCACTTTAATGACTGCGGCCACTAAGGCTGTATCCATATTGTTAGCTTCCGCCTGCTCTTCAATGTATTTTTTATAGCGGATGGGATAAAACTGACGCCAAAAAATAGGTAACTCAAGAAGTAAGCTCACCAATACTGCCAAGACCAGCAGTGCCAACAACCTTGTAACCAGCTTCAATTTCATTTGCATCCTCTTTCAACATACCGATTCCATAATTCAATCACTGCTTCTATGGTTTCACGGCGGCCTCGGGAATTATCTACTACAGCATCCGCCAGGTTCACCTTTTCTGCTAACGGCATCTGGGATTCAATCCGCTGGATAGCTTGTTGGGGGGTAATGTTGTCCCGGGCCAGCAGGCGGTTAATTTGGGTCCGGCGATCAACAGCCACCACCCAGGTATAATCCACCAGCTTTTCCGCCCCCGACTCAAAGAGCACAGGAGCATCCAAGACGATTGCCGGCCAGCATTCTTGCTCTTTATACCTGCGGATTTGCTCAGCGATATGCTCAATTAAACCTGGATGCACCAGGGCATTGAGTCTAGCCAATTTTTCTTCATCTCCAAAAACCAGGTCCCCCAAATAGGGGCGGTTAATGGAATTACCCTCATTAAGAATTTCTCTCCCAAACTCTGCTACTACGGCTTCCCATACAGGGGTTCCTGCGTCCATAGCTTTCTTGGCTTCCAGGTCAGCATCAATAATTATTGCTCCCAAACTCTTTAATATCCCGGCCACAAATGACTTGCCGCTGGCAATTCCCCCGGTTAGGCCAATGACTACTGGTTCCACAGGCACCCCCCTTTCAAAAGTATTCAACTCATTATATCAAAGCTACCCAGAAGATAAAGGGCCAAAGGAAAAAACACCCGTAGGTGCTTAGAGAATTTATCCTAATTTGATTCTACATTATTGCAGCATTTCTGTTACTGTTGCAACAGCATAATCAATCCCCGGCAGCTAAAACTTCCGGGGGATTACATTTAGTCATTCACAAGTTTTAGCATCTCACTATAATCCAGCACGGGCTCGGACTCCCACATCAATAGATATTCTAACATCTCGTGATCACCATTCCAGTAAAAATAGGCGAATTGGTCCATTTCTCTAAACAACATCAGTCTTCCTTCTGGGGAAAGGTAATAAGACTTAGATTGGATTTCTTCATCTGCCGGGCCCTGTGAGTATTCGGTAATCTTAATGCAGGACTCCCGATTGGCGATTGGATCCGGGTTAACAACTTGTGTAAAGTCAATTCCTTCCTTCAGAGCCGAAAACAGGTCCCGGGCTTCCTCCATGGTATAATCACGGTGGACTGTATTGCTAGAAATGCAAAGTCTGTACTGTTCGGGCCCAGTTAACTGGGCATCAAAACAGAACAAAAAAAATGAGGAGGGGATTTGCTCATACTTAACCTGCAACGCACTGATATAGTAATAATCTACCGGTACCGGCGTATGGGATTCATAGTAGCAAGTGTACCCATCTTCTGCGCCTTCCTTAAGCACGATGCCGTCGGGGCAAATCCAATAGGCTCGCCCAGTCCACTTATCGTTGTCTTTTTTTAATACATGCACCACAACCCGTGCCTCTGTCTCGCGTCTAGTGTTTTTGACTGTTGAGAATGTCAAGCTTTCAAGAGACTCAATGAGCCAGTTTCGTACATCTAAGTCAGTGACAAAGGATTGGGACATATCTTGGTAAGTATACCCAAAAAAGCCATTTGGGTGCCACCTTTCCAGGAAAACCGCTGTATCCCCTTCTGTGCCTTCGATGCCCTCTCGAACTGGAGACTTGATCCCCGTAAACACGTGTCTCTCTTGATAATCATCAATGCTGTCTGTTATTACCAGGCGGCCTTCCCTGGGGCCGGAACCGAAATCTTCAATCTCTTGCCAGCCACAGTCAACAGATAGCATAACCCTCTCGGGTTCGCTGGGAGGAGCAGTGCTAGTACAGCCTGATATGGATAAACAACCCGCCAGCAGGATTAAAAGAATTGGCTTCCATGGTTTCAAGGGTTTATTCCTCCTCATAAGATGCTGGGAAGTAGTGTAACCATTCTTCTAATAGAATCTTTCGTAGAGTATCCTCTTCCTCAGCTTCAATCATTTTACGCAGGGATTCTATTGTAATACTATCCTCACACAACTCATCGAAACTAGGGTAATAAGTTCTCATCCATGTAATGCAGTAGGGATCTGTAGACAAACCAATATCATAGATTGTACCGTCACTAATTAATGATTGAACCTTCTTGAAGTTTTCAGTTTCATTGGCAACTTCGTCAGCGTTCTTTACCTGGCCGGCAGCCTCGCCAATAGAGGGAAAGATAAAAAGTAGGACGATAAAAAGACAGAAAATTAAGCTGGTAGCCTTCTGCACTCTTATACCCCTTTCATTTGTTTAGCTCAAACCATCGATTACCTTACACGTCTTTTTCTTTTCCCCCTTTCCTTTCTGTATTCGATTATCATTGTAGAGCTATGTGCCTGTGTATTCCATTCGTAATCATCAGTAACATAAAATCGTAAACTAAAATAAAAGTTCGTTAATAGAAGGAGTGCATCGTCCAAGCTATTCCTTCTTTAAATTATACGATATTTACAAAAAAATGCACCCAGATGAAAATCTAGCTTTTGACGGTTTCCCCTTTAATTGTGACTTATATTTGGAGTGTTTTGACAGTGTGCGCATTATTTCTGCTTCTGGCAGCGGGGGCAATAGACTGAGGTCCTGCCGCCAATGCGCATGCAATCCAGCAGGGTGCCGCAGTGGGTGCATTCTTCTCCTTTTCTGCCGTAGACCTGGAGCAGCTGCTGGTACTCACCCACTGTGCCCAAGCCGCTGCGATAATCCCTGAAGGTTGTCCCCCGGCTGGAAATTGCCTTTTGGATTACTTCCTTCACTGCCGCCGCCAGCTTCCCGCACTCTTCCTCCGTCAGGGAATGCCCTTGCCGACCGGGATGGATGCCAGCAACGAAGAGGGCCTCATCCACATAGATATTGCCCAAACCGGCGACAATACTTTGATTTAACAGCAAAGCTTTGACGGGGGCCTTGCGCCGGGCAAAGGCCTGAAGCAGCCAGTCCTGGCTGAATTCCTCACTCAAAGGTTCCGGTCCCAAAGTTCGAAAGCCCCCCAGGTGCTCCTCTTCCCCAGGGAAGAAGGCCCACATGTCCCCGAACCTTCGCAAATCACAATAGGAGAGGCAGATTCCATTATCCAGTGTAAACTGAGCTCGGAGATGACGCTCATCTTCCTCCAGCTTAGTCAATAGTCTTCCCGTCATGCGCAAGTGGACTAACCAAGTCAGGCCTTGGTCCAGCCCAACAACTATATACTTGCCCCTCCTTGTCATAGTCCGGATAATCCCGCCGGAAAGGCGGCGGTTAAAGTCCTCTGCCCCGGGAAAGCGCACTAGCAGAGGGTCCCATACTTGCACCTTGATAATTCTGGCCCCCATAAGCAAGGGGGCCAAGTCGCTGACAATTGTCTGTACTTCAGGTAGTTCAGGCATTTATTTCAATCCTTTATTGATTCCATATTGTACCAGTTAGTGCCAGTCTTTACATCGACAATTAGGGGAACATTCAACTGGACAATTTCTTCCATGGCAGTGACCAACAGCTTGGCCACTCGCTTTAGTTCCTCAGAGTTGGTCTCCAGCACTAGTTCGTCATGGACCTGAAGCAGCATCCTAGACACCAGTCCCGCCTCATCCAGGCGCTTTTCCACTTCCACCATGGCCAGCTTAATAATGTCTGCTGCGGTTCCTTGGATTGGGGTGTTGATGGCAGTGCGCTCAGCAAAGGAGCGGCGCTGGAAATTGCGGCTTCCGATTTCCGGCAGGTAGCGACGCCGGTTAAAAAGAGTGGTGACGTAGCCATCTTTTCTGGCCTGGGCGACGATTTGGTCCATATATTCTTTAACCCCGGGATAGCGGTGAAAATATGCTTCGATGTAGCTGGCAGCCTCTTTCCTGGCTATCCCTAGGGATTGGGCAAGTCCAAAATCCGTCTGGCCGTATACCAAGCCAAAGTTAACAGCCTTAGCTGCCTGGCGTTGGCTGTCGGTGACATCCTCCAGGGCGAGACCAAATATTTCGGCAGCAGTGCGCCGGTGGATGTCCTGGCCCTTATGAAAGGCCTCCGTCAATGTAGCATCACCGGAAAAATGGGCCAGCACCCTGAGCTCAATCTGGGAGTAGTCGGCAGATAAAAGCCATTGGTAGCCACCACCGGGGATAAAAGCCTTGCGAATCCTCCTGCCCTCTTCCAGACGGACAGGGATATTTTGTAGGTTGGGTTCCGTGCTACTGAGGCGGCCGGTAGCAGTGACCAACTGGTTAAAGTTTGTATAAACCCTGCCACTCCCGGCATTCCATAGATTCTGAAGGCCATGGATATATGTGCCTTGAATCTTTACCAGCTGCCTGTATTCTATGACCAAGGGCACCACTTCATGGCTGTCACTGATAGTTTCCAGCACAGCTGCATCGGTGGAATAGCCGGTTTTTGTCTTCCGCACCGGGGGAATACCTAGCTTTTCAAAGAGCACTTCCCCCAGCTGTTTAGGAGAATTGATGTTAAACTGGCTGCCAGCCGCGGCGTAGATTCCCTCTTCCAGAGCGGAAATCTTTTCCTGAAGCTCAGCACCTATTGTCTCTAGCTCCCGAATATCTAGGGCAATTCCAGTGCGTTCCATCCGGGCCAGCACCCTGCTTAGGGGTAGTTCAATATCCTGGTACAAACTCCAGGCATTGGTCTCTACAAGATTCTCCTTTAGGCTCTGCCACAACTGGGGAAGATAGCTGACATGGGCAGCCAAGTACTCTTGGGCATTTTGCTCCCCCTTCTCCACCCCTAGTTCTGTCCAGGCCCGAACCAGGTGGGGGATTTCCATGTTACTGCCGGGCTTCAGCAGGTATGCAGCCAGCTGACAGCTTTGCACATCTGCCTGCAAGACTATCTCCCGATCCAAGGCAAAGCGGTAAATCTTCTTGGCATCGTCGGTATAGATGGTCCCTTCCTGAGACAGAAGGTCCTCCAGCCCCTGACAGGCTGCGGTAAACCCATCCTCAACAAAAAGCAGGGGTTTATCCTTATTGGCCACCGCAATTCCATCCTCCAGGAGCATAACCGCCAGTTCTGGGCCCGCAAACAAGTCCGCAGCCAGTTTGGAGCGATTAATGGTCTCCACCTTGACTTCGGCGTAATCCGTCAGGGATAATCGCTGCAGCAGAGTATTAAATTCCAGTTCCTTAAATAGTTTATATAATTCCTTATCATCCCGCTGTAGCCTGGAAGGTGGCCAGTGCACAGGCAAGGGAGCCTGGGTGTCGATTTCTGCCAGCCGTCGGCTCAGAAATGCCTGCTCCTGATAAATCTCCAGGTTCTCCCGCATTTTCCCCTTTAACTGGTCAATATTCTCGTAAACTCCCGCCACAGTGCCATACTGGGCAATTAGTTTAGTTGCGGTTTTTTCGCCTATCCCTGGCACTCCGGGGATATTATCTGAAGTATCCCCCATTAAGCCCTTTAGGTCAATTATCTGGGTAGGGGTAATGCTGTATTTTCCCATTACAGCATCAGCATCAAAGACTGTGGTCTGGCTGATGCCCTTCTGAGTCATAATTACATGGATGGATTCTCCAACAACCTGGAGGATATCCCTATCACCGCTGACAATCCAACTAAAGCAACCCTCCCGGGCAGCTAGGGTGGCGATAGTTCCTACCAAGTCATCTGCTTCATACCCCTCCAAATCTATACACTCGATGCCCAGGGCACGGAGCACATCTCGAGCTAGTTGCATCTGGCCGCGGAGCTCAGGAGGCGTTGGTGGCCGATTGGCCTTGTACAGGCTGTATTCCTGGGTGCGCTTTGTGGGTCCAGGTAAGTCAAAAGCCGCTACAGCATAATCCACCTGGTACTGGTCCAGGAGCTTCATAAGCATATTAATTAATCCATATACGGCACCGGTGGGCTGTCCTTTGCTGTTTTCCAGGGGGGGAAGGGCGAAAAACGCCCTGTACAGCAAGCTGTTGGCATCTATAAGCATTAACTTCTCCGTCATTTCAACACCTCTTCTTTTTTGGAAAAGTGCAGTTACCTGCACTTTAATCTTACTATATACCTCCGGGAGAGGAAAGCCCCTCCCTAGCCTTTCCCGGGTCTGTCCTTTTTCAGGAGGGCGGCACGTTTTATCGCACCAATGCCATAGCGAGCAGAAACCTTATCCACGGCCTCGGCGATCTTTTCTTCGCGATCCAGACCAGGGCTCTCAAAAAAGCTCAGCTGCCGGTTTCCCCGGTTATTAATCAGGTTGCTGGTTCCTACCCCTACTAGGCGAATACCTCGACCCCGAGTATCTACCTTGGCAAGGAGTTCCAGTATCTTGTGGTAGATAGGCATCGTCAGGCAGGCAGGAGCAGGCAACGGGCCCTGCCGGGTAATGGTCTCGAAGTTGCCATAGCGCAGCTTTAGGGTTACTTTCTCTGCTAAAAAACCGCTGGCACGCAAAGTAGTTGCAACATCTTCGGCCAGCTCCAATATGACGGCGTAAAGCTTGTCCATATCTGTCACATCCCGAGAGAAAGTAGTCTCCCGACTGACAGACTTAGCTGCCCTACTGACCTCTACAGCGCGGAAGTCTTCTCCCCGGGCCAAGTACCACAAGGCCCTTCCCGACTTTCCAAAGGCCGCAGTCAGCAGTTTTTCAGGCAGACTGGCCAGTTGGCCCACGGTATCGATGCCCATACTCCTAAGCTTAAGAGCGGTCTTTTCCCCCACTCCCCATAACTTTTCCACCGGCAGGGGATTAAGGACCTCTTCTATTTCACCGGGCCTGATTACTGTAAACCCCCGAGGTTTTTTCAGGTCTGAAGCGAGTTTTGCCAAAAACTTATTGGGAGCAATCCCTACCGAAGCAGTAAGCTCCAGTTCCTCTTCGATGTCCTTTTGAATGCTAGCGGCTATCTCTTCCGGAGGGCCAAATAGCCATTGACAGCCCGAGACGTCCAAGAAAGCTTCATCCACAGATAAAGGCTCAACAAGGGGAGTGTAGCGGGCGAAAATGGCCATAATCTCCTTAGATACTTCTCCATACAAGGACATATTCCCCCGAAGGAAGATTCCCTGAGGGCACAACCTATAGGCCTGCATCAGGGGCATGGCAGAATGGACCCCGAATTTCCGGGCCTCATAACTAGCGGTGGAAACCACCGAGCGCACATCCCTGCGAGGATCCCCGCCGATTATTACCGGCTTCCCCCGGTATTGGGGGTTTTCTCGTACTTCCACCGAGGCAAAAAAGGCGTCCATATCTACATGGATAATTGGTGTTTCCATACCCTCACCCCCACCCATTATACCAAACTAATGTTCGTTAGACAAAGGTTCCTTAAGGGAGTCACTGTCGTCGCCAACTAAACGCCAACGTTCCCGCCAGCACAGTCCCAGTGGCGAGGGGACAATGCCCTTGAGGTTTTTGCTGGCTATCGCTGTGCGGACAGGAGAAAACAGAAAAATATAGGGAAGGTCCCTGGACATGAGCTTCTGCATTGCTCCATAAGCTCGCTGCCTGGATTCAGCATCCGCTGTCATGACGTCAATGCTGAGGCATGATTCTAGGGTGGAGCTGGTATAGCCTCCTAAATTCATTCCCCGGCTGATGGAATTTGATGAATAGAGGGCAACGGAAGGATCGGGATCAAGGCTGAGGCCCAAGAGAAGCAACTCAAAATCCCCGGCCTGCACACAGTCCAGGAGTAACTCATTCCAGGGACGGGGGTCAAGGCTGACCTCAATCCCGACCAGGGCCAAACTTTCTTTTATCAAGGCAGCCAGATGCTGGTATATAGGGTAGTCCTCCCGAAATGTCAGCTGAAAGGAAAGCCTCTTTCCATCTCGGTAGCGCCACCCCCCCTGCCCCGGTAGCCAGCCTGCTTGGTCTAATAGCTGCCCTGCCCGGGCCAGATCCTTGGTATAACCAGCAATCTCCGGGGCATAGGCCCAAGAGTCTAGGGGAATCATGCCCTCCATGGGGACACCTCTTCCCCCAATAAGGTCGGATATCATTTTTTCTCGGTCAATAGAAAAGGCGACGGCCTGGCGAACCCTGCGGTCCCGCCAGGGAATCGCCCCCCCTTGGAAATTAAAGGCCATGACCTGGCAGCCCATTTCCTGATAAGTGTAGTATTCATGGGTTTGGCTAAGGTCTGGCACTGTCTCCATCTGTGCCGGAGAAAGGTCTTCCAACAGATCCACCCGACCGACAGCTAGGTCCGAAAGGGCAGTATCGAGATCTGGATAGAAATGAAACTTAATCCTCTTGATATGGGGGAGGTCCCCATCATAATAGTGTTCATAGCGTTCCAGGATGATGCACTGATTCTGCCATTCTGAAAAGCGATAGGGGCCGGTGCCCACAGGCCGCCAGTTCCGGGGGTGTTTTGCAATTTGGCCAATGGAAATCTTGTCCTGGCCTAGGGCCACCTGGGGGTCATAGAGATGCCTGGGCAAAATGTCCATCGAGAGTCTTGACATTGAGAGCTCATGATCCGGAGCTAAGATAAATTTTATACTGTAGTCATCCAGGACTTCAATTGCTTCGACGGCGGCCAAGTCCGTATCCCTGGGGCCGGTAAAGCTGTCGTCAAAAATATGGAGGGCATAGGTAAATTCAACGTCAGCGGCGGTAAAAGGTTGCCCATCATGCCAGGTCACGTCCTGCCGCAAGAAAAAGGTCCACTCTTGGTTATCCGGGCTGCTCTCCCATCTTTCCGCCAGCTGCCCCACAAGCTGCAACTCTTCATCATAGTAAACCAGACCTTGAAAGATGTAGTCTGTTACCGCACAATCTTCCCTTAAGAGGTGAGGATTGAGCATGGATGGTTCTCGGAACAAAGCCTGATCCAGGCAGCCCTTGGACTCGGTTGAATCACAACCACTTGCCCCAGAAACAATTACAACGATCAAAACTAAGACAAATATATTCTTCTTATACATATATCCACCTCCAAGACTTGGATAACTATGGACAAAATAGTTATGACCAAGTTCTGGAGAAATATACAGTTAGCGGGCCCCCTTAGCACAGGTGCTACAGCCTATTCCGTTTATAAATACCTTAATTCTCTAGTTTCCAATCATAGCGATGGAAGATATGCAAAATGTACCTGGCCCTAGAGCCGCCTACGTATAGATCCGGGCGACTGCAGACGGGACTGTCGGGGCGAACCCCAATGAGGAGGACTACATCTGCTTCCAGGCCCTTGAAAGACCGGATAGTACTGAACCTAAGGGCCCTAGGGCGAGGGTCCCCCACTTCAGCCAAAGGGCAACCTGCCAGACTGTCCATTCCCGCCAGACAGCTCTTCTCCTTGCGATTAGGGGAGAGAACGGTAATCCTTCGGGGTTGAATCTCCCGCTCCAATAGCAGTTCAACTTCTTTTTCCAGCAACCGCAGCTGTTGACTCTCGGTATTCCAAATATGAAAATGCACCTCTCCAGGGTCTTTTAGCCCCAGGCGCAGGTAAGCCCCGCTTAAGGGCGCTATCCAGCGCTGACAGACAGAGGTTGTATTGCGAAGATTCATGGTCAGCCGGAATCTAGAGGCAGGTAATGCCTCCAGGCCGGAAGGGTCTACTTGAAAAATGTTTTGGCTGTTGTCGGCGAAGACATAAAACTCTCCCTCATCCTTCACCATTGCCAGCAGGCACTGAAACCAGTGAGGGCGGAAGTCCTGGCCCTCATCTACGACTATGGCGTCAAACTTCTGCTCCTGGGAAAGCTGAGAATACCTAGCATAAGCAGCTTCTGGCAACGCATGCTCAAAATAGTCGTCATAATCTTGGCGCTCCGGAGGCGTAAGGCCAGTAAGTCGCTCCAGCAAGCCATGGAAATGGCGGGCCGTTAAATTCTCTGTACCAACGGGAAACTGACTGGCCAGGTTTTTGTTAAAGCAGGTCAGCACAGTCTTTTTTCCTGCTTCCGCCAATCGGCGAGCTTTCTCAACTGCAATCATAGTCTTGCCGGTGCCAGCAGCACCGTAAAAAACCATGCGCTTATTTAATTCCGTCTCCTCAAGAATCCGTTCCTGCTCTTGAGTAAAGGTTACCAGGGCCCGATGCGCAAAAGAGCGTATCTGCTCCTCCAGGGTATTGTACAGGCGAAAGTTAGCGGTAAGGATATGCTCTACCAGACGCTTACAGGCTACAGAATCCCGCCCCGAGCGCAGGTTGGCAAAGACCTGGCTCACTCGGGCAGTAAAGTTGTCCATATCCCCGCTGACTATGAGATTTGCCGGTCGGACAAAGCTTGGCAGCTGCCCCTGGATATTGTTGCACTCAGGGAAACACAGGCCATAGTCAAAGCCCACGGGAAAGGTCCAGCCCGTCTTTTCCCTATAGCTGCGGGCAAGGGCATAAGCTGCCTCCCGGGCCTCATTCAGGGGGTCACCCTTCATTTCCCTGTAGCCTCCTTGAATAAATTCATGCCAGCGCCCGTTAAAAAAGCCAACTTCCCCTAAATTATTTTTCAAAACAAGAAAGCCCTTCAGGGGATGGACAATTACCAGATCAGCCAGCCAAATTACCGCCCCGGTCACTTGATCGCAAAATTTATAGCCATAGACCACAGTGAAATCCTCCGGTAACGCCCGGGCAGCTAAGTAAACCCTGCGTTCACCCTCACTTTCGATTAAATCCGCATTGAGTTCTGGAATGATTTGGGCCATGGCAAACACCTCCTGATTCTATTTGATTTCATTCGCTTTTTTTCCTCATTACTCCTGCAAAAGGGCAAATATCTGCCTAGAATTGGCCGGCATAGCATTCAAGAAGGCAGGGAAATTTAATAATACAGGAATCATTTGAGGATGGTAGCTATGACAAAAATAACTTTAGAGCAATTACTGCAAGCCATTGATTTTCATCTTGTCTGCCAACAGCCTGTCCTAGATGTCACCAATAACTCCCGCCATGTCAGGCCCGGGGCAGTTTTTGTTGCGGTACCGGGATACAAGGTGGACGGCCACAAATACATTCCTCAAGCAGTAAGGGCCGGGGCTATAGCAGTTATTGCCCAGGATTTTACGCCAGGGCTTTCTGTCCCCCAAATTATCGTCGGCAACACCAGGGAAGCCCAGGCAAAATTAGCGGCAGAATTTTATCGGCACCCATCTCAAGAGCTAAAAATAACAGGAATTACAGGCACAAATGGCAAGACCACTTGCACTTTCATGCTAGACTCGATATTTCAGGCGGCAGGTCTCAACACCGGCCTCATTGGCACTTTATATAATAAGGTGAGAGAACTTACCCTGCCCACTGCCAACACCACCCCGGACAGCATCCTGGGCCAGCGATTGCTGCGGGACATGGTGGATGCTGGTGTATCCCACGTCTCCATGGAAGTGTCCTCTCACGCAATGGTAATGAACCGGGTAGATTGCACAAGGTTCACGGTCGGGGCAATCACAAATTTTGGCCCAGACCACCTGGACCTCCATCAAAGCATGACCGAGTACGAGGCCGCTAAAACGAGCTTCTTTGCCATGTTGCCTGCAAAGGCATATGCTGTACTTAATTATGATGACCATCGCTGTAGGCGAATTGCAGCAAATACTGCTGCCACCACCCTCACTTACTCCTTGGCCAATCCCAACAGTGACCTTTTTATTTCCGAGTCCTGGGGAAGGAAAAATGGGGGAACCCTTACCGTAACAATAAATCAGGATAGAATCCCCCAATCTCCCCCAGAAATATCTTTCATCCTAAAGCCCCCCGGCCGCCACAACCAAGCCAATGCTCTACTGGCGGTCACGGCAGCCTTAGCTCTGGGCATTGACGCTTCTGCCATTTCCACTGGGCTTGGGAACTACCGCGGTATTTTTCGCCGCTGCGAAGTTATATATAATGGTGAATACAAAGTAATAGATGATGCAGCCCACAACCCCTCTAATATAGATGCAGTGTTTACTGCAATACTGGCAGAAAATCCGCCGGGAATATCGGTGGTCTTTGCCATCCGTGGAAGCCGCGGGGTCAAGATCAACCAAGCTATCGCCTCTACCTTGGCCTATTGGGCGAAGATAATTGGCCCCCGCCCATTAATCATCACCAGTTGCACCGACACTGCTGGCCCCTTAGATACAGTCCTGCCCCAGGAAGAAGAGGTCTTTCGCACAGAGCTGGCGGCACTGGACTCTGAGGTAATCTTTGTAGATACTTTGCAACAAGCTATCAGCCTGGCTATAGAGGGAATGGATTTCGGTGAGACCTTGCTCCTCTTAGGGGCACATCCCATGGATGAAGTGGCTGGCCTCTTTTCTCAATTGGCAGGAGTGCAAACCACTACTAGCCCAAGGCCTCCCCCTTTTGGAGGCAATTAAGCTTGACAAATATATGGATAGTCGCTATAATTTATTTAACATACCGTATACCCCCATATGGTATATCTATGGAGAGGTGATTAATATGATTAAGTTAACTCCTGCTGCGGCAGAAGCATTAAAGTCCCAAGTAGAATCTTTGGGTAAGAGCCTAGACAATAGTCTCATTCGCCTTCATGTCACTGCCGGCTGAGGTGGCCCTCAGTATCAACTGGCTCTGGAAGAGTCAGCTCAGTCCGATGACGAAGTAATTAAGGCAGATCAAGGTGTAACCTTTGTCCTCAGTCAACGCAACAAGCATTACTTTAGTAATATTACCCTAGATTACGGCAAAAGTTTATGGGGCACTAGACAATTCAAGTTTCTCAAAAACTAAAGAAGGAGCGCCATGCGCTCCTTTTTATTCTCGATAATTATTTTGGGGAACCTCTGGCAGGCCCAACTCGGCCAGCTTCTCGAAGTTGCTGGCATTGTGGGCCATGACCTGGGAATCTGAGAAGGTGTAAAATATTTCATCAATCTGGACTATCCTGCGCACATTGGCTGGGTTCCAAAAGAAAATCCCTTCCTCCGGGTTGTTGGCAGGGGTATGGGCAATGCGACCCAGTTCATTGATTCCCTTATCCACATCAATATCAAAGAAGAGGGCTCCCTGGAAGGCGAAGTTGGCATTGTAATCCTTTCCCTTAGTAAGGCTGGCGGGTACTGCCAACACTCCTTTATGGAAGAACACCGCCTTATGATCGTATAATGTTTCCGACCAAGAGCCGCTGTCGCCAAGAGTTACTGCGAACTTCTCCTTGGGTTTGTTGACATTGCTGACATCAAAGATAGCCAGTTTCAGTCCCTTAGTTGTTACAAATTCCCTGCCCTCAGACTTACCAACTTCGGTGTCCTGGCCTATACCCAGCAGATGGTTGTCGTCTAGGAGATGAAGGTAATTGCTGAAGCCAGGAATCTTTAGTTCTCCTAGGACCTTGGGCTTTTTCGGATTGGATAAGTCAATGACAAATAAGGGGTCCATTGTCTCAAAGGTGACCAAGTAGGCCATATCCCCCATGAACCTAGCAGCAAAAATGGTTTCGCCAGGGGCCAACCCCTTGATTTTACCAGCTACATTCATCTTTTCATCTAAAACATAAATATTATTGGCGGAACCATCTTTGGTCTGTTGGGTAGTGGCTATGCGGAAGTTCCCCTTATGCTCATCCATAGAAAACTGATTGAGAGGATTGCCCGCCACAGTCCCTTTGCCCTTGTACTGTATCTTAAGGCCATCTACTGAGAATTTGTGGATGCTGGTGTCGCCGATAAACCCATCAGATAGGGCAATATACAGATTGTCCTCAGACATATAAATATTTTGAGCCCAGCCCAGGTATGTGTCTATCTCCAGTTTGCCCCCCTCCAAATCCAGGGCGGCAAACATTATAAAGTCGCTGGTATCCCCTTCGGGAAAGTAATAGATTTCGTCATATCCAATTTCGGTCTCCTGGTCTCCCGTAGTAGTATCCCTGTACCAGGGGAGCCCGGGGGTGCCATTCTCCATTATCCGGAAGGTATATTGGCTGTTGATTAGGTAGAGATAATGATCTTTTTTCCGTGAAGTTATCGTAAACCCATCCAGAGAGAAGTCCCTGTGTAACCTTAAATTATCTTTATCCGCCAAACTATAGACCATCACTCTTGTGTTGGTAGAAAAATATGGCCAACACCGGTCAATGGACTCCCGCTTATCCGGGTCCTCTTCAGTCTGCACTCCAATTACCACCAAGTAATTGTCATCTACATAGAGGGTGTTAGGGAAAAAACCCTCCACCTTAATTTCCCGGGTAATTTGCATAGGCCAGGCTTGGGTAATCAGAACCTTGTCGCCAGCTATATGGTAGAGATAGGAGCCATCAGTCTTGACAACATCTCCCTCGTCAATGCCCTGGACCTGGACGTTGGTTGCAGAATAGGTCGAGTCCTGGGAAGCAGTGGCCGCCCTAAACTCACTTTCCGGGGCCCCTTCAGCAATTATATATTTCTGCGGCCGGGACTCCAGCAACTTTAAGAGATTGTCCGCTGTCTCCACCACCGGCAAGAGGATGTCAGCTGTTTCATCCTCTGGCGGCAGGTTTCCTCCAGGGAAATTTGCCACATTACAAGCTCCAAGTAGCAGAACAATCGTTAGGATAAAGCATAACTTTTTCATATCCTTACCTCCCGCTCTTATCTTCTGACAATATGACGGCGAATATGAGAAATATGTTCAATTAAAAAAAGAGCTGCCCCCTTGTACATGTATAACTCTTTCGTTCAAGAAAATATGAGGTAACCCCCTAGAAAGGACAAAACAAAACTGCGCCCCCGGGCGCAGTATTAGATTCGTAATCTTAATTCTTGGATCCAGAGACTTTATACAAGCCCCTCATAGCTGAGGATCCCGTTCAAGGCACGCCGGGCGTCTTCCACCACCCGTTGCCGCCAAATCGGGCAACTTGGGTAAAAAGCTTCTAAAAAATGTTTCTTAATCGCCTCAACCCGAAGGGGATCGCCCCCTCCATAATGCCACAGTCGGTTCTCGTCAATCAGGGCTTCCATGCTCTTCACCAGGGCTCCTAAGGAATCTCCCAGAGTCCCAAATTCCATACAGGTTGAATACAATTGGGTTTCCGGATATTGCCGGCCCAGCCAGCACATGTAGTCCACCATGTCCCCCTGAATAGCATAAAACTCTTGGGGATCTGCCTTGACCACTAAATCGTAAGCCAGCTTTTCTTTAAGTTCTGTGGTATCTCGGGGGTCCAGCGCAGAGTTGACAATGGTCATGCGCTTAGCTGGCCCGTAGCCCGTATGAATGTCCACATGGAGCACATGCTTATATTCCCTAAGCACTTCATTATAAAGGTCTATAAGCCAACGGGAGATTGGCTGGTGCTGGGTCCCTCCATAGTACAACCCCTTGTCATATCCGTATTGTCCCAGGGTCAAAGCCCGTTTGATGCCGCCGCTGCCGGCCAGGGCAAGGGCCCGGATAAATCGGAAATAATAGGCTGCCCTCCCTTTTTTCTTGCCTAACTTCCCCGGCTCAATGAAAAAACGCAAACGGGGATAGTCCTTGTTTGAATCTTTAAGCTGGGACCAATCGGTTATAAAGTTCCTGTTCAAGTCAATATTATCCTGATCCACCCGGCGGTAATTTGCCATACCCCAGGGGTTAATAGCATGGACCAGGACCAGACCCGTCTGCTCCGGATCCAGTTTGTCCAAGTATTCCCGGGCCAGCAATTGCAGAAATGCCCCGCCGGCATAGCCTTCAATACCATGTTGGCCGGTGGTAATCATAAGCAAATGCTGTTTTTCCTTTGGTCTGGCAATGATGATATCGGTGGTGCATTCTTTATCGGGACAGTTTGAAACTGTCTGCAGCTCTACCTCCGGCCACCGTTGCTGAATCATCCCCAGCAATCCTTGAAATTCTTGACGGGAGGCCCCATAACTATCATTGAAGTACTGATTATAGGACATAATATCCCTCGCCCCTAAAAGGGCCCTAATTTAATTGCCACAGCTACCAGCAACAACACTAGCGAAAGTGCCATGACAGTTAACTGCAATTTGATTACCCAGCGAAACCATTTAGGATAGCTGACCACTGTCAGGCCTAGGGCAATCAGTAAAAGCGGGTTAGTGGGATAGAGCACGTTGGTGAAACCGTCGCCAAAGGCAAAAGCCAGCACCGAGACTTGCCGGGTAATTCCCACCAGGTCAGCCAATGGGGCAATAATAGGCATGACCAAAAAGGCCTTGGCAGTTGCCGAACCGATGTAGAATTCTAAGACCAGGACCACTATATAGGTAAGAATGGCAGCACCAGCAGGCGAAGTCTGGGAGATGGCACCGGCGGCGTAAAAAAGCAAGGTATCCATAACTCCCCCTTGGGATATGATGAATTTGACGCTCATTGCCATCATAATCAAGAATATACCTGGCAGGATTCCCAAGACCCCTTTTCCAAAGGCCCGCCACACGCTCCAGCCCCTACCGGCTGATAGCCCAGCCCCAATGGCTCCCACAAAGAAAATAAGAGCTACCATGGGCAGGGTATAATCAGACAACCCTGGAGTAAGACTCGTGCCCACAATTACCGCCAACACCCCAACTAAGATGAAGGCAAACCACACCAGGGGCCCTCTCTTGACAGAGTCTACATTTAAATCCGCTCCAGTATCGCGCTTCTTGGCCTTAGCATCTTCCCGCCATACCAGGGAAGCTTCGGGATTCTTTTCTACCTTTTTCGCGTGCCGCACCAAGAAGACAATTAGAATTATATATATCAGAACGAAGACTATTGCTCGGAAACCTATTGCAGAAAAAGCAGGTAGGCCGGCAATCCGTTGGGCAACGCCAATGGTAAACGGATTGGTCAGAGCGGCGGAAAAACCAAAGGCAGTGGCCAACAGGCTCATTCCTAATCCCGTCAGAGAGTCCCAGCCCAAGGACCAGGCCAGGGCAACAGCTAAGGGAACCAAGGGCACGATTTCCTCTAAGATGCCCAGCAGTGAACCAAAGAGCATGAAAACAAAGGTAATCACGCTAAGTAGCAGGTATTTTTTTTGCCCCACCGCAGCCACAATTTTAGCAATTGCCGCTGCCAGCGCCCCCGACTGATCTAGGACGGCAAAAGACCCGCCGATAATTAGGATGAACAAAATGATCGAGATAATCATTACGCTGTCGGGACCCCATAGGACCTCAAAAGGAGCGGTAAACCAGCGCCACACCGGATAACCTCGCCCAGCCTCTTGTTCAAAGGTTCCCGGGATAACTATCTCCCGACCATCCACGAACTCCCGCTGAAACTCCCCGGCGGGAATTACATATGTTAGGACACCGGCAATAATCATTAAACAACCTAGGATAATAACTGCAGATATAAAGGTGCGCATGCCAATCTTAATACTGCTATCTTCTCTCAATTAGATCTTCCTCCTTTGGTAGAGTAGTTCGCTGCCGAAAGCGTTAAATCCTTCCAATTGGACGGGGAAATAACCTTAAATTCCTTAAAACATAGGTGTCCCAGATAATAAAACTGCCCCAGCGAAATCCCACTGGGGCAGTTTTATTACTTGGCCTGGCCGGTGAATATGAAGATGGCATCCCGCAAAAAAGCTGCCTGGCCAGGCTGTTCTTTATTGGCCGTTGCCAAGGCATTTATCTTAGCCGCATTACGAAGAAATCACCCTGTAATAGTATGTTATACGAACCTTAGGACTAATAGAGATCACTACGTGGTGGCATATAAGTGTATAAGAGCCCAATATGAAAAACCTGGCCCGATTCAGGAGTTCTTCTACATCCACGATCCTTCCTTTTCAAGAAACTTTACAAACTTAGAAGATTACTTATTCAATCATGATGATGAATGGGTAATTCACCATCTACGCGAATTCAAACCATAATCTCCCGGAAGAATTACGCGTAAAAAGGGGGAAAGATAGTTGAGATCGAAATTTGCCCGCCTCTTTATCCTTTCAATCGTTATTATCTGCGGATGCTCAACCAATCAATCGCCATCTCCAAACAAACCCAACGGTGGGGGGTTGTTGATCCTTCAGGGCACCACTTTAGAAGAACTGGGCTTGGAGCTGAGTGTTGAAGGACTAACTCCGTTTGAAGATCATAATCAGCAACAGATTAGTTATTATATCAACCATTATTCTGCAGAGCATAAAAAATATGCAAATACCTCCGGTCTGCTTGTGGAATTCTCAGAGTACCTCGGTTCTGTACTGCTTCTATCGATACAAGGCTTCAAAAACCTGCCCGCCAAAATGTGCAACAATATATTGAGGTCAACTCCAATTTTTATAAATTGTCAGATTTGACTCAGTACAGATTGTATGAAGATGACGAAACCATTGTTTTCGACATAACCGACCTTCTCCCTGAAAAGTTCGCTGATAGGGTACACACATGGACTGGTAAGGGGTATCCCTGTCAGTGGATGACCGGGGTATACGAATACGTTAGAACCTACGATGACATTATAATCACGAGATTGAATGAGTAAAAACCGTGGTGTTCCATAGGAGGAACACCACGGTTTTTTTGCAGGCCATATTACACGCTCAGTTATCCTTCCGGTCCATAAAAATATTCTCCCGACCTTATTTCGACATCATTTACAACCTACCTTTTGCGAGGATTCCACTATTCTAATTGTTGCCCGCATGCAGGGCAGACTTTCCATTCAGGAGAAACAGCCTTGTTACACTTCGGGCAACTGGCAAGTACAAAACTATGCCCGCACATAAAACAGTTATTGGCGTCCCTTTCCACAGAATTATTGCATTCAGGGCATTGGATTTTTGGTTTATGCTGCGAAGCAACAATCAGGTATGCAATAAGACCCAAAAAGTTAGGAATTAAAGCAGCTGCCAGCGCCCAAACTCTGTTCAAACCCCGGCGCTCGGCATCCCTCCAAACCAAGATACCGATTAACAAAGGCACTAAAATTGCTAGGCCCAGGATAAGCGCAAAAACAAACCACATGATTCCAGCAATAGCCAAGCCAGAGGGAAGCCAACCCTTTAAAACTTCCTCAATCATCCGGCAAAGGTATACCATGAGATTTAACACACCCACACCTCCAATTAAGGTTGTTGCCCGGGCCAGAGAATATGCCCGAATTCCTAAGAATCGGGAGAACCGTCATTGTAAGAGAAGTCAAATTCGTCTCCTTTAGAGATTGAAATCCATCCCTGCCTTACCTTAATCCATCCCTTATCTCGAATTGAAGCAGCTAAGGTCTTATCAGAGAAACTCTCCTCTCCCAGGCTTTCCAAATATGAGATATCCTTCTGGTCCAACTCTTTTTTCAAACTATGCCAGGTCAGCGTGTCCGCGTCCCTACCTTGCAAAGACTGGTCCAAGGCCCAAACAGTAGCAGCATTATTCAAGCTTTGAACTAAAGCATTATCCTCAACTTTCTCTGTCTGGATCAGTTTTTCATCTAAACCACCGACGTATTCTTTCCCAGGGCTGCAACTGCAAAATACTCCGATGACTAACAAGATAATACCAAGAAAAGCCGTGATTTTTACCGGCATATTGTTCCCCCTAGTTAGTTTGACTTTACATACAGTATTCTGAAAAAAAAATATAAATCCTTCTTTCCCAGGTGACTATTTTTCCCGTTGTGAAGAAAACAAGCAAGTTCATAGTCAATCTTCTTAATCAATTCAGGAAAACTATCTGCTACATATATACTGGCTAAAAAACTTATAATCCCGTGCACTACCAAGTAAATTTAAAAAAATGCCCCCTTTATAGCCTGGCAAAACAGGGTTTATCAACCATCATTCTTAAAGAGTAAGTTTACAAGACTTTTGGTCAGCCTAATTGTTATGAGATTCAGCTATTGTTCAGAGAAGCATATAGCCCTGTTTGTGGAATAAAAATTTTTTTTGTATACTATAACCCATAAAAGAAAGGGGCGATAACATGCGTATTCTAAAAGCTAAACGAATTCTTGAGACAATTGCTCTTGCTCTCTGTGTGGCAATGTTGCTGACTGCCGGAGCGCAGGTTATTGCTCGGGAACAAAGTAAGCCGGAAATCACTGACGAACAGATTACAGTAGAAGAAAAGAATAATACCATTATAGAAGCAGAACAAAAAGAAGAAAAAAAAGTAAAAGCAATAGCAGAAGAACAAACAGAGATGGAAGTAGCGATCACTAATAAGGAATATGATCTTCTGGCAAGAGCTGTGTACAGCGAAGCCCGTGGCGAGCCTTTCCAGGGTCAGGTTGCCATCGCCGCAGTAATTCTAAACAGAGTAGAACATGAGAATTTCCCTGACAGCATCAGCGATGTAATCTTCCAGCCATCAGCCTTTACCGCTGTTCAGGACGGGCAATTCTGGCTGACCCCAGATAGCTCCGCCTACGAGGCAGTAGAAAAAGCACTGGCAGGCAATGACCCTAGCGGCGGCGCAACCTTCTACTATAACCCAGTAACCGCCACTAGCCAGTGGATTTATTCCAGACCAATTATCACAGCCATCGGCAAGCACGTCTTCGCAGTTTAGGAAGCGTGGGGACGGTTCTCCCGCTTCCTTCCTTTTGATTGCACAATAACCATTCCCAAAAGGGGAGCAAACTTGTGCCTCTCTCCTCTAGTGCCCGCTTTCAACTTGGTAAACAAAGTGCGAATAAAGGCCTTATAGTTTTCGGGGAAGTTGGTCCGGGTCCTGACACGTTTGCCACGTTATCCCTTCGCTCTCTGTGCTGCACGGACTTTTTTTTAAGGATCACGCGGGGATAAATCGCTGAAATGTTTACGGGTTCCAGGGATATGTATAGTACAATATAAAAACACATTACTCAAGTGTATAATAGTCAAAGCTGTGGGGGGTCGGGCGGAGGATGTACTCTATCTATGTTCGACTGCCTGAGGATGAGATGAACAAAGTTAAATCAAAGCCACCTTAAGCGCGCTAAACGCCCAAGATGGCTTTAATTTATGGGGGTGCACCTGTGGGAGCACGTAATAAGGTCATATAGCTGGGAGCTACGCTAATAGCACCCTGGTTACTGCCCATGGGACTGTCTCAATTTCCACTGGATTACTTTTATAATAAAAGTCATTAATATGTGGTTTGCATATAGTTTTTTGCTTGGAAAACAAAAAATCTCAGGTTAATCAAAACCTGAGATGCCTTATATAACAGATGGTGCCGGAGGCCGGACTCGAACCGGCACGCTTTGAGGGCGCTTGATTTTGAGTCAAGTACGTCTGCCAATTCCGTCACTCCGGCACATCTTGTATTTTAGCACGGCAAAATAGAGTTTGCAAGAGAAACCAAGACTTGGATCGTGTCAAGTCATTGTAGGT
>DIOR01000026.1 GCA_002423965.1 Firmicutes bacterium UBA5509 | reverse complement strand
AGTTTTCAAAGAACTCCTATTCTGCATCCGGATAAAAAACTTCCAGACTGCACTGTCACTTATAAACGGTGACTTAATTATAATATCACACTCAGGCTGGAAGGTCAAATAGTTTTTTCGACCCCGCAAAGTGACAGCTTGTATACCATAACTTATTTAAAAGACGTTGTCAACAACTATTTTTTAAAAATCCTAGCATTAAATTTTGCCCAAAATCCTTTCATTATATGTTTATGTTTTTTAATCTGTGTCAGAGGTAGATGGAAATTGAAAATCATAGGGCATGGGTAAATTAATTACTGTTTCAGGAACACGACCGAAAAAAGTTGCAGTAACAATGGGTGTATACGTATTAACTTTGACATCAGTCTTTATAAACGGAATGACTATATGGACTGTAGCTGTAATATCAATTCCCACCTGATGGGAAACAATGTTTATACCACTAGACTGAAACTTCTGTTCCATCTTTGCGCTTACAGTGCCAATGGGCACCAAAGTGATAGGTATTTTCGGGCCAAGGTTGGCAAGGATTTCGCTGCCAAGAACCTGGCCTAATGGAACTGTTATCTGTTGCTTATCCAGATCTTTAAGTACAGACTGGACATTCATGGTAGTCAGAGACTGAATTCTCGCTAATTCCATATTGTTAACCTCTGCTAATATGACATTGCCTTCATTGTCTTTTTGTATAAAAATTAAATGTTCATACCTGCTTTCCTTGGCTATATTCTGATTGATTGCCTGATTTATTGCTTCGGTGGCAAGGACTTTGGCTTTAGCTTGGGCCAATGCTATTATAGTTGGACGCAAATTATTTTGGATGACCAGGAAAGACTGGACCAGAATAAAAATAATACAAATAAAGATGAAAAGTCTCAGAAACCGCCGAGGTACACGGTTTTTTACCGCCCTATACAATGGCCGCCGCCTTACTCTGAACATTCCCTTCAGCTCCCTAAAATGATTTGACAAACCTCTGCAGATTACATACAATATCTTGAGCGGGATGTGGCTCAGTTTGGTAGAGCGCTGCGTTCGGGACGCAGAGGCCGCAGGTTCAAATCCTGTCATCCCGACCACTTTATCCCCTGGAAAACCCGCCAAGGGTTTTTTAGGTTATTTTTGGGGATGTTATTCAGTTAACAAGTACTGTTATCTATGCTATAATTAATTAATTCTATCCTTATTTATAAGGGAGGAACTCACATGAGTACTTCAAAAAAATCACCCCTAAACGCGTTTTATCAAAAAACCAAGCCGGTCTTAAAGGTTTTTGGCTCTACTACATGGCTGCTTACTAAAATCGGCATCGTCTTTCTATTTGCTGTACTTCTTGGTGGCTTTGGCATGGGTACTGGTATGATTGTCGGTGCCCTAGAGGACGTGCCCACCTTTGATGAATCTTTGTTGGAACACCCCTACCTTCCATCTTATATTTACGACATCAACGGTGATTTAATCACTGAAGTTCATGATGCCCAAAATCGTATTCCCGTTAAGATGGCAGATGTCCCTGATTATTTAAAGAATGCATTCTTAGCCGCTGAAGATAAGACCTTCGAAACACATTCGGGCTTTGACCTTCGTGGCATCGCTAGAGCAGTATATACCAACCTTGTCGGAAGAGGAGGCCAGGGTGGAAGCACCATCACTCAGCAGGTTGCCAAACAGGTCTATCTCTCCAGTCAGAAAAAATTTTCCCGGAAAATTCAAGAGGTGTACTTGGCAGTTGCAATGGAACGCCGATACCGTAAACCTGAGATATTTGAGTTTTACATTAATAATGTTACTTTCTATGGAAACTTCGCCTATGGGGTTGAGGCTGCTTCCCAGACATACTTTAGCAAACCGATAGGTGAATTGACTCTTTCTGAATCAGCCCTCCTTGCTGGAATACCCAACTCTCCATCTTACTATGCTCCAGGCCCCGACAATATGGAACGTGCTTTGGCCCGGCGGGACAATGTGCTCTCTATGATGCTCAAGTTCGGCTTCATAAACCAGGAAGAACATGATTATGCTGTTAAAGAAGAAATTGTTTTAAATATGGCCGAAAGCAAAGGTTGGCCTTATCCTCACTACACTGATGCCGTAGTACACACCCATGCTATTGATGCTCTCATGTCCACTGGCCTCTACGAAGATGAGGAAGCTGCCGCTGTTGCCATACGCAGGGGAGGCCTACACATCCACACTGCCCTAGATCCCCGGGTCCAAAACATTATGCAGGACATAATGTCAGACAATAAATATTACCCTAAAAACACTTTCGTCTACCCCGAGGGGCACAGCCGTGCAGGTCGCCGTTATCCTCAGGTAGCCGGAGTCTTTATGGATTCTAAGACTGGTTATGTCTATGGAATGGTTGGCGGCAGAGAATTCAACTCCTCAAACAAATTAAACCGCTACAATAGCATGTTTCAGCCTGGGTCTTCAATTAAACCTGTTATGGTTTATGGTCCAGCCTTTGAACACGGCATTCTTTCCCCGGGCAGTACCATCGATGACTCACCTACAGCCTGGCCAAGCGGGTCAAAATACTATACCCCGGAAAACGTCAGCAGATCCTTTAAAGGCTTGGTCACCGCCAGAACTGCCCTTGTCCATTCATATAATATTCCCGCAATCAAAGCCTATGAGAAGCTTATCCAAGAAGTCGGGGCAAAAGCCGGAGCGGAATTTGCTCAAAAACTTGGTTTAACTAAGTACGGGGAGCGTAATGCCAGCAATCCTAAAGCATACGCACAGCTTGGCACTGCCATAGGCTCCCAAGAAGTTACCCCCCTTGAAATGGCTCAGGCTTTCTCTGGCTTTGCCAATAAGGGGATAACATCCAAGCCTATCTTTGTTACTAAGATTCTAAGCCGTGATGGCGAGGAAATCTTCTCCGCCCCCATCGCCCATGAAGTTGCCATGTCCGAGCAAACAGCATTCTTAATTACCGATGTTCTCAGGGATGTTGTCCGCACTGGCACTATGTCAGGAACAGGACTGGCAAAATACAATGTGGCCGGGAAAACCGGTACTACCAATGATCAACATGATCGCTGGCGCATAGGTTATACCTCCAACTATGTCTTTTCCCTATGGATGGGCAATGACAATAAGGAAGCTAAAGTAGATGGCAAGACAGTATATATCCCAGGGCTTAGTACTGGTAGAGAAATGACCAATATGTTCGGAACAATATTTAGCAAAATAATTGGCAAGAATATCGTTTCCTTGCCATCGAGGCCCTCCGGACTTATTCAAGTTACAGTCTGCGCCAAGTCTGGCTTGCTCCCCACCGAACTCTGCACCAGCACCGTTACCGACTGGTTTAAAACTGGCACAGTCCCCACCCAGCCCTGCGACATGCATATTCTTGTGCCAATCTGTACCGCCAGTGGATTACAGGCTACAGAACACTGCCCTGAACATTTAGTCGAAAATAGAGCATTTCTCAACCGACCCGAGGTTGAGCCCACTGATAAACGCTGGGGAGGAAAGAGTGGAAGATTACCTGCAGATTACAACTTGCGTCCTCCTTCTGATTACTGCTACCTTCACGGCCCCACCTTTGGATTTACCCTTGATGGCAACACCCTAAAGTGGGAATGGACTCAGCCCCTACCACCCGGAAAAGAAGAAATAAATCCGCCACCTGCTTTCACTGGCTTTAACATCTATTCCACCAGATTTGGCGAAACGGTTAAATTAAACCCCAACCCCCTCCCAATTACAACCAGGAGTTTCAACGTCTCTGCCCATGTTCCTGGAATGCCCTATGAGTATAAATTGGTGCTGGTTAATGCTGCTAATCAAGAACTGCAAAGACATCAGCCGATCTCCCACTCAAGGGCTCTCGAAGTCACATTGGTGGCAGAACCTGCAGAAAGTAATATCCTTCTGGATTGGAACGCTCCTCCCATGACTGCTATTGAACAGGTGGTTATAGGCGGGTACAAAATTTACAAAAACAATACCCTCCTTACAAGCCTTAACGATCCCCTAGTCACGGCTTATGAGGATATAGGGGCTGCAAATCCTGGCGTTTATGAATACAGGGTCCAAGTTGTCTATAAGTACAAGGGTAAAAACTTTGAAACCGCTGATGGCGCCGCCTTCGCTATTGAAATCGCTCCCGAGGATCCAGGTTCAGAAGATCCAGGCTCACCCGAGGGTCCAGACGATGAAGATGGCAGTGTAGGCTTCAAGCCCGTGAGTAATCGATTTTTCAAGATTTAATTATCTCTAAAAAAATACGCTGCTGAACCCGATTGGGTCAGCAGCGTATTTTTTTTACTTAATAGTTACAATTGTCACTCCGCTGCCACCTTCACCGGCAACGCCATACCTAAACCCAGAAACAGAGGGGTGGGCCTTGAGATACTCCTGTATACCCCGACCCAAGGCACCGGTTCCCTTGCCATGAATAACAGTAATTTGGGCCAGCCCAGCTAACATTGCAGAGTCCATATACTTTTCGAGATGTAGACAAGCCTCCTCCACCATCTGCCCCCTGAGGTTTATTTCCGAGGAAATTGTAGCTGCGGAGGTGCTGACGATGCTCCGGCCTTTGCCCTTAACGGCCTCTTCCTCCGTCAGGCGCAAATCAGTTAGCTTTACATTCACCTTCATTATCCCAACCTGGACAATGGCCTCTTCCTCAGAAAGCAAGGAGACAATATTACCAGTTTTATTCAAGGATAGCACCCTCACTGGCTGTCCTGCCGGCAGTTGTGCAGGTTGTGGAGCCGTTCCCTTTTGGGGCGGAGCAGAACCAGGAAGGGGTTTCAGTTGCTCTCTGACCTTCCGGGATAATTGATCCAAATTTTCGACCCCGGACTGAGCTTGGCGAAGTTCTGTCAACAAGGCTTCAGCCTCAAAACGAGCACTCCTCAGCAGTTCATTGCTTTTTTGCCGGGCCTGTTCCAACAACTTCCCTTGTTGCTCTTCTAACTTCTGTAGGTGCTGCTCACTGATCATGCGTGCTTTCTCCGCCTGTTCCAGCTCCGCTTTGGCTTCAACAAGGGTCCTTTCCACCTCAATGCGTTTAGCTTCAAGAGAGGCAATTAAATCCTCTGTGCGGCGGGTATCTGTATTCAGCAGTTGTCTAGAACTGCTTACTACTTTAGGATTCAGCCCAAGGCGCAAGGCAATTTCAAAGGCGTTGCTTTTCCCAGGAGATCCAATAATCAAACGATAGGTAGGACGCAAGGTCTCTATGTCGAATTCCACACTGGCATTTTGCACCCCAGGCTCTGTAGTGGCATAAGCCTTTAGCTCACTATAATGAGTTGTAGCCACCACCGAGATGCCGGTGGATTTCAGTTTACCCAGTATAGCTGTGGCCAGGGCCGCCCCTTCGGCGGGGTCTGTTCCTGCTCCCAGTTCATCCAATAACACAAGGGAGTCACCGTCAGCTTGCTCCAGTATCTGGACGATATTGGTCATATGGGAGGAAAAAGTACTAAGGGATTGCTCAATACTTTGCTCATCGCCGATGTCTGCATAAATATTCGTATATACAGGAACACAGCTCCCTTGAGATACCGGCAACCACATCCCGCATTGGGCCATGAGGCAAAAAAGGCCTGCAGTCTTTAAGGTAACTGTCTTGCCACCGGTGTTTGGGCCAGTGATCACCAATACCGAATAGTCTCCACCGAGAATAATGGTGGTAGGAACAACTTCCTTGGCCAGAAGCAGGGGATGGCGGGCATTGTTGAGGACCAAGCGACCATCCCTGCGGATTTCTGGCGGCGTCCCCTTCATGGCCAAACCAAGCTTCGCCTTAGCAAAGGCAAAGTCTATTTTTCCTGCAGCATCAAGGGCCATTGCCAAATCCTCACGATGGGAGCCTATTCTGCCGGAAAGATCCCTAAGTATCCGCTTTATTTCTTCCTCTTCCTGGTGCCTAAGGCTGGACATTTCATTGCTAAAGTCCACAACAGAAAGAGGTTCGATAAATAGCGTTGCACCACTGGCGGATTGGTCATGAACTACACCGGGTACCTGTCCCCGACATTCAGATTTCACTGGCAGACAAAAACGCCCCTCCCGTTGAGTGACCAAGGGCTCCTGAAGATACTTCTGTATGGATGAGGATTTAATCATAGAATCCAACTTAGATCGCAGCCTGGATTCAGAGGTTTCTATTTTCCTGCGCAGAGACCTGAGCTCATTGCTGGCGGTATCGAGCACATTTCCGTCCCAGTCCACCGCCCGGCGCAGATCTTCCAGCAACTGTGGAAGGTCCACCAATCCGTAAGCAGTAAGGGATAGCCAACTGTCATCTACAGCATGCTTTTTCATAAACCGGAGGAGGGAAGTTGAAGCCGCCAAGAAACCCGCAACCTTAAACAGGCTTTGAGGATCTAATACTGATCCCTTACCTGCCCGGCTAATCTCATCGCCTATATCCGTCAATCCGGAAAGGGGCGGACTTTCTTTGCAGAGAACATCTGCCGCCTGGCAGGTTTGCTGTTGGAGGTCCAGGACCAGGCTGTAATCTGCGGTAGGCTTAATTGTGGCAGCCAAATCCTCTCCCATGGCAGTTGCACATTTTTCCCGGAGCATATCGGTTATTTTATCTAGTTCTAAAAGTCGCAAACTGCGCTGATGCATTCCCATCACTCCTCGCTGGCCCCATTATACCACAACAAAAAAGCCCGCTTAAACGGGCCGGACAAACAATTATTATTTAGACTGAAGGGGATTGGGTTTAGCCTACTCTGAAAGAGAATCTAACAATTCTGTAAGGGCATCCACTGCTTGTTGGGCATCTTCACCCTTGGCCTTAATCAAGATTTTGCTACCCTGACCTGCCCCCAGGGACATTACCCCCATAATGCTCTTGGCGTTAACCACCTTTGCCCCCAGGACTATGCTTATATCACTGGTAAATTGGCTGGCTTTTTGAACAAAAAGTGCCGCGGGACGGGCATGAAGGCCTGTCTTGTTGTGTATAGTAACCTTATTTTCTGCCATAGCTGTACCTCCTTCGGCTCCCTTTATAGTATATCTTTCAGCTCTGTTTCCAGCAGCTGCCTAATCTGTTTCCCATCAGTATACTTCTTGGCCTGGTCCCATAACTCTCTGCAGCGATAGGTATCCAGTGAACGAATTACCGCCTTTACCGGAGGAATGCTGGAAGCGCTCATGCTAAACTCATCCAGGCCCATAGCCATCAACAGGGGAGCAGCCAGGGGTTCACCAGCCATCTCACCGCACATTCCCACAAACTTACCGTATTTGTGACCCGAGCTAATTACATACTCAATTAAGCGAAGTACGGCTGGATTAAAGGGATCATACAAATAGGATACATTCTGATTCATTCGGTCCACGGCGCAGGTATATTGAATCAAGTCATTGGTCCCAATGCTGAAAAAGTCTACCTCTTGAGCAAAGTGGTCGGCCTGAACTGCTGCGGAGGGAATCTCAATCATGATACCCAGTTTATAGTCCCGGGTGAACTCCGCCCCTTCAGCTTCAAGTTCTGCCTCTACTTGCCTAAGCAACTCCTTGGTTTGACGCACTTCCTCTGGAATTGCAACCATAGGCAACATAATCCAAGGATTGCCCGTAACTCCAGCCCGGAGAATAGCCCGAAGCTGGGCCTTAAACATTTCCGGGTTGGCCAAGCAAAGTCTGATGGCCCGGTTGCCCAGGAAAGGATTCAGCTCCTTATCCATCTTTAAATAAGTCAGCTCTTTGTCACCGCCGATATCCAGCGTCCTGATAATCACAGGTTCCCGGCCAAAGGCCTCGAGGACTTTGCGGTAGGCAAGGTACTGTTCCTGTTCCGAAGGCATATCCGTGCGATCCATATACAAAAACTCGGTGCGATAAAGGCCTACACCATGGGCGCCATAGGCCAAAGCAGCATCCACATCATTGGGGGTGCCGATATTGGCGGCCAACTCAAAGGTCTTGCCATCCAAGGCCTGGGCTGGCAAATCCTTGAGCTCCTGAAGTTGAGCCTTCCGTTGATCAAATTTTAGTTTTCTCTCTTGATAGTCCGCCAACACCTCCGGCGAAGGATTGACGACAACCAGACCATTGCCGCCATCAACGATGACGGTGTCCCCGGAGGAGATAGCACCAAAATGCCCTACTCCCACCACAGCGGGAATCTCCAGGGACCTGGCCATGATGGTACTATGGGAGGTCCTGCCCCCGATTTCGGTGACAAAGGCCAAGACCTTATTTCGGTCCATCTGAGCAGTATCGGAAGGGGCCAGGTCGTGAGCAAAGACCACCGCAGCCTCACGCAGATGGGCCAGGGTCTCAGTCTCCACTCCTAAGAGATTATTTACCCAGCGATTGCTGATATCCCTGACGTCTGCCCCCCGGCCTCTCATATAGTCATCCTCCATGACATCAAACATTGAGGCATAAGTCTCACCGGCATCGTAGACCGCTGCCTCAGCGTTGGAGCCCTGGATGATTCTTTCTGTAATTGTGTCCGCCAACATTGGATCTTCCAGGATCATGAGGTGAGCATCAAAGATAGCTGCCTCTTCATCTCCAGCCTTGGCTGCCAAGCTGTCCCGGATACCCGTCAGCTGGGCTTGAGTCTTTGTCATTGCCTGGTGGAGCCGAGCCAATTCTTGATCCTTTTCGTCGGGGGATATAGCGTATCTTGGCAATTCCAGCTTTGAATCATTAACTACGAAAGCTTTCCCAATCACTATACCGTTAGATGCTGCAATTCCTTTTATCAAACGAAAACCTCCCCATTAACAACACTTTTGGGTGTATCTTAATCTGCTTAAAATAATTATCCGTTCCTTAATGGCGGGGCTATAGAGATTGGCTGCTCAGCCAATCCGCCACCTCCATTAATTCCAGACTCTCCTTGGCGACAGAATGGATCCGAGCCTTAAGCTCCAATGGTGACAAGGTGGCCCCCTGAATGGCTTTTGCAATAAGTGGCGGCAAATTAACATCTAAGGCGTCGCTAAAGACCTCAGCCTCAGTAATTACCCCCTCTTTCACCGTTAAATGGAGTTGGAGTTCACCCCAAGAAAACCGGTCCTCCAGAAGCATGTCAAACCTGGGAGTCCGCCCCAGCCGCCATTGCCAAGAGGATTGTTTTTTGTACAATTCCTGAATCTCCCCTATAGCATCCGCTGATAGTTGCATAGACTTATAGTGCCCATATTCTTCAGCGAAGGCGGTACAAAGGGCCTGTTTTACTGTGTCAGCATTGAGGCCGCGCACAAGCTCTGAAAGATTACACACCCTTGATTGAACAGATGTAACACCTTTGGCACGAATCTTTTTTTCTGATACACACAGATACTTCGGAAGCTTTGAAAGGTCAGAGTTTACCAGCAAAGTGCCGTGATGTTGACAGCCTTCCCTAATCTCACAAAAAGCGTTGCCGGAAAACTTTTTCCCCTGGACTAATATATCGTTCCTGCCGGAGAATTCTGCGGGAATACCCAAAGCCTGCACAGTCCGGATGATGACATCCATTTGTCTGGGCACATTATAATTCTTTCTGTGGGCAATAAATGAAAAGTTCACATTACCCAAATCATGGAAGACTGCCCCTCCACCTGAGATGCGCCGCACCAGCTTTACCCCATCTGCCTCCATGGTGGCCAAGTTACATTCACGCCAAGGGTTTTGATGCTTCCCAATGACAACACAGTTGGCGTTGACGTAAATATGAAGGATAATATCATTTTCCCCAACATTGCGGAGCAAAAACTCATCAACGGCGAGATTTTGCCAGCCATCGTAGTCTTGGTGTAAAAACAAGTAATTGGCCATATTTCCTCCTCCATACCTGGGTTGGCGCTTAGGCTAGGATTTTTCCGTTTTGGAGCATAATTTTTCTTGTCACGAACCAAAGGATTTGCTTTTTCCTTATAATAACGTTAATCAACTGGAACTAGAGCGTATGAATCGGTCGATGTTCGGACACAAGAGCTGCCTCTCTAATAGCTTCGTAAATTGTGGGGTGCGCATGAATAGTTCGAATTAGATCCCCTGCAGTTGCCCCCATTTTTATTGCCAGTGCGCATTCACCAATTATCTCAGTAGCACTTGGCCCAAGGATTTGGGAACCAAGAAGGGAACCGTCGCTGTTGGTGATAAGCTTGACTACCCCTTTTCCACCATTCATAATAAGTGCCTTGCCGTTGGCGTATAAAGGAAATTTATCTACGGAATAATCTAGCCCCAATTCCTTAGCATGGCTCTCAGTCAATCCGACTTCAGCAAACTCGGGATTTGTATAAACACAAGAGGGAATTACAGCGTTCTCATACTTTTCGGCCCCTCCCAAAGCATTTGTAGCCGCCACTTCTCCCTGAGCTGATGCTACATGGGCAAGCATTACCTGGCCAAGGCAATCGCCAACAGCGTATATCCCTTTTATAGTAGTCTCCAAAAAAGTATTTACTTTTATAGAGCCATTTTCAACTTCTACCCCAATATCCTCCAGGCCGAGGGACTGCGTATTCGGGCGACGTCCCGTTGCCACCAATACTACTTCAGCCTCAAAGGTTCTCTTCTCGTTACATACTTCGACCTCCACCGCAGCCACATCGGCATTGTTACCAATAGAAATCACTTTAGCCCCAGTATAGATCTCAATTCCGTTCCTCTGCAACATTTGTTGTAGCATTTCCCCAAGCTCACTATCCATGGAAGGAAGAATCTGAGGCAACGCCTCAACAATGGTAACGGTTGTCCCAAAGTTGTGGTATACGCTTCCTAATTCAAGACCTATTACCCCACCACCAATTATCACCATGGTTTTGGGAACTGTGCTCAGGGATAAGGCTTCAGTGGAGGTAACACAATGGGGGCTAATGAGACCGGGAATCGGCGGAATATAGGCAACTGAGCCAACAGCAATAATAACCTTATCTGCCGATATAACAGTGTCCATTCCCGAAGCGTTAGTAACAGAAATGGTTCTGCCGGAAAGTAGTCTAGCATTTCCATAGATAACAGTGACGCCATTTGCTTTCAATAGGGCCGCCACACCTCTGGTAAGACCTGCGACAGTCTTGTCTTTCTTGGCCTGGGTCAAGCTCCAGTCATATCCCTGCAGCTCTAGATTAATGCCATAAGAGGAGGCTTGCTGTATATCCTCAAAAAATTCTCCCGCGTGCAGCAGAGCCTTGGTAGGGATGCAACCAACATTAAGGCATGTCCCGCCTATTTTTTCTTTTTCAACAAGGGTTACAGTCCCGCCAAGTTGCGCAGCCCGGATTGCAGCAACATATCCTCCGGGACCTCCCCCGATAACCACTACTGTAGTCATAAGCCACCTTCTTTTCTAGACATAGTCTTTATCTTACCTCAAATACTAAAACCCTGCATTTCATCTTGTAAGACAACCACTTTGGGAAGGATGTCAGCATATTTTCTGCACCCCTGCCTTACAATCTGGCGGAAGAAGATACTGTCATCCTCCGCAAAAGGGATATGGTAAAAAACTACGAGATTAGGGGCCAGTTCCTGCAATATTTGACGACCCTCCGGCTTGTTGATAAAAAGTGGGTTTGCGAAAAAAGCATCTAGTTTAATACCCTTCAGCATTTTTGTAAAAAAGGACAAATCAGTGTCTGCATCGCCGGGGACTAACAGAGTTTTATTGTGAAAGAAAAACAAATAGCTATAGTTTGCTATATCTTTAAAGATATCTTGCCGGATATGTGAAGATTTAAAGCAACAAAAGCGGATACTATCTTCCATATCGAAGCTTTGTGTTTCGCCTGGCATCGGAGGTAAAATATGGACATTACTCTTACCCAAAATAGGTTCCAAAAAAAAATCCGGATACTTATTAACTGCTTCCCCGGGTAAATAAATCCCTTTTAGTTTATGACTCTTTATATAATTGAGAAATAATCCGGGTTCAAAATGATCTGGGTGAAAATGGGTGAGGAAAACATATGAGATGTCTTCAAAGGGTGGCAGCCCTTTTCTTATCTTTTGCATTGTAGATTGGGATGGTGAGCTGAAGGTAGTATCTTTGCCTTCATACAAAGAATCTATCAAAATCTTTGTCTGTCCTACCTTCAGCATCAAACCAGCGTTTGCTATCAGTACAACCTCTATCTCCACGGAATGCTCACCTACCTCCTCGGCACACTATAAACACGAGAGCAAATACCTATTAACTTGAATTCTAAGTTATTTTGGACCCACGGCCTTAGGCATTCTTTTATCCAGCATAGCAATAGCCTTACTCATAGCTTCTTTAGGAACAACAAGCAAGTGTGTTACCTTAATAAAGCGGCCACGAGTTTTTAGATGAAGGACAGTATCTGAGCTGCCACGTTTTTCCTTTAGCTCATAACCTAGAATCAATTGGTAAGGTAGCACTCCCATTGCAGTAAGAATTGCGTTTTCGAAAAAACCTTTTTCTTGAGTTGTCAGATAAAGGTAAAAGAAAAAATAAGCAATAATGATCCCCGCCAAAAAGAAAAAGATGTAACCTAAAGCCATGGTTATTAGCTCAAGCGCGTAGATCAGAATAACCAAAACAAGTGTAATGACTGCCCAGAGGGTCTGGTAAGCCATATCACTATAATGTAGCCCCTTGGGCAATTCCAATAACACTTCTCCAATGTTCTTTTCTTTGGTTTTGTAATCCATCATTTTATAAGCAAAGAACAGTATTGCCCCACCAAGGAGGTTCACTATGGTAGGTATAATGTGCATACAAGTACCCTCTTTCTTATGAGATTAGACTCTAATTCCTTAATTCGGGATCAAACATGATTTTAAAGCAATCGGTCCGAATCGATTTGTCGAAAGCTTTCTCGTAATCTTCAAGAGACATTATATCACTTATCATGGGGCCTACCTCTACCCTGTTCAAAGCAACTAAATCCCTGGCAATTATCCAGTCCCTTTCATTTTTCGCATAGCTCCCAGTAAAGATAAGCTCTTTAAACATGACTACAGATAAGTCGATAGTGGACGTACCGTGTAACACACCCATTTCCACACAGGTTCCACGTTTTCGCGTCAATTCAAAGCAGGTTTGTAATGACGGATAGACTCCAGCCGCCTCTACAGTGATATCTGCACCGTATCCGTCCGAAAGGTCATGAATAATTTCTGCTAAGTTCTCTTGGCTTATGTCAACGACATAGTCAATTCCAAGACCTTGTGCAATCTGTAAACGATGTATATCTTGGGAAAGTCCCCCCAGAACTACACGGCAACCCATTGCTTTAGCAGTTAGGGCCGCTGACAAGCCAATAGCTCCCGGTCCCGAAACAAAGACGAGGTCATTTACCTTGACCTTGGCCTGATTTACAATGGCGTGAACCCCACAGGCCAGCACTTCAAGGTAAGCAGCTTCTTCAAAACTCATTCCTTCGGGGATTATGCGCACTATCCCCTTGGGGGCCAAAATGTATTCGGCAAACCCACCATTTTCTTTGGAACCAATGCTTCGTCTACCTATGCACATATTGTTATTCCCACTTTTACAGAAACGACATTCACCACATAAATAAAAGTCATTTGTTAAAAAGACCCTACTACCCTTTGAAAAACTAGTATCCCCTGCGTCAACAATAATTCCACTTACCTCATGTCCCAATATAACTGGCAACTGTAGATTTGCTCCACCATGTTTCCAATAGCCTATATCGCTTGCGCAAATACCAGCTCGCTTCACTTTGACAAGCACAAACCCCTCTTTTATTTGGGGAATGGGAAATGTAGTACGCAATTCGATTTCTTGATTTTTGGTTAAGATTAACGCTCTCATTGTATCTTCCATGGCTACCTCTGAAAAAATATATTTTTAGATGTAATCGAAACCGGAATACCCATAGCAAGGGGGCCGTCAATCCAACCATACTTACGCGCAACTGGTCCAATACGATACATCACACGGTTATCCACGTTTAGGGTACTCGCCATCTTTACCGCTGAACCAATTGCGACGCCGAGGTCAATGCTGCGTATAGCACAAACAGGTCCGTCAAACTCAGGACCCTGCCGCAGTTCAAATTCTGCGCAGGTATCATATCCACAAGCACCACAATTCAAATTACCACGATGGTCACCATTCAAGTATAAAATTAGTAAAGCATCAGCGTTAAGAACGTTATTACCGTCGCGATCATAATTTTTTCGCTTGCTCTCTTCACCATATTGTATCATTTGTAGACCGAATTCTCGCAGTTTTTCGCCATGTAAAATAAGATAGCTCACCACATTGTCGCCCCTAGCTTTAGGGGCAGTGATAGCGGCGGCTGCCATCATTTCGGTCATGGTAATTACAGTCTGTAGAATGCTCAAAGTAAATACCTCCAGTTTAATTATGCACGAATGAGGTTTCCCAAAACATAAAACGCTACCGTAAACAGAATGCGCATGGCAAGCATGTTTACGACAGTAAGCACAAACAACTTTTTCTCGCTAAGCTCAGGCCGTCTTTCCCGGAGCCTTTTCGCCTTTTTGGAGGGGTAGGTAAAATAGATAAGAGCCATTATTACGGGTGCTAGGGTAAGCACAAACCCAACACCTAAAAAGAAAATAATCGCACCGCCCATTCGCTCTACAGCAGGGAATAAAAGGAGCATGTACACAAATCCCATTATCCACAAGTAAATAGTGTCTAAAAACAACGGAATTGTAATAATTAAGCGCTTACCTTTCTGAAAATACCATCTGCTGAAGGGCGCTATTTTTTCGCCTATTGCCTTTAGCATAACCTTTACCCCCCTTTTTCACTGGATGTAAACTCTACACCAATAATGGTTCTGTTTCTTCCAGTAGTTCTTTAACCTTACCCATAAATTGTGCCGCATATCCACCGTTGATTAACCGGTGATCGAAAGTGCCGGTAAGCAAGAAGCTCTTATACGCAACAATCTCACCATTTTCAATCTTCACATCATCCAATACAGCGTTTACTACCAAAATGCAACTTTCCCTAGAATTCAAAATCGCAACACTGTGATATACCCCTAGGTTTCCTACTCCTGACAAAGTAATGGTTCCACCAACGATCATTGAGTGGTCGTATTTGCCGCTGCGCACTAAGGCGATATTTTCCTTGTTGCCCTTTGCAATCTGCCAAATAGATTTCCCGCCTGCATTTTTTAGAACAGGCACTATCAAGCTACTGCCAACACTTATGGCAAAACCAAAGTTGATTGACTTGTTTCTAGTAACCCCTTCTGGACTATAAAACTGGTTGATGAGGGGGTACTCCTCTATTGCAACGCAGGCAGCCTTCATTACCAAATCATTTAAAGTTATTCGTTCTGATTTATTTTTTCCGGAGTTAATCCATTTTAGAGCGTTCAAGCAAATGGTAGCATCCACTTTAAAAGTGATGTTATATTGGGCTGTCTGCGTTAAACTAGACATTAATGCTGCGGCAACTTCCTTCTGGCCAAGGGGCATTTCCATTGCTCCCGGGACTGTATTTATATGGGGATCGTTAATAAAGGCCTTTACATCATCTTCATTTATCACGGGCGCAGAGGACTTAATCTCTTCAAGATTAATGTTATTTGCCTTCGCAAGACGCTTAGCACCTGGTGTCGCCTTGATAGTTGCCTCGGGAAGAGAAGACGCAATTTGGGATTCTTGTTCTTCCGGGAGCGGATTGGCCATTTCTTTAACCTCTTCAATAGTTTCCTTTGCAGCACTTCCCTCTTTTGGAGGCAATTCATCTTCAACGTCCCCAATGTAGCCAATTACAGTGCCTGCACTGATTACATCGCCCTCTGCAAAGTAACCACCTAAAAATATACCCTTACGAACTGGACACTCGATATCAAGTACTGTTTTGTCTGTTTCAACCTCAGCAATAACGTCCCACTTTACCACCTCATCTCCAGGATTCTTGTTCCATTTGGCTAAGGTAGATTGTCCGGAAGTTTGACCACCTGGAATCACGAGTTTATGCAGCATTAGACTACCCTCCATTAAACGGTTTTTTTTATCTTATAAGTTTACAATACTGCGGATTTCCTGTACTATCCTTTCAACACTTGGGACCAAGAAACTCTCTAAATTCTTTGCACAAGGCAAAATAGTATCGGGCACAGTGACTCTCTTAACAGGGGCATCTAGGTCGTATAGACAGTTCTCCGCTGCCCGAGCTGCAACTTCTGCCCCCCAGCCATTGGTCAGAGTATCCTCATGAACAATAACGAGACGATGTGTCTTGCGTACAGATTCGTAGACAAGTTCATGATCAAACGGAAGCAAGCTACGGGGATCAATTAACTCAACTTCGATGCCTTCCTCTGCTAAAACATTTGCTGCCTCCAACACCCGATATACCATTAATAAATTCGCTACTACAGTGATATGTGTCCCTTCTCTACGGATTCTTCCTTTCCCAATAGGAACGACATAATCACCGTCCGGGACGTCGCAAACAGTAGATACGGCGTTCTTTTCAACGCGGACGCCTTTATTCCCGTATAGAAGCTTGTGCTCCAACACAACTACAGGGTTATCATCCCTGATTGCTGCTGTCATAAGCCCCTTCGCATCATATGCGTCGGAGGGACAAATAACTTTTAGTCCATTTGTATGGACAAGAAACCCCTCAAGGCTTTGGGCATGTTGTCCACCACGCCCAGTTGAACCAACAGGCATACGCAAGACCATAGGAACTCCCATTTTCCCCCCGGACATATAAGAGATTTTGGGAGCCTCATTAAAAATAGGGGACGCCATGTTAAAAAGAAAGTCTCCATATTGAACATCGCATATCGGACGCATACCAGCTAGAGCAGAACCAATACATAGGCCTCCCATCAAGTATTCGGCTATTGGAGTGTCAATGATCCGTTCATGCCCGAATTCCTCTACCATACCCTGGTTTATGCCAAAGGCACCACCCCATCCTTTATCTATTCCAATATCCTGGCCAAGACAAAAGACGTTTTCGTCAAGACGCATTTCGTCCACCATGGCTTTGCGTAAAGCTTCTCCAATGGTCATTTCAGCCATTACTTATTCACCCTTTCGTAATAGTTGTATAAAGTTGCGTCTTCGATTGACGGATCAGGGCTGCTAATGGCAAAGCGGACAGCTTCTTCAATTTTTTCCTCAATTTCAGCTTGTTTCTTGTCCAAACCTTCTGGGGTAAGAATTGCCTCTTTAAGCAGATGGCGCTCCATACGCTTAATAGGATCACGCTCATCGGATATCCAGTAATCACTTTCCTCTTTGTCGCGGTAGCTATTAGAATCGCTACGGGAATGCCCTGCAATACGGTAAGTCTCTAACTCCAAAAAGGTGGGTCCGTTGCCAGCTCGAGCTTTATCTACAGCCTTTTTGGTCGCATTATATACCGCAAAAACATCATTACCATCCAGGGTGTAATATTCCATGTTAAAACCTTTGGCCTTTTCGGCTATGTGTTCCACAGGGTTTACTTTACTTACATGAGTGGAGGCACCGTAAAAGTTGTTTTCACATACAAACACTACAGGAAGTTTCCGCACTTGGGCCCAGTTTAAAGCTTCATAGGTCGCCCCTTCATTACTGGCACCATCACCAAATACAGCAACAGCTATATTTTCACTTTTCTTTATCTGAAAGGCTGTCGCAGCACCGCAAGCGTGTACTGCAGCGGCACCCAAGATTCCATGGGTTACAGGAATGCCAACCGACATGTCATTGATGTGTATTGTACCGCCCCTTCCTTTGGAGCAGCCGGTTTCTTTGAAAAACTGCTCAGCCATCAGAGCTTTGAGGTCAAGGCCCTTGGTCAGCAGATGTGAAATATTTCGGTGAGAAGTAAATAACATATCTTCTTTTCGAAGGCTATAACCCACCCCAACACCGCATGCTTCTTGCCCATGGGATTGATGAATGCTAGCAGGCAAGATGCCCTCAAGAAACATAAAATATAATTTTTCTTCATAAACCCGGGTTGTGTACATTAATTCATACATGCGAATAAGGTCGTTTTTCCCCAGTGTCAACAGAATTACCCCCTTGGAGTAAAGATATAGTGGATTAAATAAAAAGCCCAAATTACATGAGTGGGTTAGTTTGGTCAGTGCCGGAATCGGGAGGACCAAATCCGGCACTGACCAAAAATGATTATTTTTCGTATGCTAGAACAGCAAAGCCAGACGGTAAAACAACCAGGGTATAATTTCGTTACCGAGAGCCAATGCAGTAATCTGATTCATGCCAGCAGGTAGGGCGTATCCGACCCCTTCAGCCATCAAGGTCACAGCAGGAGCGAAATCCGAGGCAATCCATAAGGTCAGAGCGGAAATAACTGTAGCAGATAGAATTCCGCGGAACACATTGTCCTTTGCACAAATTACAGTCCACTGCCATAAACCGTAAAGAACAGCTAAATCGCCCATAGGGATGGTCTTGTTGCCAGGAAGAATGAAAGCAATAACCAATACTATTGGCACCATCACAACACCCATGACAATAGATCCAGGACGGCCAATTAACAAACCACCGTCTACGCCGATTAGTAGTTCTTTGCCCCGCAACAGTTTGCTGCCTTCAGCAACTTCCTGTATGCGAGTGGCGATAACTGATACGCCTTCCATTAGGTAAGCAACCATTTTGGGCAAGAGTAACATGACAGCAGCAAGACTAAGCCCGGTAAGGATCGCTGCCTGTACACCAAGTCCTGCCACTAAAGTGATAAGGAATCCAAGAATAAAGCCGATGAACATTGGGTCGCCCCAGTTGCCGAACTTTTTAATTAGAGTTTCAGGGTCCGCTTGTACTTTTTTCACACCTGGGATTATTCCCCATAATTTGTTTAGCAATAAGCTAAGCGGTATCCAATACACAGTAAACGCGTGTGCAAATGAAATGCCTGGGTAATCTTTTTCAGTAAGCTTATACGCCCAGTCAGCCATCAATAACGCAGTTACATTGGTGATAACGGCAGCTGCAAGGGCAAGAACGGTATTGCCAGTGGTAACGTCAATGACTGCAGCTGCAAACATGAAGTTATGGAAGTTCCATACGTCAACGTTGAGAGTGCGGGTCCAGCCTAATAGGATCATCACAATATTAACCCCGAAAGTGAGAAGGAATACAACTGGGGCGAGATAATAGGCCCAAGCAAAAGATGCAGGAACGGTCCAACCTACGTCAAGTGCAGTAAGTTGTAGCCCCATCTTCTCGGCCATGCTTGCTACTGAAGGAGCTATTGATGACCCTAAAATACCCATCATAGCAAACATGCCAATAAAACCAACAGCTACAGTCAGGGCAGCCTTAATGAGGTCTTTGAGCGGAACGCGGATTACGAGCCCAATGATGATGATAAAAACCGGCATAATAGCTTGCGCTCCCATTTGTTGTAGAAACTCAATAAACGAGTTTATGACTTGCATTAGTTTACCCCCTAGATTCTAATAGTAGAATTTTACTCAATTGTCTCCAGATATGCTGCTATTCTATTAAACAAGTCCTCTTTTCCTCTGTTAATAATTAGCGGCAAACCGTCGAAATGCTTGATACTATCCGGTACGGTGACTCCTGTACCACCGGTTGTGATATACAAATCGGGTTTCCAACTTCTGAATGTACCTGGGACCTCTCCATAGTTTCCTTTTTTGGTCTCAATAGCCCATCCTTTCTCTTTGAAAAACTTTCTTAATTGAATATCCATAGCTGTACATTGAGCTACACCTGCGCCACAAGCAAAAACTACCTTAATTGTTCGACTGGGCATAGTTTCACCTCCTTTCTTGTTGAGGACTCATGCTCAAGATTCGTTGAAGGATTGCGTACGGAATTATATATTTGTATGAAATCCTCTTCGGTTTTTGCTTGCAACAAAGCATTCAGGTTTTCAGCCTTGGATATACATTCCATCAAGTTGGCTATCATGTTAAGTTGAAGAGTTGAGTCATCAAATGCCAATACAAATACCAACTGTACTGAAACAGAAATCTCATCGTTTCCAGCCTGCTTAAAAGTAGTAGGCTCATTTAAAACCACAGCACTAATTTCCGCTTTGATTATCTGATCACGCGTTTCCGCATGAGGAATTGCAACACCGACGGGTAAAGAAGGGAGGCCAGTTGGCCACTTTTTCTCCCGTTCTATTGTGAGCTCTGCAAATTTTGTGGTTACATGTCCATTTTCAATAAGTGGTTTGCAAGCAATACGTATAGCGTCCTCCCAGTTATCTGCCCGTTGATTAATCTGTGCGTACATCATACATCCCCTTCTACGTTTGTGTTTTGCTCCCTACCCCGCTAGTCAGGATACTGTTCTATTAACCTAATCACTTCATCTTTCGTGACTGCTCGCAATAGTTTTTCCCTGTCATCGCTATTTGAAAGCATATTAAACAGCTGTACCAGAGCATTTAAATGAGAGTCTGTGTTTACCACCGACAGGGTAATAATGGCCTTGGCTGGGTCATGATAACGCGAACCAAATCCGATGGGCCTTTTTAGATTTATAAAGCCAAAAGCTGGCTTTAAACAACCGTCTACAGGCCTGGCGTGGGAAATAACCACATTAGGAAACATCACCATGTTAGGGCCAAAATCGATAAGGTTCTTTATTATTGCTTCCTTATATCGCGGCTCGACTATCTTGTTTTCTTCTAATATTAGCGTGCCTTGAGTTACAGCCTCACGCCAATTGCAACATTCAACATTGAAACGCATAAGATTGCCTGGCATCATCTCTCGCAAAGATAGCAGGTGAGGACTTCCACGCTGCATAAAGTTATCCTTAGCCCCCATTAAGACTGCTAAAAATTCATATTGCATTTGCTGTAGATTATTTTCTGCACCAAATTTTCCAGCTATAGCAGACAATTTCTTTGTCAACGCTACCTGCTGTAATTGTTGGGCTCCGGAAGCATAGCGGACATCTAAAAATTCTTTTAACCTTACATAATCTTCGTCTGTAAACAGAGGACTAACCTTAATATATTGATCTTCTTGGAAATCGGGTAGATCAACCGTGCTGATTAGATAATCATAACTACCACGATTCTTATACTTAGCCGCATCTCGGCCGGATATCACTGCGACAATTTCAGCATTGAACAAGTTTTGCACTTGGATAGAAACAACCTGGGCAGTTCCGTAACCAGAACCACAAACAATTAGAACACGAGGTAACTGTATTTCACGATTTGTAGCTTCATTTAAGGCTGCTAGAAAGTAAATAGCAATGAAAGAAACTTCGTGATTATCCACTGCATTGTTTAAGTAGGTTTCCAAAGGAGCAATTGCGCTTCGTGTATTCATAAATAGCTGGCGATGCTTTGTGATTAATTCATTGTAAATTGGGTTAATAATCTTTTGTTGGTACCGTATACGATTGACAGCTGGCATCAAATGCGCAAGAAGACTTTTTACTAATTTCCTACGGTTTTTTCCGAACTCTATTCTGTATACACTTTCAATTTCAGACACAATTTGCTCTACAATGGACAGCAACTCCATATTTTCGGGCGCGTTTGCAACGGTCTTCGAATCAATCATGATCGACTGTGCGCCTAAGAGGTGTATAAATAAGGCATTGATCTCCTGCCGGGGCAATGTGATTTCAAATAAGTTATTGAACTCTTGGACTAAGGGTAAAAAGATCGAGAACATGGATTCGTTAAAAAGCTCATAAACTTGTTTTTTATCAGGCAAGTAACAGCCTTGATGGATACGTTGAATTACTAATGATAAGTAGACGAGCAAAAAAGCAAAATTATCATCACTAAAATGGCGCTTAAGTTCTTCTTCTACATTCCTTAAAAAGCTTATAAATAGCCCGGATTGAGCTATAGGGCAAAAATCTTCGAAGACCATCATGGGTAGTTTTCCAACACTGCCAACATTATAATAATAGTTTAAAATTTCTTTCTCGGAACTAACTTCATATAATAATCTTCTAATATAGCTATTCCGAATGTCTTCCTCTAGGCCCTTAATCGATAAACCAAGCCGAGGTTTGCGAATAAGGGTAATGCTATCACCTTCAAGATCTTGTTCTACATTTTGTAGGTGAGCCGCAGTGGTACTATAGGAAATCCCTAATTTCCGTGAAAGGGCTTCGATAGTGGTATATTTATCATTTAGCAGTAAATAACATGTGATATACTTTTGCCTTTCATCGTTTGAAAACCGATATGTGTAAGGGTTTTCTGTCTTCATGAATTTGTTATACACAGTCACAAACTGATCGGTTTTTAATATCCTAATACCTTTGCCACGTTTTCGCTCAATATAACCGCATCCCTTTTTAGACAAAAATGAATCTAGCTTCGTAAGGTTATGGTTAACAACCCTTTCCGAAGTTTCTAATACTTGAGCTAGCTCTTTTATGGTAAGATACTGTGCGTCGCTATCAAAGAGCAACTGTAGAATTTTAACACCATGCTGGTTCAGCTCCATAAAGCCCACCTCTTTTAAATAGATTACCACTAATAATGGGTGGTATTCCACAAACCTTGAAAGGATTATTGTAAACTTCCTGATACAAAACTATTGCTTTTCTTTAACAAAATCGGATTTAGTTTAAGTATTAATCTTAGTTGAGCTCCGTGCATTGTCCGCGGGATGCCAGTGAAAGGGGAGCTCTTAGCATAATATGTACCTATTTATACTAGCTCCATTCTTTTGAGTGGAGCTAGTATTGTAAATAGCCCAGACCTAGGAAACCGGGCCATTTAGCAATTTCATTCCATTTAAAAAAGCCCCCATAGGGGCTTACATAATCTTCTATTGAGTCCTAAGGGATTCCCGCATCTTGTTAACAGCATCCGCTGCATCTTCATACTGCTGGGGATTAAAGACCCACTCGAAGAGTCCCGGAGCGATGTTTAGCATGGCAGGAGCAAGGAGAGAAGCTTCCATGAAATTCATGACCTTAGGCAGGGGCAGTATGCTTAGAACCCAGATGACCACCAAGGTAATCAGGACCCCCTTGAGTAAACCAAAAAGGATGCCCCCAAAAGTGTTGAGTTTTCCTAAGATCGGTATATCGTTAAGAGATTTAAAAATAGAGGACAATAACTTAACTGCGATTAGAACAAGGAAAAATAGAATGATATATCCCAGCAGGTTTTGTAAAGCCTCAACTACCTCGGGGATAACCCCCTTCAAGGTGCCAACAATCAGGTTAGATGCACCCCGGCCTTCGGCCTCAGTAACTACTGCCTTGGTGGCAAACTTTTCGAAGTTTAAAAAGCCTGCAAGCCAGCTGCCAAGGGCTTCTCCATACCGCGAAGCAACCAAAAATGCAATCAGCACCCCGGCAAAATCAAGGACTTGGCTGATAAGGCCTCGTTTCCAGCCCCGAATAACGCTGAAAAGCAAAAACGCAAGTATCAAAAAATCTAAAATATTCATCGTTTCTTCGCCCCCCGTGTCGCCTGAACTTTGGCGCTGTGGATTTCATCTGCTAAGTTAATCGCCGTCACCAAGGCCAGCTGGCTAATGCTTGACCGTGGGTTGTTTTGGGCAAGGGATTGGATCTTTTCGTCAACATACTTTGCAAGAGTATTGATGTACTCAGGATCATTTTGGGTCCGCAACACAAGGGTCTGACCACCTATCTCAACTGTAACCCGATGATACTCCCCCATGTCTCCCCCTCCCTTGATTTGAAAAATCTTTCATTTCATTCTACACGAAAAAATGCAATTGCACAACTATTAACCGCGCAATCTTGCCCCGCTCTCTTCCAGGCGACGGATAATCGCGTCAACTAACTTTTGCACATCTTTTTCTTTTAAGGTCTGCTGGGGATGCCTAAAGGTCAAGGAAAAGGCTAGACTTTTGCTTTGGGACTCCAAGTTGCCCCCGGTGTAAACATCAAAGCATTCCATATCCTCCAACAACTCTCCTCCGGCCTCCCGAATAATATCCATTAAAGTGCCCGCCCCGATCTCCACATTGGCTTCCACCGCCAGGTCACGGCGAACTGAGGGATAGCGGGAAGGAGGTGTAAATTGGCCAATTTGCCGTGAATTATGAGATAGAGCAAGGAAATCAAAATCAAAGATGAGGATTTCCACATCCAGCTTCCAGTTTGCTACGATGGCAGGGTGGACCTGACCGAAATGGCCCAAGCAAACTCCTCCAGCATACACTGCGGCGCAGCGGCCCGGATGTAGCTGCCGATGTGGCTCCTGGCGAATGTCCGCCTCAATGCCAAGGGCATCTAGCACTTGCTGGACAACACCTTTTACGGCAAAAAAGTCATAGAGTACCCCCGGCTGCTGCCAATGTCGGGGCTCCTTCCCAGCCATTGCTCCGGCTAGCCGTTGGGTCTGGCTGGGCAAAGGGATGCCAGGCTCGGCCTTGAAGACATTGCCCACCTCGAAAATAGCTACAGAATCTATACCATGGGAAAAATTATAGGTTACGGTCTCCAACAGAGAGGGAAGCATGCTACTGCGCATTACCGAGGCCTCCCGGGTTAGGGGATTCGATATCTCCACCCCATGTTCTACCCAGCTCTTCTCTTCCATTTCTGGGCTAATGAATGAATAGGGCACAACTTCATATAGACCGTAGCCGGCAAGCAACTCTCGCACCTGCCACTCTAGCCTCTGGTTTGCATTGCGCACTCCCAGGGTCAAAGACCCATTAGGCAAAGAGGCAGGTATATTGTTGAATCCATACAAGCGGCCAATTTCCTCGGCAATATCTTGCCAAATCACCAGGTCCCGACGGCGGCTAGGCACATGTACCCTCAGGCTGTCTCCCTGGGCTTCAACCTGTAAGCCTAGGTTATCTAAAATTTGAATTGCCTGCTCCTGGGGGATGCTTGTGCCTAAGAGGCCAGTAATATCCTCCATCCTCACTGAAATTAAGCGGACCGAAGCATTAATATCGCCGGCTCTGGAGAACTTACCCACTTCTCCCCCAGCCAATTGGCTAATTAAACCTGTTGCCCGCTGAGAAGCAATCTGAGTTACGGCGGGGTCAACGCCTTTTTCAAAACGGCTGCCGGCCTCGGAACTGATGCCCAGCTCTTTAGCAGTACGCCTGATAGATAAGGCATCAAAGACGGCAGATTCCACAAGGACATTAGTGGTATTAGCCTCCACTTCGCTGTCCTCACTGCCCATAACTCCTGCAATGGTTACTGGCCTGCCACCAGAGGTAATCAGCAACATACTAGGGTCCAGTTGCCGCTCTTTTCCATCCAGGGTTACCATGGTTTCTGTGGCCAGTGCCTGACGCACGGTAATTTCTTGCCCCGGAAGCTTGTCGGCATCAAAGGTGTGCAAGGGCTGTCCCCACTCCAGCATGACTAAGTTAGCTATATCGACAATATTGTTTACCGGCCGCATTCCACAAGCCAAAAGGCGCAGTTGCAGCCACAATGGAGATGGGGCAACTTTTACGCCCTTAATCAGGCGACCGGTGTAGCAAGAACAAGTGTCAGTTTCAATGGTGGTTGGAAAACCAAACTCGCCACCCTGGACATCTTCAGGCCTCTCTAAGGAAAAGGGCTGGCCAAGGAAAGCACCTATTTCGGCTGCCAGGCCTCGGAGACTGAGGAGGTCTCCCCTGTTTGCAGTAAGCTCTATATCGAGAATAACATCATCTAGGCCTAGGTAATTATTAATATCCTGGCCCAGCTCGGCTGCCATGGGCAACTGGAGAATGCCATCACTATCCTGAACCAAGGCAAGCTTAAGTTCATCGGCAGAACAAAGCATTCCCTCAGATTCTTCTCCCCGAATTTTACTCCTTTTGATTTTAAAATTATCCGGAAGGACTGCACCTAATTTCGCCAGGGGTACCTTGTCCCCTGGGGCTATGTTATGGGCACCGCAGACTACGGCATAGACCTCTGCCCCATCGCTGATCTTAGTCAACGAAAGGCGGTCGGCATTAGGATGGGGCTTTACCTCCAAGATTTCCGCCACCACAACCCCGGTTATTTCCGGAGCCATAGGAACAATACTTTCTACCGGAAAACCCACTGTAGTCAAACCTTCAGCCAGCTCTTGGGGAGAAAGCTCAAAGCCCAGAGTTTCTTTCAGCCAGTTATATGAGAACTTCATTAGCTCAAACCTCCCTGAAACTGTTTAAGGGTGCGAAGATCGTTCTGGTATAAAAAGCGAATATCTGTGACGCCATAATATAGCATTGCCACCCGGTCGATGCCCATGCCAAAGGCAAAACCCGAAACCCGGCTAGAATCGTAACCGGACATTTCCAGCACTTTGGGATGGACCATCCCTGCACCTAAAATTTCCAGCCAGCCAGTATCTCCGCACATCCTACAACCCTGACCGTTACAGGCAGTACAGAGAATGTCTACCTCAGCGCTAGGTTCGGTAAAGGGGAAAAAGCTGGGGCGAAGGCGTAATTTTTGCTGGGGGCCAAACATTTCCTTGGCAAACAACAGCAAGGTACCTTTCAAATCCGCCAAAGTAATACCCTTGTCTATAACCATCCCCTCAACTTGGAAAAACATAGGGGAATGAGTAGAGTCATCATCCTTGCGATAGACCTTGCCGGGGCAAATCATTTTCAAGGGTGCAGGACACATCTTCTCCATTGTCCTCACCTGGACTGGGGAAGTATGAGTCCTGAGCACAGTCTCTCCGTCAATGTAAAAAGTGTCTTGCATGTCCCTGGCGGGGTGATGTTTCGGCAAGTTAAGGGCGACAAAGTTATAGTAATCTGTCTCAATTTCCGGGCCCTCTTCAATGGTAAAGCCCATGCCCAGAAAAATATCTTCGATGCGCCTGCGGGTAAGAGACAGGGGATGAACCGCCCCTGAAAGGGGTCTGCGGCCTGGTAAAGATATATCCACTTTCTCTTGGGCCAGCTTCTGCTCCTGCTCCTCCTGGGCCAGACCCTGACGAGCCTTTGCCAATGCAGTTTCCAAGGTATCCCGAACCTCATTGGCTAGTTTACCCATTAAGGGCCGCTCTTGGGGGGGCAGGCTTCCCATTTGCCGTAGCACCACAGTTAGTTCCCCCTTTTTGCCAAGATAACAAAGGCGGGTCTCTTCCAGGGCTGCAAGGCTCTCTGCGGCGGCAATTGCCCGTTCTCCTTGAGCTTGTAAAGCCTTTAACTTCTCTTTCATTTCTTATCCTCCTCAAAAAAAATAATACCTCTCTCGCTAGGGACGAAAGGTATTCCGCGGTACCACCCATTTTCCCGCCAAAGCGGGCACTCAAATCCGGATAACGGCGGATAGCCGTTTGAGCTTACCAGCAGACCTTCAGCCCAACGATTTGGAAGGGAATTCTTGCGCTCACCGGCAGGGGCTTTCAGTCAAGGCGCCTTTTCCTGTAGCCGCTTGGTCGCGCAGTACTAGTCTTCCGCATTATCTTTCTTCAATAGACAGTTTTTATATAATAAATATACAGAGGTGTATCCGGTAAGTTCAAACAACCGCCAGAAGAATCCAGCAAGAGAGAGCAAACCGGCACCTCCCGGTGATTTTCCCTGATTATAACATAAATCCCGTGGGAAAGGAACTGCCCTCTAACATCATCCTGAACGATCCTCAAATTTGTCAGCTCATTAGAGCCCTCTGTATATTAAGGCCTGATACAACACTAATGTAGCCGCCATGGCAGCGTTTAAAGATTCCAGGCCACCAGGCATGGGAATGGTCACTGTAGCCGAACAAGCCGCGGCGATTTTCTCCCCGACCCCATCGGCCTCACTGCCCACCACCAGGGCCAGCCTATCCTTGTAGGGAAATTGGTGAAAGGGAATCCCTCCCCGAGGTCCCATGGTCACCAGCTGCCAGCCCCCAGCTTTTGCCCAGCTTACTACTTGCCCAGGCAGGGCATCCATCACCCAAGGAACTCGAAACACCCCGCCCATACTGGCCCGCACCACCTTTGGCGAACTCAAGTCCACGGTGCCTGCAGTGGCAATGACACCGCTGATGCCTGCAGCAGAGCCACTGCGCAGCAGGGTGCCGGCATTGCCGGGATCTCTGATGCCATCAAGCACCAGGACCAAATCCCCTTGAATAGCATCTAGGTTGAGAGAGGTCAGGGTAAATACTGCCATTACCCCCTGGGAAGTCTCTGTGTCTCCAACCTGGGCCATGAGATCCGGGGCCAGGTCAATTCGAGGGTAATCCCATTGGGACACGACTTTTCTGGCATGCTCACTTAATAGGGGTGGGGAAATAATTACCCCCTCAGGAACCCAGCCTGCGGCCAGGCCGTCCTCCACCAAGCGCAGCCCTTCAGCCAAAAAACGTCCCTGACGCAAGCGCTGCTTGCGTTGGCCCAACTTAATAAGCTCCTTGACCTCAGGATGCTGGCGGGAAGAAATCAATTTATCATTTTCATCCCCATCAAGGTGTGCCATTTCCATACCTCCCATCTTCATAACAACAATTGCACTTCGGTTATATTTATAATTTGCTGTAGCGGTAATAATCCTGCATAATAGAAAAGCGCCTGGGGCGCTTACTATTTATTTTCGCCGACTTGTTCGACCAGCTGGCTAAAGCCTTGGGTATCGTTAACAGCCATGTCCGCCAACATTTTGCGGTTGATATTTACTCCAGACTCTTTAATGGAGTGCATGAGCTGGCTATAGGTAGTGCCGTTATTGCGCGCGGCAGCGTTTATTCTGGCGATCCAAAGTTTGCGGAAATCCCGCTTGCGGTTGCGACGGTCCCGGTAGGCGTAGGTCTGAGATTTAAGCAGCTGCTCATTAGCTCTGCGAAAAGAGCGGCTCTTTGCGCCAAAATAACCTTTGGCAAGCTTTAAAACTTTATTGTGACGTTGACGGGTTTGTACTCCCGGTTTAATCCTTGGCATCTTAAATAAGCCTCCTTAATCAATCATTTAGTACGGTAGCATGCGCTCTACTTTTTTCTGGTCTGCCGAAGTGATGATGGCGTTTTTCCGCAGATTGCGCTTGCGCTTAGCAGATTTTTTGGTCAGAATATGACTGGTGTATGCATGAGTGCGCTTGAATTTACCAGTACCCGTCTTCCTAAAGCGTTTCGCTGCACCGCGATGTGTTTTAATTTTTGGCACGTGGGATCCTCCTATACACTATGAACTTTGTTTCGGCGATAATATCATTATCATGTTTCGGCCTTCTAAACGACCAGGCTTCTCAACGACTGCCACATCGGCCAAATCTGCGGCAAAGCGTTCACAAACAGTCTTCCCCAGTTCGGGATGGGTTACCTGTCTGCCGCGAAAACGAATATTGACTTTGACCTTATTCCTCTCAGCCAGGAATCTCATGGCGTTGCGAAGTTTTACCTGATAGTCATGTTCTTCGGTCTGAGGCCTAAGCTGTACCTCTTTTACGGTAATAACATGTTGCTTTTTCCGGGACTCTTTATCCCGCTTGCTCTGCTCGTATTTGAACCGGCCATAGTCCATTATTTTGCATACAGGTGGTCTTGCCTGCGGGGCCACATTGACCAAGTCCAAAGTCCTCTCCCTAGCCATCTCGAGAGCCTTGTTGAGGGGCACAATCCCCAGTTGCTCGCCGTCTTCGCCCACAAGGCGAACCTCTCTGGCGCGGATGGCTTCATTGAGCATTAAATCTTTACTGATAGCATAGCACCTCCTAAATAATAAATGGGCAGGTAGCTACCTGCCCATAAAACACTAACCAAAAGGTTTTTGTTTTAACCCCGGTAACAACCAATGCGGCGTCATGTGGGGTGAGAAGCCAGGTAGCCTCTACTTGTAACATACAATATACTACACCTTATCCCCGAAAAAGTCAATTTTTCTCTACTTCAAGACGGTGTCAAGTTACTGTAGGTTTTTTTTGAAGAACCTTGTAGCCACTAAACAGCAGTGATATCATTTAGTCCTTTTAACGCTTGCCGCGTTAGATTACTACCGGCCCGATAAAGCGGTGCATTATTATAATTTTCCCTGCCAGATTGCCGTTGCTGTAAACGCTTCAGCGACTTCTTGACCTCTTTCTTTAATTCAGTGATGACAGGGACTGTGGGTTGCATGGCTAGATAGTGATCTCGTACTGACTCTCGATCTGCCTGGCTTATCCCCCGATGTATTAAACCCTTTAGCTCTGGGGCATGGGCTGTAGCTCGCAATATGGACTTTGACAGGTGGAATTTGTCCAGGATATATACACTGCCGGGGATGTACTCTTGTCCTGCCCGAATCCAAGGGGCGCCGTCGCCAGATAGGTAAATAGCTGAGATGCTGTCAAGGTCATAGTGGGCCTCTATATAGTCCAAGAGTTCCGTCCAGAATTCTTCTGGTTTCTTATGAAGCGTGGTGAAGTATCTGGCATTGACCAAATGGCGGCGTGGCTCTACAGCGACCCCTTCATGAACATAGATGAGTCGGGCCTGGGCGCCCCTTTTATCCCTAACTTTCACGTGGTCTTCATCGGCCTCAATATACAGCTCTTGAACTCGGCGTTTTTCCTTTGGCTCGGATAAGGGCTTCGCCTTAAAGGTTTTAACACAATTACCCACAGTCTGCCTACTGACCTTTAGTTCGGGGTTGTACCGGCTGATCTGGAGTGTAGCCTTTTCATACGACGGATATGTGGTTCCTCTTCTATTATTTGGAGGGAAAATCCTTCCAAATATCCCTACAGTAATTTTACACTAACTTCAAATCTGTACCAACGGGGTACACAATATTATGCTGGATAACTGGGGGTTGCCTGCTTAGAAAACTGAATCTCAAAGAGTCGGCGGTAGACTCCGTTCTGATCCAGCAATTCTTGATGGGTCCCCTGTTCAGCTATCTTCCCCTGATCTAGGACCAATATTTGGTCCACATTGCGGATAGTGGAGAGGCGGTGGGCCACCACCAGGGTTGTCCTTCCCGCCATCAAGGTTTCCAAGGCTTCCTGGACCAAAAACTCTGACTCGGTATCCAGGGCAGATGTGGCTTCATCCAGGAGGAGGACCGGACTGTCCTTGAGGAGGGCCCGGGCGATGGCGATGCGTTGGCGCTGCCCCCCGGAAAGATGAGAGCCCCGTTCCCCCACCGGCGTATTGTAGTCCTGGGGCAGCTCCATGATAAAGTCGTGGGCATTGGCCGCTTTGGCTGCCGCTTCTACCTGGGCGGCAGTTGCGCCCTCCCGTGCACAGGCGATGTTTTCGGCGATGCTGGCGGCATAGAGCCAGGAAGACTGGGGCACATAAGCGATTTGTTCCCTGATGGCTGCCAGGGAAGCTTTGGCCAGGCTATGGCCGTTGACCAGGATTTCCCCTTGCTCAGGGGGATAGAGACCCAGGAGCAACTGCAATACAGTGCTTTTACCGCTGCCGCTGGGACCCACCAGGGCATAGACCTTGCCCGTGGGAACCTGAAAGCTGACCTTGTCCAAGACGGGGGCAGCGGCGCTGTAGCGGAAGGATAAGTCCTCTACTGAGATGCCCCGGGAATCGCTGGCTTGGACTGCCGGGGTGCCGTCCCGGGGCTCCTGGGGGACAGCCAGGATTTCCAGCATCCGATCTGCCCCAGCCAGGGAGGCCTGGAGCCTGCCGAAAACCGTGCCCAGGGTGATAAAGAGGGCGCTGACCATCTGGGTTGCAAAGGATATTTGCCCCAGGCTGAGTTGGTTGTTTAGGACCAAATGGCCCCCCAGGGAGATGATTGCAATTTGGGAACCGAGAAAACCCAAGATCCCTAAAGCCGCCAAACCTGCACTGAGTGCCGTCCTGCCCAGGGATAGGTGCAAGACCTGGGCATTTTTCTGTTTATAGTCCCAGGTGACAATATTCCCCAGATTAAAGATTCGGGTGATGGGGGCGCTGGCCAGGATATCTGAGAGGGCCTCGGTGATCCGGCCTAAACTGGTTTGAATTTTGGAGCTGATTATGCGCAATGATTTGGACAGGGGTAGGCTGGCCAGGAAAAATACCAGAGCCATGAGGGAAGAGACCAGGCCCAGCTGCCAACTGATCCCAAAGACAATGACCAAGGAGATACCCCCCCCTAAAAGGTCTGAGAGCAGGAGTTGAAGGTTAATTCCATAGGCTTCTTCGGCGATCTTGATATCGTTGGTGGCCCGGGAGATGATGTCGCCGCTGTGATGGTTTTGGCTGTATGCAAAGGGCAGGCGTTGAACATGATCGAAGACTCGACGGCGAATTGAGGCCGTGGTCAGGGTCACTCCCTTTTCCCAAGCATAATTGAAGAGGATTTGATAGAGGCTGAGAAGCAGCATGGCCACGAAACCCCACACGCTGCCTTTGATTATCCCGGGGATGTCGCTGGCAATGGCCGTGTCGATGACCGTCATCAGCCAGATGGCGACAATAAGGTTGCGGAGCATCGGCGTCAGGCTGGTTCCGGCCAAGCCCGCCCGGTACCAGCCCTTTCTCTCCACCATGGACAATAGACGAGCCAATGTATGTCTTTTCATGCTCCCACCTCCTGCAGATTTTGCCTCGGCTCAGTGGCCAGTTGGGTATGGTACAGTGTATAATAGGTGCCCTTCTCAGCCAGAAGTTCTTCGTGACTGCCGGATTCCAATACCCGGCCTTGGTCGATGACCAGTACTCGATGGGCGTTCTTGATGGTAGATAGGCGATGGGCCACAACAATACTGGTCTTGCCGGCCATGAAAGTGTCCAGAGCCTGCTGGACCAAGAGTTCCGATTCGGAGTCCAGGGCGGAAGTGGGCTCGTCCAAGAGGAGCAAGTCGGCATCGCTGAGGATGGCCCGGGCAATGGCGATGCGTTGCCTCTGCCCTCCCGAGAGCCTGGTGCCAAGCTCGCCCACCGGGCTCTGATAGCCCTGGGGCAGAGCAGCGATGAAATCATGGGCATTGGCCAGTTTTGCCGCCGCGATTATCTCCTCCAGGGGCGAGCCAGGTTTGCCCCAACCAATGTTCTCCACGATGGTGCCTGGGTAGAGGTAGGTATCTTGAGTGACCATGGCCATATCCTCCCGCAGGGCATTGAGATCCCATTCTGCCAGGGAATGGCCATACATGCTGATTTCTCCCTGCCGGGGTTGATAAAAACCGGCGATGAGTTTGAGGATGGAGGACTTGCCGCCGCCGCTGGGTCCCACCAGGGCTACTTGCTCTCCCCGGCGTATCTCAAAGCTGAGGCCCTTGAGAATCTCTTTTTTCCCGTAGCCAAAGGAGACATCCTTTATTTCCAGGAGCGCTTCTTCTCCAGGGGCAAAGTCCCGGCCCCCGGTTCTCTCCGATTCGGTTTCCAAGATTTCGCCAATCCGCCGGAGGGCGGCGCGAATAATCTGAATTTCCCCCAGCAGGCGGGGGACTTGCTGCATGGGGTTGGCCAAATAGTTCAAGAAGTCCACAAAGGCTATGAGCTGTCCAGCACTGATATCTCCTCGCCCGACCAGGATGCCTCCGTAGAACAAGCAGATTATAAAGGGGCTGATGTTGAATATACTGGCCAGGCCGCTGAGAATGCTGCGCCGCTTAGCCAACTGCAAGTTGCTTTTAACTGAAGCTTGGACCTTGGCGGCGAACCCAGCGGTCTGGCGATTCTCCAGATTAAAGGCTTTGGTTACCAGGATTCCACCCAGGGAATCCCGGGCAGCTTCGTTGACCTTGCCCAATTGCTGCTGAAGTTCGCTGCTATTCTTGGCCATGGCCGAACTAATCCTCCCGGAAATCAATCCCATTATGGGAATCAGAAGGACACTGAGGAGGGTTAAGGGCAAGCTTACCCAGAGCATATAAGCCAGAGCGAAGATTGCCATCAGGGGAATGGTGAAAAGCCTGGTAAAGGAATTGGCCAAGAAGTCTCTGACCAGATTAACATCATTGGTAAGGCGGGACATGATGTCGCCACTGTGCTGGCCGTCCAGGTATTCCATGGGCAGCCCCTGAATCTTGGTAATCAAATGATTGCGAATTGCGGTTGTGCTGCCCTCGGCAAAACGCCCGGAGCTATAGCGCAGCAAGTACTCCACTGCTACCGCTGCCAGGACTAGGAGACCCAGGATTTTGGCGATGCTGATATAATGAGCGCTGTTGCCGGCCAGGACCATGTCCACAATTTGCCGCAGCTGGTCAAAGGTAATGAGGGTCAGCAGTGAAGAGGTTAGTGCTCCCAAAATAGCAATTGCCAGCCAGCCGCCTTGGCTTCGAATATGGCGCCAGAGCAGGCGCAGATCTGTCTTGGTCATTCCGGTCACCCCCGTTACTAAAGTATCTTACTGCATACATTTAATTTGTCAAGGCATAGGGTTAATTTTTATAAACTTGGTGTGGCGAGTTTAGGGTTGAACGGTATTACCGCCAGTATAGGATCATGGAAGGTTTCTCTAAAAAAACTAGAATAACTTGACACTATCCTTTTTTCTTTCGCCCTTGCACAAGGGGGAGCCAGGGGATATAGCAGACCAATTTTGTCGAATATTGCCGTTTTTTCTTGCATTATTGTTATTGACACCATTCCTACTTTCAGCTCATAATAAAATAAATACTGCCACCAGGTAATAGATTGTGAATTGGCCAGGCCTGACATCCTGTTTCCTTAAATTCCGCTTTTTAAAGGGTAGGAGGTGAATGTAATGAGCAGGGCTTTATTTGTCGACCCGACTCCTGTTTCCATGGACGATCTCTCCAATATTTCCCTTTCCCAGGCAGAAATGGATACCCCCAACCAAGTTGGTGGTGCCGCAGGGATTATTACTGTTACCATAATCACCTGTGGCGGCAAACTGGGGGCAGCTACAGTCGTCACCGTAGGAACAGCCATTACCACAGTGATATCTGTGGAGCAAGAGATGCCGAGTATGCCATAGTCTCTTGCGCAGCAAACCAGGTGTAGCTACCGCACCACAGTAATTGCCTGTGGTGCCAGCCAACCTACTACAATAGAGTCCTACTTATAAGCCTGGCACAACTGGCCTGGCCAATTCATCAATAAAGGGGTGAATACCATAAAATCAGAAGAGATGTTGTATCATTATCCTGATAATGCAACTGTTTTTGAACTGAGCAATGAAGATATTATTATTTCTTTAGACCAAGTACCCACCTGGATTAAAACATCCTTGACAGGAAAGTATCTGCTCCAGATCATGAATACTCCACGGTCCTTGGAAGAGCTTACAGAATCATTGAGCCTACACTATGATCTTCCACCGGAAGCTGTGCGCCCGATTATTGCTAAGACTGTGTCCCGATTTGTCCAAGAAGGAATCGTCCAGGTTGAAGACGGTACACCGATCATTCCCAGAGAAAGGCAGAGTATCGAAGACTTCCATCTTCAACAGGTTTGGTTTAATATTACTGACGCCTGCAACTTGCATTGCCCCCATTGCTTTGCCCGCCAACAAAAAGCCCAGGGTTTTGCTCCCTTGCACGAGAGCCTCACCTTTTTAAAAGAGGCGGCGCAAATGGAAGTGGATGAAATTGTGTTTTCAGGAGGGGAACCTACCCTTCACCCGCAATTGATGGAAATTCTGGAAGGAGCCCGGGGGTTGAGAAACTGGAAGGTTAAGCTTCTCACCAATGGCTTTATGGCAGGGGAAGAAGGGGGAGAAGCAAGACTGATGGAAATCTGCAAGCTGGTCGATGACGTCCAAGTCTCCATAGACGGAAACAATAAGTCCACTCACGACTTGGCTCGAGGCGTAGTTGGTTCCTTTGAGAGGGCATGCAAAACCGTCAGAATTGTTGCGTCTACCGGTACGCAAGTTGGCATTTCCTTTACTCCCCTTCCCCGAAACCTTAAGGAAATACCAAAATTGTACAAGTTGGCCATAGACCTGCGGGCTAATTACATTCATCTGAACAGGCCTAAACCACCAGCAGCTCCCAATCTCTTCAAAGAAACCGAACAATTCACCTCAGAAGAGTTTTTGGGCCAAGTGTACTCAGCCTACGATGAGTTGCTAATTGCCTGCCATAAATCTTATGAAGATATGCGTGGTCTGCCGGTTAAGTTGCCTAGCGTTGACAGCAGTTTTGACCCGGCTTCAGAGTTAATATCTCCCTTTAAAAAGCTACGCTGTGGGGCCGGCATCCTCACCATGGCAGTTAATTATAAGGGGGACGCCTTTCCCTGTGCAGCCTTGACCCAGGAAAGGGCATACATCGGCAATGTATTTAGCCAAGGACTGCCTGACATCAGTGCCAAGGGACGTCACATGATGTTGAGCCTGTTTTCCGTCGATGAGAATGAACAGTGTAGCAAGTGTTCTTTCAGATACTATTGTGGAGGGGGTTGCCGGGCCACAGCACAAGATATTTCAGCATGTGACTGCATGTGCCAAATAATACAGGATAGATATATTGACTTTTGGGAGGGACTATCCCTACCCATAATTCGTACCGGTCTAGGACAAGAGTCCCATGGTGGCAAGGAGGTGCCACAGCAACGATGTTAACGACTATACAAGTAACCGATACAACAATTATATCTCAGAATATACCTGCAGAACAACCATTCGCCAATTATTCCAGAATTGTTGCCAACCAAAAGGAGTTTTTGTTAGGCCCCACCCAGTTAAAAGTCTGGCGCAAAATAGGCGAGCATGAGCAACTGTCGGTGGATAACTTGCACAAGCACTTGCTTTCAGACGGCATCAGCATTGAGTTTAATGATGTCTTGGAGATTATCTCCCTGTTCCTCCGTCATGGGTTAGTTGCAGAAATAAAGGATGTTTGGTAATGGAGGTAAGTGTAATGAACACTAAACCACTGGTTGTCCTAATTCAGGCCTGCAAGCACTCAGTTATTACAGATAAGTATTCTGAGAGATACCCTTATCCGCCGGTGGGGCTAATCTACCTATCGAATATGCTTACTCTCAATGGCTATGCCGTTGAGATTATCGACCTCTACCTTGCCCCCTTAAGCAGAGCAGAGTTTATTGACACACTAAGGGCTTTGCCCCAGTCGCCATTACTCATAGGCATCTCCAGCTATACTGACTCCATTCAAGAAGCCTATAAAATAGCAGAGGTAGCCAAGGAAACCTTCACTGAAACCCCAATAATATTCGGTGGAGCTCATGTCAGTTTCATGTATTGCGAGAGCATGGAGGAGTGCCCCGCCATGGATTACTGCTGCAGGGGAGAAGGAGAAGCTTTAATGGTAGAACTACTGGAGCATTTACGCTTCGGGTTCCCTCAGCGGCCAGATATTCTTGGCCTAGTCTACCGAGACGGAGAAATGGTAATGGTCAACCCCCAAAGGGGGTTTGTCGAGAATATGGATATACTCCCTTTCCCCTATTACACCGAGCTGATGAAAAGCGGGATGCAAAAGCAAGAGGGGCTAGTCTTTGTCTCCAGCCGAGGCTGTCCCGGGGGATGCATTTTCTGCGCGTCCAGAGCCTTGTCGGGTTCAAAATACCGCTTTCACTCGGCAGAATGGATAATTAGTATGCTCTATTATCATGACCAGACAACACTAAATATTTTTGGTGCCTTGGATGACTCCTTTACTGTCAATCGCTCCAGACTTAAAAAGTTTGTAGCCTACCTTGAACAGCTTAACATTCACAAGCCTTGGTCCTGTAAAAGCCGGGTAGATGTCATCGATGAAGAGCTTACTGAACTCTTAAGATCCTCCCATTGCAAGTCGGTGCACATAGGTGTTGAAAGTGGGGATGACGAAGTTTTACGAACGGTAGAAAAGCACATAACTCTAAAGCAGGTATTCAATGCCATACGCTTGTTGACCAGCAACAATATGCGGGCAGAGTGTTCCTTTATTTTGGGGCATCCCACCGATACCCTGGAAAGCATGGAAAGAACCCTAATCTTAGCGGCAAAATTGGATCAAAGCGGTGTAGTGCTTTCTGTGGCAGGGATATGCACACCTTTTCCTGGAACCAAGATTTGGAACAGGATAGACGAGTATCCTTTAAAGATGCACTCATATAATTGGCGTATTTACGACCTCAGCACGCCAATATTTACCACCGACAACTTTTCTCAAGATGACTTGCGCCGAGCCTATTTTTACTTCCATTATCAGTGCAAAACCGGGCAAGAGTTGCCTGGGCTGACCGACTGCAAGCATACCGAATATATCCAGCAAGTCGATGAACTGGTGAGGTCTATTCAACCCAAGAGCCAGAAAGAAGGTGCATAAGTTGGCATACGAATCCTTGTATAACTCCCGGATAGTACTTTCATGTAACAATAATTTGTCCTTTGCAGGGACGATGAAGGGTACAATTGCCCAAGGGGACAAGCAATATGTCATGGTTGAAACTGATGAAGCCTCCGGATTCTGCATACTCTGTCCCCACGAGTTTATTAAGGAGATCTTTGCAGTCCCAATCCAACCTTGCTCAGAGAAAAGATAATGGAGCGCTATATCTATATTATTGCAGGACTATGTATCCTGTGGACCTTTCTGCCACTATTTGTCTTGGGTGCCATTGCCTTAGTGGCCACCGTTTCTCAGCCTATCGATGTCTTCCTTCGACGCTGGGTCAAAGTGTTTCTAGGACTGGGCAGGCAAAATAATGCCAACATCATGCTGCAGTCTGAGCAAATGGATTGCGGGACTGCTGCCTTGACTAATGTTATGAGAAGTTACTGCGTTGAGGGGCAGGTCAATCTCCCTCAACCCAGCTCCATGAGGGACTTGGCAAGTACTGCAGAAATCTATGGTCTCTCCGCCAATGGAGTGGGAAATACAACATTTGACTATGTTGAGCGTGTTCTGGCCGAGGGGGGTAAGGGGTTAACTCTAGTTAAAGCATCCTACCCCTTTGCAGGCTGGTGGGTGCGCCCCACAGCATTGTTCTTGGATTTTCTTATTGGGGATAGGTCTAAGGGGATTCACTGGGTAATGCTGGACAGGACAAGCTCAAAACATATCTATATAATTGATCCATATTTCGGGCGCATTACTATGAGGCGATCTGTTTTCACTAAGTGCTGGTCCCGAAGCACTCTTGTCATCAAACTAACTAAGGTGGAGATAACCGATGCATCCCCTGAAAACAGTTAATCTAACAAAAATTTACGCACGACGTGGACAAATTATTGAGGGAATCGCTGACGTTACCCTCACCGTGTCTGCCGGAGAAGTGCTGTCTCTGCTTGGCCCTAACGGGGCAGGAAAAACTACCTTCATCAAGATGCTCTGCTCCCAAGTGACTCCTGATGAGGGAGAGGTAATATTAGACGGATTACCCATCCTGAAGAAACCCAAGGGTTTCCTTTCAGTGCGACGAAGCATTGGCTATGCGCCCGAAACCCCCTTTTTCTACAGCAACCTCACAGGCTGGGAGTTCGCCCGCTTTTTGGAAAGCATCTATGGTTTTTCCTTAGAGCAGGGCAATCTTTTGAGTTTTGTAAATGTGGCCAACAGGCTGCATCTGACTCCCCAATTGGGTAAACTGGTAGGAACGTATTCCAAAGGAACACTGCGCAAACTAATACTGAGCTTTGCCATCGCCTTTGGCAGGAGGCTCATTATCTTAGACGAGCCCTCCAATGGGTTGGACCCTGATAGCTACTTGATTTTAAGAGAGCTGTTATTAGAGTGCAAAGCGGCCAATCGCGCAATTCTGCTCTCCACCCATCAGCTGGCGATGGCTCAGGATGTTGCTGATACTATCGTCGTCTTTGTCCAGGGAAGGATGCGGTGTTTGGCGAAAAACACCGCCAGCGTAGAGGACTTCTACAAATCTGCCGTGGCCGATTCTGAGGTATTATGATGAGACAGATAAAACCTTTTCTTTTCATGCACCGTCGAAGCATTGCCCGCAGTTGTGGATTGCCCAATGTACGCCCATGGCAACCCATAAAACTCTTTAGAACGGTATCACTTGCACTAGCATGGGCAGTAGCAACTGTCCTCCTCATACTTAAGGTGTCCGCCCCCGCTAAACTCATAGTCTTCTCTCTTCTGTATCAGTACTGGGCCAGCCTGCTGATTGGCATGATTAGCCTAGGAACAATGATTGCCAGACATTGGCTTAGGTTTGGCGTATTAGAAGAAATTCAATTCTTGCTGGCTTTGCCCCTCTCGAAGGTTTCCATTGCCCGGTGGAAGATACTAAGACTGATGGGAGAACTGGGAGCTTTGTTTTTGTTAATGCTGCCAGCCATTATTCCCTGGGGGATGAAGATAAAGTGGGACTTGTACGGCCTCCAGATGCTGTTGCTGTTAATAATAACATTGACGGGGGTTCTAACGGGGATTTTGATAGATTCCCTAATTCTTAGCCTGTTTCGCCGGCGACCCATGGTGGGCAATTTGCTTTCTTACGGCACCGTCCTACTGATGCTGGTTGCCTCGGCGATTATCGGACCCGCGAATAACATTAACCTTCCCATGAAATCGGTGGCGGTTGTGGTGCTATGCGCAGCTTTCCTAGTCCCGGGAATATTGCTTCTAAATGCAACCGCTAGGGCTGTACCGATTAGTTTTGTGTCTGTGAAATCTACTAACCCAAAAATACAAAGCACTGGCAGGCAAAAGAGCTGGGGGGGATTTGCCCTCGCCATTGCCTGCAAAGATCTACTGCATTACAAGCGGGAGACCAATCAGCTAATGCAGATGGTGCTATTTGCCGCAGTGCTACTCCTCCTATTTAAACAAGTGAATACCATGGGGGCGATGGTCACTCGGGTAATGCTGCTGGGCATACCCTATAGTTTTGCCGGAATCATCACCATGCATCTTACTGGCAGTGATGGAATTGCCCTGACCTATATCAAGATATGCCGGGGTAGTTTAAAACTATATTACGGGATTAGGTACATCCTTTCATATGTCTTTGTCCTGGCACCTTCACTATTAGCCTATACAATGTTAGCAGCGTTCTTCTTTCGTGATGGACTCAGCCTACCTTACTATATAGCCCTCTTTTTTATCTGCTTTGTCAGTGTAGCCTTGTCCCTGGGGATATCGGTAATGTTTAAAAAGAATCCCAACCCTTTACTTCCAACACGGGGCACATCGGCTCTGGGTGAATTACTTTACTGGATTCTAGGTATTGGCCTAATCTTACAAATTGCTATGTGGATGCCAAACACTACCATCATTGCTGGCCTCCCCATCGGATTCCACATCTTGGCGGCGATTACCATAGTTTCGGCGTTGATCTTTTTGACAATGGGATTTTATCATATTGATACAATATCCTCCCATTCCTAGCAAGGGAATCCCCAAGAAGTGTATACTTTTTTGGCAGTTGCGGGATGCGCCGAAAAAACACAAGCCCCAGCCCCAGAACGCAAGATTTATGGGCCTGATCTGGTACTTATTGCTGAGTTAAGCTCTGAAGAAATCCATATCAGTTTTGGCTTGAATGATACTCAGGTGGTGCTGTATGAAGAGAATAGTACGTCTCAGGAATGGTGGAGTTGTTCTGAGGAAGACATGTTGTTGCTCAGCATACTTGCTCCAAAAACCCGACTAAGTATCCTAGCTAGCTTACCCCTTGGGGGCAGTCGGACTTTTTAATTTCCCACCCTTGCACAAGAATGGGCCAGGGGATATAATATAAATGACAATTTCATATTGTTGGAACTAGGTGCCCCAGTTGGGGAGAATAGGGAACCGGGTGTAATTCCCGGGCGGACCCGCCACTGTAACCGGAATAGCTTTGACCATGGCCACTGCGCAAAACTCGCGTGGGAAGGCGGTCGTAGGCTGAGCCGGAAGCCAGGAGACCTGCCTGTTTCCAGATGTACTGGTCCTTCGAGGAGAAAGGGGGTACGTTTTTTGATTGCCACAGACCGGGTTGCTTCCGGTTGACCCCTTACCTTCGGGCAAGGGGTTTTTGTATATGAAGATACCGAGAGGAGAGAGATTATGAAAAAAGCATTGTGTCTGGTAGTGGTATTTGTCTTAAGTTTAAGCGGGTGTTCCCTTTTGGGGCCTGCTGGCCCAATAACCCTGGTAGACGACTTTGACCGGGAAATATCCTTGGATGAACCTGCTCAGCGAGTCATTTCCCTGGTTCCTGCTGCCACTGAAATTATGTTTGCTCTAGGGGCAGGAGAACGGGTGGTAGGAGCATCGGAATATTGTAATTATCCCGCCGCCGCTTCAGATATCCCCCGGGTGGGTGGTTTTGACGGCCCTAATCTTGAGGCCATTGTCGCCTTAGAGCCAGATTTAGTCTTTGCTGCCAGTCTGCATAAGGATGCGGTGGAGGGCTTGGAGGGACTGGGGATTGCCGTTTTAGCCCTGGACCCCATGACCTTTGATGAAATCTACGCTAACATAGAGCTCATTGCTGAGGCTATTGGCGAGGTAAAGGCCGGCAAGGACTTAATTGCAGATATGAAAAGCCGCCTGGAGGCAGTGAACCAGGCTATTGGCCAGTTACAGCAAGAAGAACGCCCCTTGGTATTCTATGAAAGCTGGTATCCCGGGATTTGGACCGCCGGTGAGGACACCTTTATTAATGAAATAATCGATTTCTCCGGGGGAAAGAACCTGGCCTGGGGAATTTCTCGCTGGACCGAAATGCAAGAAGAAGATGTGCTGGTCCGCAATCCCGATGTTATTATCCATGGTTACCTGGACCTTTCCATAGTGGAACCTTTTGCCCAAAGGAATGGCTGGGATGTGGTGACCGCCGTCATTGAAAACCAGGTCTTCTTTATTAACCCAGATATACTCAGCAGGACTGGTCCCCGGGTTGTGGACGCTGTGGAAGAATTAGCTCGGCTCATACACCCGGATAAGTTTGATTAATGCAAGGGAAGGCGAAGGGCAGGGCCTGGATTTACCTCGGCCTTGCTCTGCTCCTGGTCTTGGTGTTATTTGTCTGTGTGGCGATAGGCTCAGTAAGGATTCCCCTGTCCGCCTTGGTTAAAACCTTGCTTTCACCCCTGGTGAATGCCTTGGGAGATCTCTTTTCCCTTCCCGCCTGGCAAGAGTTTGCCCAGGATGTGCCTAGTACATGGCGAACAATCTTGTTGCGCCTACGCCTGCCCCGAGTATTGGTGGCAATGCTGGCTGGTGTGGCTCTTTCTTTGGCAGGGGGGACAATGCAAGGACTGTTTAAAAATCCCCTGGCCGATCCCTATATCTTAGGTGTTTCTTCCGGTGCTGCTGTAGGGGCGGCAGCGGCAATGCTGGTGGGCTTAAGTTGGAACCTGCTGGGGGCCTTTGCCATCCCCTTAGCGGCTTTAGCCGGGGGGATTGGCTCCTTGGTCTTGGTCTATAGCCTGGCAAGAGGTGGGGGACCATCGACAATGAGTATGTTGTTAGCTGGGGTAGCTGTCAGCACTTTTCTAGGAGCAGTGCTATCTCTCTTAATTTTCTTTAGTGGCCAGCAGCTCCAGCAAGTGGTCTTTTGGATGATGGGTGGCTTTAGCGGCCGCAACTGGCTTCATGTTGCGGGCGTCCTTCCCTTTCTTGTGGGGGGAAGCATTGTGGTCTTTTGGCATTCCAGGGATCTGGATGCCCTGGCCCTGGGAGACGAGCAGGCCTACTATATGGGGGTAGATGTAGAGCGAGTTCGCCACAGGCTTCTTTGGGCGTCTGCCCTGCTGACTGCATCAGCTGTCTCAGTCTGTGGTCTCATAGGCTTTGTTGGCCTAGTGGTGCCCCATGCTATGCGCCTAATTGGGGGACCGGTCCACCGCTGGCTTCTTCCAGCTGCGGCCCTAGCCGGGGGGATATTTATGGCAACTGCGGATTTGCTGTCTCGGGTCATATTGGCACCCATGGAATTGCCTGTGGGCGTCATTACTGCCCTGGTGGGAGGACCCTTTTTCCTCTACTTGCTTAAGAAGAGGAGGGTGTCATAGTGGCAATCCTGACTCTAGAAGCTGTCGATTTTTCCTATGGCAACAACTTTTGCTTGAAGGATATCAGTCTAAGTGTGGCCCAAGGGGATTTCATCGGTATCATCGGTCCCAATGGCTCGGGCAAGTCCACATTAATCAAGCTCATGGCGGGATTTCTCAGTCCAATTAAGGGAACCGTTCAGCTAGAAGGCCATGCCCTGGCCAAACTTGAGCGCAAGGCTGTGGCCAGGAAGGTGGCGGTGGTATCCCAGGGTGTACAAACAGGATTTGCCTTTACTGTAGAGGAAATGGTGCGCCTGGGCCGCATTCCCCACCTGGGGCGCTGGAGCAATGAGGGCCCCGGCGACGCTGCTGCGGTGGATCAGGCTCTGGCCCAGACCCAACTGGAAAGCTACCGCACTCGGCTGTTTAGCCGCCTTAGCGGCGGCGAGGCCCAAAGGGTCCTGATGGCGCAGGCTCTGGCCCAGGAACCGGAAATCCTCCTTCTGGACGAACCTACTACTTACATGGACATGGCCTTTCAGCAGGACATGTTTACATTGATGGCCAGACTCAATCAAGAGGGAATTACAGTGGTGGCAGTGCTCCACGATGTCAACATGGCATCCCTATACTGCAAAGACCTGGTGGCAATACGCCAAGGGAGAATTTTAGCCCAGGGCAGTCCAGAGGCCGTTATTACCCGGGAAAATATCAAGGATATCTATGGCTGTACTGTAGATATAAGTTCCCACCCCGTGGTGGGCAGACCTCAAATTACCATGCTTCCTGGCCAGCCTTGTCAGATAGAGTAACTAACTCTTACCGCAACCAATACAGGCAAGAGGCCCTAGGCAATGATATCCAAAGGGGCTTGAATCATTGGCAGCAAACATCCCCCAGGACTGTTGACCTCAAGAAATAATAGCTAAAAGCACCTATAAAAATAGCTAACCCTTTGACATTATCGCTATTATTAGATATGCTAGTAGCAAATCAAGGGAATGGGGTGTTATTTTGCGGGTCAATACTAGTGACTTTCAGAACGCCTTTGGTAAGTACCTTGCTCTGGTAGAAAAGGAAGAGATCATCATTGTCAAGAACGGCAAGGGAGTGGCCAAACTCACTTATTACTCTGATCCAGATCATTTCTACGTTCACGAAGAAGCCAAGCAATATAAGAGACAAATAAGTTATGAGGAGTATATGGCCCTGGTGGAAGCATCGGAGCAGAGATACGAGTTGATCAATGGCGAATTATACCTCTTGGCCTCCCCGGACTTTCGCCATCAGACTGCTATCACCGAAATTGCTGGACACTTTTATAATTTTTTCAAAGGCAAGCCCTGTCGTTCACTGACGGCACCTTTTGATGTTAGGTTGTTTGGCTACGCCACAAAATTTGTAGAAAACCCCAATGTCGTTCAGCCCGATATCGTCGTGATTTGCGATACTGATAAAGTCGATGAGAAACGCAAGTATTGGGGCGTGCCGACGTTGGTTGTAGAGGTTCTCTCTCCCTCCACCAGAAACAAGGACCTTGTGGCAAAATATAACCTGTATCTTAGCAGCGGCGTCAGGGAGTACTGGCTGGTGGACCCTGAAAACAAGCAGGTCAACCACTTTTCCTTTTCCGAAAACCGGGAAGTGCTGAGTTTGACTACTTGCAAAGCGGGCGAAAGTATAGAGTCGACGGTTTTCTCCGGCCTGGTGATACCCATCGACGTTATTTTTTCTTAACGGGTGCCCGTTGGTTCCGCTGTGCCGTCAGGGCACGGCGGGGACCAACTAATATCATACCAGATTATCGTTACCAGTATCCGACGCTTCAGGCGTCGGGACGGTGTCAAGTTACTGTACAGTAATATTACACTAACGCCGATAAGGAACGGACCCCTTATCGCCAATACCCTCGAAAGGGGCTGGTTACTAGAAGAGGTCCGTTCTCACCAAAGGGATCTAAGGGAAGAAAAAACGCCCAGAATCAGGCGTCTGAACAAGATATTATTGAGTTGTTGGCGTTGCAGCCGATAGATGAAGAAGTCAGAATCTATGGAGATAATGTCCCTACTCTCGGTAATTTCTGCCGCTACCAGTATGGTGGCATCGGCGAAATCCTTGGGCAGGTCAACAAGAATTGGGGACGGAACTGCAAGCCAGCTAGGTATCTGTCTAATTTGCGGCAAAAGGTCCGTCCCCGCTATTATCTAGCGATTAGTTTTAGCATTTTTATGAGCCGCCATGAGAATACCGATGACCAGGATTGCCAATGCTCCCACGCAGCAAGAGAAAAACAAGAGGGAATTCTTCGACCAGGGGACTTGAGTTTCAGCAGGATTATCCTGGTTAACCGGTTCCTCTTCAGGAATGGGTTCCGGAAGAGATTTTGCCAGGGTTTCTTCAGCAACATACAGTACCGAGCCCAAATCCCCACTCACTATGAATGCATTCTGGCTCCAGGTAACATCGTGCAACTTAAATTTTACGCCAGAGGAGCTGGTATACCAATTCTTTCCATCGGCAGAGACCATGATGACGCCCTGGCTTCCAACCGCAACGAAGAGCTCGTTGCCCCGGGCCACGCTACACAGAAAACTGTCAGTGCCCGAGTCCTGTTTAGTCCAGGTTACGCCGTCAGGGGAAGTGAGGATAATGCCCTTTTCCCCCACCGCCACATACTGGTCATCTCCCCAAGTTACTCCTGTTAGGTGTTCCGTGGTATCGGAGTTTACCTCTGACCATGTAACCCCGTTGGGTGAGGTGGCAATAACGCCGCTTTCGCCGACGGCGATCAACTGCTCATTTCCTTGGACAATGCTCAACAATCTGCCCAGGACTCCGGTTTTCTGTTCCGTCCAATTCAAGCCATCGGAAGAAAGATAGACGGCGTCGCCGTATCCGATGGCAATAAAAGAGTTATAAGCCCAGATTACATCCTCCAGGAAGGGAAGGTTGGGTACGGTTGTGCCGGCCTCCAGCAATTTATTGCCGTCAAAAGTATAAATGTAGCCGTTGAAATCGTAGTCTGACCAACCCACCGCAACCCATCTGTCCTGTCCCCGGGCGCATCCACGCAATGGTCTATTGTTGCCCCAGTACCAGTCTTCCAATGCCCATTCCAGTCCATCGGATGAGGAGTAAGCTCTCTCCCCCAGCGCCATGAACTGGTCATCACTCCAGGCGACAGCGAAGAGAGGGGCAACTAATTCCGAAATGCAAATCTTCCAGGCGGAGCCGTCAGGGGAGGTGAGAACAGTCCCTTCCCCAACAGCCACCAGCTGATCTCGTCCCCAGGTCAGTGATGAGAGCGGTTCACTAATGCCGACATTCTCCTTGGTCCATGCTACGCCGTCCCGGGACGTATAGACACTTCCGGCGGTGCCAGCGGCGATGTAATGTGCGCCATTCCATGCAATATCTTTTAGGTAAGAATCAAACTGGGATTCCTGCTTCCAGGTCCCACCGTCAGAGGATGTGAGGAGTCCATTACCTACGGCAAAGAATCGACCGTTCAGCCACCTGACCCTACTCAAAGTAATCGGAGCGTCCTGCTTGGTCCAATTATCCCCGTCGGGAGAGCATAAAATGCTTTCAGGGCCTACTGCCACGAATTTTCCTTGGCCAAATGTTATGTGTGATAAGTCATCAGAGTAGCCCGATTGCTGACTGACCCAATTTTCCCCGTCCTTGGAAGTGTATATTTACCAGACTCTCCGACAGTAACAAACTGATTATCGCCCCAGACCACACCATAAAGCCACATATTATCCGAGAAACATTCAGTCCAGTTGATTCCATCAGTGGATGTAAGGATGCCGGAACCAACAGCGACAAATATGCTCCCGTTCCAGGTGATGCCGTTGAGGACTTTATCATGGGAAAATACCAGGGTCCAACCTGCCCCGTCGCTGGAAGCGAGAATATTGTTATCTCCTATGGCAAGGTACTGGTTGCCGTCAAAGACTATCTCCTGAAGGTCGGAGAACGGGCCTTGGACCACGGTCCAGTTCGATTCAACAGCATAAGCTGGTTGAAAAAACAGGAGCAAGCAGAATAAGACTAATAAGCACGACACTCTCAAGTCAAGATTAGTCACGCTACGGCACCACCAATATGGTAATAGGATTGCATATTTCACGCACTTCTTCACTCAGAAGAATGGAAACGCCAGGTTTTTTTGGTGATAGTTATCTTAGTAAAGGGGGCGGGCAATTAGGCTTTTTTGCATGAATATTCGACTATGGTTTAGTCCTGGAATTGTAGTTCTACTTTCTCTGAGGACATTACGCGCCACCGTTCATCCGCACTTTGCAACGGGATGGATACAGCATAGAGCGAGGCTGATTTCATCGGCGGAGCAGGTAATACTACAGAGCGGCGCAGCATGACATCTAAGCCCGACTTCCATACAAGGCAGGGCTGTTCTTCTAGCATAACCGGCTCATCATTAACGAAAAACCATGTTGCGTAAAGTCTGGGGTTGGGGTCGTAAGCACTAATGTATAAAGTGCAGGGAATGGAAGGGGCCTTCAGCTGAGTCCTTTGTTTATTGGGGATTTCGTCGATTAGATGCAACAGGGTTATCGCTTGCCCTTGGTTGACAAGGCTCGGGTCCGCGGTCCCAGTTGCTGTTAAGCTCATTTCATTAAGGCAAGAACCCTCAGCATTGTTAATAATCAGTAGCCTTCTGGTGATTGCTGAGGTAAAATCCGGGATGTGCATATCCTCACTTGGCTTGTCATCTAGACGGTGCAGGTACAAGAAGGTGATTATGTTCTCATTATACTCGATCTCTGAGCAATCTGCCTCAATAGGTATATTGATTATCCCTCCAGGTGGAAGCTCGTGGGTATAGAAGTCCTGGGCGTCGGCGCCATCGATGCTATAAGGAATCGGCCGCCCATTTAAGAAGATTAACAATCTGCTATTAGCATGGTAAGGGTTGTCGTTAAATAACGAGACGAATAACCTGACCGGCTCATTATTATTAACTGTAATATCGGAATCAATGATGCGTTCGGAACTATACAAGCGCATGCAGTAACCCATAGAAAAATCCGGTTCCCATGCCTTGATCCACTGGAGTTCCAGTCTACTTTTAAATGCGCTTACATCGATTATTTTCAACGGCTCCGGGGAGTCGGCGCGCATAAAGACTGCCCAAATGCCTAGTGCAATTAAGGCAGAGAGGATAATGGTCCCTAAGACTTTTGCTGATCTGTACACGCTCCTTCCTCCCATCATTCTGACTTTACCCTCTGGGGGTTAATTGGCAGCTGTCATGCGCTCCTTATAATCTTCCAGGGAAATTTCCTCATGACATAAATCGATGACCTCTGGATCATGGGAGACGACGATGATTGTCTTCCCACTCTCCTGGAGCAGACGGAGCAAGCTGAAGATGGTCCGCTTATTGCCTTCGTCTAAGCTGCCCGTTGGCTCATCTGCCAGCACCAATTCACAGGGCTTAAGAAGTAACCTGGCTACGGCAATCCTCTGTTGCTCTCCACCAGAGCACTGATATACTTTCTTCTTTTCAAAGCCTGCCAGTCCTACATTTTCCAGGGCTTTGGCTATCATCCGATTCTTGTCTCCTTTGCGGTAAGCCAGGGCAACCAGGAGATTTTCCTTTACTGTCTGGTTATCGATCAGCGCAAAGTTCTGGAACAGATAACCGATTTTATGGCGCAATAACAGCATTGCTCGCCTTGTGGCAGGGTTAATATTCGATTGGTTGAAAATCTCTACCCGGCCCCGGTCAGGCCGCTCTAATAGACCGATGATATTCAAAAGGGTAGATTTTCCGGATCCCGATGGTCCAGTAATCGCGGTTATCTTTCCTGTTATAAAAGTATAACTAAAATTAGTAAGGACCCTTTGTTCTCCGTAGGATTTGCAAATCCCATCTAATTTAACAATCCCCATACTTTTGCGACCTCCTCTGTACTAGTCAATGTGCTTAACGATGTTGTGAATAGATTTCCTCTTAAAGCCATTCACTGACAGCATCAGTATGCCTACATCCAGGCCGAGAAGGAAAATAAATGCCGAGTAAACCCATTTTGGAGGTAGGTGCATGAGTTGACCCATATACGACCCTCGGAAAACCAGGTATAGGAAAGCGATATTGTCTAGGATGAGGTTGAAAACGGTCATTTGCCAGAACTGGTCAAAGATAGAGTGACCATGTAAGGCCCTTACAGCTGTCTGCTGAAGGCGGGTATGGTAGAAGAAGTAGAGGGTGAGATAGGAAATAAAGATTAATAACAGCAAATAAATCATTGTTTCCCGGAGGTACATGGAAAGCATTGCTTGGTTCTCGGAAAGAACCTGCTCCAAAAGGGAGGAAACTGGCGCAAAACCCACCAATGCAGGACCAAGTTCTGCCAAAGTGCGGTTAAATGCGTCCTCATAATTACTCAGCCCTTCAATATCAAGCCAAATACTGATGCCGTTTTCGGGCAAATAAAGGTTGTCCTGGCGGATAATGAGGATGTAATTATCAACGAAAGCTTTGTTAAGCATTGATATATCTAAAGTGGGTATGGATTGATTATCTTTAATTATAATGAAATTGCCGAAAACCTCAGCTTCAATCTCGTCATCGCTCAAGGAATGTATGTCCCCAATAATAGGGGCAACGTGGTACATGGCTTCTTTATAAGCGTAGAGTTCACTCTTAAATAAAGCATAGTGTCGTTCCGGCACAAGGACGTAATCTCGGTCAGCTTTGAGAGAAACGACATTGTTCTCGGTGTCCACCAATTTTAATCTATTTACGTATTCGCTATTAGTATATCCATACAAGGTGTCCACGGATATTACTTCAAACCATTGGGAGCGATCGGAGAAGAACACCACATCATGTTCTGAATTTAGGGAGGCGTACACCCGGTTGATATAGCTTCCCCCTGGACCAATTCCCACATCTTTACCGGGGATATTGTCACCCACCACATAGACATAATTCTTGTAGAGTTCTTTGTAGGCGCTAATCTGACTGCGCTGCTCTAATGAGGTCGATAGGTTATAAGCGCTGGCTGATAGGCTGAGGATAAGCAAAGGAATTGTAATGACCTTGATAAAAAATGTGCTGCTCAATAGGATAAAATCAGGTTTCATGTGCTTCAGCAAATCCGCCGGGCGCAGGTGCATGATATAAGCCAGCGCTGCGGTTGAACAGATTGCCACCAGAGCCGATATCAGTAAGAGGGCAGAGAGGTATACCATGAAAACCGTCAAGAGGCGGGAATTGAAATAGCCGTTGTATATTGCGTGGAAGGGAAGGGTCAGCGCCAAGCTGATGGACCAGGATGGCCACAGTACCTGCCATAGGCGAGTAAAAAGAATTCTGCCGTTGGACAGGCCATGAAGTTTCTCAATCAGAATGGCACGCTGTTGATTAAACATATACACCGCCGCGGTCAAGAACAAAAAGGCGCCGGAAACCAGGATGGGGGTGCGCAAACTTTGCAGAAGGCTCCGGATGTTATAGAGTAAACCGTGTCCCTCATAATCCATATAATTTAGCTGTAATTCAGGAAATGCCTCCTGCAACCCGGCGACAAACCTATCCAGCTGCGGCCCGTTCTTGCCGGATATATATATATTGCCAATGTCATGGAATCGGTCGAAGGACTGTAGGGGAGTAATACTGAAGGTCGTAGCTTTTGAAGTAATTATTAGGTGCCCGGCCTTATTTGCCGCCTCTTTGTTGGTAATAATCTGCCCAACAGCCTGGTTAAAATCGCTAGCTCTTGTCCACAGAGGCGTGCTAGTAGGGAGCCTGTCCAAGTACTCGTCATATTGTAAGTGGACAAAAAACTCCGCGCCTATTGTATTCGCATTAAATTGCTCCGCCGCCCGCAAAAATACATTTATTCCGTGGGTTTCAGACAAGTTTGTTAGGGTTTCAGCGACGGTTAGCGGAGCCTCTCCCCCTAAATCTGGCGCCAATAACAACTGATAAACCTGAAAATCCGGCTGGTGACACCATAAAACGACCTTGTCCCTATCTTGCCATTGGGAAAAGGAGAAAGCCATCCCATAAGCGGAAAAGGCAAAAATGAGGAACAGGATAACGAATAGCTTTTGCAGCGGTTTCTCAAGGATTTTTGGTAACATGTTTCTTCCCCCCTAAGAAAATGGCTTTGCATAACTAGACTTAAGGACTCATCGCTCCGGGTCCAATGAATACCCAAGTTTTTGTTAGGGAGGCCACAAGCGCCTCATCTGCTTGCCTGTAGCGGGCGCTGGTTACGGGGTAATTGACATTATACCCAACCCCATGAGCCCCCTGCATGGACTGGGAATGAGAATATCCAGTTGGTGCAGGTTGTGTATATAGGGGAACGTGATAGGCGACGACAAAATAGCCTGTTTCATACTCGTAGTAGACCTGAGCAGTGAACTGGTGTTCAAAAAGTACTGTTGAAGGATCGTCTAGCGGGGACGCCCATCGGGTATATTCCCGATAGTTTAGGGCCGCACTTACATGTAAGACACTTAAAACAGCTAGAGTAAGGATTAAGGCAATGAATACAAGATACTTCTTCATTAATCATTCACCTCCTTCTATTAAGTAATTTACTCCAGTTTTCTCGCCTACTCGCAGCTTTTCGCCTCCTTTAAATAAGATGTACAACAGGAAAAGCCTATTGAGCAGAGTGTGGGTATTGTATAGGTAGTTATATAAATAGGGAGGCTGATTACCAGATATTCGAGACGTTATCCCTGCTCCAACAATATTATACTACAAAGACAAAAGAGTGTAAATACCAACTGCAATCAATTTTTTAGCTTATTAACAAATTGTGTTTAGGCAGGCAGTAAGCTGGCGGAGATGCAGTGCAGGCAGGCAGGAATGAAGCTTTGTCCCGGCGAATGTAATGATATAGTAATTGTAGCCCAAGGGGGGAGCTTAATGTTAGATATGCTCCAATACAGGGATTTAGACAGCTTGTATGCAGCCAATCTGGAGTGTCGGGCCTGCGGGCTACGCCAGGGTTGCCGGCAAGTGGTTATCAGCCGGGGCAATCCCTCCGCTCGGGTGATGCTGGTGGGGGAGGGGCCCGGGGCCCAGGAGGATGCCCAGGGCCAGGTCTTTGTGGGGCCTGCCGGGCAACTCTTGGACAAGATTCTGGCGGCGGCAGAATTGCCCCCGGAGGATGTGTACATAACCAATGTGGTCAAATGCCGGCCGCCGGGCAACCGCCTGCCCAAGGCCGATGAGACCAAGTGTTGTCTGCCCTGGCTGGAGCGGCAGATAGAGCTGGTGTCCCCCAAACTCATCATCTGCCTGGGGGCCCTGGCGGGCCAGACTCTCATCAGCCCGGATTTACGGATAACCCGGGACCGGGGACGCTGGTCCGCGTACCGGGACATAGATATCACCGCCACCTTTCACCCGGCGGCTCTGCTCCGGGACCCTAAGTTAAAGCGGCCGATGTGGGAGGACTTTAAGGTAGTCCGGGATTACTACAAGCGGTCGGTCAGGGAGGAATAAGCTTGCTGGATATAGTCTTGGTGCAGCCGGATATTCCCCAGAACACCGGGAATATCGGGCGCACTTGCATAATTACCAGGTCCAGGCTGCACCTGGTGGGGCCCCTGGGCTTCTCGGTCACAGACGCGGCGGTGAAGCGGGCGGGTCTGGATTACTGGCCTAAACTGGATGTGACCATCTATAAGGACTGGGCTGAGTTCTGGAGCCGGCATCACCACCGCCGGGTCTGGTGCTTGACCACCAAGGGTAATAAACGCCATGTGGACGTGCAATGGCCCCGGGAGACCATGCTGCTCTTCGGCCGGGAGACGGCGGGGCTGCCCCCGGAAATCATGGCCATGGGCGAAAACGTGCGCCTGCCCATGGGCAAGGGTTACCGCTCTTATAACTTAGCTAATTCTGTGGCAATTTCTATTTTTGAATATCTGCGCCAATGGGATTTTCCCGGCTTGGTGTAGTCAGGGGGTAGGGGTATGAAGGCATACAGAACGGTGGAGGCCCGGGGGGAGGCTGAGATTATCATCAAAAAGTCTCGCTTTATTGGTCAGGCTAGCCCTGTGGCTAATGAGGAAGAGGCTTTAGCCTTTGTAACAGAGATTAAAAAGAAACACTACGAGGCCACCCACAACTGCCATGCTTGGATTATCGACCCTTTGAATCAACGCTCAAATGATGACGGGGAGCCTTCGGGGACTGCAGGTCGTCCCATGTTGGAGGTGCTGCGCAATGAGGATCTGGAGCAGGTTGCAGTGGTAGTCACCCGCTACTTCGGTGGAGTGCTTTTGGGGGTTGGCGGCCTGGTCCGGGCATATGCCCAAAGCTGTAAGGCAGCACTGGTGGCTGCCAAGATGGGTAGCATGTTGCCCCATCAAAGACTTACCGTAGAGTTGGACTACTCTCTATATGGCAAATTGGAAAACCAGGTTCGCGAAGGGGGTATTTCTGTATTAGATACCGACTTTGCCCAGCAGGTTACTGTGACCCTGGGACTGCCCTTAAAAGATGTGCCCTCAGCCCGTCAGTGGCTGGTGGACCTGTCCAGCGGTCAGGCATTGGTGACCACTGGCCAAGAATACTACAGTTTTGTCAGGGGAAAATGAAATGTGGTCTCTAAGGAAAGGAGTTAAGATATGATTCGCTTTGGTCCCGCCGGCAATGCAAATTCTTTTTATGAGGCAGGATATAAATCTTCTCTGGAGGTTCCCCAGTACTTGGCCTCCCTTGGACTTAATGCCTATGAATACCAATGTGGGCGGGGGGTTAATGTAAAGAAAGAGTTCTGTCAGCAGCTGGGGGAGAAGGCGGGGGAACACGAGATTTTTCTCAGCATCCACGCTCCTTACTTTATTAACTTAGGCACTGGGGATCCCACGGTGATGGAAAGTTCTTTGCGGCACATCGCTAAATCTCTTACTGCTGCCCGGGACATGGGTGCCACCCGCATTGTTGTGCACCCAGGGTCGGTGGGTAAGGGAAGCAGGGAGGAAGCTATGACCAGAGCCAAGAGCCTATTGGCCCGAGTTGCCGAGGAATTATTGCCCTCCTTCTCTGGTATTTCCTTGTGCCTGGAAACCATGGGTAAGCTCAACCAGCTGGGTACAGTAGACGAGATTATTAGCTTGTGCCAGGTGGACAGGGCATATATTCCTGCCGTGGATTTTGGCCATCTTCACGCCCGGGGCATGGGGGCAATAACGGACTTGGATGAGTATGAGGAGATATTGAACCGCATCGATTTAGGCCTGGGAGGGGGGATTGTCCAGGTCTTGCATGTGCATTTTAGTGCCATTGAATTTTCAAGAGGTGGGGAAGTGCGCCACCGCACCTTTGCCGAAAGTGAATATGGCCCTGATTTTCAGCCCTTGGCGGCAATCATCGCTCGGGATTCTTTGACGCCGGTAATCATCAGCGAATCCGCAGGTTTTCAGAATGAAGATGCCCTGGTTATGAAAGAAATGGTTCAGCGCCAATAAGTATAGAATGTCGGGATTTTCCCTGGAAGACCTTCTCAAACATAGGGAATTGGCTTATGCCCCTTCTTTGGGGCTGGAAGAAAGGTGTTGGGTGGATAATGGATATTTTAGAAAAGAAAGTGCTAACTAGTCTGGCTAAAATTTTTTTCCCCCCTATAACGGTCCAAGAGTTGGCAGAGGCTATGAGTCTGGAGCAAAGGAAAATAGAATCAGCCCTGTCTTCTTTGGAAGAGAAAAAGATTGTCATTAAAGTTGAAGAACACTACTGCCCCAATCCCCAAGGGGAAATTATTGCGGGCTTATTCCAGTCCCATGTCCGGGGCTATGGCTTTGTCCATGTGGGCAGAGACTGCCAATACTATGTAGGACCTGCCGCAGCCAAGGGTGCCAGGGACGGAGATATCCTCCTCTGTCAGGTGCTGGCCCGGGATCCCGGCAAGGCTCCTGCAGTTAAGGTTCTGGATTTTCTTGCTTCCACTGAAAAGATTGTGGCTGCAGTCTACCAGGGACAGTCCCACCTAGGTTCAATCCAGGAAGGCAACAGAAAGATTATGATTCCCGGGCGCCATTCCAAGGGTGCCAAGGATGGGGATTGTGTCCTGGCAGCGATTCCCGGTTGGGAAGGGCGGGTGGTGGCCCTTTTGCCGGAAGAGGATAAACCTTTTCTTGATCTCCTGAATATTGCTGCCAAGAAGGGAATCTACCCTGTGTTTTCCGATGCTGTCCAGGGGGAGGCCGCAGCCTTGGAACAGCGCCAGGAGGAAGTAGCCCGCCGGATGGATCTGCGCCAGGAAGAAATGGTAACGGTGGATGGTGAGGATTCTAAGGACTTGGATGACGGTTTTTCCCTCAGTCGGCAGCCCGATGGCAGTTGGCGCTTGGGTATTCACATTGCAGATGTGGCCCATTTTGTCACCCCGGGAAGCCAGCTGGACAGGGAGGCCTTTGGGAGGGGTTCTAGCGTTTACTTAATTGACCGGGAATTGCCTATGCTGCCCGTGAGGCTGTCTCGAGATTTGTGCTCCCTTTTGCCTGACCAGGATAGGCTGGCAGTTAGTTGTCTAGCTGAAATATCTCCAGAAGGGGAAGTGACAAATTATCAGTTTGCCGAGACGGTTGTGCGCTCAAGGCAGAGGCTTACATATATGCAGGCTGAGGCTGGTGGCTCCCAGCTGCTAACTAATGCTGCTGAGCTTGGCCAAATCCTCAATGCCCGGCGCAGGAAGCGGGGTGCAGCTTACATCCAGTTGCCTTCCGCCGCCATTACCCTTGATACCAATGGCATCCCTACTAAGATGGGACCCAAGGAATCGGGAGGTAGTAGGGGATTGGTGGAGGAATTCATGGTCTTGGCCAATGAACTTGCTGCTGACTTCCTGTGGAAAAATAATGTCTCCCTCCTCTACAGGGGGAACGAGGGGTTTTATCCCGGGCGGGAGGAAGAACTGAAGGCTTATCTTGCCATCTGGGACCAAGACCTGAATTATCCGCCTTCCTCCCTGGAAATGCAGCAGTTATTGGATGCCATAAAAGGCAGTCCGGAAGAGTTGCTGATTAGTAGGAAATTGGCTCGAAGTCTACATAAGTCCCGATACAGCTGGGCACCCCTGGGACATTACAACCTGGCCGTCCCCCGCTATACTCATTTTAGTTCTCCTATTCGGCGATATTCAGATCTCTTTGTTCACCGTCAGATCAAGGGTGTTCTCAATGGTCTGTCCCTCTTGCCTTTAGAGCGCAGTCTGCCTAGGGTAGCCGAGCAGTGTTCTTATCGAGAACGCCTGGCCCAGGACATTGAGGGGACCTGTTTCGATGAGAAAAGGCTGGAGTTCATGGCTTCCCAACAGGGTGTTGAATTTCCAGGCGTAGTAGCGGAACTGACTGGTAATGGCCCATTAGTGTGGCTGGAGAACACTGTAGAAGGCATTATCGTGGCTGGAGATCGGGAGGAATTCGACAAATGCCGGCCGGGAGACCGGGTTACAGTGCGGGTTCATAAACTTGACAAAAATTCCAAGGCCATTTTCTTTGCCTTGGTGGGGATAGCGATTGACAGATAGGGCTTAGAATGATAATTTTAATAGTAGTCATTGTCAATAATGAGGTGATGAAATGGTAAGGACCCGGAACACTAGGCAACGCAAGCTGATTATTGCTGAATTGCAGGGCACCAAGTCTCATCCCGCAGCTGAGTGGATTTACCAGCGGGTAAAGGCAAAAATGCCAAATATCAGCCTTGGGACGGTGTACAGAAACTTGGCTGTACTTAAGGAACAGAAAATCATTCAAGAGCTGCCCCGTGTTGGCAGTCAAAGTCGCTACGACGGCAATCCCAAGCCCCACTATCATTTTATCTGCCTTGAATGTGATGGCATCGAAGATATTGAAGCTCCTTTTCTTGACAAGGTCAATATAGAAATCTCTGGAAAGCTGACTGAACACGAAGTCCATGGTTATTTTGCGGAGTTCTATGGACTATGTCCTCAATGCCAAAAATCTAAATAAAGGAGATGGGAGAATGGCGGAATTTATCTGTAAAGAATGTGGCGAACAAAAAGAAGGACGGTGCAAGCCCCGGAAATGCCCCAAATGTGGCGCAGCCAATTCTTTTGACAAAAAAGAATAGCTAGAAAAGGAACCAGGGATTGGTTCCTTTTATTTTTCCGGCCTTCTACCCAATTGGGTGATGCTAGCTTGCCGTTTAATGAAACCAAAATGATGTAACGTGCTATAATATTAACAAAACGGACAAAAGGGAGTAGAGGCATATGAGCATCGATTTACGTAGTGATACAGTCACAAGACCTACTGAGGAAATGCGCAGAGCAATGGCTATAGCTGAAGTGGGCGATGATGTCTATGGCGAGGATATAACCATCAATGAGTTAGAAGAAAAAGGTGCCGCTCTTATGGGCAAGGAGGCCGCCCTCTTTGTTCCCAGCGGCACAATGGGGAACTTGCTTTCGGTGCTTTCCACCTGTCAGCGAGGCGATGAAATCATCATGGAAGCGCAGGCGCATATGTTTTGGTACGAGGTAGCTGGCATCGCCGCCTTGGCCGGGGTGCAAATTCGTACCTTGCCTGGGCTTCACGGTGTGGTCAGCCAGGAGGACCTTCGGGAAGCCATCCGCTCCGAGGACATTCATTTTCCCAGAACGCGAATGTTCTGTCTGGAGAACACCCATAACAGGGCGGGGGGAACCGTCATCAGCAAGGAAAAAATGGAGAGCTTAAGCCAGATTGCCAAGGAAAAAGGGCTTTGGGTTCATACTGATGGGGCTAGGATTTTCAATGCCGCTGTCTTTCTGGGTGTTGAGCCCCGTGAACTGGCGGCATGCACCGATAGCATTACTTTTTGCCTGTCCAAAGGCCTGGCTGCCCCGGTGGGTTCTCTGTTGACGGGGCCAAAGGATTTTATCCTCAAGGCAAGAAAATATCGGAAGATGCTGGGAGGGGGCATGCGCCAAGCCGGAGTGCTGGCAGCTCCGGGGTTAATTTCTTTGGACATTATGAGCCGCCGCTTGGCAGAAGACCATAAGACAGCTAGAGATCTGGCGAAGGGTCTTGCCGATTTAGGGGCGGGGGTAGACATGGAGACAGTGCAGACAAATATAATCCGCTTTCAGGTGCCCATGGCTGCGGAGGAATTTGTCACCCGCCTTGCAGACCGAGGGGTGTTGGCCAACTCAACAGGCCCTAACTCTATTAGATTTGTCACCCATTACCAGGTGGGTGAAGAGGATATCAACCGGGTGTTGGCAGCCTGTTCAGATATCTTCGGGCTGTAGGAAGGGCAAAAAAACTGCCAATATGCCCAGGGGGAGGATGACATGAATGAAGATAGATCTGCATGTCCATACAAGTAAACATTCCCAATGTGGGGTCAGCAGTCCTGCAGAAATGGTCCAGGCAGCAATTGCCTGTGGCTTGGACGCCATTGTCCTGGCAGAACATGATTATATGTGGCAAGAGGAAGAGTTGGCTGATCTCCAAGGCCGTTTCCCTGAGATAAAGATTTTTAGCGGTGTCGAAGTGAGCATCGATGTGGCTGAGCATATAGTGGTTATCGGTGTGGAGGATCGCCAACTCCTTTCACCCTTTATGGCACCTGCAGACCTGGTTGCGGCAGTTTGCAGTCATCGGGGGGCAGCTATTCTTGCCCACCCCTTCCGCTGGGCACCTTCAGTGCGCAAGGACATTCAGGACGTTCAATTGGATGCCATTGAGATTTTTAGCAATAGCATTAGAAACTATATGCAGCAACCCATCCGTGACCTGCAGCGAAAGCTTCGACTGCCTTTTGTGGCTAGTTCTGATGGCCATCATACGAAACAGCTGGGACTATACGCCATCGATTTGCAGCACCCGGCCCAAGATGGCAAAGACCTAGCGAGGATGATCCGACACGGTCAGTTTAGCATCTTGACAAATCCACAGCGCATAGATGAAATAAACGAGATCATTCCCGCCGAGACAAAAAAACTCTCAAAGCCTACTGAGAGCTAGTATGCAAGGGAAATAAGGGGACTGCACTGCTCAAGTTAATGGGGCAGGCAGGTCCCCTTGAGTTTTTCTGTAGTATTTTTTTGGTTTTGGACATACCTTATACAAAAGGGGTGGTGCAAATGCGCTCTGGAATATACTTGGTGGGAATAATCTCGGTGGTGTTATTACTGGCCCTAGCTTTCCAGCTGCTACCCCCTCCTTGGGAGGGCGGGGTGGCAGGGTGGTTTTGCGCCATTTGGTATATTTGCGCCCTAGGTGCCGGCCTGGGATACTGGTATAAGTATGACAAGGCCAAAGCAAAGGAAGAACGCCTGCGCCGTCTAAAGGAGGCTCGGCAGCACCAGGGACTAAAGCAAACAGGGGTTAGCAGGCGGCAACAGTCCTATTAGTGTGTTATAATAATTGCATAATATCTTAAGAAGGTGACTCTCGGTGACCAAGCATCAGCAGCTACTAGACCATATCGAAAACCTGTCTATTGGAGAAAAGATTTCCGTGCGCCAAATAGCGAAAGATCTTGATGTCAGTGAGGGCACTGCGTACAGGGCAATCAAATCTGCGGAAAACCGAGGGTTAGTTAGCACTATGTCCAGGGTGGGCACAGTGCGCATTGAACTTAAGGAAGAACATAATATCCAGGTGCTCACCTTTGCCGAGGTTGTCAATATTGTCGATGGTAGTATCCTAGGCGGTCGGGGAGGGCTCCATAAGACTCTGAATAAGTTTTTAATTGGTGCCATGGAAATAGACTCTTTGGCCCACTATGTGGAGGCGGATAGCCTGCTTATTGTGGGTGACAGAGAGGAGGCTCAGGTTCTGGCCCTTACCCGGGGGGCCAGCGTAATGATTACCGGTGGTTTTGAAGCATCGGCCCTGGTCAAAGAATTGGCAGATAGCAAAGATATTCCCCTGATTTCCTCCACCTATGATACCTTTACCATCGCCACCATGATCAACCAAGCCATTCATGATCGCCTGATAAAAAAAGAAATTATCCGTGCCCAAGAAGTTATGATGGGTGATCCCCTATTCTTGCATGTTGATGATGATGTGGCCAAGGCTTTGGAACTGTCCAGAAAGAGTGGACACAGCCGTTTTCCTGTAGTAGATAATAAGAAACGGGTGGCAGGTATTATCACCGGCCGGGATTTGGTGGGCATTTCTCCCGGAACTCCCTTGGGGAGGGTAATGACTAAGAAAACCCATACTGTAGAGCTTAAGACTTCGGTGGCTGCTGTTGCCCATAAAATGGTGTGGCAGGGCGTTGAAATGCTACCAGTAGTGGAGAACAAAAAGCTGAAAGGCGTTGTCACCCGGGAAGATGTAATTAAGGCACTGCAGCTGGCTCAGCGTCAGCCCCATGTACAGATGACATATACCGATAATATCATCAGCCAGTTTCGTTCCTTTAATGAAGGGAGCACTTCCATCCTCAAGGGGAGCATGCCTGCTGTGGCTATGGACCGCAGCGGTGGGGTCTCCCAAGGGGCTCTTCTTACTGTGATGCTGGAAGCGGCGGCGGCTTTACTTCGCCAGCATGGCTTCCCGGATATTGTTCCCGAGGGAATAAGCACTTACTTCCTACAGCCGGTGCCCCCGGAAAGGGAGCTGGAGGTGTGTGCCCGCCTTATAGACATTGGACGGCATACCGGAAAAGTGGATATCAGCATTGACTGCGAGGGTAACACAGTCTGCAAAGCTATGGCCTCGGTCCAGAGTCTTAAGGACTAAAGACTGGGACAAGTACTATTGGTGCCGGAGGGGATCGAGATGAACGAAGATAGCAGTGGCTTTGTCCACCTGCATAATCACACTGAATACAGCCTTCTTGACGGGGCGGTGCGCATTCATGATCTGGTGGCCCAGGCCAAGAAGATGGGGATGCCGGCCATTGCTATTACTGACCATGGCAATATGTATGGAGTGGTAGAGTTTTATAAGGCTGCCAAAGCAGAAGGGATTACGCCCATCCTGGGATGTGAAGTCTATGTGGCTCCCGAGTCTAGGTTTAGCAAGCAGGGTGCCAGGGATGATTCCGCCTACCATCTGGTGCTTCTTGCTGAAAACGACAAGGGTTATAAAAATCTTATGCACCTGGTGACATTAGGTCATCGGGAAGGCTTTTACTACAAGCCCCGGGTAGACAAAGAGATTTTGCGCCAACACCATGAGGGGCTCATTGCTTTGTCAGCTTGCCTGGGGGGCCAGATTCCCACCATGCTCCTCCAGGGGAATAAGGAGGGGGCAAAGGCTCTGGCCCTGGAAATGGCAGATATCTTTGGCCGGGAGAACTTCTTTTTGGAACTCCAAGACCATGGCTTGATGGAACAAAAAACTGTCAACCAGGATTTAGTGGAAATCAGCAAGGAGACCGGGATATCCCTGGTGGCTACAAACGATTTGCATTACCTGACCCAAGATGATGCCGAAGCCCACGATGTGTTGCTGTGCATTCAAACGGCAAAACACATAGATGACTTGGATCGCATGCGCTTTCCCAGCGACCAGTTTTATCTTAAATCAGCCCAGGAGATGGGAGAACTCTTTGCTTGGTGCCCGGAGGCTTTGGCTAATACAGTCGCAATTGCCCAGCGCTGTGATGTCACCTTGCAGTTCGGCACTTACCACTTGCCGGATTATCCAGTTCCACAGGGCCATACGGTAGCCACATGGCTCAGGCTTCTCTGCCAGGAAAAGATGCCCAATCGCTATCCTAATCCCAGCCCGAAGATCCTAGAACGGTTGGAATACGAGCTGTCGGTCATTGAGAATATGGGTTACCCCAGCTACTTTTTAATCGTCTGGGACTTTTGCGATTTCGCCCATCGCAATGGAATCCCCGTAGGACCGGGAAGGGGCTCGGGGGCAGCCAGCATTGTGGCCTACATTCTTGGAATCACAGACATCGATCCCCTGCCCTATAATTTGCTGTTTGAGCGCTTTCTCAACCCGGAGCGGGTGTCCATGCCTGACTTTGATATCGACTTTTGTTATGAGCGGCGGGGAGAGGTCATTGAATACGTCATGGAAAAATACGGCCGCGAGCGGGTGGCTCAGATTATTACCTTTGGCACCATGGCCGCTCGGGGAGTGGTGCGGGACGTCGGCCGAACCATGAACTTTCCCTATTCCGAAACTGACCGCATCGCCAAGCTAATACCGGAAGAGCTAAAGATGACTATAGATAGAGCCCTGGAACAGGAACCGCGCCTGAAAGAGATGGTGGATGATGACCCCAGGGTGGAGAAGCTTATAAGCATTGCTCGGAAATTGGAGGGCCTTTCCCGCCATGCCTCTACCCATGCTGCCGGCGTTGTTATTTCCAAGGAAGACCTGGTAAACTACGTCCCCCTTCAGGGCAACGACCAGGAGGGGTTGACCACTCAGTTGCCAATGACCACTTTGGAAGAACTGGGTCTCCTAAAGATGGACTTTTTGGGCCTGCGCACCTTGACCATTCTAAAAAACACCCTGGACATGATTCGCGCAAACAGGGGCCTGGACATTGACCTTAACAGCATTCCTCTGGATGACAAGGCCACCTTTGACCTCCTTTGTTCCGCCGACACCATGGCTGTGTTTCAATTTGAAAGTGACGGCATGCGCAAAGTCCTTTCGGAGCTACAACCCACAGTCTTTGAAGACATCATTGCCCTGGTTGCCCTCTACCGCCCGGGGCCTATGGAACAAATCCCTAACTTTATCGCCAGTAAACATGGCAAGGTCCCCGTCAGCTACCCCCACCCCGATCTGGAGGACATTCTCAAGGAAACCTATGGGGTCATGATCTACCAGGAACAGATCATGCTGGTAGCTTCTACCTTGGCGGGCTTCACCTTGGGACAAGCAGACATATTGCGGCGAGCCATTGGCAAGAAAAAGATGGCGGAGATGAAGGAACAGCGCAAGGCTTTTGTGGCCGGGTGCCTAAAAAATGGCATCGATAAAAAACAATCTGAAGATATTTATGACCTCATAGTCAAATTTGCCGACTACGGCTTCAATAAATCCCACTCTGCCGCTTACGGCCTGGTAGCTTATCAAACTGCGTATTTTAAGGCCAACTATACCCTGGAGTTTATGGCTGCCAACTTGGGTAGCGTCATGGCCAATACTGACAAGGTTGCCCTTTATATTGACCACTGCCGCCGCCAAGGAATCCAGGTGCTGCCGCCGGACATCAATGAAAGTGGCGTAGACTTTACTGTAGTGGGTGACAAAATCCGTTTTGGTCTGGGGGCAGTTAAGAATCTTGGCGTTGCTGCTGTGGAAGAACTACTTTCTGAGCGCGGAGAAAATGGACCTTTCGTCAGTCTGGCGGACTTCTGCAACCGTATGAACGGCCGCTGCAACAAGCGGATGTTGGAGAATATGATAAAAGGTGGTTGCATGGATTCATTGCCGGGCCATCGGGCTCAAAAGCTTGCGGCCATGGATAATCTCCTTGCTATTGCCCTCCGCCTGTACAAGCAGAAGGTCAGCGGCCAAATGGATATCTTTGACCTTATAGAGGACCCCGAGCCGGAAGCCCAGCTACCGCCAATAGAGCCCTTTCCCCGCAAAGAAATGCTACAGGGAGAAAAAGATGCTCTGGGAGTATACTTAAGCGGTCATCCTCTGGAAGACTATGTGGAACTGCTGGACTCCTTAAATGTCGCCCCAATTCCCTCCTTAGTTGAAATGCAGGAGGGCAAGGAAGTTACGGTGGCTGGCATGGCCGCAGCCTGCAGAACAATGCTGACCCGCAAAGGCAAACACATGGCATTTTTGACCTTGGAAGACCAATTTACCATTGTGGAAGTCATTATTTTTGACGAGATTCTGTCTCAATCCCGGGAGTTATTGACAGGAGATTTCCCGCTTTTGGTCACAGGACGCCTGGAATTCGCCACTCAAGGCGATCCTAAACTGCGGGCGCTAAGGATATGCAAACTGGAAGCCCCCAATTCTACCCATAAACTCTATCTGAAGTTTGAGCCCAATACCGACCAGGATTGCATCAATCGGGTGCTCTACGTCCTGGACCAGTATCCCGGCGATGTGCCTGTGTACCTGTTCTTTGCCGAGACCAAGGCCTTGCGCCTAATGGATAAGTTTCCTGTCAACCCAGATAAACGCTTGTTGGACCAGCTAGAACAAACCCTAGGCCCCGACTGCGTTGTTCTAAAAACTGCTGAAAAGCACCAGGTTAAGTAGAAAGGAAGTGGTCCCTTGCAGCAAGAAATTATTAAGATGCTGGGAGACAGGGGTGTAGACCTGGACTGTATCGCCGGCCTTGTCCTTGAGCTCCAGCTTCCTTATAACCCCAAGCTGTCGCTAGCGGAATGCCGCAAAAATGTAAAAAAGGTCTTGGAGAAGCGCGAGGTCCAAAATGCTGTAATTACTGGCCTTGTCCTTGATATATTTGCTGAAAAGGGGATGCTGCCGGAACCTCTCCAAAGCATTTTGGTCCGAGACGATCCCCTATATGGGGTGGATGAAATACTGGCACTTAGCATCACCAATATTTATGGCAGCATTGGCTTTACAAATTTCGGCTACTTGGACAAAGTCAAGTCCGGAATCCTAACTAATATTAATACCAAACAAGAAGGGGTAGTGAACACCTTTCTCGACGATTTAGTGGCAGCGATTGCCGCTGCTGCAGCAGCCCGTCTTGCCCATCAATAGGGAGGGGTCCCCCCTCCCCGGGGCTGACCTCTTAGATGATTGACAACGACCCTCCCGTTATACGATAATATTCCTGGACTAAATAGCGAAAGGTAGGATGTTTAATGCGAGAAGAAGCCCTTAGATTACACCGAGACAATCAAGGAAAGCTAGCCGTCACCAGTAAGGTTCCCCTACGTAACGCCAAGGATCTCAGTCTGGCCTATTCCCCTGGGGTGGCGGAACCGTGCATGGAAATACATAAGGATGTAAGTAAGGTATACGACTATACTGCCAAGGGCAATTTTGTTGCCATTGTTTCTGACGGTACAGCTGTGCTGGGTCTGGGTAATATTGGGGCGGAAGCCGCAATGCCTGTAATGGAAGGAAAAGCTGTGCTCTTTAAATCCTTTGCCGGGGTTGACGCTTTCCCCATTTGTCTGGGCACTAATGACGTAGACGAAATCGTCGCTGCAGTTAAACTCCTGGAACCCACCTTTGGCGGTATTAACCTTGAAGATATTGCCGCACCTGCCTGCTTTGAAATAGAAGCCCGACTTAAGAAAGAAATGAACATCCCGGTATTTCACGATGACCAGCATGGCACCGCCATTGTCACCGCTGCTGCCACAGTAAACGCTCTTAAGGTGGTCGGCAAGGACATCTCCTCAATTCGTTTGGCTGTTAATGGCGCCGGGGCTGCAGCTATGGCTGTAACCAAGTTGCTCCTGGGCCTAGGGGTAAAGAATCTCATCATCTGTGATTCCAATGGTCCCATTTATAAGGGACGTGGCTCTCATATGAACCCCTACAAGGAAAAAATCGCTGAATCCACTAACCCCCAGTGTATTAAGGGGGGCCTGGCCGATGCCGTCAAGGACTGTGATGTCTTTATTGGTCTGTCGGTGGGCAATGTGCTTACCCCAGAAATGGTCCGCTCCATGGCTGCAGACCCGATAATCTTCGCCATGGCAAATCCTGTGCCAGAGATTGATCCTGCACTGGCAAAAGAAGCCGGTGCCTTAGTCATTGGAACTGGCCGCTCCGATTATCCCAATCAGATTAATAATGTCTTAGCCTTCCCTGGGGTGTTCCGGGGGACCCTGGATACCCGTGCTAAGGAGATCAATGAGGCTATGAAAATTGCCGCAGCCTTGGGTATCGCAGGCCTCATCACTCCCGAAGAGTTAAATGCCGATTATATCATTCCCGGTCCTTTTGATCCCCGGGTAGCACCGGCGGTGGCTGCTGCTGTTGCTCAAGCAGCTATAGATAGCGGTGTAGCTGGCATTGCTGCGGATCCCCAGGCAATAGCCGCCAATACCAAGGAATTGGCTAGCATATAAGGTCCAACGGGGCAGCATGCTGCCCCGTTTATTGCAGGAAATAAAAGGAGTATAGAGAATATAGTTTCTAAGGGAAAATATATTTGGAGGGAAGTAAATTGAAGAAAATTTTTGTTGTGGGTGCCGGGCAGATGGGGGCTGGCATAGCTCAGACTGCCGCTCAGGCAGGATTTTCTGTCCAGATATCTGATGTCAACGCTGAACTGGCGCAAAAAAGCCTCGCTTCAATCGATAAAGCCCTAGCCAGACAGGTTAGTAAGGGACGTTTAGAAGAAGCGGCTAAGGGAGAAATTCTTGGGCGAATCTCCGTTGCCTCCGGACTCAAGGAGGCAGCAGACGCAGACCTTGTCATTGAAGCGGTGGTGGAGAGTCGAGAAATTAAGAAGCTGATCTTCAGTGAGCTTGACAAAGTATGTCAAGAAAAAGCCATTCTCGCCAGCAATACCTCCTCCATTTCTATTACCGAAATCGCCAGCTATACAAATTCTCCCCACCGGGTTATCGGCATGCACTTTATGAATCCCGTGCCGGTTATGCGCTTGGTGGAACTCATTCGAGGGGCTGCTACCTCCGACGAGACTTTTAATGCCGTCAAGGCAGTGGCTGAAACCATGGGCAAGACTTCGGTGGAAGTAAATGACGCTCCAGGGTTTGTGGTAAATCGCATTCTCATTCCCATGCTCAACGAAGCCTGCTATGTTCTCCAAGAGGGGATTGCCACTCCCGAAGGCATTGATCAGGCTATGAACCTAGGGGCCAATCATCCCATGGGGCCCTTAGCCTTGGCCGACCTCATTGGTTTGGACACCTGCCTGGCTATTATGGAGGTCCTTCACCGGGATATGGGTGAAGATAAATACCGGCCCTGCCCCTTGTTGCGCAAATTTGTCCAGGCCGGATGGCTGGGAAGAAAGAGCGGCCGTGGATTTTATGATTACCGGGAGGGAAAATAAATGAGCCTTCGTGTAGAAGTTGAAGAAGCAATTGCCTTGGTAACCATTGACAGGGAACAACAGCTTAATGCTCTTAATATTGAAACCCTCAAGGAACTAGAAGCAGAAATCATCGCCTTGGGAGAAGATAAGGGCATTAAGGTAGTGGTCTTAACTGGTGCCGGCAACAAGGCCTTTGTGGCCGGGGCAGATATTGGTGAGATGAAGGACTTTAATGAAGAAGAGGCTCTGGAGTTCTCTGCTTTGGGGCATCGAGTTTTTTCCCGCATTGAATCCCTGCCCAAGCCAGTTATAGCCGCTGTCAATGGCTATGCCCTGGGCGGGGGCTGCGAACTTGCCATGGCTTGCGACCTCCGCTTTTCCGGGGACTGGGCAAAGTTTGGTCAACCTGAGATTGGCCTGGGGATAATACCAGGTTTTGGCGGCACCCGGCGACTTCCCCGCCTGGTGGGGAAGGGCAAGGCCATGGAGATGATTCTCAGCGGCGAAAGAATTGATTCGGTAACCGCTTTGCAGTACGGTCTGGTAGAGCGCATATATTCTTTGGATGACCTGATGCCTAAGACCATGGAATTTGCTCGGGGGCTAAGTAAATATAGCCTTAAGGCCTTGCAGGCAGCTAAGGCAGCTATTGCCACTGAGGATTCCGGCCTGGAAAAAGAGCAGACAGTTTTTGCTCAGTTGTTTAGCGGTCCGGATCAAAAAGAAGGAATGAGCGCCTTTATCCAGCGTCGGCTACCGCAGTTCAAGGAATAAATCATCGGGGACCGGAGGGGTCCCTTCATTTCATCAATCCTTTCAGGGACAAGATTGAAAGACTGAACCCTGCGGGATAAAACTCCCCCGGGTGAAAGGGAAGTGACCTATGAGAATCGCTGTACTAACTAGCGGCGGCGATGCCCCTGGCATGAACGCTGCTGTCCGCGCTGTGGTGCGGAAGGGAATATTCAATAACTGCGAGATCTTTGGAATCCGGGAGGGTTTCCGGGGAATCTTGGCAGATGACATTATTCCTTTGCAACTTGGATCTGTAGCAGATGTAATCCAGAGGGGAGGGACCTTTCTGCGCACCGCCCGCTGCGATGAATTTAAAACTTCCGCAGGTATGGATAAAGCTATTGCCAATTTACAGCGCCGGGAAATAGAGGCTGTTATTGTAATTGGAGGAGATGGTTCCATTCGCGGCGCCAATGCCCTAAACGAAAGAGGAGTTATAGCAGTAGGAATTCCTGGCACTATTGACAATGATATTCCTGCCACCGAAGTGACCATAGGCTTTGATACCGCTGTAAACACCGCCAGCAATGCCATAGACAAAATCCGGGATACCGCCACCTCTCATCAGCGCACCTTTATCGTTGAGCTCATGGGACGTCGTTCTGGGGCCATTGCCTTGGCGGCGGGATTGGCTGCCGGTGCAGAATCAATATTGGTCCCGGAACTTCCCTTTGATTTGGATGAGGTCTGCCGACGTTTAGAGGTGAGCCATCGCAGAGGCAAACTGCATAGCATCATTCTAGTCGCAGAAGGCGTGGCCAGTGCCTATGAAGTGGCAGCTGAGCTTACAAAACGCACCAATCAGGATAACCGGGTCATCGTCCTGGGGCATCTGCAGCGGGGAGGGTCTCCCACAGCCTCCGACAGGATTCTTGCCAGCCGGATGGCTTCAGTAGCAGTGGACCTGGTGCTGGCAGGAAAGGGCGGCCGCTTGGTGGTTGTGCAAAATGGCCGCTACACTGATGTAGATATTTCTTCGGCTATGGTACAGCCTGCAGTCTTTGATGAAGAGGCATTCAAGCTGGCCAAAATCCTATCAATTTAAGGGGCGAAAAAATGCGCAAAACTAAAATCGTATGCACTATCGGTCCCGCCAGTGAAAGTCCAGATATGATTAAGAAGATGGTGCTGGCGGGAATGAATGTGGCCCGTCTCAATTTTTCCCATGGCAATAGAGAGGAGCATGGAAGGCGTATTGACGTCATCCGCAAGGCTTCTGAAGAAACCGGGGTCCCCGTGGCAATTTTACTGGATACTAAGGGGCCCGAGATTCGCCTGGGCACCTTCGCCAATGGCAGCGTCCACCTGGAGGCTGGTCAGAAATTTACCCTTACCATTAAAGATGTAGTGGGCAATGAGCAAATAGTATCGGTGACTCATACAGGTCTTCCTCAAGACATTACTTCCGGCCATTCCATCCTTTTGGATGACGGCCTCATCGAGCTAAAGGTGGAGGAAGTGACAGATACCGATGTCATTTGCCGGGTAATAAACGGCGGCGTCGTTGGCGACCGGAAGGGCATAAACCTTCCGGGGACCCATGTCTCCCTTCCGGCCATGAGCCCTAAGGACAGAGAAGACATTATTTTTGGCATCCAGATGGGTGTAGACTTTCTTGCTGCTTCTTTCATTCGCTCTGCTGGTGATGTCTTGGCAATCCGGCGGCTGCTGGAGGAGCATGACAGCAAAATAGAAATCATCGCCAAGATTGAAAACAAACAGGGCCTGGACAATCTAGATTCTATCCTCAAGGTCGTTGACGGACTCATGGTGGCTCGGGGGGACTTGGGGGTAGAAATCCCAACGGAAGAAGTGCCCTTGGCCCAAAAACATATGATTGCCCAGTGCAACAAGCTGGGGAAACCAGTAATTACCGCCACCCAGATGCTGGATTCCATGATTCGCAACCCCCGGCCCACAAGGGCCGAGGCCAGCGATGTGGCTAATGCCATTTTTGATGGCACAGATGCCATAATGCTTTCTGGGGAAACAGCTTCAGGTAGTTATCCTGTGGAGTCGGTGGCCACAATGGCAAGGTTGGCTGAGCGCACTGAACTGGCAGTAGAGTGGAACCAGTTTGTATCCCGGCAGCAGAGGGAGTCCCACTCCGTCACCGATGCCATCAGCAATGCGTGCAGACAAACCGCAGTCCGCTTAGGGGCCGCGGCAATTCTGACCTCCACCCAATCCGGCCATACTGCTCGCATGGTCTCCAAATACCGGCCGGGAATGCCGATAATTGCTGTTACCCCTACCCCGGCAGTGCAGCGCAAGCTACTGCTTACCTGGGGGGTAGAGCCAATACTGGGGCGGGAAACTGACGACACAGACGAGATGATCTATGAGTCCATTACCTCTGCCCTGGATGCAAAGCTTATTCGCAACGGAGACATGGTGGTTATAACTGCTGGCGTTCCTGTAGGAGTACCTGGTACTACTAACCTCCTCAAGGTGCATGTAGTGGGAGATGTTGTGGTCAAGGGAACGGGCATTGGCCGCGATCCCGTAGTTGGCATCACCCGTATAGTGCGCACTGCCAAGGACGTAACTAAGTTAAAATTCGGGGACATTATAGTGGTTGTGGCCATGGACCCGGAATTAGTGCCGCATCTACAAGGAGTGGAGGGGATTATTGCAGAGGAGGGCGGCCTGACCTCTGCGGCAGCAATTATTGGACTGGAATTGAGCATCCCGGTAATCGTAGGAGCCGAGGGTGCAACTTCGCTGCTGGAGGACGGGCAGACTGTCAGCCTCGATGTAGAAAGGGGCTTGGTCTATCGTGGTCAGGCAAACCTAGCCGGGAGAAAAGTAAATTCGCAAAAATAGCGGCTGTCCGCTATTTTTTCTTTTGGTACTAGTATCAGTTCCTATAAAAAAAGGAAAAAGGGAACCCGGTGTGTAATATAATAGCAGGGAGAGGAGGAAGCATATGATTCGTTATGTTAAGGAGTTGGCAGAAACAATCGGTCCCCGAGGGTCTACTACCCGGGCGGAGCGCAATACCTCCAAATACTTGGCAGAGACTTTCGAGGCTATGGCAGATGAAGTCAGCATTCAGTCGTTTCGCTCGGTGCCAACATTCTCCTGGGCTTATGGTCTGTACTATTTTTTCATGGTGGTAGCAGCAGTCCTGATTCCGGTCTTGCCAGTAGTAGCAGCCTTGCTGGCCCTGGTCAATACCCTGGCCTATCTTTTTGAATGCCAAACTTTTGAGGCCTATACCAAGTTGTTGCCTAAGGACAAGAGCCAGAATGTAATCGCCAAGAAGTCCAACCCTTCAGAAGAAGGGGAGAGGAGGCCCCGGATAGTCCTTGTTGCCCATTACGATACCTCCCGCTCAGGACTCAATTTTCATCCCAAGTTGGTACCAGGCTTCCGTCAATCCTTCATTATTCTAAATATTTCCATGGCAGTCATTCTCATTCTAGCCCTGGGGGCGGGGGTTTTTGCTTTATTAGGCCAAAGGATGGTTTCGGTATACAATTATTTAGCTCTGCCCTTTGCCCTGTATGTGCTCTTTTCTGTTCTTCTTCTCATCCACAGGGAGATCTGGGGAGTTCACGTGCCCGGTGGCAATGACAATGCCTCGGGGGTAGCCGTGATGCTGGATAGCTTTGAGCACTTGTCTCAAAATTTGCCGGAGGGTGCAGAAGTGTGGGCGGTAGCCACTGGCTGTGAAGAGGCGGGAACGGTGGGGATGCTCCGCTTTCTGGAGGAATACGGCGAGGCCGTAGAGGAAGATTATATTATAAATATGGACAACCTGGGCATAGGCCATGTTAAGTACATCATTGCCGAGGGAATGTTTTACGCCATGCCTGCTGACAGGGACCTAATTTTGGCGGCGGCCGCTTGCGCCCGGGAAAACCCTGAACTGGATATCGGTCCCTATGTCTACAAGGCCTTAACCACCGATGCTACTCCTGCTCTATCTCGAGGTTATAAGGCCATAAGCATCATGGCATTTGACGATAACGGTATCCTGCCCAACTGGCACTGGATTACCGACAAAGCAGAGTTCGTCAACCCTGATAATCTAACCACTGCCAGTACCCTGGTTCAGTCCATGGCCCGACAGATTTGGCATTGATAAAACTACAAAAGGGGTCCCAAGATGTTCTGGGACCCCTTTTTGTATTGCTCAGGACTCAAGTTTGATGTCGTTGCGTCCAGGCCATGAATGCAGCAGGTGTATCAAAAGCCGCGTCGGGATTGTGCTGGAGAAGGCTTTCCTCATCCCTGGCTCCCCAGAGGGCAGCCAGGGATGTGACTCCCGCCCGGCGGGCAGTCTCTATATCCCCGGGAGAGTCTCCCAGGTAAAAGGCTTGTTCAGGAGAGATTTTGAAGGCTTTCAAGACCATTTCAATCCCCTGGGGATCAGGTTTGTGCCGTTCCACACAAGAACCGCTGACCACCAGGTCAAAGTATGGCGCCAGACCTGTCTCCTCTAGGGTGATCTCGGCAGGTCTCTTGCCCTTGCCGGTAATTACCGCAAGGGGCATTTGGACTTTTAGCATTTCTAGGGCGGGAATAACCCCGGGATAGATGGCGGCATATTGCGAGTGGTAGCGGCGGTAAAATTCGAGAAAGGTCTCCATCATCGCCTTAGCCTGGCCTTCATCCTCTTTGCGAAATATCCCTTCTTCACAGGGGCCAAACATGGCGAAGATATCTTCGGGAGTGTATTCCCGCTTCAGGTGTTTGCGAAAGGTATGGATAAAGGCCTGGGCAGATAGGGTCAAGCTGTCAGTGAGGGTTCCATCCAGGTCAAAGAAAGCGGCTTTGTACATCATTACACCTCCGAAAGACTAAGTTCGTTTTTTGACAATAGTTATCCTGCCATGTACTATTATATTACACAGGAGGGAATATAGACAAATCAGCCATGGCAAGATGCAATCTCATTTTTGTCAGCCAGATTTTGTATAAAGCAAGGGCGCAGAGTAAAAAAGGACTTTGCACCGGAAATAACGAATATTTAGAGAGACGAACTAATATTTGCTGAAGGGGTATGGTACAATGTCGGACATCACAAAAGGAAAATTACGCCGCACGGTGATAATTTTAGCACTGCCTGCGGTTGCAAGAATGTTTTTACAAATGCTTGTAGGGGTCGTTGACTTGGCTATGGTAGGCAAAATAAGCCCTGCTGCTATCTCCGCTGTGGGCATGGGCAACCAGGTCTTCTTTCTTTCTACAGCAATTCTCAATGCTTTTACCGTTGGCACCACTGCCCTAGTGGCCAGAATGATTGGCGCCGGTAAAGCTGAGCAGGCCAAGGTCTATGCTCGCCAGTCCCTGGTGGTGACCTTTGCTGCTGGGCTTATCTTAGGGGTATTGGTGTTTTTTAGTGCCGAGCATTTGATGAAATTTATGATGATAGCTGCTGAAAAACCAGATCCTGAAATCATTCGCTTAGGTACGATGTACTTGCGCATTGTTGCTTTAGCTGAGCCCCTTACCTTTACGATGATGAACAGCTATGCGATTCTTCAGGGGGCAGGAAACATGAAAGCTCCCTTATATATTATGGGCTTAGCTAATATCTTAAATGTCATCTTCGATTACTTGCTGATATTCGGTATCGGCATTTTCCCCAAGTGGGGGGTGGCAGGAGCTGCCATCGCCACTGCCGGCTCCAAGAATCTGGCGGCCATTATCGCCTTGTTCTTCCTGTTCAGTCGGTACAGTCCTATTCGCCTGAGCCTAAAGGATAGCTTCCGGCCTCAAGTTCAGCGAATCCAAGAAATAATGGACATCGGGCTACCCTCTGCCGGGGAGCAGCTAGTGCGCAGCAGCGGTCAGTTGGTTTTCTCAATGCTGGTGGCCAGCATGGGACCCATTGCCATTGCTGCCAATCAGATTATCACGAAATCAACATCCATGTCCTTTATGCCCGGTATCGGCTTTGGTCATGCAGCTACTACCATGGTTGGCCAGAATCTTGGTGCCAAGCAGCCCCAGCGGGCGGAGCGCGGCGGTTATATGGCGGCAAAGATGGCTGCAATCTTTATGTCTTGTGTGGGCCTTTTGTTCTTCTTCTTCTTCTCGCATCAGCTGGCCGGTTTATTTACCTCCGATGCCGCTGTCCAGCAGGCAGCAGGTGAATGCCTGAAGATTATGGCGATATCCCAGCCCTTCCTAGCCTATGTAATGGTGCTGGCAGGGGGGTTGAGGGGGGCCGGGGATACAAAATATGTCCTCCTGGTTACTTTTGTTGGGACCTGGGGCAGTCGAGTTGTCATCGCCTGGTTCTTGGGGGTATATTTGGGTTTTGGCCTTAAGGGAGTCTGGATAGCCATGGTTATTGACAACCTGATTCGGGCTGCCATGATGATTGCCCGCTACCGTCGTGGAGAATGGAAGAGCTATAGGCTCCGGTCGGAGGTCGAAGTGGCCTAATAAGTGCTGAAGGGAAAGAAAGGTATGACCAAGAGAATCTGGGAAATTGATTTCCTCCGGGTTTTTGCCATCTGCATGATGATTGCATACCATTTTGCTTATGATCTCAACGTTATCCTAGGGGTGAATGTTAACTTCATATCGGGCTTTTGGTACTGGTGCTCAAAGGTCTCTGGGATATTTATCTTTGTATCAGGAATTAGTGCTGGGTTCAGCAGAAAAGTGCTTCAAAACGGAATTAAGCTTTTAGTGGTAGCTGTTGGGATTTCTGCCGTCACCTATTTTTTCCTTGATGATCTCTTCATCAGGTTTGGCGTCATACACTTTCTTGCAGTCTGCATGCTTCTCTACCTGCTGCTGCAAAAACTAAATGTATGGGTCTTAGGAAGCCTAGTAGTGGGAATTGCATTGTTAACCCCCGCAGTTCGCCAGGCCTCAGTAAGTACATGGCTTCTGCTTCCCCTGGGCTTCACCTATCCTGGATATAATTCTGTAGATTATTTTCCCCTCTTTCCTTACCTCGCGGTATTTATTCTCGGTATAATTGCCTATAAACTCTATTACCATAAGGGGCGCAGTATATTTCCCTTTAATTTGAAGAGCAGACTGTTAGAAAATATCAGCAGGAATTCTCTACTGATATATGTCGTGCACCAACCCGTGCTTATGGGCCTATTGCTGCTATATAAGTACCTGGTGAAAAATTAGGACCCTCAGAGAACTACTCCAGGCCGTGTATCTGCTAGATCTTCATTCCAACCGCCAAAAGGCGGTTTTTCCATTTACTGACCTTTGACTTGGGAGTCTGTCCCGTGGCATAATGTATACAAACATACGTTCGGAGGGATATCGATGCTGCCATTACTCTCTACCTACAGTCATTTCAGCTTTTTTCAGGCTGTCCCTGGGCCAGCACAGCTGGTGCAGGCGGCTGCAGCTATGGGTTACCGGGAGCTGGCACTGACCGATATGGGTTCCCTTCATGGGCTGGTGGAATTTGTCACCGCTGCTCATACAGCGGGAGTGCGGCCGTTGCTTGGCGCGACAGTGGAGGTGGCGGGACAGGGAAGCCTAATCCTGCTCTTAAAAGGCGGCAACCCACCGGCGCCGTTGGTGGCTTGTGTCAATGAGGCAGCTCTTAAGGGCCATGCCTCTCCCCAAGGGTTGGCCAAGGGGGGAGAATTGTTGGTCCTGGCCGCTGAGGGTAGTGCCATTTATGCGTCCCTGGCTGGGGGAGATCATGCCGGGGCTTTGAAACTGGCCCAGGAGCTTAAAAAACTGGCAGGAACAAATTTTTGGCTCACTGCCGGTCGCAATCAGGGGCGGTGGCCCTTAATCCGAGATCTATCCCAAGCTGTCGCTGCCAGGGTTGCTGCCTGCCCCTCTGTGCGCTGGGTGGAACCCCGGGAACAACTGGCATTCCAAGCCTTGACCATGTTATCTCCGAAAACTCCTGCCGCGACTGAGGGACTGCTACTGCCGCCGGAAGAAATGACGGCAATCTTTTCCTCTTGGCCGCAGGCGATCGCCGGGGCAAAAGACCTGGCGGAACAGGCTGGAGGAGAGCTGCCTTTGGGGAAAATATACCTGCCCCGTTTTGGGGAGGACGACAAAAAGTTCCTAGTGCATTTATGCCAGCAAGGGCTCCGCCGACGCTATCCCCGAGATAAGGGGGATGCTCAGCAGCGCCTGGATAAGGAGTTAAAGGTCATTGAGGCTATGGGATTCAGTGCGTACTTTCTAATCTGCTGGGACCTGGTGCGCTTTGCCCGGAATCAGGGCATTGCAGTAGGTCCCGGCCGGGGCTCTGCAGGCGGTAGCATTGTCTCCTACCTCTTGGACATTACCCGGGTGGATCCCCTGGCTTATAATCTGTATTTCGAGCGCTTTCTCAACCCCGGCCGGGTCAGTCTCCCGGATATCGACATGGACTTTTGCTACTTGCGCAGAGATGAAGTCTTTGCCTATGCCATTCAGCGCTATGGTCGGGCTCATACCTGCCAAATAGCGTCCTACAGCACCTTTGGCCCCAGGGGGAGCTTGCGGGATGCCGGTCGCGCTTTGGGCTTTCCCCGGCGGGAAATAGATGCCCTTTGCCGTCGTGTCCCGGCCTATGGCAACTGGGCGACAATTCTTCGGGAAAATCCCCAGCTGGCGGCCCAGGCTGCCCGCAAGCCTTGGCAGTGCTGGTTTGCCCTGGCAGCTCAGCTGGAGGGACGGGTGCGGCACACCTCCGTTCACCCGGCAGGTCTCCTGATTACTCCCTTTCCCCTGGACCGGCTGGTACCCCTACAGCGCTCCAGCGGCGGCGACATCTGCTCCCAATGGGACAAAGATGGGGTGGAGGCCATGGGACTTCTCAAGATGGACCTGCTGGCGGTACGGGGCCTGACAGTCAACCAGCAGGTGGCGGAGGAGGTGGGTAGGCAGCGGGTAGCTACCGCTTACAGTCCCAAGGATGCTGCGGCCCTCAAACTGTTGCAGCAGGGAGAGACTTTGGGTTGCTTTCAACTGGAAAGCGAGGGCATGCGTAACCTGATGCGCCGCTTGCAGCCCCAGGGTTTAGAGGATGTCATTGCTCTGCTTTCCCTGTATCGGCCGGGCCCCTGGCAGGCAGGAATGGTGGAACGCTATGTTCGACGCCGCCACGGACTGGAGCAGGTGGAATACTGGCATCCAGACCTTAAGCCGGTGCTGGAGGATACCTACGGGGTGCTGCTCTACCAGGAACAGGTCATGCAGGTGGCCCAGGTCATCGCCGGCTATAACTTGGCAGAAGCAGATATGTTGCGGCGGGCGGTAGCCAAACACCGGCGGGAGGACATGGAGGAAGTCACCCAGCAGTTTTGTAGCCGGGCGGAAAAGCGGGGCTATACTGCCAAGCTGGCCCGGGAACTGCTGAATATATTGGTGGAGTTTTCCGGCTATGCTTTTAACCGGGCCCACAGCGCTGCCTACGGACATTTGGCCATGGCCGCTGTTTTTCTCAAGGCTCATTGGCCTGCCCAGCTTTGCGCCGCGCAGCTGACTACCCGCATGGGCTATTATCCCCCTCAGACTTATGTCAATGAGGCTGTTCGCCTAGGTATTTCAGTACTGCCCCCCTGCGTAAATAAGAGTGCAGTCGCCACCCAGGTGGAGGGAAAAAGCGCTATTCGCTTGGGTCTGGATTATGTCAAGGGACTGGGAGCTGAAGGAGCCAAGTTGGTTGCTGCCCGGGGGGAAAAACCCTTTAAAAGTCTTGAGGACCTTCTTGATCGTTGGCGCCCCAGTGAGGCTTCCCTGCGGGGTTTGGTTCAAGCCGGGGCCCTGGATTGTCTGGAACCCAACCAGCGTAAGCTCCTGGCGGCTTTGCCCCTGCTAGGGGCAGCCCCTCCCAGGGAAGATTTGTGGGGACAGGTCCAGGAGACTAGGGAAATCTGGCTGCCAGACTTGCCGAATCTCAGCCCTAATCAGAAGGCAGCGGCAGCCTTCTCCATCTTAGGGCTCATTATCGACGGGGATTGGCTGGGACAACAACAGCCCCCTTGGAATCTGCCCCAGGTGCAGGTTGCGGCTATAGACAAACTGCCCCCGGGGCGCTTGGTGGCAGTGGTAGCCGCGGTGGTCAACCGCCGCTATGGCAAAATCACCTTGGATGACTTTAGTGCTCAAGTGCAGGTGAAATATGACGGGCCCATCCCTGCCTTCTGGGTATGGGCCCGGGGCAGGACTGCTCAGGGAAGTTTAGAGGACGTAAAACTGTGTCCTTTAGAAGGAGTGTTGGCGCGATGAAGCTGCTGGAACAAAAGGTACAGGTAGTGGCCCGTTTTAACGGCGTAGATGTCCGTCCCTTGGAATATTACTGGCGGGGCCGGCGCTGGCCGGTGCAAAAGGTGGTCAGGACCTGGCAACAGTTTGCCCTCTTGGAGGAACAGATTCAGGTATTTCTGGTGGAAACTGGCGGTCGGCTGGCACAGCTCAGCTACTTCCCCCAGTCAGGTTGGTGGCAGTTGGATAAAATGTAATTGAGGGTTTCCTGTTTCCCGGGCAATAAAAAAGGACCGTTTTGCCGGTCCAGGGGCACTTACTCTCCTTCAATTGCTTCTACGGGGCAGGTATCAGCGCATGCGCCACAACTGATGCAAACATCGGCATCAATCACGTACTTGTCCTCGCCTTCTTCGATGGCGCCGACGGGGCATGTACTTGCACAGGCACCGCATTTAATACAGGAATCACCAATTTTATAGGCCATTATTTTGCACCCCCTTTGCTGTTAACATTGTTAATTATAGCACAAGGAAAGGGGATGGAGGGGGGGAATTATTTAATAATCAATTGATTAATCGCACCAGCGAATGCTAAACATCTGTAATATTGCCATATAGTAAGGCAAAAGCATACAGTTCCCGAACGTAAGGTGTATAATTTTGTACGAGGCAGTATTACTCACCAGTTGGGCTTAAAAGGACATGCCTTCTTCCAACCTTCCTTGATCAACCATAGGATCGTAGGATAAGGATAGCACAGCAAATACAGGAAGAAAGTGACTGTAATGTAATACCTGTGATAGCATAGCTCTCACTAAACTTTACAAAATATGTATAAACAAGTTATTATAATTAGGCCCCTTAAAACTTGTAGTGCCTGACGAAATAGAAGTCAATAAAGATCACACTTATTACGAAGATAATAATTACCGTTACTCAGTCCAAGAAGGTGGGAAAATTTTATCCTTGATCCGGCATGCAAATGCCGCTGTTACCGGGGGAAAAGTTTTGACCAAGGATCAGGCTGTGGCTGTTACCGAAAAAATGATAAAATACATTTCCCCTGAGTTCAATAGCTCTTTATATGAAGTCATTGTTGAACAACATGATGAGGAAGATACTCCCTGGCGTATATTTCACAGGCTAATTAACGAAAAGGGCATAATCTTTGGTCAGTTTGTCACCTTCATAGACCGGGATGGTGAAGTTCGGATGATGTCTTCAGATATCTACCCTGAAAAGCTGGATGATAATAGTTTGCAAAAAGATAATATTGTTACTGAGGAGCAGGCAATTACCATCGCCTACCAGGCTCTAGAGAATTGGGCTGCGGAACAGGTTTCTACCCTTAATACGGAAGATAAAGAATCCCATACAGTAACAGCAAGCCAGTATTATGACCCCGACCATTCTTCTATTCCCTGGATTGTGAAGATAAAAAATGTAGAGAAGATAATTAACACGCAGAGGGTGCTGCACCAGTCTTTCCTTGTGACAATTAACCCCAAGACTGGTGAGATCCTTAATTTTTCCCCTTCTAGATAACGTTATCTCGGGGAATGTCTTGCTTCAAACATTAAGCCCGGCCAAGATTGGCCGGGCTTTAGTGTGCTTAGGATTATCCCTTTGCACTGATGGCGATATCTTTCAGCTTTAGGTGGGGAGCTAGCACGTTCCAGGCCCATTCTTTTTCGGAACTGGCCCCAAGTACTTGGTGGTTGAGAGCTTCGAAGACATTGACTGAAACCATGCAGTCTTTGACCCGGCCTATGATGCGGCCGTCTTCTATGAGGAAGCCCAGGAGGATATTGCCGTTGACCTGACCGCCATAGGGATTACCAGCCCAGGCGCCCATCAGAGAGTGGATGAGGATTCCCTGTTGGACTGAGCCTAAGAGTTGTTCCAGGGGCTGAGTCTCCGTGATATCCAGGACCACATTGCTATTGCCAGGAGAAGAGAGTTCTCCGTTTTTACTGCGAAAACCGTTGCCTGTGGACTTATGTCCCAATGCCTTGGCGGTGACCATGTTGTGGATAAAACTGTTGACGACTCCCTTTTCGATGATGGCAGTAGACTGGGCGGGGGTGCCTTCGCCGTCAAAAAGGCAGCTGGCTGGGCCAAAGGGGATGGTGGCATCATCATAAAGGGAGAACTGTTCAGAAAACAGCTTTTTCCCAAGTTTATCTTTCCAGGGGGAGAAGCCTTTTTCTACAGCAAGGCCATTGGCACATTCCAACAGAGGGCTGAGGATGTCTCCCAACCCTTGGGGAGTGAAGATAACAGTGTACTTATCGCTCTTAACAGGCACATTGGTGCGACCATATTCAAAATTCTCCACTAGGCTTGCAATGGTCTTTTCCAGCTGGTCTTCCAACTTGCCGGAGATAAATCCTGCATAGAGGGAGAGAAAGTTCTTGCCTTCAGTGAGATCAGCACCCCCTAGGATGGAGAATGTTCTCTTGCTGTATTCTCCGGCAAATCCTTGGGAATTGATGAGCTTAGTAGTAGTCTGCCTAGTGCTGATGTCTGCTGAGGCCAGAAGGTCAGGATGGCACTTACTGAGGCGACCAACCAATTTTTCCCCCATTCCCACCAAGGTGTCGGTATCCAAGACAGTGGAGGGGTGGGTCAATTCTACCTGGGGTAAAGATGCTGCTCCCGGCAGAGGCAAATCCCATTCTCGGCCAAACTGAGCGTTAGTCACGGCCATATCCAGCAGGGGCTGCAAATTGTCCCCGGTGCTGGTTGCAAACCCAAGCTTTCCGTCTTTGACTATGCGCAAGGCGTTAATTTGCCTTGAGCGGGCATCAATACCTTTTAATTTGTTATTTTCATAGCGAACAGGTGTTTCTGTCACGGTAATCTGATATAATTCTGCTTGTTGGGCCTGTTCTTTTGCTTTGACAATTAAGTCTTGCATTTACTTACCCCCAATCAGTACATTTTGGATACGCATATGCGGTGCCCATTCACTGGTGGGCAAAGGCACTTGGCCACCCTTGCCACAACCTCCGGCAGATTCATGGGGAGTAAAGTCCTTGCCTACCATGTCAATATTGCCTAGGGTAGAAAAGACGTTGCCGGTAAGGTTGACATCCCGGACCAGTTCCTCCAATTTCCCGTCCCTGATCATATAGCCTTCATCGGCGCTAAAGGTAAACATTTCGCCGTTGGTTTCGCCGCCATAGGAGCCCTTGGCGTAGACTCCTAGCTTGACCCCTGCAAGCATGTCATCAAAGCTGGCCTCGCCAGTGCCAATACAGGTGTTGCGCATGCGGCAGATGGGGGCGAAGGTGTAATCTAGGGCTCGGGCGTTGCCAGTGGGCCTCTCGCCCATCTTGGCAGCTGTCTCTCGGGTATGCAGTCTTCCCACCAGGACCCCGTCTTTTATTAAATCGGTTTTTTCCGTTGCTACGCCTTCATCGTCGTATTTTAGGTAGCCCCTGGCGCCTACTTCCAAGCCGGTATCATAGATATTGAGGAATTCACCGCCAAACTTGGTCCCCAGCTTCATTACAGCCTGTAATTGGGGGTTCTCATAGACAAAATCGCTTTCGCTTAGGTGGCCAAAGGCCTCATGGGCAAAGATGCCGGACAGTTCGGGATCGACGATAACGGTATATTCGCCCCCCCGGACTGAAGGGGCTGCCAAGAGATCAATGGCCCTGCCACAGGCTACCTTGACTTTGTCGTCTAAATTGCGGGCCACCCCAAAGTCAGTGGAGCTACCAAAACCAGCTCTGCCCATTTGGGTGGTGCTGCCGTCGCTGGCGATGGCAGACATATTACCGGCCAAATCCAGCTTGTGTTGGAGTATGTAGGTTCCTTCGGAGTTGGCGAAATAGATTTTGCTGTACTTATCAAAGTAGTTTATACTGGAGCTGACGATTTGTTTGCCGTGGCTAAGGATAATATCATTGTAGCCACCAAAGAGCTCCACCTTGTCTGCCAGACTTACTTGTCGGGGATCTTCTAGAAAGGGAATCTGGACGACATCCTGAACCACTGGCACCAGTGCCAGTTTGCCATCGGCCCCAGCGGCACTTACAAGCTTAGCCTGATGTATGGCTTGAGCAACCTTCTCTTCCAGGTTGCTGACATCATTAAAAGTAATGAAACCCCAGCCGCCGTTGACCAGGGCACGGATGCAGCCCCCATACAGCAGGCTGGTGTTGACTGCCTCTAGGATTGGACCCCGGAAGCGGAGACTAGATACTGTGGATTCTTCAACACGTATTTCCAAGTAGTCAGCAGCGTTGTTGCTGACCAAAGCAAGTAACTTTTCTTTCACGTATGTACCTCCCGTTATGTATTTCCCCGTTGCTAGTATTTCGCCAGTTAAGTTAATTACTCCTGCCAAAGGGCGTGACCAATATGAAACTTGATCCCAGTCAGCAGGTTCTACTAAACCTCATATATCATTATCTCGGAGTGACTGGGCGTCCAGCGCTTCCGGGAGAATTGCGGACCTTGGCTGATGGATTCGGCCAAAGGTTTAAAGGGCGTCCGCTAATTGAATTGCTCCAAAAGGACCAGCGCTTCCTCTGCCTGCAAGAGCAGTGGGGGCTGACAAGCTGGAAGGCATACACCGCCCTTGACGTTGAAACCACCGGTCTGTCCCCGGTGGAAAACCGGATAACAGAGATTGCCTTGGTCAGACTCTGGGGCACCCATGTCGTCGAAAAGTGGTCCAGCCTGGTCAACCCCTGTTGTCCGATTCCCCCCTACATAGTCCACCTGATTGGAATCGATGACGAAATGGTGTCTGCTGCCCCGATTTTCAGGGACTTAATTCCTACCATCAGGGATTTTATCGGTACCAGCACTCTCTTAGCCCATAATGCCTCCTTTGACCGGAACTTTATCAGCGCTGAGTTGTCACGGGCAGGGGAGGGGCCCCTGAATAATGGCTGGCAGGACACCTTGGCAATGGCAAAAAAAGTGTTGCCACATTTGCCCAACCGCAAACTGGTGACAATTGCAGAACACTTTGGTGTCTCCACCGCCAACCATCACCGGGCCATGGCCGACGCCCTGATGGTTGCAGGGATATATGATAAGATGACAACGATGGAAGAATCCCTTCAGATCTCCGGCTAGAGAAAACCGGCCTGCTCTCTCGCCCATTTAAGGAGGACGACAATGAAATTCAAATCAATCACCAAGACTGCCTTGGGAGCTGCCCTGGTGGGCTTCATTTTCTCGATGATTCAGCTGGTTACTATGGCCATGAAGCTTTCTAATAACGGCTATCATTGGACCCATATTGCCCTCATTCTTTTTTCCGGTATGAAATGGGTGTATATTGGCTTAATCATTTTGTTTCTCTTGATACTATTTCGGCCCCAATCTGTGGCTAAAGGGGCTTGGGCTCTGGGGATTTGCTCAATCATTCAGCTGGTCCTTGCTGCCTGGAATGTCAACTTATTCTTTACCGACCCCCAATGGACTGAGCTACTGGGGAACAATGTTTATTTCTTCTTGATTGACCTGGCTGTTCCCTTGGCACTGCTTGTATTCAGCATTCTTATGGCGAAAAATATCAAGGGGACAGCTTTGAGATCCGCTGCTTTGTTTACAGGTCTGGCCCTGCTTGTTACCATCGCCTACACGGTCTTTGTTCTTCGTCAAAGTGATGTCTTCACGATCTTTGACATAGTAAGTGCCGGCCTCATTGCCCAGTGGTTTTGGGTGTTGTTCCTAGAATATAAGACCTTGGAGTTATAATCTCGTACATACATGGGGCTGTCGCAAAACGTTTAATTCCTAACGTAGGGCGATAGTCCTTTTTTACTCCCTTGTGATCCCCCATATATACCCAAACCGTCGACACAAGTTTTATTCTGGGGGTGCGATAATGAAAAGGAGATTAATCCTTGCTGTCATTGTCATAGTAGGAATCCTCTTTACGTTTCAGGGAAGCGCACTGCAGCGTCTGGAACCCGACCAGGTATGCGGTGGAGATAGCCTTATGGACTCTAACCTACTAAACAGCAGTCCCCAACTGCTCTTTTCCGCAAACAACACACCCTGCCTATGGGCAGGGTGTAGGTGCTACTATATTGTTGTCACTTGGCCGTCGGCGTCTTGGGGTGCATCCAGCATAACCTTGGCTACAAAGCCTCCCGGCAGGGGCAGGGTAATTATCAAGGCGTTTTGGGGGCCAAAGTTATAAAGTCCCGTTGCCGTCTTGCCGGTTTTTAGGCTTATGCAGGTGGGACAGCCGGCGTGGATTTTTTCGCTGCCCAGAGTCTCATAACATTTGCGGCCAATGAGTTCTTCTCCGTTAAACATTGAGGCATGGGCCTCGTTAACCCAGACTACATTCATGTCGGCGTCAACTACCATTATTTTAAAAATTTTGGAGCCAATAATTGCATCTCCCAGCAGAGCCGGAAAGTCTTGATTAGGCATTTTCAGCCTCCTAGCAATTTATTTGGTGTTGGCCAGATGGAACATGGTGCGGACGCCAACGCCGGTAGCGCCCTTAGGATGATAGTCTCCTTCACTGGATAGCCAGGAAGTGCCGGCAATGTCCAGATGCAGCCAAGGCTTATCCTGAACAAATGCTCCAACAAAGAGGCCGCCGGTAATGGTGCCGGCACCGCCCTGGCTAGTGTTTCGCAGGTCGGCTAGGTCGGATTTAATCAGTTCCTTGAACTCTTCGTCCTGGGGCAAGCGCCAGATCCGCTCTCCCGCCAGCTCAGAGGCCTTCTGGAGTTTGGCGTAAAAGGCATCATCATTGGCCAGGACGGCAGTTGTAATTTTACCAAAGGTGACCAAGGCAGCCCCGGTAAGGGTGGCGATGTCCAGCACCCGGGTTGCTTTTTCAGCAGATACTGCATAAAAGACCGCATCGGCCAGGGTCAATCGTCCCTCGGCATCGGTGTTTAGGACTTCAATGCTCTTTCCTGCCATGGACCCTATGATGTCATTGACCTTATAGGCTTTTCCTGAGACCATATTTTCGCAGGCGGCAACGATGCCAACCACATTTGCCTTAACCTTCAGGCCGGCGATAGCAGCCATGGCGCCTATTACCGACGCCCCTCCGGCCATATCACCCTTCATGCCATTCATGCTGTCCCGGGGTTTCAGGGAAAGGCCACCACTGTCATAGGTCAGGCCCTTGCCTACCAAGGCCAGTAAATCATCGCTGTCGGGGGCCCCTTGGTAGCGCATGACAATCAGCCTGGGAGGATTTTCAGAAGCTCTGGATACAGCCAGAAATGCCTCCATCCCTAAGGCGCGAATGCCGGCTTCATCCCGGACCTGTACTTTAAAGCCATATTTTGCTCCTGCTTCCTCCGCTTCACGGGCCAGATGGGCCGGGGTCATAACATTTGCAGGTTCGTCTGTCAGTCTGCGGGCCAGATTAGTGGCCTCGGCCAGTGCCAGGCCTTCGCTAATTCCCTGACTGATGCCTGATCCCTCCCCATGGATGTGGACCTCTTTTACAGGATTCTCTTTGCTGTCAGTTATATATTTGTCAAATTTATAGGCCGCCAGGCTCACTCCTTCTGCCAGCGCCCGGCCCAGTTCCAGAGAATCAATTTTGCCCTCGAATCCGGCACAGTCAATGGCTAGGCCAGGAGATTTAAGCTTTTTTGCTTCCTTATAAGCCTTCCCTGCCACTTTGCGAGCTTTCTCTGCCGTAAATTCACTGGCCTTGCCCAGACCCATCAGCACTATGTGCCGGGGGGCTTCCTTTTGTCCCGGAGTGAGGACCAAGCTGGTCCCGAATCTTGTTGAAAAGGCTTCACTTTTTGCCGCCTCACGAATTAGCTGCGAAAGTGGTTCAGGCAATCCCCCTGTGCAAGGTTGCCCGCCATCAAAGCATGTGATCAGTCTTAACGGGGCAGCGGCCCCGTCACCCAGTCTAACTTCCATATTGCTGTCCGCCTCCTTATTCTTATAAAGGTATTCTCTATGTCAGGCGGGTTTCCCTTTTTCAAGATTTAGCTAGTGAGCCTTCAAAATCGGGAATAGAAAAGGGACCCGACGAATACCATAGCACAGTAAACATTACACAGTCAGGGGAGGGGAGAGCAATAAAGGTTTACGATAAAGCCCGGGAATTGGTGGAAGTGCTTAAGGATGAAGAAATCTATTCCGAGTTTGTCCACTGGCAACAGCAAGTCTTTGCCAATCCCAGGCTGAAAGAAAAATTGCTGGCTTTGCGAAACCGCGAATATGCACTTCATCGTCAACAGCTAAAGGGGAAAAATATAAGTGAAGGGGAAATGGCTGATATCCGCAAACTATACGAGACTACTCGGGAGGATGACGTAACCAGAAGTTACCTGGATGCAGAGTACCGCTTTAGCAAAATGATGATGGACATTCAGAAGATCATAAACGATGCCGTGCCGGTAAAGGGCCCAGAGAAGCCCTCATAGTTGACAAGGCCCCAGCCAAAAAGATAATATTGGATATAGCTTGATTGTCGGCGCCGCTGGACTGCCAAGGTGACCGGCCTTTTCATATGTCTAAAAGATCTAGAGAACAGGAAAGATAGTAGGGTAAGGAGGCAACTTAAGTGGACTATACACAGCAAACTCTGGCTAACGGCGTCAACCTGCACCTGTTGCCCATGGAAAACTACAAAACCACTTTTGTGGGGGCTTTCCTGTATTGGCCCCTAGGGGATGATGCGGCAAAATCAGCGATTATTCCCCATCTGCTCCAGCGGGGAACAGTTACCTATCCCACTTCCCGTGAACTTAGGGCTCGCTTGGCCGAGCTTTACGGCACTCAGTTTGGTATCGGGATTATGAAACGGGGAGAGAACTTAGTTTTACAGACGCGAATACAGCTGGTCAACGATCAGTATCTTCCCGGCAGCACATCCCTCTTGGAGGAGGCCCTGGATATATTCCGGGAGGTCTTGCTCTATCCCTATACAGAACAAGGTCATTTCGCCCAAAGCTATGTCCAGGGAGAAAAGCGCAATATCCAATCCCGGGTTAAATCCCTGCTCAACGACAAGAGTCGCTTTGCCTTTCATCGCTGCTTGCAGCACCTATGCCCTGACCGGGGGTACAGCAAAAATCAGTATGGCAGTTTGAAGCAGGTAGAGGCAGTGACAGGGGAAAATGCCTGGCAGCAGTACCAGCTTTTGTTAAAGAATGCCGCCACGGATATCTATGTCTGCGGTCGCTATGACCAGGAGCAGGTTGTGGAAGCAGTGAGCTCTCGGCTACAATGGTCCCGAAATTCCAGCAGAGAGTTGGATAGGCCCCTTCCCTTGGAGCAGTTGGACCATAGCGTAATCCGAGAGTCTATGAATATTAGTCAGGGCAAGCTGGTGATGGCCCTTAACGGCAGGGTCACCCAGCACAGCGATCTATATCCCGCCTTAATCCTGTATAACGGCATCCTCGGTGGCTATCCACATGCCAAGCTCTTTCAAAATGTGCGGGAGCAGCGAGGCCTTGCCTACTACATAGGCTCAAGCCTGGATAGCATCATGGGCCTGCAGTTTATCACCGCAGGCATTGATGCCGGCTCATTCCAGGAGACTACAGAAGTAGTCACTGATTTACTTGAGGATATGCGCCAGGGCAAGATCAGCAAAGATGAGCTGGAATGGACTCGGTCCAGCCTGCAAACAGGTTTACTCCAGATGTATGATGACTTAACCGAACAGGTGGCCCTGGCGGTAGATGCCAGAATATCTGGCCGGCGTTGGACCATTCCTTCCTTAATAGAGGCTCTGGAGACCGTCAGTATTGAGGATATTAAGGAAGTAGCTAAGCAGATGCACCTGCAGACAACATATTTCCTTTCCGGTGGAGGCGATTAGATGAAGTACCAACTTATTGAATACCCTGATCTAGGCGAGAAGGTCTACGCGGGAAAAATAGATTCCGGCCTTACCTGCATCTTCCTGCCTAAGCCCGGATTCAAACGTAAATTCGCCGTCCTGGCCACCCCCTACGGAGCTATTAACCGCCATGCCCAAGTCAACGGGGAGGAGTTAGTCACCCCTGCCGGCATCGCCCATTTCTTGGAGCATAAAATGTTTGAGGATCCTGAGGTTAGCATTGAGAATGTATTTGCCTCCTATGGGGCCAGCACCAACGCCTTTACAACCCATACCATGACAGCCTATCTGTTTTCAACGGCAGAGAATTTCTATGAATGTCTGGATCTACTTCTGGATTTTGTCCAGAAACCTGCCTTTTCAGCAGAGGGGGTCGATGCCGAGCGCAGTATAATTGCCCAGGAAATTAAAATGTACCAGGATCAGCCTAGCTGGGCTGTTTACCTTGGGGCAATGGGGGGCATGTACGATGACCATCCCGTGGCTGAAGATATTGCAGGCCGGGAAGAGGATTTGGAGCATATAGATTACCAGCTGCTGCGCAAATGCCATGAGCTTTTTTATCATCCTGGGCGCATGGTCTTGGTTATTACAGGAGATATCGATGTGGATGAGCTCTATAGTTCTATCGCTGATAACCAGGAGCAAAAGCAGTTTCCAAAGTTGCCGGAAATTAAGAACATGGTGCCCCCGCCGCGGCCCGGTGTTGGCTCAGCGTTTAGTGCAGGCATGGAGGTATCCCGGCCCCTATTTTGCCTGGGACTGCGAGACCGGCTAGGTCAAGATTGGCAGGATGCCCGCCGCCGGGAAATGGTTGTCAGTTTGTTTTTGGAGATATATATCGGCAAGAACTCTCCCTTTTACAATCGCCTGTACGATGAAGGCATCATCGACAACAGCTTTGGGGTGGAATATTCCTGTACTCCCTGGTACAGCCATTTTATCTTTGGTGGCGAAACCGACGATCCCCAGCGGCTGGCTCAGGAGTTGCTCCAGGAAATAAAGCGGCTGAAGGTATGCGGCGTCAGCCAGCAGCAACTGGATGTCAATTTGCGCAAGCTTATGGGCCTGTTCATCATGGACCTGAACGGCCTGGAATCCACAGTAATGGCCTATGCCACCGATTGGCTCCAGGAGGGAGATTATCTGTCCAGATTCGAAGATATGGGGAAGATGACCAAAGAGGACGTGATGGACTTCCTCCAAAGTCTGGATCTGGATCAGAATATCCTGTCGGTAGTCAATCCACTTGAATAACGCTAAAAACCGGATTGCTCCGGTTTTTTTAGTGCACAGAATTACAAAAGTATTTCGAGGGAGAAAGCAATAAAATAACTTTATTTAGCAATTTCCAAAAAGCATTTTCCTTGTTAAGGCGTATAATATTCTTACTCTTAGAGGAGGGAAAAAATGATTAAACGTTTGCTTGTCATGCTTTTGATTGGACTGCTGGTGTTCTCTGTAGCGGCCTGCTTCGGCAATAGTGAGCCCGGTGAGGAACCGGGGGACGAACCTGGGGAAGAGCCTGGCGAGGAACCGGGGGCCGAACCCGGTGAAGAACCTGGGAAAGAGCCTGGCGAGGAACCGGGGGAAGAGGAACCTAGTGACACTACTTTCGGTTCAAATATTGGCGGTTGGGGGCATTTGAACTTTAAGCCCGGCCAGTACTTCTACTATGATGTAAGCTCCGACCGCACCGGCGAGGGATGGGTCAGCATCCGGATAGAAAAAGGAGATAAGGATGACACCCTGGCCGTGACCTGTGAAGGGGATTGGGGTTTAGGGGAATTCTCAGACACAGCAACCTTTACCAAAGGCATGAGCGGTTGGGATTTGGCAATGGAACTGAGTACGGTAGGTTCCAACGCCATGATATCTCTCCTAAATGGTGCCATTATTCCTTTAGATAAAGCCGTCTGGGAAGAGGGAGCTGAAGTTGCATACGGCGACAACACTTTTTCTTGCACCGGAACTGCAGAACATGCCGGCGTCACTGGCCTTACCATGGTCTGCGATTCTAAGCATTCCTTCACCGGAGATGATTTGCATTACATTTACCGGATTAACTTTGATTTCCCCCTTCCTCTATTCTTGGAATCCCCTGCTGCTAATGATATCTGGCGCTACACATTGTCATCATATGAAGGGATTTAGGCAACCTGCAAAGGTTGCTTTTCTTATGCCTACAAGCTGAGGTCTAATGAAAATTCCTCCGATGCAGTGAGTGTAATAAAGGAATTCCGGAGTAGCTGGTAGAATGCAAATATTAGAGAGAGGGATGCCATTGATAATCTTGCATTGTATGCGCAAAGAAACTTGGGAAACTATAAAAGATAAATCTGTATTTGGCGGAGAGAGCATTGACGCAGAGGGTTTTATTCACTGTTCTTCCATTGAGTATTTTTGGCGGGTCACTCCGAATTTCCGTGACATTGTCAAGGAACTGGTACTTCTGTGCATCGATACTAAAAAGCTGACTTCTCCAGTGAAGTGGGAAGATGGAGATAATAGCGGCAGAGAATATCCCCATATTTATGGGCTTATTAACTTAGATGCTGTAGTTGCGATACTGCCATATCTGAAAGGTAAAGATGGGAATTATATTAAGAATTAGGAGTTTGCCCATATCCCAAACCGCTAAGCGTATCTTGGGAGTAAGTTATAAGAATGTGTGGTGAGTCGCATGCATGTCAAAATCGGAGAAGACAGCAGCTTTATCTACTGGGAAGATATTGAGCTTATGTTTGCCGCCCAAAGCCTCCTCCAGGATGAACCAGCACATGATTTGTGCTCACAAACATACAGCCCTGATACTAGCCATGTCCAAGTGTAATTGCTTGCCACGGCTGGCCTTTTCTAGCCCAGATAGTTCTCTGATGTATCGATTCGTATTGGTTCCGGAATAGGCTTTAGGGTGCCTAAGCCCGCTTCACTGGCGAAGTGTTTTGAAGGATAAAACCCCTAGCCAATCAGTGAGGCTATCAAGAATTACTCCGCCTTTCAGCTCTTCTAACGCAGGTTCAGCCCATCGGGGAAAGGTCTTTCTTTCACAGGCGACGACGAGCCCGACAAGGGGCGACAGAAACCCATGGGCTGCTTTTTCTTCTTCGCCGCCAAAATCCTCTCCATATTCACGCCAAAAAACAGCCGCCGCTTCGGGACTAAGGGAGCTTGTTACATTGTGCAGGTCGCTATACCCATAACCCTTACCAAGCAGATTGAAGTCCAGCATCATAGCTGAGGATTGATCCTTTGAGATCACAAGGTTTGTCCAGTAAAAATCATTATAGGTCAGCGTGCGGGGAAGGGCGGAAATTCTGCGACGGATCTCATCAAAACGCTGGCGGATTACAGGCCACAGTGCATTGTCAATTGTATTTGTCTTATGGGCCACCATATCCAGATTGGATATGGTAATTTTATCGGTTTCGTCATAAAGGGCAGGAATAGTTTGGCAGATATACTCTCGCCCCTTGCCGTGGAGTTCTTTATACCATTTGGCAAGGGCTGAGGCCACCTGAATATCGGATAAATCACCCTCCCGGCCCAGCCGGTATTCCCGGCTGCTTTCCACATCCGGCAGTAGTAGCGCGCAATCGGTATGTTTCAGCATTGGCAGCGTGGGGATACAGAGTGATGCAAGGATTTTATAATTCTCAATCTCCCGCCTGTCCTCCGGATTTTCAAACACCTTAAGCACATAATGTTCGGTCTCAGATTCCACCCGATACACTGCAATACCCGCCTTCTCACGGATCTTATTTACAATTGGAATGCGTACACCCATTTGAGCAAGCTGCAAAATATAGGAGGAGGGAAGCAGTTTTTCTGGCTTGCCCAGTTCTTTCAGAACATGATTGATTTGAGCCATATGCTCTTCTTCAATACCCTCCCAGCGCAGCATTTCAACACCGCTGTAGCCCTGGAGCTGGGATATATATTTAAGATTACGAGCTTCAAATTCCCCCTTAGCGTTCTCCGGCAGTGTATCGGCGAGCAGTTTTATTGGCGGCAAAACTCCAGGTTCTTTTGGCGGAAAGGTATTATCAAACTCCTCCACCTCTTTGGGGTCAGTATCGTATACCTTGTCATAGACAAACCGCCCACTAACGCCGTCAAGGGCGCCATCAAAGAGAGGCATTACCATAAGTGCATCAAAGGTTTTCCCATCTTCAGAAGTTATTCCAAATGCACTTCCTCGATAAAAGCCAAAGCGAGGATAGTAATCGGGATGTCCGTAGATAATTATCGCCCTATACCCCAGTTCCTTCGCTTTGGAAATGCTGATGCGCATCAGCGCCGAGCCGACGCCCCTCCGCTTATATTCCGGCAAAACGCTAATGGGGCCGAAACTCAGCACTTCGACTTCGCTATTATCCGGTGTGATGATCTTTGCTGTGCTGAATATAATATGTCCCGCCAGCTGTCCCTCTATCTCGGCCACAAAATCCAGCTCAGGCACAAAGGAGGGCCGGTTGCGCAACTTATGGACAAGAAGATGCTCGCCGTCACAAGTAGGGTGATTCATGTTACCCCAAAAGGCTTCCCGGGTAAGTGCCTCCACGGCGCGGTAGTCTTTCGGCTGTTCCAGTCGTATTGTTATATTCAATATGTTTCCTCCTATTATTAGGCATAAAAACACCGCAGCAAGCAACCATCGATGGCTGCAAAACTGCGGTTTTACAGGTGATGCAAGTGCAGTCACGAAAGGATACTTAAAGGGGCAGCTAAATACGCGTATACACCTTAAATGATGCCCCGGTATTCAGTTTTAGGCCAAGTCCACCTCAGGATTGTAAATCATAGAACAGCAACTCCTTTTGCGTTGCCAAGCATGAACAAAGTTTCATATAATTAAGATTGGATTTAGCATATCGTTTCCTTCCTACAAAAACAATCCTTAACCCCGGGATTATTTTCCATGAACTGCATGGAGGATGGAGGGTCCCGTACCCCGGAGATGCTTTCCCCTTGGGGGGGGGACCTGAGGGAAGATCTGAGGATATCGATTATATTTTCCATTATATTTGTAAGATTTTCACTGGAGCTGAGTCTTATATACAGGGGAGGTGATAAAGTGACGGAATATGAGGATTTGTATCGCCTATATTTTAAGGACGTGTTTCTGTACATCAAAAGCCTGGCCAATGATGAACATATCGCCGAAGACATTACTTCGGAAACCTTTCTAAAGGCTATACAATCTATAGATAGTTTTAAGGGAAAGTGTGATATTCGAGTTTGGTTGTGTCAAATTGCTAAGAACTGTTATTTCTCCTACCTGCGCCAGCATAAGAGACTGGTAAACCTGGACACAGTGACGGAGTCTGCAAATAGCATTGACATCGACGTAGCACTGATTACCTCGGAAACTTCCATACAAATCCATGAGGTGCTGCACCACCTAGAAGAACCATATAAAGAAGTCTTTTCCCTGCGGACTTTTGGCGAGTTGAGTTTTAAGCAGATTGCTGCGCTGTTTGGGAAAAGCGATAATTGGGCTTGTGTCACTTATCATCGGGCCCGGAAAAAGATCAGTGAAGGAATGGAGGGGCTGCAATGAGATTGAGTTGTGACGTTATTAGAGACCTTTTACCCCTGTATGCCGAGAAAATGGTAAGCGATGATACCCAGACACTAGTTGAAGAGCACTTGGATGCCTGTCCATGTTGTAAAGCTGAATTGGATAAAATGGTTCAGCCGCAGAAACTTCCCCCGGATACTCATATAGAACCTTTTCGTAAGGCAAAGAAAAAGCTCAACACCACAAAGGTGTACACAGCAATTCTTTCGGTGTTGATAACCTTGGTAATTACCTTGACAGTAGTTGCCGATCTAACCGCGCCTCAGTATCTTCCCTATTCAAAAGAGATCGTAACTGTTTCTGAGCAGGAAGACGGCACTGTGTATTTATCTTTCAGCGAAGAGGTCGCAGGATATGATATAAACCGATATCTCACCGAAGATAGAACTGGCTACGAATACTCTATTTCCACGTGGGAAACCACCTGGCATAAGCGAATTGCAAAGAACAATATCGGAAGCATTGTTATAAATCCTGACCAGGAAAATGTTGTGTCCATTTACTACTATACCGCTGCCGACCTATCCGGCGATTTTGGATTAAATAATCTTTTAATATACGGAAAGGATTTATATCCTAACGGCGGGGTCGTAACTTTACCGAGATTGGTCCTGGGATACTATGTGATTTTCTCGATATTGCTGCTGGGGATGCTGGCTGTGCTGTATTGGGTATTCCACAAAAATGAGAAGGCCAAGAGTATGCTGGAAAAAGCCTTGCTGGTTCCTGTCTCTTATCTTCTTGCCCACCTTTGCGTCAAGGGATTGACCACGACATCCCATTCTGCCACACGGGATTTTGCGGTAATCATGCTGGTGATGTTCCCTATATACGGTGTTCTGCTACTTGCCAGCTACTTTATCAAAAGATACTGGCGAACCCGGAAGGGCAACAATGAATGATAATGGCCAATTTGAGCCAAGCGTATTAGCCATAGAGCACTATATTGTATACAGCAAAGGTGGGGGAAACCCCGCCTTCTGCTGTATGAACGGTGCTACCAATTAGATTTTTCCATACCCTGAATGGGAGAAGGTATTTGCCATCCAAAAGAGGAATTACACAGATGAGACAGGGACAAATATACCGGACATACATAAGACTTGAGGTGAGGGTATGGACAAGGAAATTAAAGGGTCGCTGGAGACATTTGTGGCAACTGCGGATAAACTCCTAGGCAATAAGATTGTCGCCGCCTATTGTTTCGGTTCAGCTGTCTATGAGGATTTTCACTTGGGTTACAGCGACTTAGATTTTTTTATTGTCGCCGACACCTTGCTTACCGAGGAAAATTTCCGAGATTTCCATACGCTGCGGGAGGATTACAAACGCAGCGGCAATCCGTTTTTAGCAGTGCTGGAAGGGGAGATTATCCCCCGTTCGGGGATTAAAAGTCGTGAGGGCAATGTAATCTACTGGGGCACTTCCAAAGACCGCTTTAACCAGGGTTATGGCCTCAGGGGCTTTTCCATGCGCGGCCTGCTGGATGTTGGTTATTTAATCTCTGGCCAAGATATCAGGAGGGAAATACCCTATCCCACCGAGGCTGAGATGCTGGAACAAGTAGAATCGATGATTCGTACCATAAGAAAATACGCAGTGAAGACTGACAGAGATATTCATTCCGCTGATTGGTTCTTCCTGATTTCCCAGTCAATCTACTGGCTGAAAACCCGTAAGACCTCGGGGAAGACCCAATCGGCCCAATGGGTCCTTGCCAACTGTCACTATCCTTGGGATGGTCTGTTGAGAAAGGCCATTGAGCTTAGGCTGCGCCCGGCCCTGGCCCAGGAGCAGTCCTGGCAGCTGTGGTTGGAGCAGCTGGGGGAGGGCGTACAGCAGGCCTGCGTTTCCCTGGAAGCTGAAATGCATCTCTTTTCGAGACTAACCTGATGGAGGGAAAAGCTATGAAATTTGCGGCGACCCTCTGTGTCAGGTGTTCAAAAAATATAAAAGGATGGTCTCTATGTTGTATATTGCGGTGTTAAAAATTCTTGTGTTTCTGCTGCTTGTATGGGTTTGCTTGTTCGTGGTTAACTTTTTTCACGAAATGGGTCATCTACTTATGGGCCGTATATTCTTTCGCGACAAAAACTGGCATATTACAATTGGCCTAGGTAGAACTATTATCAAGCTTAAAAGGTTTACTTTAAGAGTCATTCCGATAAGAGGGTTTTACGGCTTCGAGTCCAAAACTAAAGGATCCAGGCTTCAGTACATCATGATGTATCTCGGTGGACCCTTGGCAAATTTGTTTTTTATTGTTTTACTGATTTGGTTATCACAAGTCATCAAGGCTAGCAATCTAGAACTGACCGATTTGGTTATATTCTTGGAATATATTCTTTGGGCGAACATAGGTCAATTTGCTTTCACTGTGATTCCAATGAAGTACTGGTATTGGCCGTATAAAGGCTATTTAAGTGATGGGATGAAAATTTTAATGAAGGCTACGGAAAAAGACGGCTCTTAGTGCCGTCTTTGCTTTAAGGCCCAGATGTTTTTTCTAGATTCCGGACATTTTTGTTAATTTAATATCACCAAAGGCCTTGTCCAATCGTGTTATAAGTGAAGGGAGGGAGAAGAAGTCGATGCACCCGGGTGACAACTGCAGAATTGAAGAGACTATTAGAAAATACAGCAACATGCTGTACAGAATTTGCCTGGTCTATCTTGCAAACGAAGACCAGGCAGAGGATGCCCTTCAGGAAACATTTATCCGTTATATGAAGAAAGCCCCGAAACTTAACGATGCAGAACATGAAAAAGCCTGGTTGATTCGGGTAGCGACTAATATCTGCAGGGATATAAGCAGATTTCGGTTGCGCAACACAGATTTAAACATAGACGACTTTGAAAACTATTGCGGTACAGACGATAAGAGCACGGAAATACTTGAACTTGTGCTGAATCTGCCCCAGAAGCATAAAGAAGTAATCCTCTTGCATTATGTGGAGGGCTACAAGGTTAACGAAATCTCTGAGCTCTTAGGTGTTTCGGTTTCCGCAGTCAAGAAGCGTCTGCAGTATGCCCGTGAAAAACTTAAACTCGAATTGGAAAAGGAGGAAACAGAATGAGGCCAAACGAGTTGAAAGAAGGTATCTCTACAATCACTATTCCCGATGCGATGGAGCGCAGACTAATCCAAGACTGTACCAGTCAAAAGGCAAAGGTATTCAGTTTCAGAAAACCGGTATATGCAGCTGTAGCTTGCATTCTTGCCCTGGTCATGCTTGTGGGCATTCCCTATCTTGCCAGGAACTCTGCCGGAGATATTGAGCTTGTAATGGGCACCAGCCCTCTCGTTATCCATGCCGCCGCAACTTCTGAAGGTAATGAATATGTGTTTGAAGATATTGCCGCAGGCACCGAAATCCTAATGGGAAGGTATTCCCCTCCACTGAATGTAGTCCCCGGTTTGCCCTTTAACTTTTCATATCCTGGAACTGAGATTGAACTAACTGTGAATGCCGGCGTGCTGATACTTTGGGATGTTGGAATTTCGAATGTAGATGGATTCCTAGCCTTTGATGGTACCGGTACCTCTAGGTTTGAGAGAGTTGGTAATGCCCATACTTTTATCGACGAAGGCTGCATCTTTTGGGATCCGTTTACAGAAGATGGTCTTGCAGAATCTGCAGTTATTGAATTCCGGATCTTAGACGGGGACCATATTGTCGGCTATGGCGTCATTCAGTTGAGTTCAACGGACAGAGTGTATTCTGCTAAGCTAGTGCTATCCACCGGTTTCCCTAAGGTAGACGGGAAATACCAGAAGGTTACCAAGGAAAAGCTGCAGGAGCTTCGGGAAGAGGCTCTAGAAAAGAGTAACTAGAGGGAATTAATAAGCTCCCCTTTGAGTAGACACCTGAAATAACAAAAATTCAGGACTACGAAAGAGGAGCTTTTCTTTTTTTGGAGGAAAAAATCTGATTTTTGGCTAGGCGACTCGAATATATTAATGAAGGACATCATGTGGTACTAACCCAACGAAGAAGATTGCCTTGTGGTTAGTACATCCTACAGAGTGAAAATTTTAAGAGGTGCCTTATGAAAAAGTTTTTGGCAATCATGTTGATTTCGCTCCTGGCAATCAGCGCTACTGCCCTGGCTGCCCCGGGACGAAATGAACGAATCCAGGTCCTGGTGGGATTCGATGGATCCCACGGTCGCCAGGCAATCCACAAAGCTGGCGGCCGCATTGAGAAAGAGTTTGGTTTTATTAATGCAGCAAAAGTCTCTATTCCTGCCCAGGCTGTAGAGGGGCTGTCCAAGGGACAGGGAATCCGGTATGTGGAGCTGGATGCTCAGGCTTATGCTCTTGAGCAAACAGTTCCTTGGGGAATTTCCGCCGTCAATGCCCCTCCAGTGCATCAGGCTAACCAGTATGGTGCTGGCATTAATGTGGCAATCTTGGATACCGGAATCTTACTTGCACACGAAGATCTAATAGTCTGGGGCGGATGGGATACCTTTGGTACCGGAAGCTACAACGACGACAACGGACATGGAACTCACGTTGCTGGGACAGTTGCTGCCGTGGATAACCAGCTAGGCGTAATTGGGGCAGCGCCCCAGGCTAAGCTCTAGGCAGTAAAAGTCCTAGACTCGCAAGGTAGCGGTGCCTACAGCAATATCATTGCGGGCATCGAATGGGCCATTAATAACGACATGGACGTCATCAACATGAGTTTGGGGGGGAAGACCGGCTCCGACGCCCTGCAAGCTGCCTGTGATGCCGCATATGATGCCGGGATATTGATAGTTGCTGCTGCAGGTAATGAAGGGAACAAACCGGGAAATAAAGATACCATCGGCTATCCTGCAAAATATGATTCGGTGGTTGCAGTCGGTTCCATAACCTCTTCCTACGTTCGCTCCACATTTTCCAGTACTGGCTCTGCCTTAGAAATAATGGCACCAGGATCCAGCATTCTCAGCACTACATTTGACGGAGGTTATGGCACCATGAGTGGCACTTCCATGGCATGCCCACATGTAGTTGGAGTTGCAGCTCTTATTTGGGGCTTAGATCCTAGCATGAGCAATATCCAGCTTAGGAATCTCCTCAATGGGACTGCCAATGATATGTGGAACAAAGATTTTCCGGGCTTTCTCGTCGAATTAGTAAAAATTAAAAATGCTGTTTAGCCAAGTCTTGGTTAGTGTAAAGTTATTGTAGGG
>DIOR01000015.1 GCA_002423965.1 Firmicutes bacterium UBA5509 | reverse complement strand
TCTTGACAACGGGGGGCATTATAGGTCAAACCCCGCCACTGGGCATATCTCTTCCTGATTATCTTTGCACTCCTGATTGCTTCCGCCGATATAATCAGGGGGTGTTAGCCGTGGTGCCTGCTTAGTTGGGGCGTCTCTGCGGTAGCAGAGGTGCCCCAACTATTGTTGTTGGATTAATCTACCTAACCCAGGGTGGGGCCGTCTCTCGCGCACGACGCGCGAGAGGTGGCCCCATCCTGGGCCCATTAATCGTTCTAAGGATAGATTCAATTACCTAACAAAGGGAAGAGAAGGTAGAACTTCTCAACAATTGGCGACCTCGAGAAGAAAACTTTCACGAGGTTGTCGGAACAGGATATGAAAGAACTCTTCTTAGAGGTATTAGATTATGTCAGAATCCACGAAATCTTGGACAGCCCCTGGCTTATTGGACCGCTTGCAGCGCGGTAAGTATCTAAATGCAATTGACCAAATAGATGGCTTCGGTGTCCTGTCATTTGACCCCTCATTATTGTCAAAGCCGAGATGCCTGGATTACCGAGTACGTCCTTATGCTTGCTTTTCTTTAAAAGTTCTTGACAAATACTAGATTTAAATTATACTAGATGTATAGACAAATTTGTAAAAACTTCTCGAGGTGAATTGAATGCGTGAACGTTTAAACAGTAAGCCCGACGAGACCTTATCTAAATTTATCCTTATGCCTGTACTTGAAGATGATAGTCTTCGTTCTTTAGAGAATATGATGACTGCTAATGAGGCTCATATCATAATGTTGGTTAAGCAGGGCCTTTTGAGGCGTGAAGCCGCTCAAAAACTGTGTGAGGCCTGTATATCCTTGAAAGAGGAAGGTCCCAGCGGCTTAGAGATGAGCACCGACTATGAGGATTTATATTTTAATATCGAACAATATATCATAAAGAAAACGGGCAGTGATATTGGTGGGAAAATGCACGTTGCACGGAGTCGTAATGATCTAAATGCTACTGTAGCTCGCATGAATGCTAGGACAGCACTATTCCGGATATGTAGGTCTTTCAACAAAATGAGAAAAAACCTCCTATGCATTGCGGAGGACAATATCTCAACTATATTTACTGCATATACCCACTCGCAACCTGCACAGCCGACATCCTTTAGCCATTACATACTGGCATTAGTTGAAGCCTTTGAACGTGACTTTGATCGGCTGATGTTTTCTTATAAACATTTAAATTTGTCTCCCTTGGGAAGTGGGGCTTTAGGGGGTACGTCCTTTAATATTGACCGGAACTATACAGCCAAGCTATTAGGTTTCGATGGGCTAGTATATAACAGCATTGATGCAATCGCTTCTAGGGATTATCTACTTGAAATTACTGCCGCCTACTCTACAATGGCTTCAAATATTAACCGGTTTGTCTATGATCTTTACATTTGGTCATCCTATGAACATCATTATGTTGAAGTTACTGATTCTCTTGCCGCTTGCAGTAGCATCATGCCTCAGAAAAAGAACCCCATCACCTTTGAACACATTAAGGCGAAGACGTCCCACATGGTGAGTGCATTTGTAGATTTACACGCCTGCATGAAGAACATTCCCTATAGCCATTGCAGGGACATTGGTTCAGATTTGACTCATGCCTTTTGGGACGCGTCTGAAGAAATATACCGAGTTCTTGAACTCCTCAATGCAACTCTGTCTGGCATGTCGCTTAATACAGAACGTATGGAGAAAATCGCTAACGAAAATTTTTCTACTGTTACTGAACTTGCTGATGAATTAGTTAGGCAAAACAATCTTCCCTTTAGAATTGCCCACGCAGTTGTAGGCGAAATAGCCCGAGAATGTATAATTGCCGATAAAAGTGTAAGGGAAATTACTGTTGACATGCTCAATTCAAGTCTTTCAAACCGTGGTCTCACAAAGGTCAGCTGGGAGCAAGATTTCTTATCGAATCTTCTTAGCGCGCGGAATGTCGTTTCCAAGCAAATATCCCATGGCGCCCCCTGTGGGGAGGAATGTAAAATAATGAATTGTAAATCAAGCAGTCGGCTTAATCAGGATAATTTATGGTTAGAAAATGTTACCGCCTCCCTAGAAGCTGCAAGGCAGATGAGGGAAAATGCTATAAACTCGATTATTAGTAATAAAGGAGATATTCAATGACGATTATTCATCGTAAACCCGGCGTCTCATTATACTTTCAAATTAAAGAGTATATGAAAAGCCAGATTGAAAAGGGAATATGGAAGCCAGGAAGTCAGATTCCGGTGGAAGCGGAGCTTGTGGAGATGTTCGGTGTTAGCCGCATGACGGTGAGACAGGCAATTTCGGAGTTGGTTAAAAGCGGATACCTAGTTTCGCGGCAGGGCTCCGGTACATTTGTAATGAAGCCTAAATTCGAAGCGGATATTGTTAAGCTGGTTTATCCAGAAGCCTTCGGACGCTATCACAAACTGATTAGCCTAACCAAAGTATCTTGTCCACCAGAGGTCGCTGAAGCTCTTAATCTAAATGAGACCCAACTCGTGATGCAATTATATAGAGTAAGGTATTTTAATGAAACGCCCGCAGCCTTAGAAAAAGCTTTTTTCAAATTAAACTTACTCTCCCAGCTGGATGAAAAAGATATCGAAAATACAGTGCATGATTTATTTGAGAAGAACGGTATCAACTTTGTTCGAGCAGATTCTACCGTTGAACCTGTACAACTAAGTACCGAAGAAAGCAGGCTATTAGAAGTAGAGAACAATTCCCTAGGGTTGGTATTTACAAGGGTCATTTATACTTATAATAATCGGCCAGTGCTATACTCCAGAAACCTATTTGGTGGGGATAAGTGCAAACTGGTTTTTAATACATTTGAATCGTCCAGTGTCTAGCATACCCCAGGCTTCAAAATTGACCGTTGTAATATCTTACTTCTGAACTGATTGAACTAACTCAAATTGCACGGGGTTCTTTAATAGAAAGGGGGCTATGTAATATAACCTAAATTGCGTTATGACAAGGTAACACAATTAATAATGGGAGGTAATTTTATGGCAGGAAATTGGCGCGATGGAGTAGAAGATTGGCCAAGAGCATTACCCGAATTTAATATTAACCCTGATACTACAGCGTTGATAATCGTTGATGTGCAAAACTACGACTCAAAACGGGGATATGGCCTGGCTAACGTAACAAAGGAAAAATACCCTGAGATGTACAATTATTTCTATGACCGGGTAGATGAGTTAGTCTTGCCAAATTGTAAACGGCTACTCGACTATTTCCGGGAGCACAACTACAGAGTTCTGTACCTTACAATTGGTCCAGAACTTGCTGATGGGAGTGATTATTTCACCCCGAGACGGGCAAAAGATCAGCGACAACAGAAAAAGACTGGTAAGCGAACACTGTTCTATAAGGGTACCTTTGAGCACACAGTTGTGGATGAATTGCAGCCCAGGGAAAATGAATTAGTCATTAATAAGACTACAGCATCTGCTTTTAATTCAACTGGCATTGATGGTACATTGCGGAAAATGGGCATCGAAAGCATCGTTTTCGCAGGAGTTTTAACAAATTCTTGCGTGTTGGCAACTGCAATGGACGCAGCAGATCGGTGGTATAAATGTATTATTGCCGAAGATGCTACTGCTACCTTTACTGAGGAAGCCCACCTTAGCAGCATTAGGAACTTTGCGCGCCTTTACGGTCTAGTTATGGAAACAGACCAAGTCATTGCGCGTCTAGACACGGGACAATAGGACTTGTTAACTCCGCACGGAATATGCACAAAGCAAAAAATTATGTCGTTACATATAAGGCAATAGATGAATTCCCCTGCAACGTAAAAAGCAATTTATTTTGCCGATAATGGTACGGACATCTAGATATATACAGTTCTCGCACCTTCCGTTGCGGTGGTTAAGAGAAGCTGACAAATAATTTTTGAAGGGGGATTTTTTGTGGAAGCTCAAGTAACTACCGTTACAAACAAGAAAAAGTTACGGGAACCTCATGCCTTTTCAATCATTTTCATCCTGCTTATTGTTGCCGCCATCTTTACCTGGGTACTGCCCGCCGGTCAGTACGATAGAGTCTTGGATGAAGCAACTGGACGGATGATTGCAGTTGCCGGCTCTTACCACGGTGTTGAGCCCAACCCAACCGGCTTATGGCATTTCTTTGAACTGATTCTTACGGGCTTTGAAAAAGCAGCTATCACAATGATTTGTTTGTTAGTTGTCGGAGGTACATTTGGCTTAGTCAATCAATCTGGTGCAATTGATTCATTTATTGCTAAGGTGATTTCCCGATTTAAAGGAAAATCATATGACATCTGGTCGCTAATCGTAGTATACGCATTCTTCTACATTTTGGCTGCAACCATTGGAATAGGCGAGCAGGCAATGGTGTTCATGCCGATCTTTCTCATCATGTCAATTTCCCTTGGATATGATGCTGTTGTCGCAACCGCGATAATGACATTTGGTTTGTCCTTCGGCTATACCGGAGCGCTTACTTGTCCATACAGCGTTATCCTTGGCCAGAGTATTGCAGGATTGCCGATAGGATCGGCTATGTGGTTCAGAGCCTGTATTTCTCCTCTTATCTTCGCCGTTGGAGCCTGGTGGATATATCGCTATGCCAAAAGAATTAAGAAGGATCCTTCTAAAAGCCTAGTCGCAGACATGGATTACAGCAATATTGTGGTTATTAAGGACCCCGACACTGTAGAAATATCTAAAGTTCAAAAGCGCGTCTTATACGTCTTTGGAGCAGCTTTCCTGTTTATGATCTTCGCTATTATCAAATGGTCCTTTAACTTAGCTCAGCTTGCCTCAATGTATTTGATTGTTGCAATATTCGTCGGGTTCGCTCGCAAACTCAAACCCGGCCAGATTGCCGATGGCTTTATCGAGGGGGCAAAAACTCTATTGTTCGCAGCATTGTTAGTTGGCTTGGCACGGGGTATCCAAACGATCCTCGAAGACGGTATGGTTCAGGATACGGTTATTAACGCATTGGTTCAGCCGCTCCAGTATCTGCCGCGAGTCTTGTTGGCCCCGGCAATGGTGTTAATCCAGACTATCATTAACATGATCATACCTAGTCAATCTGCAATGGCAATGGTTACCATGCCTATTATGGCGCCGTTAGCTGATCTGATTGGTATTCAGAGGCAGGTTGCAGTTCTTGCCTACCAGTTTGGTGATGGCATCACCAACCTAATTCTCCCGACCTGGGCCATTTTAATGATTGGGCTAGGATTTACAAAGGTTCCGTTTTCTAGATGGTTCAAATTTGCTCTGCCAATATGCGTTATCATGACAGTGATATGCCTGTTCCTTTGCGCCCTTGCCCAAGTAATTCAGGTAGGGCCATTCTAACCGTTGCAAAGACGACTAAACAATTAATTCCCCTCACAGAGGGGAATCCCTACTTGGCCCCGAGAGTCGACAGTAAAAGGGCAAGTCTTGGGGAATATTACAACTTAGGCCCTGTGCTAAGCGCAGGGCCTAAAGGTTCAATCATATTACTGTTCAAATACAAGTTACCGAGAGTCAGACCAACTCAAATTATATCAATTGGAAAAGACTGCAATCCAAAACATAAACTCTCCGTTTGGGGTGAACTCCCCATATTCATCCGTCTGGGTTTCAGAAGAGTAACAATCCTTCCCCTGCCAGATAGCGCAAATTTCAAGGCCTTCAATACTTTCCTCCAGGGTGTTTCCGCCATGAAGGCTTCCAAGGAAGAGGAGTATCAGTATCCGATGGCAATCAAATTTTTGAAGTAAGGCACCGGCCCGAAGCTGCATGTTCTCCCCTCCTACAGCGCCCGGCGGGCCCCATTATAATTAAAGGAGACAGTTTGATGCTTATAGAAAGTTTGCAATTCCATAGTTCATGGGCTGAGTTCTTTACCCAAGAAAGACTTAATCAGGTTAAAGAAATTGGCTCTAGGATAGGGTCTCTAGCCAACCCTAGCCCAGAAAAGGTTTTCAGGTTCACAGGGCTAAATATAGATAGCTTAAAATGTGTTATCCTGGGGCAAGATCCTTATCCTCAGGAAGGCGTTGCTACTGGCAGGTCCTTTGAGGTCGGCACACTTGCAAGTTGGGCAGAACCCTTTGGGCAGCACTCTTTGAAGAATATAATCCGCTTAATCCACAAGACCTATTATGGGGAGTTGATTAGCTTCAAAGAAATACGGACAATGGTTGAAGCTGGCCAGGCTCCCATACTGCCTCCTGGGGAATGGTTTAACGATCTGGAACGTCAAGGGGTATTGTTCTTGAACACCTACTTGACTTGCGAAATAAATAAGCCAAACTCTCATAGGATGTATTGGTCAAATTTTTCTAAGGACCTCCTAGAGTATATTTCTACCCGGAACAACAATCTTCACTGGTTTTTATGGGGGAAAGAAGCTCAGAATAACGAAGCTCATATAAAGCATGGTATCATCCACAGGTCAAACATCCACGACTTCAGGCCGTCGGTGAAGAGTCGTTCTTAAGCTCTGATTGCTTTGAAAAGACAAAGCCCATAATTGACTGGAGAGGCTCCCGCTAAAAGCGGGGTCTTTTTATTTGCCTATTTCCCGGGTAAGCGCAAAATTCGACATTTAAAAAAAGAGAGGTATGCATCACGCTAAAAAAATTAACCAAGTAAGAAAAAATACTAATTGTGGCAGTGCTTTTTTTAATTGGGTTGTGCGTGTATTTCTCTATGCACGTCGTATATTTCAAACAAGCTGAAGACCACTCCCAATCCCTGAGACTCATTTGCCTCGATAGAGGCCTAGGTGTCGGGAAGGCAGTTGTTAATGATCTAATAGATAAATTTGAAGTGTTTTTTGCAAGTAACTTTTCCCTGTTTTTGCAAACTTTCTTTGCAGCAGCCCGCCAGGGAATTTTACGCGTAGCCTTTCATCAATGAGTTCTTAATTCGGTAACTCTGGCCGTCAAATAGAAGCAGGTAACTGTGGTGCACTAACCTGTCAATCATGGCCGCCGTCATCTGTTCATCATAGAAGATGTTCACCCACTTGCTAAATTCTAAATTCGTGGTAATGATCACGCTCCTTTGCTCGTAGCAGTCCGAGATTACCTGGAATAGCAGCTTGGAACCGTCCCGGTCCAGGGGGACATAGCCCCACTCATCGCATATTAGCAGGTCAATCTTCGACAACTGCTTTAGATATTTATTAAGTTCCCCTCTTTTTTGAGCATCATTAAGCTGGTTAACCAGGGCGGCGGTGCGGAAGAAGCGAACAGCCTTGCCCTTGTTGCAAGCCTCAATCCCAATTGCTGTAGCAAGGTGGGTCTTACCCGTGCCGACGTTGCCGTAAAATATTAGGTTCTTCTGCTGCTCGATGAAGGCTGCATCCTTCAGATCAGAGACCGAGAGCTCCGCCGGCAGCCGGATCTCGTCGAAGCAATATCCATCAAAGGTCTTTAGGCTATAAAATCCAGCTTGTTTTACCAGACGGTTTTTCCGTGTGGTTTCCCTATACGCAACTTCTTGTTTCAGGATTTTGAGCAGGTATTCCTGGTGGCTGTCGGCCTCAACTTGGCCGGATATTTCAGCGATGTTCCTACTTAACCGCAGGCGACGGCAGCAAACGGCAATCTCAGTTTCCATAGCTACCGCCCCTTTCCAGGAACAAGCGGTCATAGTTTTCAACGTTGGGTTTTACCGTGGGCATGTCAGGAACAGTTGCTGGCAGGATCAAGGGGTCCAGATTTAAGACCTCGCTATTTATCCGGCTGAACACAGCCTTGATGCTGTCTGCATCGCTTACGCCGTGCTCCAATGCCGTCAAGAGGGCTTCAGTGGCCTTATTAAATCCGCTGGCTTCGCTAAGTTTAGCCAGGACCTTTAGGGTTTCCTTTTTGCACGGGTAGTCGCAACTGCTCAGGAAATCCTGTATGGGTTCGGGAAGCATGGGGTAAATGCCGGTGTATTTCAAGGCTGCAGGACGGCGGGAGAGCTGGGTCAGGTATGGCAGCCAGTCCATGGACTCCAGATTTTTCTCGCCATATAGGCGGGGATGTCTGATGATCTCCCGGTAATTCTCGTCCAGGACAATTACTTCGTGCGCATTCAGTCTTACATAAACTTCGCTACAGGCATAACGTGGGGCGGTGGAGTAGGTGTGCCTGCCCTTGCTTAAAGTGAACTTTGCATAGCTGTTAGTTCGGACCGTTACAAGTTCAGATTCATCAAAGACCGTGGGAGGAAGCGGGCGCAAGGCCCTTTGGTCTTCGGCGAAGAGCTCACTAATTAACCGCTCCTTTAGATAATGCGGTCTTTTCATGTTCTGGTCACATTTTTCCAAGAGCTGGCGGTTAAATTCTTTTAGGTCGTCCACCCGGGGGACAGGAACCAGCAGGTTCCGCCGATGGTAGCCTACTTTGTTTTCCACATTGCCTTTCTCATGCCCGCTGGCTGGGTTACAAAATGCTGCGACAAAGCCGTAATGTTTCTTGAAATGTAAAAAGGAGTCGGTCAGGTCGCGCCTATGGTTTCTTAGAATATTCTTCACTGCTGGTGAAAGATTGTCGAACCAGAGTCGGGTTGGCACACCACCGATGTGGGCGAAGATATTTTTAAGTCCTTCCGCCAAGCACTGCATGTTCTCTCCTTTGAACAGTTGCAGGTAGCCGCCGTTGCTATGGGGGAAGGAGAGGTTAAGGTAATGACCCTCGCACAGCTCATTGCCTTCGTAAAAGGCCGCTTTGCCAAAGTCCACCTGAGCTTCCCCGGGTATGTGCACCAAGGGCATGTAGAACTGGCTCTCTTGGCTGTACAACGTCTTTTTCTTCTCGGCAACATATGTAGCAACCAATCGGTAGGAACAATCGAATTCGGGGAACTTTTCTTCAAGCCGGTCAAACACTTTAAGTGCGGTGTGGCGCTGTTTCTTATGAAATTTTTTGTCTTCTTCCAACCAGTCGTCAATATCTCCCTTATACTTATCCAACTTGGAGCCACGTTTTTTGACCGGCTTCGGCAACGGCTGGTTGAAGTCTTCCTGGTGAACGTACTTTTTCACCGTTTTAACGTCATGACCTGTGACTCTTGCAATGCTGGCATAATTCATGCCTTTCTCGAAGAACATTTCTCTGATACAATTGATACGAGCCATTGTTAGCATCCTCCTATTACCTCCCTCGAAAGTCTCGAATCTTCCAAGGGTAGGTTTCTATGGGGCTGCTGCAATGGCCTTCTTAAATCTGCAAAAACAGGGAAATCTACTTTGCAACTTCAGGGGTTGCTAAACTGCAATTCCCGGTAAAGCTAGCTTACAACAAACAATTTGAAGACTATAGCCAAGAAGAAATACTTATTGCTCTAGGCAAAGCAGTAAAGGAACTCACTAGCGTTGCATTAAATTAATCTCAGAATTTCAACAAGAAACCTTTATGGTCATGTATACCAACAATTACAATATATGTAATCATGCCTTCCGGATTTATGAAAAAGGGATTAGGCACCTAAGGGTAGCCCTTTCCCACATTTTCAATGCTATTAGTTTAGAACCATTCCGGGATTCTTAGATCCAGTTGTTCACCTTTGCCGGCTTCTACGAGTTTTAATACGTTTTGAAAGATTTGTTCATGATTGTTTCGTCGTCGCCTCCGGGAATTACCCCTGGGTCGTTCGTGCAGCTTCTTTACAAAACTTCTAAAGGGATCGAACATGCATGTAACTAACATCCTCTTCAGCTCAAGCAGACTGCCAGTATATCCAGCTACAGCTTGGAGTATCCGCAGCAAGCAGTATGTTATCAGGGCAATGTAAACCTGGTTTTGCACCGCTGCACTTGACTGTCCATAGAAATGCTCAATCTTCATGTGTTGTTTCAACCATTTGAAGAAAAGCTCAATTTTCCATCTGCGCCGGTAAATCCCACTGACCTCAACAACATCAGCATCAAACAGGTTCGTAACAATTTGAACTGTATTGCCTTGGGTGTCTTTAACTTCAACAAGCCGCAAATTCTGCTTCATTTTCTTAGGCCCCTTGCCCAGCACAACAATTTGGTCCCGCAAGATGTTAGAATCCGCAGGAACGGGTAAGTTCTTGACCACCTCAATCACAGTATTGCTCTTTATACGTGTAACAAAGGAAATAGATTCTTTGCAGTAGAGAGCAAACTTTTTGAAGTCAAAGTAGCCTCGATCAAAAACATAGATTACATCCTTTTCAGTTACCAGGGCTTCCATCTGCGTTTTGTCAGCTGGCTTGGCTGGTGTAATTACGGCTTTATCAGGGACTACATTATCTTCAACCAAGACTATTCGCTGATGTAGCTTAACTCCAGCCTTAGTCTTGCGGAATTCTGCCCAAAGAAACCTAGACAGAGTGAGGCTGATAGTTGAGGAATCAATAATGTGCAGAGGGCCTAAGCCGGAAATAACTTTGGAAAACCCCAGCTTAGTTGCTGTGGTGACGACGATATTGCGGTGTAACGAGCCAATAATATCTGGCGCCAAATTCTGCAGTCTTCGTGAGATTTGGGAGTGACTTATTGAGTCTAAATTTAGGGAGTTGCTGAGCTCATTGGAATTCAGGCTAATACTTATCTCCCTTAGGCCTTTATGCTGATTGAGCTGTGCTAAAATAAGTAGTTTGAGGAGTTTGTGGGTTTGAAGATTTTTAACGTATTTATCTACCCCCTGTTGGTGAAGAAAGTCCCGTTGTTGGTTGACGGCGATTAACAGTTGAGAAAATGTGGATTTTGTGGTATCCTTGCCTTGCATATGATCTCCTTATAATGGGATTTGGGCAAGGACTACCCTACTCTCATTATAAGGGATTTTTTTGTATTTGTACAGCGTTTACGGCCAATATGCTACGTTTTCCTTTAGTTTTCTTAAGTATGCTAGGGAAGATAGGAATTGACAAGACCCGACAAATTTAATGCAACGCTAGTGAAAGGAAATCTATTTAGCAACTCACGCCTTTAACAATACCAACATGTATTTTTATCGGCAGAGGCAAGAAGCTGGGGTAGATTTATCTATTTACCTACAGCACTTCTTCTACAAAATGAATTTTGTTATGGTTGACATTCAAGAAATGCAAACGGCTATCTCCAACCAGGAAGAAATAGAATTAACTGCCCTGGAAGCAATGGCCGAAGAATTAGACTACCTTTATTCACTATTGGGCAAATAGAACTTTGTGGACAAAACAGTATATGATGTGGAAATTAATTGAAAAGAAAATGCGCAGCTAGAATAACACATTAGCCCTATGGGAGGAGGTGGTGCTTAAAATGATGCGTTATGATGTCACCGCTCATCTTCCTTGCCGGGAGAAGGACGGTTTTTTCTTGCCCTCCTTGGCGGTAGCATGCCATAATGATTTGTGGTTGGTCATATCTTCCAGCCGCCAATCTTACATAAAGGAGATTCACGGAACATAAAAAGGGAAAACCCCAACGCTTAGCCAGCACAGGTTTTCCCTTTCCCAACACGCCCTAAGGCGCATCCGTGACACTATAATACATGAATTGGGATACCTGTGTAAAGGACTATTTGAAAATGGTTGCGAATGGTTGCCCAGATGAGTTCCGCCCAACCTGGTGTGAACACTGTCAGTCTGAGGCCAAGTTCCATAAACTCGGCAGCTTTACCCGCAGTGTGCTTACCATGGAGGAACTGTTAGAAATAACGATCTTCCGGTTCAAGTGTACCCTCTGCGGCAAAACCCGTGGCATCCTGCCATCTTTCTTGAGGCGCAACTATGCAGCAGCCTTGGATGTCCAAGAACATGTTGTGCGACGCCACGAAGAAGGTGTTTCCCTAAGGGTAATCTCTGAGCAACTGCCTTCGCTACTTGCTTTCTCCGAGAAGACCCTCTGGCGCTGGAAGAACTATTGGAAGAAGTTGCTGGATAGGCTTAACCCAGGCATCTGGCATACAGTGCTTAGCCGCTTCCCACACCTCCTGCTCCCACGAGGAAGCGACACCCCCAGCAGCGTGTGGGACTGGGTCTTCTGGGTATGGGGCAAGACCCGGTTGCAGTGGACGGGCAACCCTGCCAACTGCTTTCAGTGGCTTACTTTCCTCTCCCAGTCAGGGCGGTGACGGTAGGCACCTAACTTCCCACAAAACCTGTCCATGTTCTTTTCCTCCCCCCTGGAGGAAAATGGGTTTACAGGGGGTTGGCCCCGAGTTTTACCCCAAAAGGATGTGGAATAGGATGGAAAACACGCTGAGCGACCAGGTGGCAGCTTTTCGCTATGGGCTAATTGCACCCATTGTCTGTCGCCAGACTCCCCTTTTACCGGGGGAGTTAAAGGCACATCTTGGAGAGACGGCAGGTCAGGTTTTCGAGATCCCCGGGAGCAACCGGGACCGTGTCAGCATCCGGACATTGGAACGGTATCTAGCGCTGTACAGAAGGGGCGGGTATAATGCGCTAAAACCCCAGAGCAAATCTTCCAGGGGACGCACTAAAATTCCCGCTGCAGTCATACAAAGGGCTGTTGAACTGCGTAAAGAGCGTCCGGAGCGCAGTGTGGAGCAGATCATCTTCATACTGGAGGAGAACGGAGTTGTTAAGCAAGGTAGTTTGGCCTACAGTACCCTGTCCAGGCAACTACGCCTAGCTGGGGCTACTCGCAAGGAAATACTGGGCAAGAACGAAGGTTTCCGCAGGTTCGAGGCCGAGGATGCCCATATAATCTGGCAATCCGACTTCCAGCATACCTTATACCTACCTGACCCCAAAAACCCCAAGCGTAAGAAGAAGGCGATGCTATTTGCTATTTTAGATGACTATTCCCGCTACGTAGTTCAGGCCCAATTTTACTGGGATGAAAAGCTCCCCCGCCTGGAGGACAGTCTTAAGAAAGCTATTCTGCGCTGGGGGGTGCCGGAGCAATTTTACTGTGACAACGGTGCCGTCTTTTCCTCTGCCCACCTAGCAAGAATCTGTGGCAAACTGGGCATTCACCTAAGCCACAGTCGCCCATGCCGTCCATCTGGGCGCGGTAAAATTGAGAGGCTATTTCGGTTTGTGGATACCAGCTTCAAGCCCGAAGCCTACCAGCAGATTGAGGCCGGAAATATTGCCACCCTGGAAGAGCTGAACCAGGCACTTACCGCCTGGCTGGATGGGTACTACCACCTCCGAGTCCATGGCAGCACTAAAGAAAGACCAAAAACCCGCTTAGAATCCAGCAGCCGGGAACCCCGAAGGGTGTCAGTGATGGAGCTTACAGATATCTTCCTCTGGCAAGAAGAACGTACGGCAGATAAGGCCGGCTGCGTAAGGGTGCAGGGCAACCAGTATGAAGTTGACCTGGAGCTGGCAGGGAAGAAGGTTCTCCTTCGCTATGATCCCTTTGACCTTTTAGTGATCCAGGTCTGGCACGGGAATAAGCGCTTCCCGGATGCCATTCCCGTTGACCTGACACGTCGGCATCATCCTAAGGTTAAGCCGGAGGTTATTACACCTGTGGCGGAAGGACTCTCTTTCTTCGCTGCAGCTGAAGGGCGAAGGCAACAGGAACTGAGCAAGAACCCCTTAACCTTCGGAAAAGAGGCGACTGCACATGAATAAGCCCTTTAGCCGCCATATTCCCGCCTCTACTCTGTTTGAATCTGCTGGACACAGGGAAGCCCTTGCCCGGCTACGCCTCATGGTGGAGAATAATTACCTGGGGCTTCTTACAGGTGAGGTGGGCAGCGGTAAGTCTACCCTCATCCGCTGTCTACTAGAAGGCCTGGACAACATGTGTTACCAGCCAGTTTACATCTCCACATCCAGCCTAAAGCCCAGGGATTTCTATGGTGAACTGCTGCGCAGTCTGGGAGAGGTCCCACCCTACAGCCTGGCGAAGGCAAAACGCCTGTGGGGTGATGTCCTTACCGCCCGTCAAGAGCAAGGGGACAGAACTCTGGTCATCGTGGCAGATGAAGCCCAGGAGATGAGTGAAGCCATGCTGGTGGAGCTTCGCTTCTTGGTCAACCACCAGATGGATTCTTGTTCCCTGTTTCCGGTAATCTTAGTAGGTCAATCTGAGCTTAGGCGCACTCTCCGGCTCAAAAAGCATGAGGCAATTGCCCAGCGCATTTCACTGCAATACCACTTAAGTGGGCTTACGCCCGATGAGACCAAGGCTTATGTAAAGCACCAGATGCAGACCGTAGGAATGACCACGCCATTGTTTTCAGATACTGCCATGGGACGCATTCATGCAGCCAGCCAAGGCATCCCTCGCCTGATTAACCATTTTTGCAGCCAGGCCTTACATGATGCTGACCAGAGGGGCCATGAGGTCATTGAGGAGGCACACATCTCTAGGGTACTGGCAGACTACGATAGACAAAGGGGAGTCGCAGGCTAAGTACTTTTTGGCAAAATAATAGTGACGGCACAACTCTCACTCCACTGACGCAATGACGGTCAAATGGCAACGTCATTGGCGGTGAGAGTTGCACCGTCAGAATTCGCGAGCGGCGACATTATGATCAGAAGTTTTCCGAGCATAAAGATATGATATTAGGACCATTGTGGGCAAGACTTGCAGTTGACGGGCGCTATGTATTAGTTTCTTCAACCTTGATGCAAGAGCACCACGGTTTCGATGTTTTATTACAAGGTAGAGGAACAGGCGGAAAGCTCTACAGGGATATCAAGATTGACACCAAAAACATTCACGGCAACTATCCCAATCTCTACATTGAAGAGGAAAGCTCAACTGATTACAATACGCCAGGCTGGCTCCTAAAACAGGACGGCTGGCCTGATTATATAGCCTACTGCTTTTGGATGCAGTGCAGGAGGTCCTGCCACCGCGTGACAAGGGAAAATGGTGCTGGGAATGCACAGAAAATATTTGGCCGGCTGAAATATACTTCTTACACTTTCCAAGCTTAAGAAAGTGGTTTATCAAAAACTATGATTGAACCCCAAATACTACCGTTTTAGTTCGCTAATAACATCCGTCTGCAGTTCCAAACGACCTTAATAAAATAATCAGCTAAAAGCTGCAGGCCTGACCTCCTGCAGTATGCATAGAATGCCCTAAAATTGTATGCCATTATCTTGGCATCCACCCAAATCCGAGACCTATTTAGGCCTCGCACTGGGATTCTGTCTATGTTGTACATGCGCCGTAAGACTGAGGGGACTCCTTCCACCCCAGCCCTGAACCTTGAAAGCCTTATATGCTCCTCCGTGCCAATTTCGCACCTGGATAAATCAGTTATGTATTTCTTGCGGGTAAACTTAATCTGGTTATATCTGCTACTTCTTTTAATGGGGCATTGAGCCGCCATTGGACATTTTTCGCATAAATCCCTGGGGAATTTAGCGGAGTAGGTCTGGTTACCTTCATTGTATTTCGTTTGTTTGGGCCTATGACCAGCAGGACATTTTACAATTCGTTGTATATCTTCATCAATCTCAAATTTACAGATGCCGCTAATACCGACTTCTTTCTTGCCAGTAAGGGCGGAAAAACTCATCTTGATTCCTTTACTGTTTGCTTTCTCAATATTTGCGCTGGAAAAGTAGCCCCCGTCATTGGCAATGTATTTTACTTTCTCAGCTACTGGCGCCTCTAATGTGTTATTTCCGAATTCAACATCGCTGATGCTGTTCTGCTGTTGTTCATGGTGCAAGATTAGTCCTAGATTTTTCTTTTCATCCCTGGCCTCAACGAAGTTTAACGCATATCCTATTGAATCTTTCTTACCCTTCCTGCGGAAGGTAGCATCTGGCTCGGAGGGGTTTTGCAGGCTTTTAGCAGATAGGTCCTTCCCATCTTTAAGGTTCCAACCGCCATCATCTGTTGTCTCAGTTTGCTCAGACAGCAGACGAATTAAGTTGTTGTATTCGGTGCTTTCCTTTAAGGATTCAGGGATTACTTGCAGCAGCTCCACGGATTCCCTCAGCAGACGCTGAAGCTTATTCTCTGCATCTTCATTCCTGGTCCGGTATATGTGGTCATTCTTGTCATCTTTCCGCAGGTAATGCTGGCATGTCTCCGGAAGTAAGTTTTCGTCATGTTTATTAAGGGCTTTTACCACATTGGCATTAACTGTATAAAACAGTTCCATCCTACCCATGCGCTTACAGTTGGCGCTAATCATCATGGAATCTTGGCGAGCTAAGGATGTGTCCATTTCAGCTACTTCGGCTAGTTTTTCGCTTAAGGATGCGACCTCTTGATGGAATAGATCTTCACCGGTCACCTCGGCATATTCAACTAGGCGCTTGCGAAAGTTGCCAATGGTGTTAATGCAGATACGCTCCTTATCAAAGTCGGTAATACCCAGGGCGTACTGGACACGGTAGTCAAAGTACAATGAGCCAATAAGCTCCTCATCAGTGTTGCAGTTAAGCTCTTTTAGAAATAATAGCCCCACCAACAAGTTAACGGGGGCATTGGGACGACTGTAGTTTTCGCTGTACAGCACTGAGAACTGGGATTCGTCAATGTTGCGGAAGATATGTTCAAAGAAGAATTCTGCCCAACTGTTATGCAAGGCCTCCCGGACGTATTTCGGGAAAGAATGGTATTGATCATCCATGTTAATCTGGCGGACTTTCTGACTTTCCTTGAACATAGTTACATCCCCTCCGGTAATGACATAATCAGGGAAATCCCTAAGTTAATTATACCAAATGGGGACGAACAAATGTACTAATAATGACCTTTTTGGGGGTCAATCAGTAATAAATGCCACCAGTTTTAGATATTTTTTCATGTTACACCTCCTAATATTCATTTGGCAACATTCTAACATACCTGTATTGTCGAATAATGTCGAATCCTGGTAGTATAAAAATGATGCGTGTCCATGACGGGAGATAATTTCCATAAGGGTATAACGACAATCGGAATTTAACCGGGGATTAAATTGTATTTTGCTTCGAATGCCTCAAGGACGATTGCACTGCCCAAGATTTCTCCCGAGACTAGCCAATTTAGGGGAGAAATATATTATGATGGAGATCCTGTCAATGATAATTGCAGGGGGTTGTCCATCCCCGATGCTATTTTCCCTCAAATAACTGCCCGCAGGCAGGGAATTAGAGGTATATTGTGAAATAAAATCAATATCTCGGTCTTTCTGGAGAGGATTCTCTTAATACGGAGCCGAAGAAACTAATTACTGCCACCCCCGCTGGAAACATGCTGTCCGCGGGGTTGCTGGTTCAGGCAAGACCACTGTCACCGTTCTTCGGGCAGGGTATCTCTTGTCCGTGCAGTAATTGTTCACTGAGCGGGTGCGCTTAGTAGCCTATTATAATACTTAGTAAAATTCTAGCCATCTCTATGAATAGGTCAATGTAGAGGGGCAATTTGATATCTTTGGTTCAGGGTTAGGTGAAGATCAGTGAATAAACGAGGATCCCACAGCTTGCCATTGTATTTTGTCTACTGATTGACATAGCCTTCACGAAGTGGTGCTATTTTTAGGGGGGTTGGTAGATTGCCATGAGTAAGAAAGCCCACAGACGAGTGACAGCTGATGTAAAGGAACGCATAAATCGTTTAGCAGATATCCTTTATCCCTTTCTTCCGATGAGTGCTAGATCTAAACAGGCAGTTACTTTTCAAAGTATATTTGCTGAAAGCTCGGTATCCCATTATCTTAGGGGGCCGGAAGGCAAAAAACAAGCTTTGCAGCAAGGGCTAGTAAAAATATATCGTTATCATAAAATGCTTCCTTGGACAATTATAAGGAAAATAGTTCCTGCAGCTATAGAATACCGCAAACATAAACGAAATCCTCTAAAACAGGATGAACTAGATAACCTTATACAGTGTCTATGCGAGTTGGGGATTGATATGAGAGATGAGTTGAATAGGCTCGATATTGATGAGACTCTTCCAGTAATAACTGTTCCCCCAGAAAAGCTATTAGACGACATGGGATGATGATGGTGAATGAGAAGAGTGCCAATTATAAAGCGGGATTAGTGTGAAACAGGGGGGTAGCTGATGAAGGCACTGGAATCCTTGAAGAGTATATTTAAAGATAGGGTGTTCAGGATCCCGGATTATCAGCGGGGATATGCCTGGACAACTCGGCAGTTAACGGATTTTTGGGAGGACGTCACCAATCTGCCTGGGGATAGGATTCATTACACAGGGCTTCTTTCATTGAAGAAAGCAGATAAGGAAGAATGGTCCGGTTGGACTGAGGAACGCTGGTTAATTGAAGACCGAGATTATGTTCCATGTTACATCGTAGACGGTCAGCAGCGGCTGACGACTTTCATCATTATGATTAACGAGATTATCAATTTAACTCGTTCATTACCTGATAATAAGAATAAGGATGACGAGGATATCTATATCGGGACCTTAAATTTGCGGCAAGTACAGGAAGAATATCTGGTAATTAAAAAGCCTCCTCAATTCATCATTCATACATACAAATTTGGTTATGAGACGGATAATCCAAGTTTTAGGTTCTTGCGTTACAAGATACTGGGGGAAAGCTACAGCGGCAGTATACAAGAAACTTTTTACACCCTAAATCTTGAAAATGCCAAGAGCTTTTTCGCAGAGAATATTGCAAGCTATTACCTCGATAACGGCTGGGAAGCGATTGAAGGTCTATTTAAGAAAACCACCCAAAACTTAAAGTTTAACATTCATGAGATAGACGATGACTTTGATGTCTTTGTGGCGTTTGAAACGATGAATAACCGGGGGAAAAAGCTGTCTAACCTTGAGCTCTTAAAGAACAGGCTGATTTATTTAACCACCCTTTACAAAGACAGTGAGCTGAGCAGGGATGAGCAAGCGGTCCTGAGGAGCAAGATTAACGATGCCTGGAAAGAGGTATATTATCAGCTTGGCCGCAACAAGCTGAAGCCTCTCTCCGATGACGATTTTCTCAATGCACACTGGATTATGCACTTTCAATACACCCGGGAAAAGGGCGAGGATTATATTCGCTTCCTCTTGGATGATAAATTTGCTCTCCAGAACGTATACAGTCAGGTAGAGGTTAAGTCTGCCTCTATTATTAAAGTTGAAGAAGTACGGGATGGCGAAGATGAAGACGAATCCCTGGCACCCGAGAAAGGGGAGTCCTTGGTCCAGTCCAAGCTTAGTCCAAAAGTAATTGAGGACTATGTAGGTAGCCTAAAATCTGCCGCAGTCCACTGGTATAATACGTTTAACCCTTTAAACGACTCCGAATTAACCCGTGAAGAAAGTCTCTGGCTAGACCGTTTGAATCGGATAGGTATTGCTTATTTTAGGCCTCTTATCACAGCTTCATTTTTGGCTGACTGTTCTTCGGCAGACAGGGTAAAGTTATTCAAGGAAATTGAACGCTTTATTTTTGTTACCTTTAGAGTAGGACGAGCTTTCTCCAATTATAGAAATAATGAGTTCTTCAAGAGTACCAGGCAACTGATTAATGGACAGATTTCGATAGAGGATATTTGTTCACTGCTGAGGAAAAGGGTCGAGGACTGGATATCTCCTGCAACTAATTTCGAGTACCAGGGCTTTAAAACATATATTCAGCGATTGTATAGAAATGGCGGTGGGTTCTACGACTGGAATGGACTTCGCTATTTCTTATATGAATTTGAGGTTGAGAAGGTCGAACAGTTCGGCAATCAAAAGATTGACTGGAAATACTTCGTTCGCAGTGAGAAAGATAAGGTATCCATTGAACATATCTACCCTCAGACAGCAGATGATAATTACTGGGAACAAGCATTTATGGGATACTCCCAAGAGCAAAAAAAACTTATGACTGGCTCACTGGGCAATCTTTTGCCCTTATCCAGCAGCATTAATTCTAGTCTTCAGAATGACGGTTTTCCGGGAAAAAAGGCTGCCAAAATGAATTCGGGTGGAGAGATAGTGCGGAGGGGATATGCCAATGGGTCCCATAGCGAAATCGAGGTGGCAGGCTATGAAGACTGGACCCCGGAGGCTATATTGGATCGTGGCCTGAAACTGCTTGCCTTTATGGAGAGGCGTTGGGATATTAAGTTTCCCAGTAAGGAAAGTAAGAAGGAACTTTTGTTCCTGGACTTCTTGCGCTAGATATCCAGCGAAGAACAAAAGCTGAAAAGCTGAACTGAGCAAGCCGATTGAAGTGGACTGGATCCTTAAGATAAAACGTCAATGTGAGGAGCAGAATACGATGTTTTATTTTAAGCAGTGGGGCGGTGTTCATAAAAAAAGAAGTGGTCGCGAGCTGCTAGGCCGGACCTGGGATGATATGCCCCCGTTACAAACAAGCATATAGGATGAAGGACGCTGGTTTGTCAGCGTCCATTTTAATGGCCTTCAATTATTGCAAAGGACTTCATCCATTGCTCGGTAATTTCTTACTGCTAGCTGATATTGTCCGGAATTAGATAGCGATAATTATCCGCAACTACCGGTTACCTCGGAAATTGAGTTAGCGATACAAGGAAAGGGAAAGAAGGCGTCGAAATAAAACATAGACCCTTTAGTGTGGAGAGGGATGGAAGGTTCTTGGGGTGAGGGGTCTTGCTTTACATAACAGAATGGAGATGATTAACAGATGCCAGACCTAAGTTATAAAGAATTTATGGATGAAATACGGCAGCGGCTCAAAGGCTTTTCTCTAGATGATTACAAGAACCTGATTTTGCATTGGGCTGGCGAAGTGCTTCCTGCCGAAAGGCGTAGATTCTTGGGTAAACTGGCGCCTGCCGCTAATCCCCGCATTAACCATGATCTTATAGATGATGTGTCCGCCTTTGCCCGCCGGGTCGAGAAGGGTGATTACTGTGATGGGTGGGGCTGGGATGATGACATACATGAGGAAAGAGACTGGGGGGACGAGAGCTGGGCTGGTGAGATGGACGATTTCTTTCTGCAGGCTAACTATCTGTTGGGGAAAGGATATCCCCATGTTGCCCGGCAGGTCTACGAATCACTCTTTGATATACTTGAGATTGGCCAGGAACCGGGCCACCTTCCCGGCGATTCAGATGTCACTTGCATGCTGCAGGTGGATGTACATGAGCAGGTTGCTCTGTTTTTAAGGTCTGTATACTTGACCACCGATTCGGAAAAACGGCCCGATGAAATACATACCATATTAATGAAGTATGGTAACTTGTATGGTCCTGTAAGTTTGCAAAACATTATTGAGGCAAGGGAAGAGGGCCTGCCAGACTTTGACGATTTTCTGGCCGCATGGGTTGAGCTTCTATTAGTCCAGGCCCCGAGGACTGTCAGCCAGTTGCTCAGGGAAGCTGTATTGCTGAAGGGTGGCATCGCCGCCATTTCTGAGTTTGCCCGGCAGTATCCAGGGGAACATCCCGAGGCTTACATAGATTGGATAAACGGCTTGGATTGGGAGCAGGACGTGGACTTGATTCTGCAGATTGCCCGGGAAGGACTGTCCCGGATCCCTGCCGACTATTCTGTCAGGGCCGATGTAGCGGAGTTCATTGTCAGAATAGGCGAAAGGAATCTAGATGGTGAATTAACCCTGGAAGGGTATAGAGAGTGCTTTTATGCAAGACCCAGCGTCAGTTATCTCATTGACCTATATTTTAACGCCATAGAGAATAACTGCTTTGATGAGGTACGGGACCAGGCTGAGCGGCGGGTTATGGAGCTCTACAGCGAAGGGATAGCGTATAGGGAGCTCTATACCTATGTACCTGAAGGTGTGGTCTACATGACACTTCTATTTGGCGGGAAGTACCAGCAAGTATACGAGATGTGTGTCGACCAGAGTTCCCTGGGCTGGAGTTCCGGAGCAAACCCAAAGCCAGTCTTCGTCGCATATATGATGATGATTCTGGCCAAAACAAGCTCTCCGATTGTGGTGAACCAGCTCTGGGATACTACCATCATGAATATAAGCAGCCGTCTCGGCGGGAAGGATTATGAAAAGTGCAGGAAGATAATGGGTTATGTCAGGGAGGCTGTGCCCCTTGGAAGGGTGCAAGAGGAGTATTATCTTGATTTCATCATCGACATAATCGGGCAGAGGGTAGATGCAATTGTCGGGGGAAAATATCGAAACAGCTATGGAAAGGCTGCAACCTTGTTAGTTGCAGCGGTTGAGACTTTGGCCAGCAGGAATGAGGGACAGCGAGGTGTTGAATTGCTTGATGAATTCTGCCAGAAGTATCTCAGACATTCAGCCTTCAAGCGAGAGCTTGCCAATACATTAAAGTTGTCCCACCTACAGAAATAAGGAGAGCGTATTCTACGAATGCATGCGTCCAAGGGAGAGGGGAAAAAGGATTCTATGGCTGAACCAAAGAGTTTGACTTTACATGCTGGTGTCCGCATGCGGCGGGAGAGCTTTGGTGGGATAATTTTCGATACTACGTCTGGCACAATGATTGAGGTGGACAGAGAGGCCTATCAAATGCTCTGCAATCTTAGAGATGCCGACCCTTCTGCCAGTGTAATTCAGACCTTGAGAGAGCTAGGTTTTTTGGAGGAAGGATCGCCTCCATTGCCAGATTTTCCAGGGGATTTGTCTGCAGATTGGCCAACTGATATATCACTTTCTGCACCGGAGACAGTGCATTGGGCGATTACATACCGCTGTAATGCAGACTGTGTAGATTGCTATGCAAAACGGAATAAGGGCGGATGTATGGAGTTGGGTACAGCCCAGGCGGCAAGACTGATTAAATTGTTGGCGGACTGGGGGGTATTTCAGCTGGCAATTGGCGGTGGTGAGCCGCTACTGCGGGGCGATCTTGCTGAGATAGCGGGCCTTGCTAAGGAGCAGGGACTTGTCACCCACGTCACCACTGGCGACCACTCCGCCGCCCTGGAAGCTCTTCCTTCATTAGCCCAGAGCGTCGCTTCCTTACATCTGGGGCTGAAATTCCAGCAACTCTTGGCTGAGCCTTCCAAAGAGTTAAAGAACCTCCGGGAGTTTGTTACGGCAGTACATAATGCAGGCCTGGCCACCGGGGTAAACCTTCCTTTATGTAACATGGTCATTAAGCACTTTGACGAGCTTATTTTTTATCTGGCCCAGGCAGGTTTTAAGCGGATTATCCTGCTGTGCTATAAGCCTCCTTTTAGTGAGGCCAGGTGGCGAGCTGAAAATCCCACCGGCGCCATTCTTAAGGAGTTCGAAACTCAGTTGGCGGCTACAATTCGCAACCACAGCGATATTGCCTTTAGGGTGGATTGCGCCCTCAGTTTCATGCAACGCAGCTTAACTCCACAACAAGCGGCAGAACATGGAATAAGGGGCTGTGTTGCCGCGAGTCGGATCATTTCGCTGGGACCTGATGCCACTGTATATCCGTGTTCACAGCTAACCCATCCAGACATGGCCGCAGGAAATTTACTGATAGATTCTCCTGAAGAGGTATGGAGGAATGCAACCAGAATTAAAAAATACCGGTCATTCCGCCAGAAGAAAGCTTTTAAGCATAGCTACTGCGGGATTTGCAGGGCTAAGGATCAATGCGGGGGCTGCCGCGTATTTTCCGATGATGCCCTAGGTGGAGACCCTGGCTGCCCAGAACCCATGCTGCCAGGGTTAACAGAACTGGGACCCATCGGACGCCGGTTGGACTTAGAAAACTATCTGACAGGAAATAGTTGTATCTTTGTGGAGGATTATATGCTCCGGTATGGGGTTGGCCAGGCCAAAGCTATTAAAGAATTGCGAGCAGAAGGACTGCTGACTGCCGATGGGGACAATGGGAGAAAGAAAGGATCCCTGTATTTTGCCCGGAATACCATCAGTGAAATTATCGAGATGATTGGCTCAACTCCCGGAGGGGTCCCCTTTGTTTCTCGGGAAGAGGTTGCTGCTTGGCTGGAAGAAGAGGATAGCCATAATTACCCTGCTTGGATAAAAAGAAAAAGGTGGAGGGATTAAAATGAAAATAATTAGCGTCCGTAAGGGATTCGCATCAGACCACAGCTCAACCTCATACGAGTTTCTGGCGGTAGATAAACCCTTATCTAAATTTGCCCGGGCTACAGTGGCATCGCTATCCAGTCGGGCCCACCCCACTGCAAGGCGCGTAAGTTTTACCTATAACGCTGAAGGTTACGATTTGCCCGGTGGTTGGCATAACCTCATGCTGCATCATTACGATGTGATGTATTCCGAAAGCTATGATTGGTGGATATTAGCCATGGCCTTTGATGCCCCGGAAAAATTGCAGCAGTCAGCGGCAGAATACGATTTTGATGGCGACGACGGCCAGGGAGTAGAAGTTAGCATTGATGGTAACCGTGTAATAGTGGGGATACATTGCCGCCTAGATCTGGGGATGGCGTACGCGTATGACCATGATGAGGGCTATAATGATGAAGACGTAGTAGGGTAGAGGCCCCTCATCATTTAACGCTGCTGTTAAGGCGGAGAGCGTATCCAAGGTGATGTTATTACCGAATACTGCAATATCCACATCTGACCCTGGCCGGTAATTTCCCTTGGCCCTTGAGCCGAATATAGATGCCCTTTCAATCTCTCTGTGTTTCTTTATAGAGTCAATGATATAGTCCAAGTCAGATTTTATTAGGCCGAAACTCACAGTAATTCCTCCAGCTTGGCGTTGAGATCCTTAATAGCTTTGTAATACTTTGTTTTAATCAAGTGTTCTGCTTCCTTTGCTCTTCGCTCATCGTAGGTATGTGCCAACAGGTTACGTTTTTCAAGGGCATCAATCCAGATGTGCCCCTCATTTACTAGCTGGATTTGAAATGCTGTTTTTATGGCTTCACGGGGAGTCTTTACGCTAAACCCCTCTTGGTTTAAGTAATCCCTCATCGTTTTCCAAGCCAGTTCAAAGGTATACTCAAAACACTGGACCAATCCTTGGACTTCGAACTTGTTCAAGTCCCCTTTTTCCATGAACTCGCTAAGCTGCGCGGTAGCTTTTTTGAAGTTAGAAAACCGTTGAATCCACCTGATTTCGTAACTCAACATTACCACCCGCTTTCATTGTTTCTCTTCTAGAATTTTAATATAAAGTTGAAGACGTGTCAAAATATTGGCAATGCCATTGGCCAAAGCGCCTTCCGACTAGGGTCGAGGCGGTGAGGAAATGAGCTATGGTTCCTACTAACTTGTACCTGTCCAGGGACTGCCGGGCTTGGCGCTTAGGAAGGGCGGGACGGGAGAAGATGATTACCGTCCAAAGAAGGGGAGAGGCAAGGGGGATAGGAGACTAGTAACAGTGTAATGCCATCATCACTATAAAAAAATCTTGGATAAGCTTGATTTATCTTTACATACAGCCTTGGAATGGCATAATATTGATATTGGAATCAATAATTTACAGGCAGGAGATGAGAATATGGAAGTTATTATTGCCAAGGACTACGATACCTTAAGCAAACAAGCAGCAATAATCATTGCCGGTCAGGTCATCGGCCAGCCCAGTTCAGTATTGGGTTTAGCTACCGGCTCTTCCCCGGTAGAGACCTATAAGAATTTAGCAGTTTTTTACCGGGAGGGGATTGTAGATTTTAGCAGAGTGACAGCCTTTAATCTAGACGAATACTATGGGGTGGCTCCTGACAACCCCTGCAGCTACCGCTGGTTTATGGAGGATAACCTCTTTAAGTATATTAATATTCTTCCCGAAAACACCCATATTCCCGATGGGCTGGCGAAGGATACAGCTACTGAATGCCGAGAATATGAAGAAAAAATCCACCGGGCAGGTGGAATTGATTTGCAGTTATTGGGGATTGGCGGCAACGGACATATTGGGTTTAATGAGCCCGGCACCAATTTTCAGTCTGCCACCCATCTGGTGGAGCTGAACCAGGAAACAATTGAGGCTAACTCACGCTTCTTTGATTCTCCAGACCAGGTTCCTCGCCAGGCACTGAGTATGGGGATTAAGAGCATTATGGCAGCCCGCAAGATTATTCTGTTAGCCAGTGGCCGGGCTAAGGCCAAGGCTGTGTATGAGATGGTCCTGGGTCCAATAACGCCTCAACATCCTGCCTCGGTATTGCAGCTCCATCCCCAGGTTGTTGTCATCGTGGATAAAGAGGCGGCCAGTCTGTTAGGCTAACTGGGGAAGCGGAGGCCGAATTTGGCAAACTCATGGCGCATTTCCGGGGTTAAAAGACCCTTGTTGCAGGCCTGGCACATCATTGGTCCCCAGCTGAAATTGGCCTCGATTATTACCGGCCCTGCCGGAGTAGCTGCCACATCCCAGCCGATTGTGCGGATAAAAGGTGCCATGGGGGCAGCCTTTAGAACCAAGGCCACAATTTCGTCCCAACCTGGGATTTGCAGGCCCTTAATTACAGCACCGGTATCTGGATGGGCAGAGTGCCAGCCGCCAGCGCGAAAATCCGGTCGAATAAGTCCTTCTCCAAGAACGCCGGTGACGGGGTCAATGGCGGCAGCCAAGCCGCCGGTATGCCAGTTGTCGGTGTTCTTGCCTTTAACACCAATGCGGAGCACGGATAAGATAATGCTTACTTCGCCTTCTTTATTCATGAAGGTTACCAAGCGGCAAGTATTCACCGAACTGGGGTTAAGCTTGGCAATGTCAGGATGGTTTATCACTCGGGCTTCCAAGAGAAATCCCTGTTCGTTAAACTCCACAGTCCTGGACATGTGCTTAACTAGGCGGTCTAGGCCATATCTCTCTCCCCCCCGATCTTCAAAGATAATGTCGTCGGGGATCTTTTCTACAAGTTGAAGGACTAATACAGATACCCCTGTCTTCCCTGCCAGGGGTTTGACGACGAATTGGTCAAGGCCTTTTTCAGAGATTAATCTGTGCAGGTCTTCTCTGGTGTTAAGGGGCTTGCCTTCAATATCAGTGCCAAACTGGGGATGAAACATACCGTAGAGTTTAGCAACGGGGATTTGCCGTTGGCTAAAGTAACTGTTAAATAGGAGTTTATTAGTCAGCATTGGAGCCCAAGTTCGGGAATTGAGGGTGCGGCGCAGTTTTCTTTCAGCATCATAGACCCGAATATAGGAGCGGATATCTTTTTTGCATATTCCCTTTTTACCAAACTCAAAGACCCGGTATTCCATAGGTGATAGCCTATAGAATACTCCCAGCCAGAGCATTTCCACGCTCTGACGCAATGGAGTTTTAAAACCGGCCTGTTGGGTAGGGACTATCTTTTTTAGGACTCTGGCAATCTTGTTCATTCCATGACCTTCTTTCCAGGTGCTCTTAGAAAAAAGTATAGCAGATTACCCTAGGGGATGCCAATATTGCTATAGAAGTTGTCCTTAGCCCTTGGTTTGGCTATAATATGAAGTAACCTACACTGGAAGTGATTGTGATGAATATATTTAAAGACCAAATTATCCGGCTGCTCTCGGACCTGGTTCCCTTGGAGCCGGAGCATATTAGGCAAGATTTAGAAGCGCCCCCCAACCTGGACATGGGGAATTATGCTTTCCCCTGTTTTAAGTTGGCAAAAATAAACAGAGCTGCCCCGGGGAAAATAGCTGCCCAGCTGGCAGAAAGGGTGCCTGAAGATCCCTTGTTGGAGAAGGTGGAGGCCAATGGGCCATATTTGAATTTCTTCCTCAATAAGGCCAGGCTGGCCCAGTACATAGTGGAGGAAGTTCGCCAGCAAAAAGACGATTATGGCAAGAGCGATGCCGACCAAGGGGGGACAGTGGTCATTGACTTTTCTGCCCCTAATATTGCCAAGCCATTTGGTATCGGGCATTTACGCTCTACTATCATTGGCAATTCTCTGTACAGGATTCATAAGGCCTTAGGGTATAAATGTGTAGGCATAAACTATATCGGTGACTGGGGTACCCAATTTGGCAAACTCATAGCCGCCTATCTCCATTGGGGGGATGAGAGTTTGCTGGCCCAGGATCCCATCAACCATTTATATGAACTGTATGTGAAATTTCACCGTCAGGCCGAGTCTGACCCCAGTCTCGACGACGAAGCCCGAAATTGGTTTAAAAAGCTAGAAGACAGGGATCCCCAAGCAGTTGACTTTTGGCTGCGCTTCCGGGATATTAGCCTGTCTGAATTCAAGCGAGTGTATGCTCGTCTGGGAGTAAAGTTTGACTACTGGCATGGTGAAAGTTTTTACAATGAAATGCTAGACGATACCCTTGAGGTCGTAGAGGAATTGGGCTTACTGGAACAATCCCAGGGTGCTTGGATTGTCAGCTTGGAGGAAGAGGGAATGCCTCCCTGTTTGCTACGCAAGCAGGATGGAGCAACTCTTTATGCCACTAGGGATTTGACGGCGGCAATTTACCGGCATAACACCTGGCAGTTCACCAAGGCCCTGTATGTGGTTGGTGTCGACCAGACCCTGTATTTCCGTCAGCTCTTTGCCGTTCTCAAGAAGATGGGAATGCAATGGGTGGGAAAATGCCAGCATATTCCCTTTGGCATGATCCGCTTTGACGGGGGCAAGATGTCTACACGTCAAGGTAGCCTAGTTTTCCTGGACGATGTCCTCAGCGAAGCCATTGGCAGGGCTCAGGAGATTATTGCAGAGAAAAACCCCGCTTTGCCTAACCGGGAAGAAGTTGCCCGCCAGGTGGGGGTAGGGGCCTTAATTTTTGGTGACTTAAGTAATGATAGAATTAAGGACGTGGATTTTAACTGGGATCAGGTGATGGACTTTTCCGGAGAAACTGCTCCCTATATTCAGTATGCCCACGCCAGAATTTGCAGCATCCTCCGAAAAGCTCCGGTGGAAACTGAGTGCAATCTCTCCCTCCTAAATAATGACCCTGAATACGCTTTGGTGTCTGTTCTCAGTAAATTCCCCGAAACTATTGTGCGGGCAGGGGAGACCTGTAAGCCTTCCTTTATTGCCCGCTATCTCATCGATGTGGCTAAGGAATTCAGCCGCTTCTACCATCAATGTCCCGTACTTAATGCCGAGCCCCAGGTTAGGGGAGCCCGCCTGGCCCTTATTGACGCAGTGCGACAAGTCTTGGCCAACGGCCTTGACCTTCTTGGCATAGGGACTCCAGAAGAGATGTAAAGAACGCAACGCCATCAAGGCGTTTTTTTTGCGACAGAAGGGTCCGTCCCCGGTGTCGCACTGTGCAGGGTTTTTCTTTTTTCCAGCGTCTAAAGGGTAGAGGAGCAAAGGGGGCGGTAGCTATTGATGAACTAAAGTTAATTGATGGGGTCTTAGCTGGAGACGTGCAGGCCTTCCGTCCCTTAGTTGAAAGCTATAATCGGCTTGTCTTCACATCTGTTGTCAATATCCTGCGGGATTCAATAGCAGCAGAGGATATAGCCCAGGAAGCTTTTCTTCAGGCCTTTCTGTCTCTGGATGAGTTCCGCCGGGAATCTTCCTTTTCTACGTGGCTGGTGCGGATTGCAGTGAACAAGGCTCTGGACTACCTGCGCCGGGAAAAAGCACGGCCACCGGTCGTAGGTCTGACTGATGCTATACCCAGTAATGCGCCCACCCCGGAAAATGTGCTCCTCGAAGAAGAATTTATATGGCAGCTACGGGAGGAAGTCCAGCAATTACCTCCCATCTACCGCAAAGTGGTTTACGATTTTTATTTCAACAAACTCTCCCACCGGGAGATTGCCGCAAAGGAAGGTATTTCTGAGAAGACGGTTGAATCACGGCTTTATAGGGCTCGAGGAATGCTCAGACAAATGAGGACAGGAGGTGAGGGTGATGTGTCTACTCCATAAGGATTTAGATTGGGGGAAGTTCGTCCTTGATCAGGTTGCCAATGGGGAGGATTATTTCCTTGCCCTGGAGACATGCGAAGACTGCCTGCAGGAGTATACCTGGCAGCTGTTGGCCGTGCTCCAAGAGACATCACCGAATTTCACTGACTTGACAATGGAAAAGATAGCCCAGGAGGGCGCCAAGGGGAAGAGGGCGAAGACCCTTGGCAAGCTTAAACCCTTCTTGCACTATCTTGTCGCGGCTTCTCTAACATTGTTTCTCTTTAACGTGGATTTTTTCGGGCGGCTAGTTCAGATTTTTCCCTTGGACATACCTAGGTTTGAGCTTGGCAGTCAATTGCTGGATCGCTTGGGAGAGCTTTTTGGCAGCATCACTATTTTTCTGGGAGGTTAGCACATGAAAAAAAGACCTAGTAAGACATTGACCTTTTTTCTATCTTTATGCCCCGGTGTTGGACACCTTTACCTGGGAGCGATGACCAGGGGCTTGCAGTTCTTAATTCTGTTTTTTGGTCTTTGGGCCCTGATAAACCTTTTTTCCCTAGGAGTATTTGGTTTTGGCTTTCCTATCGTCTGGTTTTACTCTCTCTTTGACGCCTTGCAGTTGGCGGATCAAGAAGTTATTGAAGATAAGCCACTGATTACGGGAATGAATAGCACTCGTAAATGGTTTGGACCCAGCTTGATTGTCCTGGGGGCCCTTCTCCTAATGGAGGATATATTACCTAACTTGTGGCGAAAAATCTTTGTCAGCACCATTTTACCCTGGGAAAACTTCAGCACGTTGGTTCTGGCCCTGGTTCTGATCATTGTGGGTATTTTGCTGCTACGGGGAAAGAAGGTAAAAGATGCCTAATCAGGAAAAACAGCAGTCAGAGGCTACTTTTAAGAGGCCAATCCTGGAAGTTCGGCAATGGCGGATAGGCACCTTGTCCATGGGATTGTTACTTGTCGCCCTGGGAATCATCTTGCTGGTAGGTAAATCCAACCCAGCCTGGTCCCTGGGAAATTTGCTACAGTATTGGCCCGTCATTCTCATTGTCCTGGGTCTGGAAATGGCCATGCTTAATGTCCTATCTTCGGTAAAAGGATCCAGGTTTCGCTTTACCTATGACGTACTCAGTATTATCATGGTTTTTATAATCCTCATTTCCAGCTCTGGGATGCTGGTATTAGAATCAACAGGAGTAATGGATGTTGCCCACCGAGCACTAGAAGGATCCCAGCGTTATGGTAAGGCCGAGACGGTTGTTGCTATCGACGACTCCATCCAATCCCTTGTTATGTCAGTGGAGGGAAGCGACAAGACAGTTATCAGCACTTACCCTGGCATTGGCAACGAGGTAAAGATAACATTTCTCTATCGAGGAGTATTTTCCTCCCAAAAGGAAACCGATGAATATATTGAGGACCAATTTATTGGAAAAGAGCGTTTGGGAGATACTTTGGTTATTAATCTCCATCCCCTTACTCAGGGCAAATTCCCCCGGCAAGGGGTCACTCGAGAAGTGGCAATATATGTTCCCCAGGGGCTAGATGTGGAGCTAAGTCAAGACAGGGGAAGCATTCAAGCCATCCTAAATAACCCCGAGAGCAGGTGGACTATCAATCATCAGTCCTCCAGAGATCTTGAGATATCTATCAGTTCAGTAACTGCCGGGAAATTAATGGTCCAAGAAACACATGAACTATTGGGCAATATTGACTGGGATGAAAGCAACAAGGATGATGAAAACTCCCTGATAGAGGCAGCTAAGTCTTGGGGAAAGGGCCCCTTTATCCTGACAGTTATCCATAGTAGTGGCAAAACCATAATCCGCACTAAATAAAGGCTGTCTCAGACAGCCTTTATTCTATTTCGATTCTCTCTGCTAGTCCTTCAAGGGTGGAATTCCTTCGCAGTTCCCATATTAAAAAGACTGCCATGACTGTTGTAGACAGTACGTCAGATACAGGACCGGAATAAAAGATACCCTTGAGGCCCCAGAACTTAGGCAAAATGATGATGCTGGGGATGAAAAAAAGCAATTGGCGGGTAAGACTAAGGAACAAGGCTCGTTTGGGTTTGCCTATGGCTTGAAAGTAGTTGGAGCCTACAACTAGGGCACCGAGTATTGGTAGGGTAAAGAGGAACCTCTGCAATCCCTCTGCGCCCATGGCAATTAACGGGGCATCATTTTTCCCAAAAAGAGCTACCAGTTGGGAAGGGAATAGCATAATGACCAAAAAACCGATGATAGAGATTGCGGTAGCTAAGAGCATCCCTTTTTGAAGAGCTTCTTTGACCCGGCTGAAGTTTCGTGCCCCGTAGTTGTAACCGACGATGGGTTGCAGACCCTGGCTGATTCCGAAAAGGGGCATTAGCATCAGGTTGGTTATGCCACTGACAATTCCCATTGCCGCCATGGCTAAATCTCCGCCATAAAACATAAGGCTGTTATTGAGGATTAAGTTGAGCATGCTAGCAGTCAATTGCATAATAAAGGGGGCGACACCTAAGGACAGGATACTCATTATGTGGGCAGTCTTCATCTTAATTTTTCTTATATCCAGCCGCAGATGACCACTGCCAGTGAGAAAGTATCTTAGGACCCAAATAGCAGATATTATTTTGGAAATAATCGTGGCAATAGCGGCGCCCTTGATGCCCCATTTGAAGACATAGATAAAAATTGGATCGAGAATGATATTTGTTACTGCGCCAATTAACATAGTGGCCATGGCCATTTTGGGATTACCTTCGGCGCGAATCATATTGTTCATACCCATTCCAAAAGTGAAGGCAAGGGTACCAGCAGTAAGAATGCCGGCATATTCCTTGGCATAGGGCATTACATCAGGGCTGGCGCCAAGTAGCTCCAGTATTGGTTCCAAGAAAACCAGACCTAGGACAGTGACTAATGCGCCAATGATAAGAAAGAGAACAAAGGCGTTGCCCAAAATCTCCTGGGCCTCTTCTTTTTTTCCCTCGCCCAGGCGAATGGAGATTAGGGTGCTAGCACCAATGCCTATTAGCATGTTAAAGGCCATTACTACCAAGGTCATGGGAAATTCCGCTGTGATTGCTGAGAGGGCTAATCTACCAACGCCGTTTCCAACAAAAATTCTATCTACAACATTGTAGAGGGCATTTACCAGCATGCCTACTGTTGCAGGGATGGAGAATTTCAGTAATAATTTCGTGATTTTAGTTTGTCCCAGTTGTTTAGTTTGCTCCAATTAAATACCTACTTTCTGTAAAATAGCAGACTGCTAATATAGTACAGTTTCCAAGGGAGAAAAGCAAGGCATATTTTGTGGAATCTCCTAGAAATACTAAGCCAGTCCCTTAATGCCAGGGTGATGATGTCGAAGCTTGTTAATTCTATGCACATCATCAGGTAGGAGAAGATTCAAGCTCGGGCTGTTGCCATGTCTGCCAGCTTGGTTTAGAATTAAAATGAGAGGAGAGATGTAAATGCCAAGGAATATTCGTGTCAAGCCAGGAAAAGGTTCCTCCCTGGCAGGATTAATTGGGGGAATAATCTTCCTGATAATTGGCTTTACGATAGTAATTCCCATCTTTGGGTGGTTCGGAGTGTTGTGGACATTGGTGGCCCTGGTTATTACCATAGTGAACGGGGTCAACGCCTTTTCCGCTAAAGGTGTCCCTATATACGAGGTCACCATGTCTGGAGATGGAAAAACACAAGATGCTGATTTCGCGGTTCAGCTTCGGGACTTAAAAGAACTCAAGGATGACGGCATTATTACCGAAACGGAGTACAATATAAAAAGAGAAGAAATCCTCAATAAGAAGTGGTAGATTAGCTGTCCCTTAACGGTCAGCATATTTTTTAGTTTGGTCAAAGACTATGGAATGAGTTGCTTGCATAGGACTTAGCCATTCAGGGTTTAAATCTGGATTGGTAAGGTAGTAAATATAAGGGGGATGGGGATGCAGATAACTAAGAAACAGGCACGACAATTCATCCTTGCCTACCAGGGGCTGTTGCCCCCCCGAGAGCTTAAGGGGAAGGAAGGTATAATGGAGTTTGTCGGCCGGGTGGGATGTCTCCAGTATGATCCCCTGGACATGGTGGGTACCAACCCCAACTTGGTCCTGCAATCTAGGATCAAGGAATATAGACCACAAATGCTGGAAGAGCTATTATATACTGATCGCAAACTGGTAGATGGCTGGGATAAAAACGCTGCCATCTTTCCCGTGGCTGACTGGCCATATTTTTGCCGCCACCGAAACAGGAAGATACAGTACTACGGTAGAGAAGTGACAGAACTTAGTACCGTAATCCCCCAAGTTCTCGATGAGATCAAGGATAAAGGGCCCTTATCTTCTACAGATTTTGTGGGGGAAGAAAAGGTGGACTGGTTTTGGGGCTCAGCCAAGGCCAGTCGGGCAGCCCTAGAAATCCTCTGGTACAAAGGCGAAGTCATCATCTTCCACCGATTACGGCAAAGGCGGGTGTATGACCTGACCTCTAGGCATATCCCCAACGATCTCTTAACTGCCCAGGACCCCAACCCTGGTGACGAGGAATACTACCAATGGCATGTCAAGAGGCGCATCAATGCCTTGGGCCTCTTCTGGAACAAGGCCAGCGATGCCTGGTTGGGAATCAGGGGGTTAAAGACTCTCCAACGCAATGGTGCCTTTGCCGCCCTGGAAGAAAAGGGAGAGATAATCCCCATCCAAGTTGAGGGTCTAGACTATCCTATGTATATTACTAGGGAACAGGCTCTTTTGCTCCAGGAAACCCTAACAGCAAATAAAGTAAAGCCCCGAGCTGCCTTCATTGCTCCTTTGGACAATATGCTCTGGGATCGCAAGCTAATTACCGCCCTCTTCGACTTTGAGTATACCTGGGAAGTGTACAAACCCGCCGCCCAACGTCAATACGGCTACTATGTCTTGCCGGTGCTGTATGGCGATAGATTTGTGGCTCGCTTTGAACCGCGTTTAGACAAAAAGACGGGAGTGTTAAATATCCTTAACTGGTGGTGGGAGCCGGGGATAAAACCGTCTGAAGCAATGTTACAGGCCCTTAATAGCTGTCTTCGGGGGTTTATGTCCTACTTAGGTGCAACTGCCTTGGAGGGGAAAAACTGGGGTGGAGCCATTCCGCTGGGCTAATCCTGGGCATTATTATTGCCGGAGAAAGACAAGGACAGATTTTTGGGAATCTGTCCTTGTCTTTCTATTCCTCTTCCAATTCTAAGGCCTGTATGTATTCGTCAAAGACTTCGTCCAGCAGGTCCTCATCTTCGACAGTAATATACTCTTCTTCACCCTCTTCGTTTTCCACCAGTTCCAGGATAATTACTTCGCCCTCTTCTTTATCCTGATCCAGGGGGTAAAGAATGACGAAATGCATGTCATTGTAAGTGATGGTATCCAGGTAATCGCACTCCAGTTCATTGCCATCATTGTCAGTGAGGACAACGATATTGTCATCATTAATCACAGGTCATGCTCCTTTTCTAAATTGATTTCGCGTAAGACTGCTAACTAGTATACTACCCATTCAGATGACAAACAATGGGTGAAAAATAATTATTTTTGCCTTCAGTATGCTATGCTATTATAGACAAATAACAAGGGGATTATTAGGGGAAAGGAGAGTGATGGTCCGTGCCCAAGAAAATATTAGTGATTGCGGTGCTGGTGATAATGGTGTTGACCATGACGGGATGTCTGCCTGGAGATAGCAGGTATGATGACCGGCCTGCAGGTTTTTTATGGGGTGTCTGGCATGGCTGGACTGCGCCCATTTCCCTCATCATCCAGCTCTTTAAACCTTTGGTTCGGGTGTATGAGGTAAATAACACAGGCTGGTGGTATGATTTTGGCTTTTACATAGCCATCGTAGGCGGGTTCGGGGGGTTAGCCCTTACCAGGAGTAAGAGAGACTAGGTTTACTCCAGTATTAAACCACAGAGAGCTTCTGTGGTTTTTTTGCCTTCAAATAGGGAAAAAAGCCGACTGCTTTAGCCAGGGGGTTAGATTTGATTAAGCTCCTGGACTATGTCAGGGCCGACTCAATAGGGATTAGTGATTAAGAGCTTTCACCTGCAGATTCCTCTACCAAATCCTTCATCAGTGTGGTAAAGTTAATACAAATTCTAATATTCTTTTAGGAGGGGATAGGATGGATTTAGTAAAATTACTTACTGAACAGATTAATTCCAAGGATTCAATTAGCAAAATCGGGAAATCTGTTGGCGTACAACCATCTAAGGTTAAAAAGGTTACTGAATTAGGCATGCCTGCTCTTGTTAAAGCCCTGCAGCAGAATATCAGCACTGATGATGGTGCTACCTCGTTGAACAAAGCTTTGGACCAGCATAAGGACGATAATGTCGTTGATTTATCAGGATTTTTGAATAATGTAGATACCGAAGATGGGGCAAAAATATTACAGCATATCTTTGGTGGTAAAAACGAAAAGATGCAAAATAATATTGCCAAGGAGGTCGGCTTAAAGTCTGACCAGGTCTCCGGCATCTTAGGCCAGCTGGCCCCGGTACTATTAGGGGCCCTGGGCAATGAGAAAAAAGATAAGGGCCTTGGCACCTCGGGAATATCCGATCTGCTGGATATCTTGTCGGGGAATATTGGTGGTGACGGCCTGATGAGCATCGTCAACAATTTACTGGATTCCGATAAGGACGGAAGTATAGTTGACGATGTGGGTGGCATCCTCGGCAAGCTCTTTAAGGGCGTATCTTCCAAGAGCACAAAGAAGACTACTGGAACCAAGAAGACTACCGGGACTAAGAAAACTACCGGAACAAAGAAGACCACCGGTACCAAGAAAACCACCACTAAGAAGACCACCGGGACAAAGAAACTAGTCAAAGCCAAAAAGAACAATTAATGAATTAATAAAGCCCCTACTAATGGGGCTTTTTTCTTTCATTTTGCTTAGACACTAAGCATCTTTTCCTAAGGCGGTCTTTTGCCTTTCCTTTTTTTTCTTCATGGCATATGTCCATAATTCCACCAGCATGTTGCCATCAATTAGGTCGATGTTAAGGTCCTGGGCATACTTTTTTGCATTGCTGGTGAACTCTGAGGTGGTGACGACAAACCCCCCGCTAGCACCTTGTTTTATCATTTGGGAGTGAATAACAGCGATGGGTTCATAGCATACAGGATTTTCTCCACCTAGGCATTTTACCTGGCCCAGGTGGAGATTTTTCCCCCGGCGATGGGAGATATCCACGCCAAAGTCGGTATTGGCCTTAGTTACCGAAGTCTTGCCGCCGAAGTTTAAGCGCATGACCTTTGCCACAAAGCGTTCAAAGTCTAAGGGCCTTTCTTCATCTTCTGGAGATTGCAGCGGGGCAAAGCGATTAACCAGCCCTGTCAACAGGGTTGTCTTCATTTCTTTGTTGCAATCTGTAAGACTGTCGATAACCGTTTCCAGGCGGAATGTATTTTTCCGATATTCCCTGACCCAGTAGAGGCCAAAGCCAAGAACTGTAAAAAGTCCGATAATAGTAAATATCCGCAGAAATCCTTCCACAAAATCACCTCTTTGTTATGGAATTATATCCCATTTGCTTAGGGATATACATGGGTGACAAAGGGAGAAGAATCTTCGGTAGCGGATGACTACTCTTGTCCTTATGTTACAATAGACAGGATAGGAGGGGCTGTAGATGGATAATAATCGAAATAAAATTCTTCATGGCAATATTCGCTCTGTGCTGCTGTCCCTAGCATTGCCGGTAATGGCGGCCAATGCCATTCAGACCCTTTATGGATTGGCGGATACCTTTTGGGTCAGTAAACTAACAGATGGGGAAATAGCTGTTGCTGCAGTAAGTTTTGTCGGTCCCTTTGTGGGCATCGCCATTTCCCTGGGAATAGGCATGAACATTGCCGGCATCAGCATGATTTCTCAGTTTATCGGCCTAGGCAGGGAAAGAGAGTCAAGATTAGTTGCAGGCCAATTAATCAGCTTTTCTTTTGTTTTTTCCGTGGTCCTTGCAATAATTGGCATGTTCTTTGGCAAACAGTTGCTGGCCCTTACCGGGGCCACCGACCAGGTTTTTGAATATGGCTGGGAATACCTTAAGCCTGTCTTCTTAGGCGGCCCAGTATTGTTTGTCTTTTTTGCCTTTCAGTCTATTAAACAAGCTCAAGGAGATACATTAACTCCGATGCTTCTGGCAGGGGCTTCCGTCATCTTGAATATAATTCTCGACCCAATATTTATGTTTACTTTTAACTTAGGAATTGCCGGTGCCGCTTGGGCGACTGTAGTGGCACGGGCTTTGAGTACAATAGCCGGTTTGTACATTCTCTTTTCTTCAGAAAGCGGCTTACGACTAACACCTTCAGACTTGCGCTTTAACAGGAAGGTAATGAAAAAAATCGTCAAGATTGGGCTACCTTCAGGGCTAGGCCAGTCAACTGAAAGTATAGGCTTTATGATTATGAACGGATTCGTCCTTAGTTTTGGGGACTACACTATGGCTGCCTTTGGCATCGGCAACAGAATCAATAACCTAATCTTTATGCCTGCTATGGGCTTGGGTTCCGCCCTTGGCACAGTTGTCGGGCAAAACCTGGGCGCAGATCAAGTCAAGCGGGCGACTAGGGCAGTTAAGGAAAGCATCTTGCTTTCGGTTACAATAATGGCGGTGGGGGCAATTGCCATGTTCTTTGCCGCCCCTCACATTGTCGCCCTCTTTTCTAACCATCCAGTAGTCCTGGAACAGGGGACATTCTACTTGCGTCTTATATCTGCGTCGATACCTTTGATGGGTATTTTTCAGGCATTCGTGGGATGCTTTCAGGGTTCCGGGCATACCCTGATGGCTATGCTGGTAACTACCGGAAGACTGTGGGCCTTACGCCTACCCTTGATAGTAATCTTTAAATACCTCACCCCTTTGGCGGAGAAGTCAGTCTGGTATGCCATGGTGGGCTCCAATTTACTGACCTGTATCTTTGCCTTTTTCCTATTCTTGTCGGGACGATGGAAGCAAAGGGTTGTCGACGAAAAGGAAGATTATCTTGGGGAATTGGAGCTTGAATCAGTTAGTACTGACAGGGAAATGTGATATTATCCAAGAGGGGGTGGAGAAATGCCAAAAAACCTAGATGGAAGATTAGTTGTGGCCATATCTTCCCGGGCTCTCTTTGACCTGGAGGAAAGCAACAAGATTTTTGAAGAGGAAGGCCTTGAGCGGTATGTAGAGTACCAGATTAATCTCGAGAATTCCCCTTTGAAGCCGGGGGTGGCATTCCCCCTGATTCGGAGACTTTTGGCATTGAAAGATCCTGTGACGGGCCAAGAGGTTGTTGAGGTTATCTTAATCTCAAGAAATGATGCCAACACCGGCCTCCGGGTATTGAATTCAATACAGCATCATAAGTTGAACATTACTAGGGCAGCATTTACCTCCAGTCGGCCGCCATATAGCTACCTACCAGCCTTTCAGGCCGATCTGTTTTTATCTGCCAACCCGGATGATGTCAGTGTGGCCCTGCAACATGGCAAGGCCAGCGCCACATTGCTGACGGGACCTGAATATGAAGATGATGAGTCCCCTGAGATTCGCATTGCCTTTGACGGTGATGCCGTGCTTTTCAGCGATGAGGCAGAGATAGTTTACAAGACAAAGGGGTTGGAGGATTTTACTCGCCATGAGGTCGAGAACAGCGAGGTTCCCTTGATGCCAGGTCCCTTTAAGGGATTCCTGGTGGCCATGAATAAATTGCAAACCATGTACCGTGACAGTGGTGAGCAGCCAATCCGCATTGCCTTGGTAACAGCCAGGCAGGCTCCTTCTCATAAGCGGGCAATTAACACCTTGCGTTCTTGGGGGGTCACAATTGACGAAGCCTTTTTCTTAGGCGGCTTGGACAAGGAACCAATCCTCTCCAAGTTCCGGCCCCATATCTTTTTTGATGACCAGCGAAGTTACTGCCTGTCGGCGTCGGGAAAGGTTCCCACTGGTCACGTTCCATCAGGAATTGCCAACAAATAATCTGGATATGGGTACAAAAAAGGGCCGAGGCGGCCCCCAGGGAGGGGACTGTCTCGGCTCTTATGATTATTTCTTATGCGGGGTCAAATCCCTGACTTTGCCACCAATCTTGCTTCAGGGACTCATATTCGGACAGGAACTTTTCTAAATGTTGATTTTCCCACAAAATGAGGTTGTTATAGAGCCTTGCTGCAGCAGGTACCTTAGTCTGTTCGGCGGCGGCAGTATAAAAATCAATGGCGGCCTTTTCCATGTTGACGGCAATGCCATATACCGAAACTGCTATAGAACCACTTTCCCTGCCTATATTCTCTGCAGTATATAGCCCGGGTACAGGAGGAAGGTCTATTGTAGAGAAGTCAAAGCCGTCAGGGTTATTGGCTGCAAGCTTTTTGTACATTTCTCGGAGCCATTTAATGTGGTTTAGCTCTTCGGAAGCAAGATTGTCAAAGGCCTCCTTTGCTTCCGGGTTCTCTGCCTGCTGGGCAGCAAGGGTGTAAAAATCATGACCTTCCTGTTCATTAAGCAGAGCCTGGCGGATAATCTTTAGTTCGTGGTACATTTTCTCACCTCCTGGTTGTAGTTAGAGACTTGTTGAGGACAGTTTCCCTCCCATTTCTAGCATTAACCTCACCGGTTTGCATATGGGGGTTAGAACTCTAAAACTTTTCCTTCCGGTTGGCGTACCTATTAACAGGGCCGACAAACTGATTAATTGGAAAGGATTCACGGATGGCGTTAGAGATAAACCTTTTCGCATCTTTGACGGCAGTTACAACATCCTTGCCCTTGGCCAGTCCGGCACAAATGGCTGCCGAAGAGGTGCAGCCTGCTCCATGGGTATAGTTTGTGGCAAACTTTTCGGATTCCAACAAAGTAAAATCCTTGCCGTCGTAAAGAAGGTCTACTGCTGTATTGCCAATATCTGCCCCGCCCTTTATCCAGACATATTCAGGGCCAGATTCTTTAATCTTAATGGCAGCTTGCTTCATATCCTCTAAAGTAGCGATAGAGTCCAGGCCACTTAGCTGGGCGGCTTCAAACAAGTTAGGGGTGACGACGGTGGCCAAAGGCACCAAAAATTCTCTATAGCTTACTGTGTGCTCAGGGTGAAGGGGTTCGTCGGTTCCCTTGCAGACCATGACCGGGTCCACTACAAGGTTGCTTAGTTTATACTGCTTGACTTTGCCTGCCACCATTTCAATCATTTCACTGGAGCCCAGCATCCCGGTTTTTGCAGCATTGACACCGCCGATACCTCCGAGAATGGTGTCGATTTGTCCTTCAACAATGTCTATAGGGGGAGCATAGACTTTATGATCCCAATTGGAGTCCATGGTTACAATTGTGGTTATGGCAGCCATTCCATAGACGCCATATTCATGAAAGGTTGTTAAATCAGCTTCGATGCCTGCGCCGCCGCTGGAATCGGAACCGGCGATAGTAAGTGCTTTATTCAATGCCACTACATACACTCCTTCTGATATATCTTCTAAATCATTACTATTATAAGCGATAGATCGGGGAGATAAAAGACTTAGGGCTTAATGTCTTTAAACATGCGCAGCAAATTGTATTCATTGTAAACAAAGCGGGGGGATGGCTACCTATTCTATGCGGTCAGTGCTACGCAATATTTCTTCTTGGTCTTTACTAGCTCCTGTTTCATCTGCTCTAGGAAGGGGCTCTGAAAGCGAAGAGCACATAACTGATAGGAGAGCATGGATATGAGGCGGTAAAACTTATAGAAGTTGAGTTTAGAAAAGTAGAAGCTGGGAATGGATCTGAATTGGGAATAACCCGTATAGAAGCAATCTAAGTATCTGTCATAACCATTCAGGGAGGCAAAAAGGTCAAAAGCCGCCAGGTCGTCCATGAATGGAGCTGAACAGCTGTATTCAAAATCCAGAATGCCAACTATTCGGCAATTTCGGACCAAGATGTTATCTAGGCTATAGTCACAGTGGCAAAGAACATTTTCACCAATATCGTAATGGTCGCTCACCCTGATTTTTCTCAAGGCATCGTATTCTTTATCCGAAAGTAGTTGCTTGGTTTGAAGAACATCAAGGAAACTCTCATACTCTGCCTGGTTGAATAAATCAGCACTTTGATCAAGGGATAGATCTGGATTAAAGAACCCCTTTTCTGCAAAGTTGAAACTATGAAATTGAGCCAAAGTTTCTCCGGCCTGAATAAATAGGGGTTTTGGATTGGCATTCTCATTCAAGGCTCGCCTTAAAGTTACTCCCGGAATCACTTCCCGGAGCAGAAAATGCTGATCTTCAATGGTCCCATGCGCCAGGATCCGGGGAATGGGAACCCCTGACTGCCTACTGATATATTCCGACAAAGCAAATTCCGTCTCCATTCTCTGTTTCTGGCCAGGGGAGATAAATTTGACCAGCAGCGGAGCTTTTCCGTCAGTTGTTCTAAACACCCAGTTGTTTGCCAGCTGACCTGTTACTAGTCGCTTTTGGCCGGTTTCCTGAGCAATCAGCTCAGTGGCCAACCGCAACAACTTTTCTTTTTCCACGATTAAAGCCTCCTATAGTATTTGCTCTTCTTATAATATCACAATGAGAGCGCTAGAGCCCCTTCTTAGTAACTTAAAAAGCTGCATTTAAGCCGCTATTTCATTTACTCCAGATTTCCAGTTCGTGAAGATCTTCTAGTTTTTGAGCCAGCATCGCCTTGGCCTCGTTGATTCCACGGTTAAAGAAAAACGGAGCCAGCTTTTCCGCAAAGAAATCCAGGAGGAGAAGGGCACCCAGGTCGCCAATTTCCTCATCCCGCTGTTCCAAGAAAAATCCTTTTATCTCGGCAATCATTGGCTCTCTTTCTTCCTTAGACAAGCTAAAGCGGCTATTCAGTTTAATCATCTCCCGGCCATTATTTACCCTGATTATATCAGGTATTAACTAAAGGGACATTGGGGATTTTATCTCACCTAAATGCAGTTAGCGGAACCAAGAAATGCTCAAGCCTATTTATGCAGGAAAATGCTGTTAGCAAGAGGCATATATAAGGCAGTTTTTGTATTGAGAGCAACTTCATGACTTTTATCTGAGCAATGGCGATTATTACCGGGACAATGTATATCGGGTGGCGGCATTACTGGGGGACTGGGACTATGTCTCCAAAATCGAATCATATTACGGTATGCATTATCGATCTTTTAATATCTTGCCTGTGATTATGCTGGCGGGGGCGGGTTTGGTCCCCATGTGGAAAGGGATGGTCAAATAGAAATATATAGTATCCTCTGCGCTTTTGATGATCAGATGCATGGCGAAGTTCCCCAATACGGCAATGACTCTGTCTTTAAGCTCCTGCAGAGGCATGAAATCAGCCCTAGTTTCGTCAACCGCGTTACCGATATGTACCTGGAAGCGGTTTTGGAGTATGAATATTTGCTGGCGCCGATTCAGGCAGAGATGGATAAGCTTAATTATGGCTCCTGGATTACTTGCTTTAATGAGCATGTTGCCCGGGCAGTTACCGCCAGGTATGCCTTCACCGACAGCAGACAGGAGGGACACTGGGCGCTGGATCAGGAACAGGAAGCTGGTTTTATCTATATCAATGTTTTGACCCAGGCCCTGGCGGAATACGAAAATAACAGGGACATTTATCCTGACCTTATATCCTTCTATCCCAGTTTATTAGAAGCATTAGGACAGTAAGTTAGACATTGAAGAAAGGGGCTTTTAAAATACTAGGACCGGAATATTTAATAAGCATGTAATTACTGCGGAGCTGGGTGTAGATCTTAGCCGCAAATACGTTAGGGTTAGGGATATTAAAAATATTTTTGGAGCAACCAATAAGCCCTCATTTTAGCAAAAATAGTAGTGTGAAAAAGGCCGCCAAGCCCTTGCGACTAAGGCTTTGGCGGCCTAAATTATTATGCTAACTGCAAAAGGGACATTGGATGCAGGAAAAAGCAGTGCGCAAGTAGAATACATTAAGAAGTTGGTCAGGGGGTAAGCATATAGGCTAAAGACATTACTCCCTGGCACACCATGTGGGTCATCCAATATATAGGAGAGTATGCGTATTTATTGAGTCCCCGAAAGAATGGCACTGAGAGAAGTGATGCACGAACTAATTAATTTATACTTGGGAAATTGGACACTAGCAAAAACATCATGGATGTGCAAACCGTTGCTACTAGTGTCCCGACAGTGCTGGGGGGTAGTTTTCAAGTTATAAAGTAAAAAGGTTGGGTAGATTATTACTACGATTATGGTGAATATGTGTCTGATATGGGTGATGGCCCGATTAGGATCATCAATTTAAATCATACACCTGTGGAAACCGGAACCTACACATACGATGCGACATCTCACTGGAGAAAGTGTAGTATATGCGGTTGTATTCATTCAAAGCAACCCCACAACTTTGTTGAGTATTATTCGCGATACCGATGTACAGTTTGCGGGTTAACGGTGTCATCTATTGTGGAACCCGATGTTGCCCCCGAATAGTGCTATCCTATCCCGTCAGTATACCTTTTTCGAAAGCCTATCAATCAAGGAGGAGCAAGGTAATGCATACAAATAATTATCAAAAAAAAGTGGGGCTCATTATCCCGGGCGCACGCCACAAGAAAGTGATATTCGGGTCATCAGGACGTATCTTGCGCTTCTTTTCTTGCGTTTGCCTTTTACTTTTTGCCTTCTCTGCCGGAGCCTGCACTTCTACTCCTGAGCAACCGGGATCCCCGCAGGAAACTATTGAACAGATTCCCGGGGATGCGGATTTCACAGCCCCGTTTGATACATTGTGGGTCGACTGCAAAAATGGTGTCGAGGCCCTCTATGTCTCCATGCCCCGTTATTGTCATACCTGGGCAGGCACGATAATTATTTCCCCTGAAGAAGACAAGCCGGATTTTTACGAGGTGGGGGAAAAAGAACTAGCTAAGCTTCAAACCGAACACTTTTATAAAGAAATCCTTTACGCCGGTAAAACTTGCCCTATAGAGTTTAACTACTGTCTATCACAGGGGAAGCTACTTGCGCTCCCCCTCTACACAGAGACTCCCGATGGATTCTATTGCACTTGCGTGCATTCCTGTAGCGGTCGCCCGGATACCCTATTACTGACCTTGAGCAGTAACCGCCAGCGGGAGTACACCGAATACAAATTGCTGCTGGATATGTCGACGGGGGAAATAACTGATTTCCTTAAAAGTTGCTCTCTCGAAAAAATAGCCAAAATCCATAATATCGATGTCTCAGAAGATCTCGCCTGGGCTGTCATCCGGTCCTCTGAAGATGAATACTATCTCTGCAATATCAATGAGGGTAGCCTTGTTTTGGCAGACGATTTGTTTGAAAACGAGGTAGAGGCATGTAAATTCCTGGATGACAAAACGGTGTACTGCTCCTCTGAGGATGGCACCGCCTGGAGCTACGAGCTGGATACCGGCAACTATACACTTGTTTTCACCGATGACAGTGAAATAGAGTACCTATTTGGGACGTATGCTTTGCGCATTGAAGACACCGGTGCAACGTATGTAGTTTCTTTAAAGACCGGGCAAGAAACGTTGGTTGCGGATTACTGTTATATTAGCGGTACAAGTAGCGTCCTTAGCCCTGACAACTCCCGCATTCTATTTGCCAAGCGTGATGACAGCATTGAAGAGATGGGATATAAAGAATTCGCCGTGTATAACATTCGCGACGGGAAATTAACGATTCTTCCTCGGCAAGGGTATGAAGTGAGAACCGAAATTGGTTATGGCTGGCTTGATGACCAGCGCGTTGAAGTCATGGCGATGAACAGTAAGGGGGAGTATTACTGTTATTTCTATAAGTTTCCGTAACTTTTAGGGCGTGTGGCTTCGATAGACTGTATGGGGTAACTATCGCTCCTGAATTACTTGCTTCGATGAGCATGTTGTCCGGGCGGTTACTCATTATCTTGCTTTTGCACCCGTTTATCTTAGGCCTTTCCATTTCTTTATTGATCGGCTGGTCTTTAATGATCTCTGGCATTGAGTAGTTGCCCGATATGTTATTCTTTATTTCATGTGGAATAAGTGCTGGTCAGCCAAGGCATCAGTGATATTACTGAGGCCAGCTGGCCTTTTTTTTGGGCGGGGCAAGGGAATAAGGCTAATGCTTATGCAGTCAGTGGTATAATGAGGGTGGTGATGTCTATGGATAAGATTTTGCTGGTAGAAGATGACAAGACCATTGCCCTGGGGCTGGACTATTCATTGGGCCAGGACGGTTTCGCCGTTACAGTTTGCCATAATGTCAATTCTGCCCTTTCGGCCTTGGAAATTCAGGATTTTGACCTCATTATTCTGGATCTGGGCTTGCCTGACGGCAGCGGTTATGATGTCTGCAGGGCAGTGAAGGCGAAATTTGATGTGCCGGTAATCTTTCTTACTGCCTGTGACGATGAGGTCAATGTGGTGATGGGGTTGGATATGGGCGCCGATGACTATATCACAAAGCCTTTTCGCATCCGGGAGCTGGTTTCCCGGATTAAGACGGTACTGCGGCGCTACCGGAAGACCGCTGACGGATTAGGGAAAATCCGGGCGGAGATTGCTCTGGGGGATGTTCTCATCAATACCGCCCAGGCTAAGGTCTTTAAAAATGGAGAAGAGATCCAGCTGACTGCCTTGGAGTATCGCCTGCTTTTAACCTTTGCCAACAATGAGGGCATGATTCTTTCCCGCACCCAGCTACTTGAGGGAATCTGGGATGTGTCGGGGGATTATGTCAACGACAATACTCTTACTGTGTATATAAAGCGCTTGCGGGAAAAGGTTGAAGACGACCCCCAGCAGCCGACACTAATACAGACGGTGCGGGGGCTTGGCTACAGGGCAGGTGATTGAGATGATGAGGATGTTGAGAAATCGCGAAATCCAAATTACCCTGGGGATTATGCTTTTGGTAGCTTTCCTTGGGGTTATTTGCGGTTATCTTATTTCTCAAGTTGCCGCCAGAGTTGTGGCAGTAGTGTCACTGGTGCTGATCCTGGTATTTATATTCTTTACTAGCTGGCGTTACCGGGAGCTGGACAAGCTTTCCGACTACCTCCTGCGGGTGGTTGAGGGAGACTATGGCTTAGACATCCGGGATAACGCTGAGGGAGAACTCTCAATCCTTAAGAGCGAAATATATAAAGTAACGGTGATGCTCAATGAGCAAGCTGCCGCTCTGCGGAAGGAAAAGGGAAACTTAGCTGACGCCCTCTCAGATATATCTCACCAGCTGAAGACGCCTTTGACCTCCATGTTTGTTATGACTGACCTTTTGTGCGGGGAATTGCCAGAGACCAAAAGGGTGGAATTTACCGACAGGCTGCGCTCCCAGCTGGAGCGCATTCAGTGGTTGTTGTCTTGCCTGCTGAAACTCTCTAAACTCGACGCTGGAGCGGTAGAATTTAACAAAGAAAAAGTCTCTGCCCAGCAGGTAATTGCCGCCGCCTGGGAGCCACTGCAGATTGTCATGGAGTTAAAGAACCAAAAAATGATGGTGGAATGCACTGACTTTGATTTTTCATGTGATCTCCACTGGACGGTGGAGGCCCTGGTCAATATCCTAAAGAATTGCGTGGAGCACACACCTACAGGCGGGGAAATCCACGTTAGTGCTGTAGACTATCCAATGTATGTCGAGATAAGTGTCGAAGACAATGGCGGTGGTATCGATCCCGCGGACCTACCCTATATTTTTAAACGCTTTTACCGGGGCAAGAATGCAGGGGCAGACAGCATTGGCATCGGCCTGGCCATGGCCAAGGGAATTGTAGTAGCCCAGGGAGGTAGTGTCGATGTGCGCAGTGACTCCACCGGCAGCCGGTTTATGCTGCGTTTTTACCGTTCATGACAAAATTGTCACTGCCTTTGTCATCGGGCAGTAATTTTGGGGGTATAGACTAAGCCATAAGCAAGGGGGTAAAGATATGGAGATTTTACGGGTTGAAAATTTATCCAAGGTTTATGGCCGCGGTGAAACCGCTGTGCGGGCTCTAGATGACGTGTCCTTTAGCGTTGAAAAGGGGGAATTTGTAGCTATTGTTGGCCCCTCAGGCTCAGGTAAATCTACCTTATTACATATTTTAGGCGGGGTGGACCGGCCTAGTTCAGGAAAGGTTTTTATTGATGGCGTCGACATTTACAGGCAAAACGAGACCAAGCTCGCCATCTTTCGGCGTAGGCAGGTGGGGCTGATTTATCAGTTTTATAATTTGATTCCAGTGCTAAATGTTGAGGAGAATATTACCCTGCCCTTGCTATTGGATGAACGCAAGGTGGATAGAAGGCATTTGTCCGAAATCATCAGCACTTTGGGCCTGGAAGATCGGCTGGGATATCTCCCCAACCAGCTTTCCGGCGGCCAACAGCAACGGGTGTCCATTGGCCGGGCGCTGATAAACAAACCTGCCTTGGTGTTAGCCGATGAGCCCACTGGCAACTTGGACAGCAAGAACAGCACCGAAATTATTGAGCTGCTCAAGCTCTCAAACAAGAAGTATAATCAGACATTGCTGGTAATTACCCATGATCAAAATATTGCCATGCAGGCCAGCCGGGTTATCTCATTAAGTGACGGTGGCATTGAAAGGGATATCCGGCGATGAATGTTGTAAATAAACTAACCCTCCGCCATTTGATACTAAATAAGAAACGCACCTTGGTCACTATTATAGGGGTGATTTTGTCTGTTTCTATGGTTACTGCTGTTACTACCTTTGCAGCTTCTGCCCTTGATATGTTGATTCAGGATGAAATATATGATAGGGGAAACTGGCATGCCAAGTTCCAAAATATAAATACTGTCAAGGCAGAAGTGTTTTTGACCTCTGAAGCAGTTGAAGCAGCGTTTTTTGCCCGCAATCTCGGGTACGCCCAACTGGCAGGAAGCGCTAATGAGTATAAGCCCTATCTATTTGTTCAGGGATTTGATGAGGCAAGCATTGAAAACCTAGCCGTGAAGCTTGTAGAGGGGCGTTTGCCAGCTGGGCAAGATGAGTTGGTTGTCTCCGAGCATATCCGCTACAATGGCGGAGTAGAGATTAAGGTAGGGGACAAACTGGACTTAGCAATTGGCCAGCGATACTCCGAAGGTTACCCCTTGGGCCAAGACAATCCCTTTAGTAAGGCCGACACTGATGGTGGCGAGACCCTCCAGCCAGAGTTTACCCAAGAGTATACCGTTGTTGGCATTGTCGCTCGTCCTTGGTTTGAGCCCTATTCTGCACCGGGATATACAGTCATCACCTGTTTCGACAGAAGTGCGGCGACCACAGGCACTATGGATGTCCGAGTCAGGTTTAAAAAAGTAAATCGGTCTGTGTATGAGGTAGGCCAGGAACTGGCCGCGCAAGCAGAGTCCCCCGATTATTATGAGGAGAATGAATCTGGTGGCAGAAGATATCTTGTCAGATATAACCGAACTCTGCTGAACTTACATGGAGCCACCGCCAATGATGTCTTTAATAATATCTTTACGACCTTTGCCTTTTTAGCAATAGTGATTATAATGGTTGGGTCGATATCTTTAATTTACAATGCCTTTGCTATTTCAATTGCCCAGCGCTCCCGTCAAATGGGCATGCTGGCTAGCGTAGGGGCAACCAGCAAGCAAAAACGCAGGTCTGTATTTTTTGAGGGACTAATTATTGGCTTGGCAGGGATTCCTTTGGGGCTGTTGGCAGGTACTGCCGGCATGGGGGTGACCTTTTACTTTGTCGGTCCCATCCTCGCCAATCTAGTGGAAAGTTCTGCTGAACTGCGCCTGGTGGTGTCCCCCTTGGCTATTGGCGTTGCTATCTTGTTTTCTGTGCTGACCATCTTTGTTTCTGCTTGGATTCCCGCTAGGCGGGCGGCGAAGATACTACCCATAGCTGCCATTCGTCAGACCCAGGAGGTGAAACTCACCAGCAAAGTAGTGCGCACAACCTGGCTGTCCCGGCTGCTCTTTGGCTTTGAGGCTAATCTGGCATTAAAAAATCTCAAGCGCAACCGCCGCCACTTTCGAGCAACTGTACTGTCCTTGACGGTGAGCATTGTCTTGTTTTTAACGGTATCTGCCTATGCCACATATGCTACACGGGGTAGCGAGATGTCTGCCACAGGGGATAATTATGATGTCCAGCTAACAAAGCCCCAGAAGGTAAAAGAGGGCAGAGATTTTTTCACTCAGGTAATTGCCCTGGGATTGGCAGAGGAATATACTTATGAGCAGACCCTTTCCGGCCATATGAAAGTCTCAGCAGAAATGGCCGGTGATTATCTCAAGAACAATTGGGAGGATGTCAAGGGATATTATCAATTTGACATCGCTCTTAAGTCCTTGGACGACCAGACCTTTGCTGATCTAGCCCGGGCAGCAGGAGTGGGGATGGATGCCTTTGCAGCTCAGCAACCTGCGGCTATTGCCTTAAACCAGTTTAGATTGTATTGGCAGGGCAGTTATGTCGAGGGTGAAGTGCTTAATAACCCTGCTGGGATGGAGTTGGAGATAGATTTTTCCACTACTACCAGCGAAAAATTTATTCAAGCCATAACCCTTGTGGGTGCCACAGAGGAAGCCCCGATGGGGTCCACTGTCTGGTATCAACCCCAATTTCTAACCCTCTTTGTGCCGGAGACGGTGTTTGAGCAGGTCCTTGCCGAACTTCCCGATAACCACCAAAAATATTTCGGGTCTTTATACATCAACACATCACAGCCGGGACTGCTGGAAGAAAAAGCGCGGGCCATACACCAACTTTTTGAAGGTGATTTGCATATCTACAATAAGGCTGGAATTGCCAAAGATGATGAGCAGTTTAAGCTTCTGCTGAAAGTGTTCAGCGCCGGGTTTATCGGCCTGATATCTGGGATATGCATAGCCAATATCTTAAATACCATTTCGACCAGTATCGCCTTGCGCAGTCAAGAATTCGCCATGCTAAAATCTGTTGGCATGACCCCAAGGGGCTTTAATCGGATGGTCAGGTATGAAAGTGTCTTTTATGGAATTAAGGCATTATCATTTGGGCTGCCCATTAGCCTGGGAATTAACTTTCTCCTTTATTATGCTATGAGTGAAGGGTTCCAGTTCCCCTTTACATTACCTTGGAACAGTTATATAGTGGTGGTAGTATCAGTATTTGCAATTGTATTCATTACAATGCTCTACTCCAGCTCTAAGCTAAAGAAGGAGAATATTATCGATCTCCTTAAAAATTGGAGTGTCTAGGTGCATATGGATATGTTATAATGCTTTTAGCTTCGACTCAGCACTGATCCCACTAAGTCCAGATAACTATTAACAAATTTATTTCAGGTAGGTGATTTGATGTCACTTATAAGATGGTTTGACAAGCACCCAGTATATCAATGTGTTAGCATCTCAATACTGCTAAATCTATTGGTGGAAATATTGAGCCGGCGTTCAGTTATTGCCGGGTTCGGGTTTCTGCTTGAAAATCCTATGCTCTTTTTTTATAACGTAGCCATTATATTGCTCACTTTGTCAATCTCGGTGGCATGCAAACGGCGTTACTTCTTCCTTATCATTGTCTCCGTTGTCTGGCTTGGTCTTGGAATTGCCAACTGTGTTCTACTGGGCTTTCGCACAACTCCATTGGCTGCAATCGATTTTCAGATTCTTTCATCCGTTGCCAGCATCATTTCCAAATACCTCAGCCTTGGTAATGTGCTCTTGATTGGCGTGGCCGCCGTCGTGGTCATAGTGGGCTTTATTATAGCTTGGCGAAAAACTCCTAAGCGTAAGCCAAGGTATGGCAAAGCCATTTCGGCGATATCTGCAATTGCTATTATCATTGTCTTCTCTACCTCTCTTTTTTCCAGGACTCAAGCTGCATCGGGCTTTGGCAATCTAGCGGACGCCTATAAGGAGTATGGTTTTGTCTATTGCTTTTCCCGCAGTTTGGTTGATCAGGGTATCGATAAACCCAGCAACTATTCCCAGACAGCGGTCTATAACGTCCTGAGGGATATTAATGCCCATAAGCAGCAAGAACCAAAGGTAAAGCCAAACATTGTTTTGGTGGAGCTGGAGTCGTTCTTTGATGTAAACTATCTCCGAGATTTGAGTTTTTCCAAGAATCCCATCCCCGCCTTTACGACATTAAAAGAAAGCTATCCCCATGGTTTCTTAACAGTCCCTTCAATTGGTGCCGGTACCGCCAACACCGAATTTGAGATTTTAACAGGTATGGACCTTAGCTACTTTGGAGCCGGCGAATATCCATATAAGACTGTGCTAAAAAAACAGACTTGTGAGAGCATCTGCTATAATCTGGGGGAAGTTGGGTACACAAACCATGCTATTCACAACCATGAAGGAACCTTTTACCAGAGGCATGCTGTCTTTTCTAACCTAGGTTTCGATACCTTTACATCCCTGGAGTATATGAATGATGTGGAATTTACGCCTAATGGCTGGGCAAAGGATGATGTCCTGACCGAACAGGTACTAAAGGCCCTTAATTCTACACCGGAACAGGACTTTGTCTTTACAATTTCTGTTCAAGCCCATGGTAGGTATCCCCGGGAGGCTGTAGAGGACACTCAGGACATTAAGGTCTCTGGCTTTGAAGAAGAAAAGAAACAGGTGGCCTTTGAATACTTTGTCAATCAGTTATCTGAGACCGACGCATTTATCAATGACCTGGTTAACGAACTTGAAGACTACGATGAGCCTGTGATTCTAGTTTTATACGGGGATCATTTGCCCAGCTTTGATATTGAAAATGAAGATTTGACTCATGGGAACCGATTCTTGACTGAATATGTTATCTGGAACAATTTTGATATGGAAGTGCCCAGTGATGACATATACGCCTATCAGCTTGGGGCATATGTATTGGAACAGTGTGGAATTAATAATGGGGTCCTGACAAAGATCCACCAAGAGTTGCGGACCCAGGATAATTACCGCGATGCCTTGGGACTTATCGAATACGATTTAGTCTGCGGCGAGCAAATTACTTATTCCGGAGTAAACCCTCATTTACCTGCCAAATTGCAGATGGGTACTTCCGCTACTGAGGTTACTGGCATTAGCCGGGGAGTCGAACAGGCCTTGATTTACGGAAAGGGATTTACCCAATGGAGCCATGTCTTTGTCGACGGCGATAAAGTCGAGACAACCTTTATAAACGGCAATACCCTGATGATTACAGAAGATCTGAGACCTAGGGCAACCATATTTGTGGCGCAGATGGTTGCAGGCAAAACGATTCTAAGTAGCTCTAACGAATACCTTTGCCCGTGATATCACGGGCATTTTTAATATTATGAAATAAAAGACCCCAGACAGTAGTCTGGGGAAGGGAGAAATTGCCTAATCAGCGATTTGCATAACTGAGCCGACAAAGACAGGAAGCTTGCTAGAGTTGTCAATGATGGCATAGACAAAGGGACGGTCAAGGACTACATTCTTGGTCTCATAGTAGGCTTCATCCCTAATTTCCACCTTTGTCACTGCTCCTGCTTTGGTTCCAAGTTCATCTACCTGGATGAAGGTCTTATGGAGGACTTCACCAATGTAGATATTGCCCCTGGTGGACTTACCCAGGGGTGAGAAATCCGCAGACTGCGGGGAAAAAGCTAGGGGCATTCCCATGTCCTTAAGAGCATCATTCATTTGGACGGTATAGGCATGGCTAAATTTAGGGAGCCCGGCGCTGACAGCGATATTATCAGCGCTGTCCAGTGTTCCCATGAAGACATCTCCCGTTAGTCCCTCAATATAATCTTGAATGGCAATGCCTTCTTTGGGGAGGAGGGCGACAAAGCTGTAGTTATTGTCTGCGTAGGGTTTTATAAAGCCAGTAGCTTTATCGGACTCAAGGTATATGTTTTCTTCCGAATACATGAAATCTACCTGTTCCCTGCCGCCGTCAATGGTGGTAAAATCGCCTTCCCTGACGTTTTCCTTATTGTATACCTGTTGCCATTGGGCTTCAAAGACAATGGCGTTGATTAGGTACATCACGGCATCTTCGTTGATTTCATCCAAAATCTTCTCGATCATATTATCGGTTTTCTGTTTTACCCAGTTGTTGATATCCAAGAGTGTTTGGCTGTCGAAGGGGGCCTTATAGGCTGCCGCGTTGTAGTAATCAGCATTTTTTTGCAGGAAGTCTTTCTCCACTGTCAGGCGATTTTCATCATCACGGAACCAGATGGAATTGGCTACTTTCAGCTTAGAATTTTTTTCGCTGGGCAGAAGCTTAACATAGGTGTATAAGTACTCGTTTAATTCACCTAGGGGAATTTCTTTTCCAAGGACTGCTTCCATTTCTTCCAAAGTTTCAGAACCTGCGCCGTTTGCAGTCATGGCCAGGGCCAGTAGTACCGAGAGGGGGGAGACTAAAGAGTTTTCCCTTTCAGCAATAGAATTCCTGAACAACTCCAAGGAGAAATCAGCAGTGTTGTCAATAAACTTAGCATCAACGGCTTTTTCCTGGACTGTCTTGCCGGCTATGCCGGTCATGAGGTCGGCGGCTTGCACCCCTGGGGCGCATGCTGCTAAATTTAGAGCAATTACTCCCAATATAAGAAAGCAAATTGCGGTCTTCAATATTCTCATAGGTCACCATCCTTTCTTCACAAATTAGATGTTTATTGCCCCCCTTTAGTTTTATAGGGGGCAAATTTAGTTTATTTTAGGTTGCGCTATAGCATTCCGTACCATTTTATATAGATAATGTTGACAAAGGCAATTCATATACATTATACTTAACTGGCTTTATTATTAACGAGGTTAACTTCTTTCGAGGTGAAAACATGATGGAGAGCAAAGATATTCCCTTCCGGCTGATGCAAGGTTTTTTTCAGTTTTGCAGGCATAAGTTTAAATTCCGTCCGGAGCAGGGGCTTAACCCCGGTGAAATACGGGTATTGCGCAATATCGCGGTTCTGGACACGGGTCAGGGTGTAATGGTCTCTTTATTGAGCACCAAGATGAAAGTCTCCCCTTCTTTTATTACCCAGATGACAAATGGTCTGGTGGATGCTGGCCTGGCAGACAGGTCCCCGGATCCTGATGACAGAAGGGCAGTGCGCATACGGGTCACTCCCCGGGGTGATGAAGTCATGGCCAAGGCTTCCCAGGAATTCATCGCCAGGTTTGAAAGGTTGGCTGATTACCTAGGCCCAGAGCAAAGCGAGGAATTATGTCGGCTCATGGCTATGGCGTATCAGTATTTTGACTCATCGGAGGGGAAAGACGATGATTAAACTACTTAAATATCTTAAGCCTTTTTGGCGGTCTGTAGTCTTGGTGTTAGTCCTGGTGCTATTACAGTCTCTCACCCAGTTGTTGCTACCCACATTGATGGCGGATATTGTAGACCAGGGAATCGCCAAAGGTAACAACGCAATAATCTTTCGGCTGGGGGGCATCATGCTAGTTGTAGCCCTTGGAAACGCTGCCTGCGCTATGGGCGCAAGCTTTTTTTCTGCCAGATTGAGCATGGGCTATGGGCGAGTGCTACGGAACGAGGTTTTTTCTCATGTGCAAAAATTTTCCCTACGGGAATACAATAAATTTGGCGCAGCCTCTTTGATAACCAGGGTTACCAACGATATTACTCAGGTGCAGATGGTAGTTCTCATGTCCCTGCGGATGTTATTCACCGCTCCCCTGATGATGATAGGGGGAATAGTCCTAGCGGTATCCAGGGATCCCAATCTCTCACGACTACTATTAATTTTGCTGCCAGTAATGACAGTGGCGGTCCTGGCCATTGCCTACCTGGTTATGCCCCTTTTCAAGGCAATCCAGGCCAAGCTTGATAAACTGAACTTGGTTTTACGGGAAAATCTAACTGGGATTAGAGTAATCAGGGCCTTTAATCGTGATAAGTTTGAGCAGAAGCGCTTTGACACCGCCAACCTGGACCTGACTAAGGCGTCAACTTTTGTTAATCGCTTTATGGGCGCAACTATGCCGGCAATAACCCTGCTGATGAATTTAGCTTCCGTTGCAATCCTTTGGTTCGGGGGGCACCGGGTAGCGGGGGGAGCCATGCAAGTTGGTGACCTCATGGCTTTTTTGCAGTATATGATGCAGATTATGTTTTCCATGATGATGGTCTCCATGATGTTTATCATGCTCCCCCGGGCCCTTGCTTCGGTGAAGCGAATAAACGAGGTGCTTGATACAAGCCCGGAAATCGTTGATCCCGAAATGGATGTTGCAGCAGATGGGGCACAAGGATATTTAGAGTTTAGGGACGTTACATTTAGTTATCCCGGGGCAGAGGTGCCGGTGCTACAGAACATTTCTTTCCGGGCTGGCCCCGGAGAGGTTACGGCTATAATTGGTGGCACAGGCTCAGGGAAATCCACCTTGACCAACTTAATACCCCGCTTTTACGATGTTGATAGTGGCAGCATTCTGGTGGACGGGGTAAATGTCAGGGACATGACTCAGGAGACATTACGGGATAAAATCGGGTTGGTGCCCCAGCAGGCCCTGCTCTTTACCGGCACCATTGCCTCTAATATTCGCATGGGCAAGGAAGATGCCACAGCTGATGAGGTGGGGAAGGCGGCAGAGACTGCACAGGCCATGGACTTCATCACTGCTATGCCAAATGGTTTTGACTCTGATGTTGCTCAGGGTGGCGTCAATTTTTCCGGAGGTCAGAAACAGCGTCTGGCTATAGCTAGGGCCCTGGTGCGGCACCCGGAAATATATATCTTTGATGACAGTTTCTCAGCCCTGGATTTTCGCACTGATGCCCGCCTGCGTCGGGCCTTGAAAGATGAAACTTCAGGTGCCACCATGCTAATAGTGGCCCAGCGAGTTGCCACGGTTATGGATGCTGACCGCATAATTGTTCTTGAAAAGGGCGCAGTGGCCGGTATTGGCACCCATAAGGATTTGATGGAGGATTGCCGTGTCTATCGCGAAATTGTCTTATCCCAGGTCTCTGAGGAGGAATTAGCATGAGCACTGATAGAAGGCAGGATAGGGGAGGACGAATCGGACCTCGCCGAGGAGGGCCGGCAGGTATGGGTATACTGGAAAAGCCAAAAGACTTTAAGGGCACCCTCAAGCGGTTGGCCCGTTACCTGCGACCTCATTTAGGCAAGACTTTACTAGTCTTTGCAATGGCGATACTGAGCACTGCCTTTGGCATATTTAGCCCAAAAATATTGGGAATGGCCACCAGTGAATTGTATGAGAGTGTGCAGCTGGGTAGAGCAATTGATTTTGGCTATATTGGCAAAGTGTTACTTACTCTGGGTAGCCTTTATGTGCTTAGTGCTGTGTTTTCTTTCGGTCAGCAATATATTATGGCCGGGGTGGCCCAAAGTACAGTCTATGATATGCGTAGGGAGATTAAGAGCAAGCTTTCTCGGCTACCCCTGAAGTACTTTGATGCCCGCACCCATGGGGAGATCCTCTCCCGAGTCACTAATGACGTGGACACTGTCAGCCGCTCATTACAGCAAAGTCTAACCCAGCTTATCACTGCTTTAGTTACCCTAGTGGGGGTAGTGGCGATGATGCTTGTCATCAGCCCCCTGCTGACATTAGGGGTGGTATTAGTCCTGCCTGCCGCCTTCCTGCTGACAAGATTTGTGACGAAACGCTCTCGCAAATACTTTGTGGGCCAGCAGAAAGATTTAGGGGAATTAAACGGACATATCGAAGAGATGCTGACAGGCCATAAAGTCATTAAGGCCTTTAGCCGGGAAAGGCAGGCCCTAGACAAATTTAAGGTGGTTAATGACAGGCTGTATAATTCCGGCTGGAAGGCTCAGTTCAGCTCCGGCATCATTATGCCCCTGATGAGTTTTCTAAATAATCTTGGCTTTGTCGCAGTGTGCGCCTTCGGAGGATTTTTGGTGGCAAAGGGTTCCATGCGCCTGGGAGATTTCCAGGCGATGATTCATTATGTTCGGCACTTTACCCAGCCCATTACCCAGACAGCAAGCATTGCCAATATCATGCAGGCGACAATGGCGGCAGCGGAGCGGGTCTTTGAAGTGCTGGATGAAGAAGAAGAGATACCAGACAACCTTGATGCCCCCACAATTGTGGCCCCAAGGGGTAATGTGGAGTTTCACGGAGTACAGTTTGGGTATGAAGCGGATTCCCCCCTGTATAAGGGATTGGATATCAGCGTCCTAGAGGGCCAGACCGTGGCTATTGTAGGTCCCACTGGGGCAGGGAAGACCACCCTGGTCAATCTATTGCTGCGCTTTTATGATGTGGACGGCGGAAATATCACTGTGGACGGAGTGGACATCAGGGACCTTAAGCGGGAGGACTTGCGCCAAATCTTTGGCCTGGTGCTCCAGGACACCTGGCTGTTTAACAGCACCATCCTTGACAACATTGCCTACGGTCGCCTGGATGCCAGCGACGAAGATGTGGTCCAAGCTGCTGTAGCTGCCAGGGCAGATCACTTTATCCGCACTCTCCCTGAAGGCTATAACACCATTCTCAACGAAGAGGCCTCCAACATTTCTCAGGGGGAAAAGCAGTTGTTGACTATTGCCCGGGCAATTCTCGCCGACCCCGCAATCCTGATTCTTGATGAGGCTACCAGCAGCGTAGACACTAGGACAGAAGTCTTGATTCAAAAGGCTATGGCCCAGCTGATGCAGGGTAGGACCAGCTTTGTAATTGCTCACCGTCTATCCACCATCCGCAATGCCGATTTAATTCTTGTAATGAATGAAGGGGAGATTGTCGAGCAGGGGACCCATGAAGGTCTGCTGGCGGATAACGGTTTTTATGCAGAGCTATATCACAGCCAATTTACCGGGGCCAACCCCGCAGTATAGGAAACTAGATTTTATAGGGGCCGACAGGCCCCTTTTTTCAGTAGAAAAAGGTTTTTCCCAGAATCTGTCGAATTCTAAGGAAGAATGTTATTAGGAGGGATACTTGTGGACCCATACCATGAAACTTACCAGGGCACACCGGAGCAGCAGCCGGAATTAAATGAGATTCCCATTGCTCGCATGGTGCAGTTAGAAAAGCAATACCGCAATGGTGCTAATTGGTTTTATTGGATTGCGGGGTTGTCTGCCCTCTCCAGCGTCTTGCTTTTAATTGGTTCTTCGTTTATTTCTGCCATTACCTTAGGTAGCACTGAATTTTTAATTGCCATTGGGACAATTTTTCCGGAACTGGCCTTTATTGCAGCCATCGCCGGTGTGGTGATTGTAGGAGTATTTGCCCTTATGGGGTACTTAAGCAGCAAAGGCCATGGTTGGGCATATATTGTCGGCATAATTTTATTTGCCCTCGATAGCCTACTTCTAATATGGGTAAAAGATTTCTTTGGCCTTGCCTTCCACGGCCTAGTCCTATACTTTTTAATTACAGGTGTCGTAGCATTTTATAAACTAAAAAAACTTCTTCCCCACAGATAAAAAAGGGAACTGTTGCGTTAGGTAACAGTTCCTTTTTTTATAGCAGATATCTTTATGTACGAAGTATTTTTGTATATGGGCTTTTTTCCTCACTATTTTGCAGGAAAGTTAGTGATTCCTGTCGAATAATGTTAGGAAGTACATTTTAGAAAGGTTGCTGTGGTTATGAAAAAAGCTCTGATTGCTGTTCTCGTCTTCTCCATTTCCCTAAACCTATTGCTAATCGCGGCCATAGCAAATCAAAATTTCGGCCTTCCAGTAGCAGAAGCTATCAAGAATATCAGTAAACCCGGTACATATGGCCCCCCGGCAATGGAAATAATTGACGGCGACGCTACCATCAATACAATAGATGTTACAATGCAAAATCTATTAATTACAGGTAACTTGATCTTAACTGATCAGGTTAATGAAGGAACCATCAACCTTAGTTCAGTCCAGGTTCAAGGCGAAATTATTATTGCTGGAAGCGGGTTTACATTAAGGCTTCACGATTGCCCAATCAATAAAATTACTGTGCAGGAGGAAAGCCCTGCTATTAAACTCATTGCCAGCGGCACCACCAAAGTAGACCATGTCTCTGTTGCTGCTGAAACCTCCCTGCAGGAGGACGGACTGGCTGAGGGAGCCCTAGGCTTTCGCAATGTCCAGGTGCTAACCCCTGAAAAAATTCTTCTGGTGGGAGGCTTTGATGCTGTAGAAACAGCTGCGCCAAAGGCCAATGTCAGGGTGCTTAAGGGAACTATTGCTACTATGTACATAAGAGATACTGCTGCCTCCTCTATTATCAACCTGGCAGAAGATGTGCAGCTTGAGACTTTGTCGATTGAAGAGATTATGACTCTTGAAGGTGCTGGCAAGGTGCAGGCTATAGATATTAATGCCCCGGGTCTTTCTGTAGTGCAGGGGGAACTGGGGGAAGTTACATGTCGGGCTGAGGGTATATTCCTGGAACTTCAGTCCGGAAGTATAGCAAAGATTGTCGTGCCTGAGTTAGAGAATGTTACAAGTATCGCCTTGGCAGAAAATTCTTCTGTGGAGAATATGGAGCTGAGCAGCAGCGCTGGCGTTACCGGCAGGGGCTCAATTGCCACTGTAACCATATCTAGTCCTGGGGTCAACATTGAACAAATCCCCGGGAAGGTTATTATCCCCGAAAACATGGTGGCCATAATTGGCGGCAAAGAATACATGGTTGAGCCGGAGCCGGAACCTGAACCGGAGCCTGCACCTACACCTAGTGTAAAGATTAACAAAATCACCTCTATTAAAGAATTGTTTGTTGGCAAGACCGCCAGCAAGACTATTACAGTGCAGCCCTCGGGAACTTCATTATCTGTTAGCACCAGCAATTCCAAAGTCGCTACTGTATCCCTATCGGGAAACAAAGTGACCATTACTGGCAAGGGCTCTGGAAAAACCACTATTACTGTAAAGGGCAGTAAAAGCGGCTATAAGAGTACTACCAGGATTTTTACTGTCACAGTTAAGGGACCCATGGATGTGAAGAAGTTTTACTCGGAAGATAGTAAAATTTCCCCCGGGAAAAAATTAGTGATCGTTACTCTTTATGCCGATAACCCAAGCATATATAAAGTGTCTATTGCGGGGGTTGGTCTCACCTATGATCCAGACGAGGGTTACTTCTTTGGTCAAGTGTCTCGGACCGATGCCGTACAGAGCAAGGTCAAGGTGACAAAGTAAATGTCTAGATCCATCGGAGAGGAGGAGGCTAGGAGTGAATAAAGGCCTGATAGCAAAAAGTTTCTTTTTCGTGGTTCTTTTTTTAGCAATGTTCAATGTTACGGTGCCTAGCGCTAGCGCGAAGGTGGTAGGTTATGTAACCTCAGAAGCTGAAGTCTACTACGAGTATCCCTGTGATGAACTATTGCGTTCCTACGCGAAGAATTGTGTTGGGTCTGCTTCGCCACTCTTTGACGACTATATAAGCAAGAAAATGGTTATGTTTTTGGATGATGATAATGGCTATGTTGATTACGATGCCACTCTGGCAATGTATGCCAAGGCAGTGTACAAAGGCAAGCCCTTCGATTTGGATGCCTATACCTCGGGCCCCGACGCCCAGCTGGTTTATATTCCCAAGGTCAAGGTCGTTACATATGAAAAAGGAAAACTTATTTTCACTGATAAAGACATTGCCGATCCTCTAGAGGTGGCACTGTATGATATCAATACCGCCAAAGACGCTATTGCCCTGCGCCAGGTTTTGGAAAGCAAGGCAAAAATCCTGGAGCTAGATTTAAGTCTATACAACAAGCTGACATATTCCGGCAAGAATGCTGCTGCTGAAGGCATTTTCTTGAAGAGGGGAAAGGGGTTCCCAGATATAGATACAGCTAAGGCATTTTTTGTTGAGGAAGTGGACAACGTCACTGGTGAGCTTGCTGCCATCCTTACAGGGCTAAATGCTGCTCCCAGCCTAGAAGAATTTTCTCCTCTGCTTTTGGACAATGGAGCAGTATTAGATCTAGAACTTGAAGCCTACAGTATGATTATCAGCACAAGGTCAGTTTGCGCTTTATCCCAGGTGTTTGACTCCGGGCCTTTTGACAGTGTCTTTGCTGTTAGGGACTGCTTTAATAATGCAGTTGCAAGTACCCTAAAGTCCTATGTCATAGTAAGCTATACTCCATATGCCAATACCCTAACGCAAATATTGGATATCCAAATGACCAAGAGCCCGCAATGGCATGTCAGTGGGGTTGGGTGGACCAAAGCCCCCCGAGAGGAAGTGCAGCGCTACATAAATCCTACTAACTTTGTGCTCACTGACTTGGTTAACTACGTTTCGGAGCTAATTATTTCCACAGACAGCTTATATGTCCGCAACACCCCTACTACTGAGGGCGAAAGTCTTACATCGGTCAAGAAGGGGCAGATATTCCAGGTGGAAGAGGTGCAAATGGCCTTAGAGGGGACCGCTGCGGGTACAGAAGGCCATTGGTTTAGGATAACCGCCGGAGAGCACAACGGCTGGATTTGCGGAAAGTTTGCTGACTGGGTAGCCGACTCTTACTCCTCCGGGATGTTTCAATTCCTGGCTTTGGCAGGCAAATCCGGGGTGTCAGTCTCAGACTTAGGTATCATCCTCAATAGCAAAGGTATATTACATGGTACAGAGGCTGTCTTCTTCCAGGCCAGCCGCACTAACAACATTAATGAGATCTTCCTAACCTCTTTAGCATTACATGAAAGCGACGATGGGACAAGTAACTTGGCCAAGGGAATTTGGTTTACCCCCGAGGATAAATCTTTGCCTCCAAGAAAAGTGTATAACATGTTTGGGATTGGGGCTATTGATGTTTTTCCTGACTATTATGGGGCTAAGTACGCTTACGAACATAGCTGGTTTTCGCCGGAAGAGGCAATTATCGGCGGTGCCTACTTTGCCTCTCGCAACTATGTTCACAACAGCAATTACTATCAGAACACCTTGTACAAGATGCGGTGGGACCCCGTAAAACCCGGTTCACATCAATACGCAACGGATATCAACTGGGCCAACGCACAAACTAGTAAAATCCGCCAACTCTATGCGCAGGTAAAAATGTATAATCTCAAGTTTGACATCCCTATGTATGTTCCTGATTAAAGACTAGGGGCCGGGTTCGCCCGGCCCTATTTTTTTAGCAGGAATTTTGTATTCCATTACAGAAATCAATAGAGGCCGGTTTCCCGGTTCACAATGCTGAAATTGGAGGAAATGAAAATGGAGAAGCTAAAGCTCGATGATTTTACCAAGTATACCTTCTTGTCTGGCCTGGAGTATAACCCAAGGGGCAGCCATGCCTGTTTTGCTGTTCACAAGGCGGACATGGAGGAAAACAGCTATAAGTCTAACCTCTGGCTGTATGATGTTCAAAAGGACAAATCCTGGCAGCTTACCGCCTTTGACAAGGAAAAGGGCTTTATTTGGCAGGATGATGAGCACATCCTCTTTCCCGGGATGAGGAACCCCCGGGATAAGGAGAAGGCTGAGGGCGGGGGAGAATTTACAATCTACTATAGGATCAATATCAATGGCGGCGAAGCCCAGGAAGCCTTTAGGATTCCCTTGGCTGTAGAAAGCATCACAAACATCGATAGCACTCGGTTTTTACTAACCGCCACTTTTAACTCTAACCGTCCAGACTTAGAGGGAATGAGTGAAAAAGACAAGGGCAAGGAGCTGGAAAAGCGCAAGGAAGATAAGGACTATGAGGTCCTGGATGAGATTCCCTTTTGGAGAAATGGAGGAGGTTTCACCAACCGCGACCGGAGTCGGCTTTGCCTCTATGATTCTTCCACTGGTAAATATGAAGTGCTCACCGATGACACAATGGATGCGGGAGGGGTACGCCTTAACGATAATAAGGATAAAGCGGTCTTTATCGGCCAGCCATGCGTCAAGGGTAAATGGCAGATGGAAGATTATCTGTTCATCCTGGATATAGAGGCTAAATCTGTCCGTCAGCTAACAAAGAACAAGTTTTCCTGGTCCGGGGTATTCTTTATTGGCAACACATTGGTGGCCATGGGCAGCGATATGAAGGAATATGGCATTAATCAGGACGTGGTGTTTTACCGAGTTGACCAGGTTACAGGGGAGCAGCAGCTCCTAGCCCCGGAATTTAACCTCAGCACTTGGAACTCCGTTGGTTCTGACTGCCGCCTGGGAGGCGGAAATCCCTTCCGTGTCGACGATGGGTATTTGTATTTCATCGCTACCGAAGGCTCCAGCTCATATATTTACCGTATTGATCTTGAAGGCCGGTTCGAGAAAGTTTCTACCGCTGAAGGCTCAGTGGATTCCTACGATGTCCGGGAGAGCAAGACTCTGTTTGTTGGCTTGCGGGGTCATCAGCTTCAGGAGTTATACCGGCTTGAGGCGGGAAAAGAAGAGAAACTCACGGGCTTTAATGACTGGATTATTGACGAAAAGCATTTGGCACCCTTAGAGCAGATCACTGTTGAGACTGCCCCCGGGGTGACAATCCAGGGTTGGGTAATGAAGCCGGTGGACTATGAAGAGGGCAAAAAATACCCCGCCATCTTGGATATTCACGGCGGGCCTAAGACTGTCTATGGCGAAGTGTTCTTTCATGAAATGCAATACTGGGCCAATGCCGGCTACTTCGTCTTCTTCTGCAACCCCCGGGGTAGTGATGGCCGGGGCAACGAATTCGCCGACATCCGAGGCAAGTATGGCACCATTGATTATGACGACCTTATGGCCTTTACCGATGCTGTCTTAGCTAAATTCCAAGGTATTGATCAAGAGCGGGTAGGGGTAACGGGAGGTTCCTATGGCGGCTTTATGACTAACTGGATTATCGGGCATACCGATAGGTTTAAGGCAGCTGCTTCCCAGCGCAGCATTTCCAACTGGGTATCCATGGGCTTTACTTCCGATATCGGGTTTTATTTTGAAGAGGACCAAGTGACTGCCACTCCCTGGTCAGATATCGACAAGGTCTGGTGGCATTCTCCCCTTAAGTATGCTGACCAGGTCAGCACTCCCACCCTGTTCATCCATTCAGAGGAAGACTACCGCTGTTGGCTGCCCGAAGGCCTGCAGATGTTTACCGCCCTTAAATATTTTGGCGTAGATTCCCGTCTTTGCATGTTCCGGGGCGAAAGCCATGAGCTCAGCCGCAGTGGTAAGCCGAAACACCGAATCCGCAGGCTGAAGGAGATCACTGACTGGTTTGATAAATATTTAAAATAACCGGGAAAGGTTCACTGGGGGAGCTTAACTCCTAAATCTTTGCATAGAAAAAGCAGATATCCTCATTGAACTGCTCCCTGTCAAGTAG
>DIOR01000003.1 GCA_002423965.1 Firmicutes bacterium UBA5509 | reverse complement strand
TACAGACAAAAATGGACTTGACCATTGCTTGCGGAGTTTGTTGGAAAAAACCCACCGAGGCAGCAAAATTGCCAGTGAAACTGTTATAATACATATTAGACACGAAATAGCTACTCGGATGATAAAATTCATACAATCCCCTCCAGGTTCAAAGCTATTATACATGATATTTGAAGAGGTGATAAGATGCCCCTGCTAATAATCATAATGTTATTGATTACAGCCCTATTTGTCTTCACAAAATTATACCGAATTGCCCTAGCCTGGTTTGTCCGATCTAGGGTTGACCGCCGCTGGGAAGCCTGGGCAAGTGTAATGACTACGGCGGCTTCATTGCCCTTGGCCTCTATAAGCTCCTTTTTTACCGTAAGCTTCTTTAACTTTTTAGCCCAACTGGCAGCTAAAGCAAAGACCCCCATCCCCCGCCTGGGCTTTTATCTCGAGATAATCACTGGGCATGAAAATCTGCTGTTGCTGCTCTTCATTGTGCTGTTCATGGCTCGGATGGTTCCCCAGACTATTGCCGACTCTAAGATATTCGCCTACAGCGTAGAGTTTAATAGCTCAGCACTCCGAAGCGAGGATAATGTTTCCGGGTGAACAATGTGATAAGGATGAGATTGGATAAGTTCGTCGCAAAAACCGGACTGGGCAGCCGCACTGAGGTTCGAAAGCTAATCCGTTCCGGCCAGGTCACAGTGGATGGTGTAGTTATCAAAGACCGAAGCTTTACCCTTAATTCCCAGACAGCAAAAGTAATGGCATCCGGTACTGAGCTTGAATACCGGGGGTACCATTACCTTATGCTCAACAAGCCCCCGGGGGTAATTTCAGCAACTGAGGACAAACTCCACGCCACAGTCTTGGAGTTGTTACCCCCTACTTACCAACATCTTAAACTTTTCCCTGTGGGGAGGCTGGATAAGGATACCCAAGGGCTGTTGCTACTGACGGATGATGGGCAGTTGGCCCACAACCTCTTGGCCCCGAAAAAACATGTTCCTAAGACCTACCTGGCCCTGGTCCAGGGCTTAGTAGACAAGGACAATCAAGAAGCCTTTGCTAAGGGAATCCCTCTAAGTGACTTTATCACTCTTCCGGCCCAGTTGGAAATCCTGGAGGCAGGGCCCCAATCCCAGGTGGAAGTCACAATCTGTGAAGGGAAATTCCATCAGGTTAAGCGCATGTTCCACGCCGTAGGTAAAGAGGTCCTTGCATTGACCCGCATACGCTTCGGCCCCTTGTCCTTAGATGCAAAGTTGGCTCCGGGGGATTCCAGGGAACTGACCCCTGAGGAGCTCACCCTTCTCCAGGAATGGAGGCAAGATAATGAGCCATTACTACACTCCTGATCCCGACCTGCCCCATGACATAGCGGTCTTTAGGTATGGGGTCAAGGGAAGAGATTTACAGTTCTTCACCGATGCGGGTATCTTTTCCCGGCAAAAAGTTGACTATGGAAGCAACCTGCTGATTAATTTCTTACCACTCCTGGAGGGGAGAGTTCTGGACCTGGGTTGTGGCTACGGCCCCATTGGCATCAGCCTGGCTGCCCTTAATCCCCATATTGATATGACCATGGTGGACATCAATCGGCGAGGGGTGGCCCTTGCTAAGAAGAACGCCCGTGCCAACGGTGTAAAGAATGTCCAGGTTCTCGAAAGCGACGGCTTTACCGAAGTTTCGGGTTCCTTTTCTACTATAGTCAGCAATCCCCCCATCAGGACAGGGAAAAAGGTAATCTATCCGCTGTTTGAACAGAGCTATGAATATTTGGATGCTGGCGGCAGCTTGTGGCTTGTTATCCAAAAGAAACAGGGTGCACCCTCGGCAGTTGCCAAGCTGGAATCTATTTTCGCCAACTGCAGCGTTGAAGATAAGACCGGAGGCTATTGGCTGTTGCACAGCATAAAATAACCACCGCAAAGAAAAAAGACCAGCCCAAGGGTATGCCTTGCTTAATAATTCCACATTAAGATATTGATAACCCAGCGAAGTAACCAACCAAATAGTATAAAGAAAAGCCGCCGTAGCGGCTATTTAATTTCCTTTTCCTTTAGGGCTAAGTAAAGTTTCCGGGCAAGATCAGCGATGTCATCACCGGCCCCCATAATCATTGCCACATCTCCTGGCTTAAGGATTTCAAGAAGGCTGTCTACAATAACGCTATGGCGGTATGGCAAGAGGATGACTTCTCTACCGGTCTTTTCCTCGATGGCGTTTTTTAGTGCTTCCGATGTAATTCCCGGTATGGGGTCTTCGCCAAAGGGGTATATCTCAGAAAGGATGAGAACATCTGCGTCATGAAATGCCTCAGTGAATTCCTTAAACAGAAATTTGGTCCTGGTATAGCGCTTGGGCTGGAAGAAGGCGACTACCCGGTCTTTGTCTTGGAGCTTGGCTGCTTGTAGGGTAACGCGAATTTCGGTGGGATGATGAGCATAGTCGTCAATAACTAAGATGCCGTTGCTTTCGCCAATGCGCTGAAACCTGCGGCGGGCGCCGTGAAATTGCCTTATTGCCTTGGCTAGGCATTGAGTGTCTATTCCCAACTGGTGGCCGGTGGCCAATACAGATAGAGCATTAAGGACATTGTGTTCCCCAGTTACAGACAGTGTAACCTCCGCCAGCCTATCCCCCCGAAAGCAAAAGTCAAAGGTACTGCATTCAGGAGTGAATTCCAGATTTAAAGCACGGTAATCAGCCTGGGGGTTAAACCCATAGCTGAAAGACCTGTGTCTTGCACTTCCCTGCATTTCCCTGAGAATGGGGTCATCAGTGCAGAGAATGGAAAAACCATCTGGCCTCACCTTATTCAAAAACTCCTTATAGGCAACAATAAGTTTGCTGTAGTCCCCATCGTAATTTTCCAGGTGATCAGGATCAACATTGGTGATGATTGTCCCATAAGGCTCGTATTTCAGAAAGGAATAATCACTTTCATCGGCTTCAGCTACAACATAAGGACCTCTTCCCAGGCGGGCATTGCCGGCCAGGTCATCGCTAAAAGCCCCTACCATTACAGTGGGGTCCAAACCACAGGCTGCCAGGGTAAGGCCGAGCATCGACGTAGTTGTAGTCTTGCCGTGGGCTCCTGCCACGGCCAGGCCGGTAGAATCGTTAATTATCCGAGCTAATGCGTCGGCCCGGTGCAGAAGTTCCATATTTGCTTTTTCCGCTCCCTGAATTTCAGGGTTGTCCTTGGGAACGGCACTAGAATAGACCACCATATCAGCGCCTTCCAAGTTTTCACCTGAATGGCCCAGGAAAATGGTGGCGCCCATCCTCTCGAGATTATCTGTCAGTTCAGTGCTACGTAAATCTGAACCGCTGATTGTATATCCTCGTTCAAGCATTATCCGGGCAATGGCGCTCATACCCATGCCGGCAATGCCAATAAAATGTATATGTTTCTTGTCCAAATCTTTCATTCCCTCCTGTGTGACATGCTAATACTATTCGACATTAATAAGTCCGTTACCTGCAAGCCCTATCTTACAGAATTCGCTAGTTCCCTCCCCACTTGGGAGATATCTCCGGCCCCCATGGTAAGATAGATATCCCCATTACGCCAGTTTTTTTGCACCCAGTTTAGTATCGCTTCTCTTCCCGGCAAATACTCTACCACACCGCTGTTGTTTGGAGCAATCTTTTTTGCAAGGATTTCACTGCTGATCCCGGGCAGGGACTGCTCTGAAGCGGCAAAGATATCATCCAGAAGGACAACATCAGCTGCCCCAAATGAATTTGCGAATTCATCCAGGAAGTATTTGGTCCTGGTGTAGCGATGGGGTTGAAATATCGCCACTACCCTGTTTCCCCCTAGGCTTTTCGCAGCCTCAAGAGTAGCCCTTACTTCCGTAGGATGATGGGCATAGTCGTCAACTACCATAAAGGGTTGCCAGGCTAAAATCTGAAAACGACGTTTTGCCCCCTGGAATCCCTCAAGAGCTTCTGCTATCGGCCCAAATTCTACTCCCAACTCGATAGCCATAGCCGCTGCAGCCACAGCGTTGAGAATGTTGTGCTTCCCCGGCATCTTTAATCCTATTTCCCCTAAATCTTCCCCTCCTCTCCAAAGATTAAATGTGCTACCCAAACCATTGAGGCTGACATTCTCCGCCTTGTAGTCGCCACTGCCAATGCCAAAGGTAGATATTGGACATTGGGCTTGGGCAAGTATTTCTTCAACCCATTTGTCCTCCTTGGGGATTATCAACAGGCCATCTTCCTTGATGTTTGCCACAAAATTGCCGTAGCCCTCAAGGAGTTCTTTGAAACTACCATTGTAATGCTCTAAGTGATCGGCATCAATATTAGTTATTAAAGCAAAGCGGGGACAATAGCGCGAAAAAGATTGATCAGATTCATCTGCTTCAGCAACCACATAATCGCCCTTACCAAGGCGGGCAGTGCCGGAAAAGTCCCGGACTTCACCTCCAATAAGTGCTGTAGGATCCATTCCCCCCCTCTCCATTATCAGCGCCAACATGGTAGTTGTTGTAGTCTTGCCGTGAGCACCAGTGACAGCAATTCCAATATTAGAGTTAATAAATTCTGCCAGCAATTCCGAGCGGTGCATTGCTCTGCCACCCTCTTTCCCTGCCTTTAACTCATCATTTTCAGCAGGGATGGCTGTTGAATATATAACCACATCCCGACCCTGGACATTGCGAGGATGGTGGCCGATGTGAATCTCCGCCCCCATTTCTTCTAGATGACGAGTAATATCTGAGGAAGCAAGGTCGGAGCCGCTGACGGTATAGCCCATTTCTAACAATAGCTTGGCCAATGCACTCATACCATACCCCCCGATGCCAATGAGATGTACTTTATCAGTCTTTACTAACATGCCTCCACCTCTTTCAATGAAACAAAATGTACTTTAGGGTATGGCAATTGCCCACCATTGGTGCCGCCCTAGTATTATTCCTCAATAGCTGGAAGTTATTAGTCATTCAAGCGAATAAAAAAACTCCCTGCATAATGCAGAGAGTCGACCATTTTCCGAACTTAATCCAAGGGTTCTGGGGTATACCTGTTGCGTTTGCGCAGGATCGGATAAAGAACTACGGCAACAACCATCAATAAGATCCCTGTGAACTGAGCTACAGACAAATTGGTGCCAAAGACAGTGGGTTCTATCCGTAAAAGTTCAATAATTCCCCTGCCTAGGCCATAAAAGAACATATAGAATAAAAAACTCTGTCCGGCAAAACGCCGCTTTGGTCGGAAGAAATAGGCGAAGGCCGCGAGACCGAAGCCCAAAAGCATTGAATAGAGCTGGGTGGGATGGCGAGCTACCATTTGGCCAGGAAAGGTTATTGCCCAAGGCAACTCACAGGCCTCGCCGTAACAGCAGCCTGCGAAAAAGCAGCCAATTCGGCCAAAACCATAGGCCAAGGGTATTGCAATGGCGCAAATGTCTGCAATTTCCCAGAAAGACCATTTCTGGCGGCGGATAAATATTAATGCAAAGATAAGACCGCCAATAAGTCCGCCTAAAAATACCAGCCCTTCATTCCAAAAACGCAGGACGCTGAGGGGGTCGGCCTTAAACCTGCTCCAATCATAGCTGATGATGTAGTTGACATAAGCACCAACTAGGCCCCCTAAGACAGCAAACATGGCCATATCCGTCATTTTTTCGGGATCAACGCTAATCTTTGGGGCTAATTTCCTGGCCACCAGAATTGCCATTAAGATTCCTATAGCCATCATCAGTCCGTAAGTGTAGATCCTCAAGGGTCCTATTTCAAATAATACGGGGTACATCTCTTCACCTCCACTGATATTTTACAGTTATTTCTTGTTACAAATAATAAGCAAACACACTTTCGGTTATCCACACTATCCACAGAGTTATCCCCAGCTTTATAGGCTTGGGCCAAGGATGTTGGGACCTTATCCACATTATCCACAGGTTATTCACATAACACCCGACAATTTTCGACAAGAAATTTAACCTTGATTTTACAAGCTAAATGAATTTTATCCCCACAATCCCCAAGTTTACATTCTATGCAGTCAAACAGTTTTCCACAGACCTAGGGTAAGTCAAGGTTGGGCGAAGCATTTAAAGAAAACTGAGCTTCCCTTCCTACTGTATACAAAGGCCAGGCGGCCGCGCCTATCATAGCTGCGTTGTCTGTGCACAAGGCTGGAGGGGGCACCCTTAAGGGCAAGCCCTTTCCCTGAGCAAGCTCTTTCATCCCCCGGCGTAAATGACTGTTGGCAGCAACGCCTCCGGCCATCAACAAAGAAGCGGGCTTAGTGCGATCTATTGCCATTGCAGTTTTTTTCACCAACACATCCACCACTGCCTCCTGAAAGGATGCGGCAATGTCTGCTGTATTCACAGGCAAATCCTTCTGCCTGCAATTATGGACATAGTTCATTACTGCGGTCTTCAGGCCGCTAAAACTAAAGTCTAGTGAACCCTCTTCCAACATGGTCCGGGGGAATCCGAGAACCGGGTTACCTTGGTATGCAAGTTTATCAAGTACCGGGCCCCCGGGGTACGTCAAACCTAAAAATCTAGCGATTTTATCAAAGGCTTCCCCTGCCGCGTCATCCCGTGTCTGCCCCAAAGTTGTAAACTCCATATCCCTTTCCATGTAGATCAACTCTGTATGCCCCCCAGAGACAACCAAACAGACTAGGGGAAATTTTACCGGACCCTCTAACATGTTAGCGTATATATGTCCTGCCATATGATTGACGGCGAAAAGTGGTTTGTGTAGAGCCCAAGCAAGGGCTTTTGCGGTAGATACCCCTACCAACAGGGCCCCCACCAATCCAGGGCCCTGGGTGACAGCCAAAGCGTCAATATCTGGCCAGTCTAATTGGCAACCGTCCAAAGCCTTGCGAATAAGGGGATTAAGGGTAAGTAAATGCTGACGTGATGCTATTTCGGGGACAACCCCGCCAAAGCGGGCATGAATATCTATCTGTGAGGCCACTTGGTTGCTGAGTATTATTTGTCCCCCAGCGATAATGGCCACTGCAGTTTCATCGCAAGAGGTCTCAATTGCCAGTATCCGTGCCATCTATCTGCTCCTTCCTGTCGAAGTAAGCTGCAATGTCGTATTGCCACATTATCAGTGCGTCCTCATTGTTATCTGTGTAATAACCACGGCGGTAGCCGGCTGCTGAAAAGGCAAACTCCTGATAGAGTTTCTGCGCCCCCAAGTTGGTGCGTCGGACTTCCAAAGTCATTCTGTTTGCCCCGTCCAGTAATGAGGTACGCAACATGTGCTCCAACAGTTTTCTGCCCACCCCTTGCCGTCGCCATCCTGGGGACACCGCTATATTGGTAATATGGGATTCGTCCAGGATTAACCAACGGCCAGCATATCCAACCACTTCTTCTCGTGACAAAGCCACAATGTAAATGGCATAAGGGTTTTCACTGATTTCCCTGTAATAGGTTATTTCGCTCCAGGGCACAGTAAAACTTTTCTTTTCAATGACCATGACCTGGGAAAGGTGCTCTGGTTTCATTGCGGCTATAATGATTTCAGGCTTCATTTTTCTCCCTTTGCCGCAGCTGAATCTCTGCTTGAGAATCCCTCAGGTACAATGGGGTCAGTCCGTCGGCGCTATTGCTTGGGGCCAGCCTGGCTAAATCTGCCAGAGCAGCGGCCCGTGGGCCATTGAGATGCAATGGTGCCCTCAATGGAGCTGCCAGTTCCCTAACTGCATTGGGAATTACCAGGTCTACACCATCGCCGCAAAACCAAATTGGTTCCTGGTATACCTTGAGTTCTGTCAGTAAATCGTCTATTGCGATTGCCTGCTCCGGGATAATAATTTCCGGCACTGGACCGGAACCAGTTCGGTAAAGGGCTGTATAGACTTGGGCCAAGCGGGCATTGAGCACTGGACAGACCAAGCCCTGGGAAAAGTTATGGGCCAGAACCTGCAGGGTAGAGAGACCTGTCACTGGCAAGTCCAGAGCCAGCCCCATACCCTTGACGGTGGCAATACCTATACGCAAGCCGGTAAAAGAACCGGGTCCCCGGGTGACTGCCAATAATTCCAAATCCTCGGGCTTAGTTGCAGTCTCCGCAAAGAGGGTCTCCACCATGGGCATCAGACGTTGTGAGTGGGTACGAGGTAAGTCGGTGGAGATTTCCCCAAGAAGCCTGTCATCCTTGGCCAAGGCCACGCTGCATACAGAAGTGGTAGTATCAATTGCCAGTATTAACATGACGCTTCAGCTCCTTTGCCAACAGGCTGTGTTTTTCCCCCACCGGAAGAAAGTGAATGACGCGCTGGGTTTCACCATCATAGTCCAGATGAATGTGCATATATTCCGGGGGCAACAATTTTATCGCTCGTTCCCCCCACTCCAGGGCACAGACGCCTCCTGCCCTTAAGTATTCCTCAAACCCCAGTTCCCATAACTCTTCAGCCTCTTCCAGGCGGTAAAGGTCAAAGTGAAACAAGGGCAAGCGACCGCTATACTCTTTCACCAAGGTAAAGGTGGGGCTGTTGACTACGCCTTCAATCCCCAGTCCCTTGGCCAGCCCCTGGACAAAGCTGGTCTTGCCAGCACCCAGGGGACCATCCAGCACCAGCAGCGTTCCTGGCGGGGCCAACTCTCCCAAACAGCGGGCCAGCTCTTGAGTCTCTTTTGGACTGGTAGATCTATATTGCATACGCTTCAACTCCTGCTGGGAATATATCAGGGTTATTATATCACAGGAAAAAATGCATTGCAGTCCATGAGGACGGTTCCCAGTGGATAATTTTTTATTCCTTTGGAAAACCCATCCTAGGAAAAGAAGGATTTTTTTTCGGAAACGTCGAATTTATTTGGTATCATTTAGGAGGTGTTAGCATGACTATTCCTTGGCGTAAATTGCGCATACCAGGGATCGCTCTTCTCCTGGTAATAGTCGCTGTCGTAGCCATTCTGTTTATTCCCTGGAAGACTGTAGATGCCATGGCGAAGTGTCAGAAACTATATGACCAGGGGGAATATGCTGCATGCAGCCGAGTACTGACAAAACGGCTAGCTAAAAACCCCGATTGGCATGAAGGAAGAAAATTATTACTTAAGGCTCAGCTAGCCGACAACGACCCCCTGGGGGCCCTGCCCAATTATTTGTTCTTGTCAGAGGCAGGGGATATGTCGACGAAAAGAACCATTCTCGACAAATTGGCTCAGTCCGAAAAAGATATTCAGCAACAGGCTCGCGAGCTTATGAAAAAAACGCTGGACGAGAAACCCGACCATGACATCACTAGGGAGTTCGCCGCCGAGTTTGAACTGGTAGTTGAAAATTTGCCTGGGGCACTGCATCACCTTGAAGTACTATCCTCCAGAGGGAAGCCCTCTCTGAAATTAGAGAGCAGGGCAGCTCGTTCTTGCAGTGACTACTCCCAATGGGAAAAATATATGGATGAGCTCTTGGCGAAAGACCCTCAGCTACCATGGCCTCAGGGGATGAAACTGCTCTATGCCCTGGAACATGGGGATGTTGAACTGGCAAGCAAAGTACTGGCTGGAATTGAGGACTTAAGCATAATCCCAGAAGATATCACTGCAAAGATATTTGATTTTTGCTTAAACCGGGGTTTAGTTGTAGCTATGGACATTGCCCTAAAGACACAAAATTCATCCTGGGTTGAAGAGGTATTGGCCAAGTTAGCATTGATGGAAGCAGATGAGATTAAGAGCCAGCTGCCGGCACTTTTGAATCTGCTCCCCGACGAGCCGAGGCTTCTGGTGCTTTCAGCCTTTTATCTTCTCCCCCCCTCCCAAGGCTTGGACCTGTTGGTTGATTTGGAAAACAAGGGTTATGAACCTGAGGGAGATTATTATGTCTATGTTTCGGGAAAGCTTGACTTGCTCAGCCAGGTTGAGAAATTTGACCCCAAGTATATGCGGTTTGTATTTGACGCTCCCGTGGAAACAGCTTGGGACAATCTCGTTATGACCTATATGCAAAGCAACCGCAAGGGACTTCTTGCGCTGGCTGACTTCGTGGAAGAGCATGACAGGGAAGCTGATGCTAAAATGCTGCGAACGGTTGCCAACTACTCAAAACCACTCCCAAAGGTTATCTGGCAGCGCTCAGGTCTTGACCCCAGTAATCTTTCTTTATCACCCGATGGCAAATTGCTTATTTGCACTCTCATCTCAGATACTAGTTCCGAATTCCTTGTCGTCAACCTGAATACTGGTGAGGAAACCACCTTTGATACCTCTTACGATTTTGTTTCCCATTATTGGCACTGGAGCCCGGACAGCAGTCAAGCGGCTGCCTCTGTTCGTAAGGGACAGGATTCTGTCGCCCTGATTATTTCTACAGCAAAAGGTAAGGTTCAACAGCCCCGAGAGCTATCGGTTCCTGAGGACTCAGAGTTACTCGGCTGGATGGACAACAAAAACCTGGCAGTGATAGTTCACAACCGCGATGAAGTATTGTACACACAAACTAAAGTCGCTAAGGTAAACGCTGAAACCGGTAAAGAGCAGTGGTTGAGTGATTTCAAGGAAGGCTGGCCTACTTTAAACCATGCGGGTGAGCTAGTCTGGATTATGACTGAAGAGAACGGCATTGCTATCGACTGGGGGAGTAAAAAGAAATCTTATCCGGTAGATTCTTCTGTTTTAACTCTTTTAGACCTAGAGTTTTGGGACTGGTTCCCTGACAATAAAAAAATCATTATCATCGACTACGGAAGGGCGAATGTGCTAGATTTAGACACAGGCAAAATCCGCTACGGACCGGTATTGGATATTCAATACCCGGGTGGCTGGGCTGACAGCAATAGCATGTGGCACCCGTATTGCTTCAGTTTTATCGGTCGTTCTTCTCCCCTCGTTAAAACCAATCTCATAACGGGGGAAACAGTATTTTCCGGGGTCATCCTCTCCTTCGATGCTAACCATGTCTATTGTGCAGGAAATATTATCGCCACTTCCAGTTCCGGCGACCACGGCATTAAAGTATACAGAATGCCTTAAATAAATCCTCCACTGGGGACGGTCCCCGGTGGAGGATTTTTCTTGCCTATATCATATCTTCCGCACCCT
>DIOR01000024.1 GCA_002423965.1 Firmicutes bacterium UBA5509 | reverse complement strand
CTTATAACTTGAGTGGATTTTATTCACATGGGAAGTCAATCCGCACTAAATCAGATATATCTAGTAAGGACAACACACTATCGTTTGAAGACGCTGAAGAGTTGGCCTGGAAGTCAATTAAAGGGCGAAATAAGTCCGAAAGGGTTGTTCTCGGAAAATACGAAGCTGACAGCCCTAATTCATATACAGAAGTAGCCAAAGAAATGGATGCTCAATATTTCGAGCTAGATAATTGGAATCAGTTAGCTTCAGAATACTCACTGGATGAGATATGGAAGATTAACGAAAAGTTTTTAGATATCCAATCTAGTTCTGGGAGAGAGATATTCTTATCCCATGATCCTGAGCTTTACATTGGGGAAACATCTTTCTTCTCAAGAGAATTACACTATCTAATACAAAACGGGTATGAGTTGTTTAAAGAAGGGGGAGTGTGGCGTGCCGTCAGGTAAAGAGCGCTACGAAGAACTCATAGAGTATGTCTGCGTTGCATTTACTAAGGTTTTTGGGAACGATGTAATGTTTGAAGGAAAAAGTGTTGCTACAGAGCACATGGGATTTTTCCAGGTAAAGTATAAGCATTTTCCCACCGGGTATGACATTATTTTTGAAAATGACAGGGACGTATTTGAGATAGAAATATACGATAGCGAAGGTGCGAGAAACTCTTTATTTAGGATAGAAAAGTATAATAGCGCATTATCCAAACAGAATGTCATGGAGGCCATTCGGAAATTAAAGAAGGTATTGGAGAAGGATATATGTTTTTACATTTCTCAGGGCAATAAGCTTTACAAAAAATATAAGGGTGAATATAAAAGGGTGAAAAATATTAACGAGCTGAGGTGACCTATGGATAAAACATACTTAGGGTTGAGAGAGCAAGCATTTGCATTACAACATGATAAGAGTATCAATGTCCATCTGGAAAATGATAAGCAGGTTTATGCTGCATTAGTAGATATCCCTGTTCGGAGCAATATAGCTACCTTATTCTGTGTTATCGATGGAACAGTAAGCTTATATTATTCGACAGGTAGAATTGATGTAGGGCTGGGTGAAAAACCTGCTATTCGTAAGGCAGCTATGTCCTTGCTAGTTAGTTCTGGACAATGTTTACCCTACATGCAGCAATGTGAGAACCACGAAACCGATAATAGTGTTATGCAATTTTTTGCTTTTTGTCGTGATGGCTTAAAAACTAAAAAGATAGATCCAGAGAGCAAGGAAAAAGAAGATAAGTTTCTAAACTTTTTAGTGCAAAATGTAATAACAGCTGTACGTGCAAATTAGTCATAATAATGCTTTTACAGACAATAACACTAACTCCATCTACACTCCGTTAATGGTTATGCCACTTGTAATCGGTCTTCCTTAGATAACTGGATAATATCCGGTTTAATATAACATCTCCCTGAGGAGGACCAGTCCTCGGCATACTCAATCAGGTATGTCGTAACCAGTCGTATATAGGAGTCCATGCCAGGAAAGATTCCAACCACTGATGTCCGCCGGCGGATTTCCCTGTTGAGCCTCTCTAGCATGTTAGTTGAGGATATTTTCCGGGCATCTAGCCGGTTAAAATTGTAGAACTGTAGGGAGTCTTCCAAGCCAGATTCAAGAACTTCTATTGCTCCGGGATAATGATTTTCGTAGGTGTCCATTAGGGCATTGGCGTACTTCTTAGCACTATCAAGATCCGGCTGTAGCCAGATTTGCTATAGTCTGTCAGCGAATGCTGCCTTGCCCTTGGCTGGTAGATGAGCCAGGATGTTGTGCATAAAGTGCACTTTGCACCGCTGCCAACTACAGCCGATAAATGACGTTTGAACAGCTTTTACGAGTCCCTTGTGAGCATCGGACACTACCAGCCATGTGTCTTTGAGGCCCCGATCCTTTAGCCCCTGGAATAGCTCCTTATAGGTGGCCTCAGATTCATTCTGCATCGGTTCAATGGCCAATATGTCACGCCTGCCGCTTTCATCAACCCCGATAACTACAAGGACTGCCATGTTCTTGACATGTTGGTCATATCTAATCTTCTCGTATAGTGCATCAACCCATAGGGACAGGATATGTCTTTTTCAACGGCCGATTTCGGAAAGCGTCCACCTGATTGTTTAGTTCCTTGGTGATTTGAGATACTTGGCCTCGAGAAATTGAGTCTATACCCAGGCTCTTGGCCAGCTTCTCAATCTTGCGGGTGGAAACGCCGTTAACATAGGCCTCCTGGATTACATTCATAAGGGCCCCTTCAGACCGTTTCTTCTCAGTTACAAAGAAGGGTATATAGCCACCCTTGCGTAGCTTAGGAACAAACAGATACAGGGACCCCATTCTGGTGTCGAACCGACGAACACGGTACCCGGACCGGTATCCGGACCTTTTTGAGTTCCGCTCTGACTTGGCAGCGTTGACCTTGGCGGTTACTTCAGCCTCCATAAGCTGTCCACACAGCCATTTCAGCATCGAGAGCATGGGGTCTTCTTCTGACATGAATTGCAATAGCATTTTCTCGAAGTTTCCAGTAGAATTAGAGTAAGCCATCGGTAACAACTCCTTCTTGGTTTGCTCAACACTTGCCATTTCGGAGTTGCCGATGTTTTTTCCTTTTTACTTTTGCGAACTTAATTGTACACTATCGGGATGTAGGTAGAAGCGCCCAGAATTATACAGTTATTTAATAATCGTTTAATTAAGTCCAATCGTCTAATCGGTGTTGACCAGTGAGTTTCATGCACCTTTATACGGTTGGGTTTTTTGATATTCAATAGTTTAAGCTGGCATGAAGGTAGGGATACGCTTGGGGTTTATGAATTTACAAGCATTCTTGTTCTAAATCTTAATACGGAGTTTGGTTTTTTAGTTGGAACAGGACACCAGCATATTCTCGGCGATGGGAAGGTCAATTATCGAGCTAGACAA
>DIOR01000014.1 GCA_002423965.1 Firmicutes bacterium UBA5509 | reverse complement strand
AATTTTCCACCTAATTGTTCCTCAGTAGCTCAGCTGTAGAGCAACCGGCTGTTACCCGGTAGGCCGTAGGGTCAAATCCTACCTGGGGAGCCAGCACATTTAGCCCGGCTTATGGCCGGATTAAAAAACCACCGTCAGGTGGTTTTTTGTTGTCACGATAAATTTTATAGTTAATTATTTGTCTTGATTTGTGATATACAGTGCCATGGAGATCAGTAAACAGAATAAGGCAAAGGCAACCAATGCGAGGGTGCCATGCCAGGGGGACATATCCTGATATTTCATTAGCATATTAAAACTTTCAGATTCCATGCTAGGGAACTGGGAAAAAGTGTTGAGGGGCAGCATGTAATTGATGGCGTTATGCAATGCATTCCCAGCAGTTTCTGCCGTAGTATTTGAATTAACGGTTAACCAATACTGACAAACTAATATGGGTGTGATTCCGATAAGAACTACTTTTGTCAGACCAACCAAAGAACAGGCAAATAGAGAAATAACCACCGAATTAATAAAAAGCTTAATAAATACTTCTACCATTGAATGGCCAACGTTCCCAAGACCTGTGAAAATTAGGGCGGCCCCAGTTACTAAAAACAGTGCCCACCACAGTAAGAAGATGTATATCGCCAGGCCTAAAACCCTACCAATAAATGCCTTTGGCTTTCTCAGACCACCGGTAAGATAAATGAGTTCAGCTTCACCCCGGTACATATCTAGAGCGACTATGGCGGAGATAATGACGACATAGGATGTCAGTAGCATCTGTGCAAAGAAATAAAGGGAACCAAGGAAGTCTTGGGAGATATGTTTTCTGAACAGGTCAAACCATGCTGGGCCTGCAGATGTCAGGTAATCAGACATGGCCAATGACACAGATACAATTGCCAAGACAATTACTAGCGACAGAATCAATACTTTTAATGACAAGATCTTATGCAAAGTATCATAAGCTACCCATACAATTTTCACTCTCCTGAACTCCTCTCGTCCACTAAGTTTAGGAAGTAATCTTCAAGATTCGATCCTTCCGGTAGGATATTTTTGATCTCAATCCCTGACTGTATAAGTATTGAGAGGACGTCATTTATGAGATTTCTTTTGGTAACCACTATTCTGTTATCATCGGCTGTAGCGGAGAGTTTTGCAAGTTCAGGGAGGAGCGACGAAGGAATCTCTTGGTCAGCCAAGATATAAACCCCATAATTACCTCCAAGTTCATCAGCATGTGCGGCCTTAAGGATTCTGTTTTGGTGAAAAAACAAATAGTAATCCGCCTGATTTTCGATTTCCTTTAGATTGTGTGAGCTGATAATTATGGATACACCCTGACTTTGTTTTTGCCGTAAAAATTGAAAAAAGCTATAGCGAACAGCGGGATCTAATCCAGTGGTGGGTTCATCCATAACAACCAATTGAGGATTATGCATAAAGGCCTGGATAATGCCTACCTTCTGCCGGGTGCCTTTTGAGCAGGAGCGTAAGGTCTTTTTCCAGTGGGCCTGTAGTTCGAATAAGTCCTTAGCCTTTTCAAGGAAATTCTCAACTTCACGATAACGAAGCCCTCGTATTCCTGCTAAGCTCTCAAATAGCTGGCTCACTGAGTAAAGTTCGGGAAAACGCAGGGATTCGGGCAGATACCCTATAGAACTGTTGACTGTAAGCAAATTCCGCGGCTTTCCAGCGACAATTATCTGTCCAGAAGTTGGTCGCAGGAAGCCCATAATCATTTTTATTGCTGTAGTCTTGCCCGCACCATTTTTCCCGATCAGGGCAGTTATCTTACCTTGGGGAATACCGACATTACAGTCTAAAACTCCCGGTTTTTTGCCATACCATTTCGACGCACCCTCAAAGCTTACTATATTAGTGGCGCACATCATTCAGATACTCCTCTATTGGTGAAGGGGGATAGCCAATGACATAAGGAATTGTTTCAATCAGGTATGTATATGGGACATCGTCTACTAGGTAGTGCAAAAGGCCTCCCAGGGCACTAATAGGTGAAGATTTGGCCCCTTTAATAAAAGTAAAAGGAATAACTAGGGTGTTTCGCCCCTGTTTCATCACAACATCCCCAAGGCTTATCTCACGGGTCGTTGTCATTGGAAGGGTATAGATTGCTTCAAAATCCTGGTCAAGGGTTTTGTCATAGTACGGCTCCTCTAGCTCGTCCAAGCTGGATTGTAAACATTCTACCCTTTCGCTATCAATGCCATATTTCGGCAGTCCGAAATCAAAGGACTCTAAACGAAGTTCTTCCTCACAAAAAAATTCTATTATCAATGCAGTCATTTCCCAGGTCTCCATGTTTAAGACTGGGAGTGCTCGCAACTTTTTTAGGTGTTGATCGGTAACATCTTCCGGGACGTAAATAAGGGATAAATCACCAATGTAAAGATCTTCCGACGATCCATCATTGTAGCTGAGCAATAAACGCGCATCCTTGAAGGTAAAATTACTAGTCAGGGGCACACTGACAGCAAATTGATAAATATATATCGGGTCTCCCTTATGGTATAGTTCTCCGACTTCTTCTACCTCAGTAATTGTGACCCGAAAGCCATCATGGTCTGCAGGGGAGATAATTTCGGCGGAATACAAATTGGGGTCAGTTCTTTTGGAGTTTTGCCTGCCCTCTAACAATGTCAACGGCAGGGTTACTTCTGCACTGGGTTCACTCAGGTCGGTGGTGACGGCGAAGGACCAGGGATAGAATGCAGCAAAACTGTTTCCTCCTTGGGGGATTCGATTTGCATACACAAGAGCAGCGGTTAATAGGACAATGATTGCTAATGAAATCGACACTCGTCTTTTCATCATACTCAACTCCTTTTATCATTAGTGTCCCCCAAAGCGTATTGGCAGTTCCAATATACTTTGGGGGTTACAGGATAGGGTTTAGTTGTCAGGAAGACCGGAAGGCGTAACGCCGCCTGGATATACCCACGAGGGCCGAAATACCATGGCGTAAATTGACCGAACTTCATAGGTTCCCCGATCTATTTCCACCCAAAGTCTAAAATTCTTTGCCCGTCCAGTGGTACGATTCCCATAAAAGTCTCCGTATAAGTATAGTCTTGATCGTGCAGGAACTGAAACAGGGCCATATGTTTGCGTGCTTGACATCGATTGAGTAAAGTTCCAACTAATTGAGCCAGATATTTCGGCACCGAGTCCCTTGGCACTGCCAGAAATCTTTGACGAAAGTGAACCACCTTTTGACCAGGATTGAGAAACGACTTGGTTGAATGTGTAGGGAGCAGGCTTTTGACTAGAAGTGTTATCTAGTCCGCCCAGGAGCCTGGAGCTGTTCTTCACATCGTAATTATTTGATAATCGGTATGTGCTCCATCCCCATGCTTTTGATGGGACCCTACTGTATGCTAATGCTGAAACAGGAACAAGGACGAGAGTGACAATTATTATTAGAGTGAAAGTTTTTCTTCGGGACACAATAATCCGCCTCGTTTGAATAATTATATTATATGGCCCACTGTTATATTTGTCAATACTAACCAGGATTTATCAATAAAAACCCAAAATATGCGGTTCTCCCTGACTGAATTTCTTTGTTATAGCACATTTGTAAAGTATCCAGGGAGCAACCATGTTTTTCATCTTTCTTCATTGGTTCAATCCTGATATACTATTTAGTGTCTACTAAATATATCTATGGGGAGAGGGCAAAATTTGAAGAAATTTAAACTCATTATTCTTACAACCATTGTCGTATTAGTTGTGGGGTGTGTCGCCACAGCCATTGCCTATCCGTTTATCGGCAAGACTCCCCCTGTTGTTGATCCCAATCCAGATCCAGATCCGAATCCTCAACCTGAACCCCAACCACAGCCTGAACCGGAACCGGAACCGGAACCAGAGCCTGAACCGGAACCAGAGCCGGCTTTCCAACCAATTCCACGGCCTAAGTATGTCCGAGCACTATTTCTCACCGGCTATGGCGCAGGTTCCAAAAAGCTTCGGGAACCGATTATAAAGCTTTTGGGAGAATCTGAACTGAATTCCCTGGTCATCAATGTAAAAGATGATAATGGCTATGTAACCCATGGACGCAGTGAAATTCCCTTGGTTGTTGAAGCTAAGGCAAATCAGAAACAGTTCGACCTGGACAGCTTCATGCAGCAGCTTCGTGATGAACAGATTTACCCTATTGCTCGTATTGTCGTGGCTAAGGACAAGCATGTCAGCAAAATAAAACCCCAGTGGTTTTTCCAAAATACAAAGGGCTCTGTGTGGCTAGACAAGAATGAAGTTGCCTGGGCAGACCTTCGCAACAGAGAATACTGGGATTACCTCCTGGACATTGCCGAGGAAGCCGCCAGTATGGGATTCAGAGAGATTCAGTTTGACTATATCCGCTGGCCTTCTGGTGGAGATGGTTCAGTAAAAAACATCGTCGATCTCCCCTCCGCCAACATGAAGAGCACCGGCACCTATGAACGCAGCGAAATAATTGCCGATTTTCTCACTTATGCCCGGGAGCGTTTGGAACCGTTAGGCATTGATGTTTCCGCCGACACTTTCGGAATCATGGGTACAGTCAAGGACGAGCAAACCGTGGGTCAGCAGTTAGAAGTTTTACTTGCTAGTAAGGTTCACGCCATCAGCCCCATGATTTATCCGAGCCATTATTGGACAGGCACTTACGGCTACAAGGTTCCTGATCAGGAGCCACATGGTGTTGTCTATCAAAGTAGTAAAGACCATGTCGTTCGGATGGAAGCAGTGGACTCAGAAATCATCATGCGTCCTTGGCTTCAGGACTTTACTGCTTCATGGGTTAAGGGCTATATACGCTATGGGGTCAAAGAGATTCATGCCCAACTGCAAGCCCTAGAGGATTTAGGCATCAAAGAATACCTGTTCTGGAATGCCGGAAACAAATATACCACTGAAGCTTTTAGGACTTGGAAGTCAGAATAAAATTATTGGAACCTGCTCAGGCAGGTTCTTTTTTTAACAGATTCTACTATGGTATAATCCGGGTACGTGGAGGTGGGAAATATGAAACTTGAAAAAGAAAATGTCGTCTACAGTTTTTCTGCCGGGCATAAGCCTGTGGAAGAGCTTTCCCCAGGAGAGGTTCTGGTGGTAGAGACTGCAGATTGTTTTAACGGGCAAATACACGAATCAGAACTAAATTTGGCTGAAGTTAAATGGGAGGAAGTTTTTCCTGCCACCGGCCCATTCTACATAGTTGGGGCCCAACCTGGTGATGCCATGGAAATTGAGATCCTAGATATAAAGACTGCCCAGCAGGGGATTGGGATATTGGCTCCAGAAACAGGAGTGCTGCCTTTAAGCAGTCCAAAAGTAAAAATTCTTCAGCTGGCTACCAGTAGTCTGGTTATTGCCGATGGACTCAGCGTCCCTGTCCAACCCATGGTTGGTGTAATTGGCGTCGCCCCCCCCGAAGGAGAGATTGGCAACGGGCTTGCAGGTATTCATGGTGGCAGGCTTTTTACCAAAGAAATAAGACCGGGGGCAAAAGTATATCTTCCGGTCTTTCATCCGGGTGCTTTGCTGACACTAGGAGACGTCCAGCTCCTTCTTGGGGATGGGGCAGTCAGTGGTAGCGGCATTGGGACCAGTGCCGAAGTAAAGTTTAGGGTGGAGGTTATCAAAGGCATGGATTTGGAGGGCCCGCGGGTAACTGCTGAGGCGGGGACATATTTTCTTGCCGTGGACGATAATATAGCCGCAGCTATCGAATCCGCCTGTAGCACTGCAGTAGATTTCATTTCCCAAGCAACGGGATTATCCCCTGAAGAATCATATATGATTGCCGGCGCTATTGGTCAGCTGGGCTTTTGCCAAGGGGCGGGGGCTCCCTATATAGTAAAATTTTTTGTTCCCCGTTCATTAAAGGTATTGCTTGGGGAAGAATAATTGTGTATAATGAAAGTCAAGGAAAGTCAAAGTCAGGGGGTGGGCTATGAATCTCGTTGATATTATTGAGATATATATTAAGACACTGCTTGATGAAAGCATGGATAATGTGGTACAACTCCAGCGCAATGAGTTGGCCCTGCATTTTGGCTGTGCTCCTTCCCAGATAAACTATGTCATTCAGACAAGGTTCAATCCCCAAAGAGGGTATATCACCGAAAGCCAGCGAGGTGGAGGTGGTTATATCCGCCTTATTCGCCTGGATCTCGACAAGTTAGAAAAGATATTAACTGTATTTGACCAGTTGGGGGAAGAAGTAAGCCAACGTCAGGCTTTGGATTTTCTTTACTGGCTTCACGATCAAGAACTTATCGATACTCGTGAGGCGCAGATTATGTCTGCAGTAATGGATCGAGGGGTGCTGGATGTGCCCGCACCCATCAGAAGGCAATTGCGCTACCGGATTCTGTGGGCAATGGTAGAAGCAATTATTAAGGAGGGATAGACTTGCTTTGTCAAAATTGTGGGGAACGAGAAGCGAGAATCAGTATCACTCAGATTGTCAACAATTTAAAAACCCAAATTCATCTCTGTCATCAGTGCGCCCAGCAGAGCGGTCACGCAGATTCCGTCTCGGCCTTGCAAAAGATGCTGGCGGGAATGGTGGATTGGGGCCCGCAAAGCATTGGCAAAGGTAAGACCTGTCCCGGTTGCGGCCTTTCAGAAATTGAATTGCGACAGAGGGGACGCTTTGGCTGCGGCCAGTGCTACCAGACTTGGGAGCCCCTGGTCAAGACTATTATTGGCCGGGTCCAGGGCAGGACTACCCATACCGGGAAGATCCCTCTCAGTGCCGGGTCCAGGGTCCGTGCCCAAAGGGAATTAGGTGAACTCAAAGACAAGCTTCAAACTGCCGTAAAGGAAGAGCGCTTTGAAGATGCAGCTAGACTGCGGGACCGCATTCGCGGACTCCAAGGGGAGTAAGGGGGAAGAGAAATGAGTCTAAAAAATTTTCTCAATCAAGGGTTGAGCCGTTGGATGACTGGGGATGGTCCCCACAGTTCTGTGGCCATCAGCTCCAGGGTGCGGCTGGCTAGAAACCTGGCGGAATATCCCTTCCCCGTCCAAGCCTCTTCTTCCCAACTGGAAGAAGTAGAGCAAAAGATACGCCGCTGGTGGAATACTGGTGGTCTGGAATCCCTTGGTTCTATTGACTACATCTCAATTAAAGACATTCCTGAAAACCAGCGCTTGGCCCTGGTAGATAAGCACTTAATTAGCCCTAAACTAGCTGGACAGCAACATGGTGGCGTCCTAATTAACAAGGATGAATCGGTAAGTGTCATGATCAATGAAGAAGACCACCTGCGGATTCAGTCCCTTTTGCCGGGCTCCCAGCTAACGGAGGCCTGGAATTTGGCCAGCAAGATAGATGATCTCTTTGATGCCGGCTTTGAATACGCCTGGTCTCCCCAAGCAGGGTATCTGACCTGCTGCCCAACTAACGTAGGTACCGGCATGCGCGCTTCAATAATGTTACACCTGCCTGGTCTGGCCCTTAGTGGACAGCAGTCCTTGATATTTAGCACTATTTCTAAGGTGGGGATTATTGTCCGGGGCATATTTGGCGAAGGCTCCGAAGCCCAGGGCAATATATTTCAGATTTCCAATCAGATTACTTTAGGGCAAAGAGAAGAAGAGATAGTTGAATCCCTTAACCGGGTTACAAGCCAAGTAATTGACCAGGAGATGGAAGCCCGGAACAGGCTGTTGGAAACCGAGAATTTAGCTCTTCGGGACAAAATATGGCGAGCTTTTGGAATTCTGGCCAATGCCAGAGTAATTACCTCCGCCGAAGCCATGGAGTATATTTCAATGCTCCGCTTAGGCATAGATCTCAACATCATCGAGGACTTGAACCCCCGAATCCTACAGGAACTGCTGGTCTTTGCCCAGCCGGGATACTTACAGAAGATATTTAACGAGGTTTTAGCCCCCAGAGAACGAGATATAAAGAGGGCTGACCTAATTCGAGAAATAGTAAAATAAGATTTAGGAGGCGAAAAAATGTTTAGTAACTATACAGAAAGAGCAAAAATGACAATAGTGAAGGCTCAACAGCTTGCTGCGGAAATGGGCCACTCAATAGTAGGCACTGAGCACCTACTTCTCAGCCTTGTTGCCGAGGAGCAGGGGATGGCTGCAAAAGTATTGGCTCAACTGGGGGTCTCTGCTCAAGGCCTCTACCAACAAGTCAAAGAGGCAATGGGGCAAAATCCCCATACTATGCCAGTCCAGGCAGTGCCCTTTTCCCCTAGGATTAAGCGGGTCTTAGAATTGGCGGCTGCGGAGGCCAGAGCATTAGGCCATAACTACGTGGGAACAGAACATCTGCTTCTGGGATTGCTGCGGGAAGGGGAAGGTATCGCCGTCCGCTTGCTGCAGGCAAACAATCTTAGTCTCGATGTTATTTACGCCAACATGGTAGAGACCATGGGGCAGGGCGGATCGCAGCCGGGTTCCCCGGGCAAATCCCCCGCCCAGGCCAAGGGAAAGGCTACTCCCGTCTTAGATTCCTTTGGCCGGGATCTCACCATGGAAGCGGAAGAAGGTAGGCTGGACCCCGTTATCGGCAGAGACAAGGAAGTCGAGCGGGTAATCCAGGTCCTCAGCCGGAGGACAAAGAACAATCCTTGCCTTATTGGCGAACCCGGAGTAGGCAAGACTGCCATTGCCGAGGGTCTTGCCCAGCGAATAAATGCCGGCCAGGTCCCCGAGCTCTTACGAAATAAGCGTCTTGTTACCCTTGAACTATCTTCAATGGTGGCAGGGACCAAATATAGGGGAGAGTTTGAAGAGCGCTTCAAAAAGATGATGGATGAGCTTAAGGCTGCCGGCAATGTAATTCTCTTTATTGACGAACTTCATACATTGATTGGTGCCGGTGGCGCAGAAGGAGCCCTGGACGCAGCTAATATTATTAAGCCGGCCTTGTCCCGTGGGGAGCTCCAGGCCATTGGCGCAACAACTATAGACGAATACCGCAAGCACATCGAAAAGGATGCGGCCCTGGAACGTCGCTTCCAGCCCATTACTGTAGGCGAACCATCTCAGGAAGAGGCTGTGGAAATTCTCAAGGGTCTGCGGGATCGCTATGAAGCTCATCACCGGGTGAAGATTCCCGATGAAGCCATCGAGGCAGCAGTGAAGATGTCTTCTCGCTATATCCCCGACCGCTATTTGCCAGATAAGGCAATTGACCTTATTGATGAGGCTGCTTCCCGACAGCGCTTGATTTCCTATACTGCTCCACCGGATTTAAAGAAATTGGAGCAAGAGCTGGAAGTGGTGGAAAAGGAAATGTCTGCTGCTGTCAGCAGTGAAGAATATGAAAAGGCAGCCCAGCTCAGGGATCGCAAACAAAAACTTCAACAGGAGCTTAAAGAACGCAAGGCAGACTGGGAAAACACCCAGGCCATTGAGAAAAGTGAAATCACTCCTGATGACATTGCTCATATAGTCTCCAGCTGGACTGGGATCCCCGTCACTCGTCTGGCTCTAGAAGAATCCCAGCGTTTGCTTAACCTTGAAGAGGAGCTCCACAAGCGGGTCATCGGTCAGGAAGAGGCAGTTCAGTCTGTTTCCAGGGCGGTGCGCAGGGCCAGGTCCGGACTCAAGGATCCCAAGCGGCCCGTAGGCTCTTTCATCTTCCTGGGTCCAACAGGTGTAGGGAAGACGGAGCTGGCCCGGGCCTTGGCAGAATCCATGTTTGGCGATGAGGATGCCATGATTCGCCTGGATATGTCGGAATACATGGAAAAGCACACTACATCAAGGCTGATTGGTGCCCCTCCCGGTTATGTAGGCTATGACGAGGGTGGACAGCTTACCGAGCAAGTACGCCGCAAGCCATACGCAGTAGTCCTTTTGGATGAAATTGAGAAGGCCCATCCCGATGTTTTCAACATCCTGCTCCAAGTCCTGGAAGATGGCATTCTCACCGACGGCCAGGGGCGGAGGGTGGACTTCCGTCACACCATTATCATCATGACCTCAAATGTGGGGGCTCGGCTCCTCAACCAGGAAAAAGTCATGGGCTTCCGTCCCGAAGGCGAGGCCAGGAACTATCAAGACATGAAAGAACAAGTCATGGGAGAGCTAAAGCGTACATTTAGACCGGAGTTTCTCAACCGCATTGACGATGTCATCGTCTTTCATGCTCTGGAACGCCAGCATATTCACAGCATTGTCCACTTAATGTTGGCAGAGCTGGCAGATAAACTTCAGGAACTTGAACTTAAAATATCTGTATCGGAAACTGCAAGAGAACTCTTAGTTAAAAAGGGATACGATCCCATCTATGGGGCAAGGCCTTTGCGCCGCGCCATTCAGCGTTTGATTGAGGATGAGATTTCTGAAGAGCTTTTGAAAGGCTCCTTTGTCTCTGGCGAAACAATCCTAGTAGATGCCAGCGAAGGAAAGTTTACCTTTAGTAAAGAAAAAAAAGATTCCTAGTACTAAAGCCCGAAAACCCGGGCTTTTTTTTTCGCTAACGCGACAATGGGGACGGTCCTTTTTTGTCGCACCGGGGTGGGCAAAATGGCCGCCCCCGCTGTCCCATGGGGATAGAGGATTTCACGTGGCTCCCCTAGAATATAAATGGTATAATTCAAAGAGGGGTAATCAGTATGGGGAAAAATAAGACTGTGTTTTTATGCAATAATTGCGGATACGAAAGCATCCGCTGGCTGGGTCGCTGTCCCTCCTGCAAAGAATGGAACACCCTAGAGGAATTTCGCGTTCCCGATGAAAAGAAGTCCTCTCCGCGGCCACTGCAGAATACCCAGCCCGTGTCGATAACAGATATAGATCTAACCACAGATATTCGCATGCTGACGGGAATTTCTGAACTGGACCGGGTGCTAGGAGGGGGGATAATCCCGGGTTCCCTAGTTTTGTTTGGTGGCGAACCTGGGATAGGCAAATCTACTTTGCTTCTTCAGGCTGCCCAGACTCTGGCTACCCGAGGCAATAATGTGCTCTACGTAACCGGAGAGGAGTCTGTCCAGCAGGTTGGCTTGCGGGCCAAGCGCCTTAGTGCTTTAGATTCCTCAATTTTACTGCTGGCTGAACATAGCCTGGAAGTTGTGGAAGAAGCTATTCGCAGCATCCATCCTCCGGTTGTCATAATCGATTCCATCCAAACAGTCTTCAGCGATACTCTCACCTCTTCCCCGGGCACTGTTTCTCAAATTCGTGAATGTACCGCCCGGCTCATGCGTCTGGCCAAGGATACCGGCTGCAGCATCCTCTTGGTTGGCCATGTCACTAAGGACGGGGGACTGGCAGGGCCGAAGACTCTTGAGCATATGGTGGACTGTGTCTTGAATTTTGAAGGGGACCGCCATCATGTCTTCCGCCTGTTGCGCTGCGTAAAAAATCGGTTTGGGTCCACAAATGAAATTGGCGTATTCCTTATGACAGCGGCTGGCTTGGAGGTTGTCAATAACCCTTCTCAACTCTTTCTTTCCCAAGGGGACAGTCAGCCGGGGGCGGGAGTGACTGCTACCATGGAGGGTTCCAGGCCCCTGCTGGTTGAAATCCAGGCCTTAGTTGCGGCTACGGGTTTTGCCACTCCCCGACGGATGGCTGAAGGTCTTGACTACAATCGGGTATCTTTGCTCCTGGCAGTGCTGGAGAAAAGAGGTGGCTTGCTGCTTCAGGGGCATGATATATATGTTAATGTTGTTGGCGGCGTGCAAATTAATGAGCCTGCAGTTGATCTTGCAGTGATTTTAGCGGCCGCCTCAGCTTTTAGGGAAAAGAAGCTCTTGCCCAAGTTATTAGTGGTGGGTGAAGTAGGGCTTACCGGTGAAGTCCGCGCAGTTTCCCGACTGGATCAAAGACTGCAGGAGGCGGCAAAATTGGGGTTCACTACCGCTATAGTCCCGGAAATCGGCGGAATAAAAGTTCCCCCATCCCTAGAAGTTCACCCCGTTACAAGTATATCGGGAGCTTTGCAAATAGCCTTTGGAGGTGGAGACAATAGCTGAAATTCGGTTGCCCAACGATGGCGTACATCAAATTTTAAGAATGGTTGCTCCGGGAACACCTCTTCGGGAAGGGTTGGAGAATGTCCTTCGGGCTAAGACCGGCGCATTAATTGTGATTGGAGAAAATCCTGCAATCAATGCTATTATCGACGGGGGATTTCGCCTGGATACCGAATTTACCCCCGCCCATTTGTATGAGCTGGCAAAAATGGACGGTGCGATTATCCTTAGCAATGATGCCAAGCGCATCTTGTATGTCAATGCCATGCTCATGCCAGATCAGTCAATATCGTCATCGGAAACTGGCATTCGGCACCGGACAGCGGAACGGGTAGCCAAGTCCACAGGCTTGCTGACAATTTCTATTTCTCAGCGCCGAAACATCATCACCCTTTATAAAGGAACTATCAATTACTACCTAAGGGATATCGGCCTTATTTTAAGCAAGGCCAATCAAGCCATTCAAACTCTTGATCGGTACCGAATAGTCTTCAATGAAACTCTGGGGAAGTTGCTGGCCCTGGAATTTGAAGATATGGTCCTTCTGGCTGACGTCACTACCGCTTTACAGCGCTTTGAAATGTTGATGCGGGTAGTTAATGAGATAACCAATTATATTGTCGAACTTGGGACGGAGGGCCGGCTAGTTAAATTGCAGTTAGAGGAACTGGTGGCCGATACCAATCAGGAGGGGTACCTACTAATTAAAGACTACTTGGTCAATGGTGAAGATCGCTCCTTAGACTCTGTCCTATCGGGGATGGCGGCACTTAATTCTGAAGAACTGCTGGAGCTGTCAAATTTCAGTAAAACCTTGGGCTACGGAGGTGGGGTCAGCAGTTTGGATCAACCTGTCTTGTCCAGGGGCCATCGTATTCTCAGTAAGATTCCGCGACTGCCTCTACCAGTAATAGATAATGTGGTTGCAATCTTTGGCACCTTCCAGGCCATTTTTGCCGCCTCCATCCAAGAACTTGATGATGTAGAAGGTATCGGCGAAGTCCGTGCAAAGTCTATTAAAGAAGGGTTGCAGCGCATGCAGCAACAGTTGCAGGTAGATTACCGCAATGTATAGGGGGCGTTTTATGAATCAAGCATTCTCCCAGGCAAAAATTGAAGTTATTATCCTGGTTGTACTTACTGCAATACTACTGTGGATTTACCCTATTCTGGGCTTAATCCCATTGGCCCTACTGGCATTTCTCCTTTTCTTTTATCGGGACCCCCAACGGAAGGTGCCAGAAACCCCTGGGGTAATCCTTGCTCCTGCCGACGGAACGGTGACCAAAGTCACCTCCATCCCTTGCGATTATGTAGGCCAGGGCTCTTGGCAGGTAAGCATCTTTATGTCTCCTCTAAGTGTTCATATAAATCGCAGCCCTATAGCAGGGAGAGTGGAGTCTGTCAGCCATCACCCAGGTCAGTACCTGCCAGCAATGAATCCTGAGGCTCCTTTGGTTAACGAAAAGCGCATTTACCTCATTCGGGGGGGAGTCAAGGTAAAGGTGGTTCAGGTGGCGGGAATCATGGCCCGGAGAACTGTCAGCTGGGTTGACAAGGGGAAGGAGTTGGTCCAGGGAGAGAAGATTGGTTTAATAAAACTGGGATCATGCACTCAGGTGACATTTCCTGCAGGGTATAAAGTCTTAGTGGCTGAAGGAGATAAAGTGCAAGGCGCCCTTACTATTATTGGGGAGGAAAATTGATGCAAATAATAAAAAAAATAGTGCCCAGCTTATGCACTTTGGCTAATTTGATTTTTGGACTAATAGCTCTTATTTATATTTTTAATGGCCATAATGACTGGGCGGCAGTATTTATCGTCATGGGGATGCTATTTGATGGTTTCGACGGACGTCTGGCCAGGCTTCTGGACGTAAGTTCGGAGTTTGGCAAACAACTGGACTCATTATCCGACCTAGTTACTTTCGGTGTCGCTCCGGCCATGTTAGCTTACTCCAGCAGCTTGTACCAGCTGGGAAGCATTTGGGGCATCTTGACTACCCTGCCCTTTCCCTTGATGGGAGCCCTAAGGCTTGCTCGCTTTAATGTCCTCACCTCTGGTGCTGGTTTTTTTGTAGGTGTTCCCATTACCCTTGCCGGGGGGCTGTTGGCATTGTTCCTACTCTACAGCCCCGGCCACAGCGTCTGGCTTGTCCTAGCAGTAATGTTATTACTCTCCTGGCTGATGATCAGCAGAGTCAGATACCCTGATTTTAAAACTGTAGGCATTCCAAAGTTTGTTGTCCTCGCTGCTGTGGCAGTATTGGTGGGGGCAGTAATCTTCTTGCGTTGGCAGGCAACAGCATTCTTTATGGTTCCCTTGATAATCTATATGCTTTTAGGAATAAAAAACTTCTTGGTGGATATTTGGCATAAGCATAAAAAAGTTCGTGCCTGATGAGTTGTCCTGCACAATTGATATTTGCCCAATACAGAAAAATACTCCTTAGGGTATTGTCTCTAAGGGGTTTTTTATTTATACGTATTTCGAGTATGTAGGTTGCAGTGCAGAAGGTCATAAACAACGCACCAGTTTACAGCGGAGGCAGTAATTTTACCCGCAAGGCACTTAAAGGCCTAAATGGCATTACTGCATTTTAGTGTTAGAGGTTTCTTATTAAAACCTACACTATCACCTAGATTTATTTATTGTCAAGCGTCAGTGAAAATGTC
>DIOR01000023.1 GCA_002423965.1 Firmicutes bacterium UBA5509 | reverse complement strand
TCAGAATTCGTGAGTGGCGACATCCTCAATCAGGAACTCAATTTCCTCAAGAATCTCCAAGGCCTGGGGGTTATCTTTTAGTATTAATTCTGCTTGGGGCCGGACTTCTTCTAAATCCGCCAAAACTTCCTCGTCGATTGGGTCAATAGGGTTTTCTTCAGCCAGGATGCTAAACACTATCTGTTTGGCTTGTAGTTCAAGCCCTGAAAAATTAATTCTCGGACTTTCTTCATCCTTATTTAGAGGAACAGATACTGAGAGAGCTGTGACTTCCTCAGGCAAATCACCATACTTGCCAGCAATCTTGAGGGCGAGGTTAAGGGGTAGCGGTATTCTTCCCAAATGAGCTGAGGTAATTGTAAGGATTAAGATGCCGTCAAGGACTTCAGCCTTCGTGCGGGCGGACACCCCCACGGGGAAAGCTAAAAATTTAAATCCGCTGCCTATTTGTATATGTTCTGGGCGAATATCCATAAAGATACCGGTGTAACTAACCACCTTGGGCAAGTCTTTCATTTGGTTGGCAAAGGTATCGGCAAGAACCTGGCTGAAACCTGCTTCATCCAGAACGATTTCCATGTCACCCTGACCTGTATAGTCATCAATGGCAACTGCGACCCTTTCCATGAGAAAGGCTTTGAAGGCGGGTTCAAGCTCTGCATAATCTGATTTCTGGGGAGCGATTACAGGGAAGGGGGGACTTAGGGCGAAAACAAGTCCACCAATTAAGAGGCCGAGAACAATAATAACTATAAGGAAAACAAGAAGAAATTTTTTCACAGCTAATCCCTCCTGTGGGTATTTTACATCCAGCGGAATGCAGCGGCAAATATTATAGTAAGTCTACTTAAACAAAACAAATTATACCTGGTCTATGATGGTATAAGCAAAGAGTTTGTACAAAATTAACAGGGCTAAAAGCCCTGTAATGTATACTTTATTTGGCAGGGGAGACAGGATTCGAACCTGCAACCAACGGTTTTGGAGACCGCCACTCTGCCAATTGAGCCACTCCCCTGCAACGTATTTAATTATAAGAGAAGTCGGCTATATTGTCAACGGGATTAGATGGCACAAGCCTCAACGTCTGTGATATTGTCACATAGTAACACGTCTAAGAAAATTTCACTTGAGAACAGGAGGAAATCAAAGATATCTATAACACTATTTTGAATATAAAGTTTAAAAGTGACAACTACATGCTTAGAGCTGTGTAACATCGCAACTTCAAAATCGTTTTACATATAATACTACACTCCTTTGGAATGACTATAATCTTATCAAGGTTACAAAACGAATAGTGCAGAAGTAGATGACAGGAGTATTTCGCAAATTATACGGATAGAAGTGCCAAGGCGTTGGCATAATGTGAGCTACTGAAAGCAATCTAAAGATTTTTGCTATTGAAGAATGTAAGCATGATTGACCCCCAAGAACTTCATGTTTAACTAGCCACAAATGCCTTCCTACGGTTCCAGATCAATTCATCTATAAAATCTGCAAGGGATTGAAGCCCCGCCTTCCTGCAGCATGCATAGAATGACCTGAAATTGCATGCCATTATCTTGGCATCCACCCAAATCCGCGACCTCCTCAGGCCCCGGACCGGTATTCTATCTATATTGTACATGCGCCTTAAGACTGAGGGTACCCCTTCAACCCCAGCCCTGAACCTTGCGAGCCTTGTATGCTCCTCCGTGCCTATCTCCGCCCTGCACGTATCTGTTATGTATTGCTTCCTAGTAAATCTTATCTGGTTGTATCTATTGCTACTTTTTATGGGGCACTGAGCCGCCATTGGGCATCCAGCGCATAAGTCCTTGGGGAATTTAGCGGAAAAGGTCTGGTTCTGGAACCTCTACCTCCTTGTGGGGTATTCATTCGAACTGACGCGGCAAGCGTTAAAAGGACTAAATGATATCACTGCTGTTTAGTGGCTACAAGGTTCTTCAAAAAAAACCTACAGTAACTTGACACCGTCGAAAACAAACCTTTATTTGACATGTTTCTATTTCCATGTTATGCTAATAAAAGGAATCTGGTGGCTACAATTCTATCAAAGGGGGAAATAATGCAAAAAATTATTTGTTTCTTGCTTGTTATGCTTGTAGTAACACTCACTTGTTCTTCAACAGTAAATGCCTTCGACATTAAATATACAGACGACACCTACGCACGTGAAGCGTCACATTGGCTTTATTTTGATGGTTATGTTGGAGTTCGAGGAGCAGATTGGATTAAACCTGGTGCGTATTGGTGCTGGCCAAAATTTAGCAGGATTACTTGGGTTATTCCTGGGATGAATAATGAAGTGCTACAAGTAACGGCGAATAGTAGTTCGGATACACAGGCTAGGTCGGGCTTTTTAAGGATATGGAATAATCCCGTTTCGGTCACACGCTCTTATTGGCGAATCGATCTTTGGAAACGGACGGATACTGTTGCCCCAGATAATTTAAACCCAATACGGTAATAACTGTTTATTTTATAAGTCACCCGATTTCCCACCTAAAATAGAGGTGAAAAAATGCAAATAAAGAATGAGCAAATATTAATGAGTATGCTCAGCATCATTATTGCCTTAAGTGTATTAATGATGTTAGGTTATGCTCAAAAATATGTGACAAACAGCCAAGATGATGGCTTTCCTTTTTCTATGAGCTTTAATCATGTTGTAATGAAATGTAATACGAAGCCAACTGCTTCCTTCGCCGACATTATTGATGTCGATACAGATATTGATGTCTTAATTATCAGCAGGGACGAAGGCAGTGATTTTATCGGTATCTACGATCCTAATATGGTTATGGCTTTTGAAAATACTTATCAAATATTGGGGTATAGTCGTTATTTTTCATACGATGACTACGTCAATAAGACAAAATCGGGAATATTGATTTCTGACAGCTTAGTCCATAATGTAGAAGCATGGAAATCATATACGAGCAAAGCAATTGAAGATGTAATGTATTTCGTAGATACACAAAGCAGTTTCAATTACTTTGGCAGAACAATGGGAGCTCTTAACCTGGCCTCCCTGGAAACACTTGGTGAATATGTTTACCTGGACTATGGCAATAAGGAAGTTGCAGAAAGGATTATCGGCAAGCTAACCGACCTGGGATACAGTATTGTTCCTGTAAAATATATAGGCCTTCTAAGCACTATATTTAGCCCAGGACTAAGCGGCAAAGGCATTATGATGGTAAGCGGACTCCTGATTTACCTTTTTTTTGGCATAGCAGCTTATTGGCATTATTTCAATCGTGCCAAAGAAATCACCATTCATTACCTGCATGGGGGAATCCTTAAAACAGTATACCAAAATCTAGGGAAAAGGTTTGTTGTCTTGAACCTTTGCGGGATGATTCCGGTATTTCTTTTTAGCCTGTTTCTGCGGAGTAAAGATCAGTTAATAGCTTCGAATATGTCCATCATCATGTTCATTATTTTTCATGTTTTGCTTACAGTACTGTTGTTCTTTCTGGCTCTTAGCCTGATTTTCATGATAATTCGGGACAGGAAGAGAGTTGAACTATATGCTCGTTAATCTTAAACTTGGATTCCGGGACATTTGGAAACATAAATTCTTTTTTGTAGTTTGCGTCGCTTTTCTTCTGCTTTTTAATTATGTTCAATTGCTCTTGCCTGCGACTATATACTATAAGAATCACATCGAGAATCAGCCAGGAAATGCCCTCAAGTCCGACAATCTAATATATACCCAATATGAGTACGTGTACGACAGAGAAGACCTTGTTGGTATTGCAGGGATTTATGCGGATAATTCAGTTTCTGTCAACCCTTCCAGTTCGCTGTCGGAGGCATTGCAACGAAGCGTGTACTTAGTGTTCGGTGATGGCTCAATTATTAATCCGGGTATGGCGAATCAGGAAGGAATATTTGTGTATGCCTATGATAACGAAGATTTGAAAGACATTGAGATACTCGGTGTTAGCTACCCAATCCAACAAATCAACCATACCTATACAGTGAGTGAATATAGCTATCACGGCATGAACACTATTTTTGTAGTCTATCAGGGCAATGCTATGGTTGAAGTAATAGACCGCATTGCGCAGAGCAGGCCAGCAGTTTTTTGGGACTTAATCGCAGAGACACATATCCTCGGCAGTGATATAAAACGCATCGAAAGCTTTACAGATTTTGTCACAGGCCGGATGGAAGGACTCGCTTTTAAAGGAAACTTTATGAAGGGCAATACCCTATTTCATGACTTTCTATATTTTTATATGGTTCCACTTCTAGTTTTTCTAACTTTGACAGGAGTAATTTCTTTTTTGTTAATCTTTCGGGGCATGATGCAGAAAATGAAACGTGACCTGACCATTCATCTGCAAAGCGGCGCCAGAGTGAGGGATCTAATGCTTAGATTCTATGTTTTCTATTTCTCAATCATTGGTATTTCTTTTTCGTACTTGTACTTGACAAAAACAGTTATCGATCTCACCTTACCATATATTCTGGCGTTTTATCTTATTATTACTATATGTATTTGTTCTTACATTGCTTTGGTGCTTATGAGATCAAATCTTTTTGAGAATCTGAGAGGAGATATTCAATGAAACTAGTCTTAGAAAATGTCAATAGAGTTTACACCAAAGACGGTTACAAGACGCAAGCATTATCAGATATCTGCGTAAGTTTTCAGGATGGCGATCAGGTAGTGATAATTGGAGAATCCGGTTCAGGAAAATCAACACTATTGAACACTATTGGCCTTTTAGATCGGGGATATGTAGGCAATTATTATATTGACGGAAAACTAGCCAAAGAGTATCCTGAAAAAGAACAGGCCCTTATGAGGAATAAAATATTTGGCTATATTTTTCAGGAATATGCATTGCCCGAATCGGAAAGTGTGTACGACAATGTAAAAGTGCCTTTGCTTTATTCTGATGTAAAGAAAAATATGTATCGGGAATACATCGAGGAGTCTTTGAGTCAAGTGGGGTTAAGCGATATGATTAACAAGAAGGTGAAATATCTTTCTGGTGGAGAAAGGCAACGTGTAGCAATTGCACGGGCACTTGTCAATAAACCCAGGGTCATCTTGGCAGATGAGCCTACCGGGTCCCTAGACAGCAAAAATCGCAAGCAAGTTCTAGATATTATTTACAACTATCTTGACGCAACTAAAATACTAGTTTTTGTCACCCATGACCTTGAGAATAATCGGCGAGGAAATCAACAAATTGTCCAATTGGATAAAGGAAAATTATCTGTTCTAAATGCAAGTGCATAGTACCGTAACAATAAGTCAGAGCCCAGGCTTTGACTTATTATTATTTCACTGACACTGGGGTAGTTTCAATTAATCATTGTAATTATTCCAGCTATTGCTTTATACTAAGTAATGATAAGGAGTGTAACGAAGATGGAGGAAAAAGCCTTAAGACTTTGGAAACTCTATGCACAACAGCCTGAGCTGTGGAAGGGCTGGCATCATGCCAACACTCCAATTGGTTTCCATAATAGCAATAGAGCTGTGCTCTTCGGCCACCCCAATCCAGGTCATGAATTTACCGAAAAAGAGGGAGAAGGGGTAAAATACCATGGGGCAGATCCTAAGCCGGTTAATTTCACAGCCAATTCAGCAGTAGACTTAAACGGTGTCGCCACTGCAACTATAATGTGGCAGGAGAGAGAAGAAGAAGCTATGGTAGGTCTTATTACCCATGAGGCTTTTCATGCTCATCAAATGGCTACTGCTTGTCCCATGGGACAGATTTCCATGGTGCTGAAATACCCCGTCAATGATCCCCAGGTCCAGGCCTTGGCAGAAACTGAAGCAGGCTTGCTCTTTGAGACTGTGGGAAGGGGAGGAGGGAAGGACATCGTCAGGGCAGCCTTGGATGCCAGGGCTGCCAGACAGGAATTGCTGCCGGTAGATGTTGCTACCTTTGAGGATGAAACTGAACTAGGGGAGGGCCTGGCCACCTACATCGAAATAAAAACTGCTGGGCCCGCCTCGAAATTGTGGAAATCAATGCTGAGTTTACTGCAAAAGATAAATAGAAATGGTTGGGGCGCCGACCGCCTGCGCTTCTATTATTCGGGAATGGCTTGGGCGCTACTCTGTGACCGCTATGCCCCGGATTGGCAGACTGGAGGCTGGCGACCCTTGTCTGGTGTTGTGGCTGAAGCTATAGGACATTCAATAAATTCCCTGCGTCGAGACTTTCCGGTCTATGATTATCAGGCAATCTATCCTCGCCAGCAACAGGAAGCCAAGGGAAGGGTGGAGGCAATGAAACACACTCTTGCTCAAGCTCTTCCCGGAACGGGAATCCGGGTAGAACTGCAAATCTTGGGGCTTCCGGTGGGAGGAGGCTGGAATCCCAACACAGCGGTTACCTTTCCCAGCATCGGTCGCTTTCACCCTGATATTTTAACGTACACCTACGATACCCGCGTAAATTTCAAAGTTGAAAAGAACGCCCTGGAGAAGGAAAGTTGCCATCACATTATATTTGAGAGGCCTGATCTCACAATCCAGCTGGATGGGAATTCTATAAAGCATGGCGAAGGGATTGGAGCCCTTGAGATCAGCGGCAGCGACTGCAGTGTATATATGCCTAGGGCAAGACTACAGTATGACGGAACTGTCCTCAAGGCCATAGAGATACTGTAGGAGAAAATATGCTATTATTAATACGAGGGGAGGAGTATATTCATGGATACTTACTACGCTACCAATGGACTAATAACCCAACCGGGGGAATGGACCAACGCTGTGTTTAATTTACCTACAGAGATTGCTGAATTAGTAAAGGTTGTCCAGGGATTGATGGTCCACGTCCATTGGGCAGGACGCTATGGACTGAGTTTACTGCCTCAACGCATGGAAGAATTACAGTTGCGGAAAGTGGCGCTCATGCTCCAGCGAATAATGGAGTTGGACGATAGACCCTTGACTGAACCTCGAGCTTTAGAAAAACGCCTGGTGGGCAATTGCCGTGACTTCTCTACCTTGCTCTGTTCTTTTTTGCGCTGTCAGGGCATCCCAGCTAGGGCTAGGTGTGGCTTTGGAACCTATTTCACACCGGGACAATACGAGGACCATTGGGTCTGCGAATATTGGCAGGATAAGCGCTGGGTCCTGGTGGATGCCCAGATCGATGAGTTTCAGCGGGAAGTGCTGAAGCTGGATTTTGATACCTTGGATGTTCCCAGGGATAAGTTTATTGTCGGCGGCAAGGCCTGGCACATGTGTCGGCAAAAAGAAGCCGAGCCAAATGATTTTGGGATATTGGACATGGGTGGTCTGTGGTTTATCCGGGGAAACTTGGTCCGGGACATTGCCGCCCTGAACAAAGTGGAACTGCTGCCCTGGGATAGCTGGGGACTGGTCGAGGGCCAGGATACAGACCTGACCTCTGATGATATTCAGCTCTTGGACAAGCTTGCATTGGCCACCATGGATTCCCAAACGGATGACGAACTAGTTAGAGAACTATATCTGGACAGCCGCCTGCTTGTTCCAGCCACGATAATAAGCTATACCGATGGCGGAGCGATGGAAGTTGAGCTCTAACCCTTAGAGAATCAGATAAGGTTGATTGGAAAGGCAAAACAAGCAGGGGATTGTTCCACTGTGGGAACTGTAACAAGAAAAAGAGTAAATATTTCATGTAGAAAGAAATCTTCCATTTTAGGGGAAATGGGGGAGAGGGAATGGCAAAATATTCGAGTAGAAAGAGGGAGTAACACTTGGCCAATGCTGAAGAAATAATCGCTGCCGTCACTAAGCATTATGCTTCCATGAACATCTGCTGGGGAATCGCCTTGATAGGCTCTCGAGGCCGCAACCAGCATGTGGACCGCTTTTCCGATATTGACTTCTTTATCTGTGTCGAGTCTGATTTGCGCCGGGAGCTAGTGACCACAGAGTGGGCAAAGTCAGTTGCGAACGTAATCTTACAGTTCCCATTAGTGTTACCCAATGAAGTTAGAGTGTTGTTTCAAGGATACATGGACAGCGATTTTCACTTTTACACCCCTGAAGAACTGGAGGCAATGCATGGACCTTGTCAATTAGGAGATTACCTCAACCGTGGCTGGAAGATTCTCTATGATCCCCGTGGCCTGCTGGAGGGATTGAAAAATCGCGTTCTGCCGCAGCAAGGGGAAACCGCGGAAGAAGTATTGTCCACCACTCCCCCAGTTTTTTGGTTTAATGCTGTCCTTTGCGCCAAATATATTTTGCGAGGAGACCTCTTTCGGGCCTATCGCTTGTCCAACTGGTGGCTGCAGCAGATGCTCCTTGAACTGATCGAACCTGAAGTTCCCGAAGACAGCTGCAGGCACAAAAATATCGCCGCAAGAATTCCGGATTACTATCCTCGGCTCAGCCGCTGTTTTGCCCGTCTGGACCAAATAGACATGATTCGGGGATTAAATGAATCCATGGACCTGTTCTGGGAAATCTGCGACAATAAACAATTACTGCAACGGGAACAGCAAAAACGATTCCGGTCAATTCACAGTGATGTACGAAAAATGTTAGCGGGAGATTTAGAATGCCTAAATTAGTCCCTCTTTTTTTTCGGCACCAATATTGGGGGGTATACTTACCCCTACTCATAAAAACCATCGGCCTTAAATCGAAAAATAGAGCGTCGTTTTTTGGCGTATCTTGCCTTGGACTGAATTTCTAACATGTACAGAGGTTGGTTCCTATTTCAGGCAAAAAAAGAGGGAGAAGGGGAGAAGATTTTTTTTAACAGGGTAATAAAAACTGTGCAGCAGGATCTTCAGGTTTCATAAATTAGACGATGGAGTTTGTCGTGAAATTAAAATTGGTCCTACCTAGAAATGTGATTTTCATGTGGCTTTTTAAAAAGGAATTAATTAATAAGATTTGTACATAGCGGGCCACAGGGAAGAGGGCAATGATCTCAGGGATTTGAGGAATTTGGCCTTATTTTGTCCTAGTTCACATAATGTATATTATCGGAAGTGGATTGGATAACATAACTAGGCGACATAACCAGGTGACATAATGCCCCGGGCCCCTGTTCCCCCCACAAGGAGCCTGCCACTACCTGCAAAGAACCAGAACGCCCAGGAACCGGCTGTCAATGCAGGGGGGGGTATGGAGGTATTACCTACCCCCACAAACGATTTCTAGGGGCATTTTTACGCGTTTAGGGGCATTTACTGCCGGGGGGGTGTTCTGGTAACCTGTCCGGGAAGGCAGGTCATGACCCCCAACGCTATCAGGGGCCCCGGGGCGGAGGATTCCGCAGGCGGGAGATGCCGAACCGGGGCGGCTGAAATCGGAGGGAAAACCCCTATTCTAGATATATATAGAAACATCTAGGTAGACCTTAGAGAATCAGGGGTTTGCGATTGGCATTTTATGATCATAAATTTCTATGCGAAAGGTTGCCATAACTAGTTAACCATAACGAAAAACCGGCATGTTATGTAGACCATCCCCCCTATCCCCCTAAAATGCTCGTGCAACAGTAGGAAAAACATCCCAGTGAAGGAAAACGCTGGTTTACAGAATCCATGTATTATCGGAAGTGGTTTGGTGAACATAACTAGGTTACATAACCAGGTGACATAAGGTTCTTTCCCGTTCGCTTTGATTTTATAGTGTCTTTGGCCATTGGCAATGCAATTGCAACCCCCTCCCCAGCTACAATTTCTATGGTGGTCCATGCTACTTAGGTATAAAAAAAACGCCCTTGGCCTACAAAGAGGCCAGGGCGAGGACGGGCTTTTTACTTGCCTGGAGGTAGTAACAGGATCTGTCCAGGATAAATGGTAGAGCTAATGTCATTTAATTCCTTAATCTCATAGATATAGCGGCGGATTTCAGTCTTGCCGCGGTTTTCTGCTGCTATTTCCCACAGAGTATCTCCTCGACCAACAGTCCATTCAATTATGTCTTGGTCAGCGGTGTTCCTTTTAGCTTGAACAGTGCTTAATATAGTTATCAGGACAAGTATTCCGCAAATCATTCCCAGTACCAGTATAGGTTTCTTCCGCATAATATCCCCTCCATAATTTCCGAACATTTGTTCCCTGCTTCTATTATGCCGAATGTATGTTCCCTTGTCAAGTACTTTTTCGAACTAATGTTTGCTTTCTTGTCATCAGTCTGTTATAATTGAGAAAATCCTTTGGGGAGGGGCTTTTATGGAAAAACTGACACAACGTCAGCAACAGATATTTGAATTTATCAAGGGCGAAGTCAAGAAAAAGGGATATCCTCCTTCCGTTCGCGAGATTGGAGAAGGCATTGGTTTGCGTTCTTCTTCAACTGTCCATGCCCATCTTGAGAAGCTGGAACAGAAAGGCTATATTCGCCGTGACCCTACTAAGCCCAGGGCCATTGAGATTCTTGTTCAGGACTCCCCTACTCCCTCGGACTTTCAACCAGCCCAGCTGGTGGCAGTGCCTTTATTGGGGCGGGTTGCTGCTGGCACGCCGATTCTAGCTGAAGAAAATATCGAAGGCTATGTCAGTCTGCCTCAGGATATTGTTCGCCAGGGTGCCAGCCAATTTTGCCTTAAGGTCAAGGGTGACAGCATGATTGATGCTGGCATTCTCAACGGTGATACCATCCTGGTCCGGCAACAAAACTATGCGGAAAATGGTGAAATAGTCGTGGCCATGTTAGATAATGAAGCCACTGTCAAGCGCTTTTACAGACTTAAGAATACTGTAAAACTACAGCCGGAAAACTCAGCTTATGAACCTATTTACACCCGGGATATTGTCATTCTCGGCAAAGTGGTTGCAGTCTTCCGTTTGATGTAACTACATCTTTTTTAGATTCCTGGCGAAGCGCTTCCTTACTGCTTCTTTTACCAGGACGCTTTTACAATCATTGATTAGGGTAATCTTTCCATTCAGCCAATCCCAGTATATTTCTATTGCCTCCCCCACTTCATTAACATGTTTCAACATATAATCGATTAGCTGCCGGGCGCAAGCCCATTTTTCTTCCACTTGAATTGTCTTTCTATCTTCAGCTACCAAGCTGTGAAGAACGTAATCATATTGTTCTACTTCAATAATTAGTTCTCTTTCCCGCTCTAATAGGGAATAAAATATATCCCGGGTTCGATATGGATTGTTTGGATCTATGCGAATCCGGCGTCTCTTTTTTACGATAATTTTTTCCACTACTTCTCCCCCTTGCTCCCCTTTCTATATCTATATTTCTTATATCCGGGATATAGGCATACCAGCATTAAAATTAGGCTGACTTTCGTCAGCCTAATTTATTCGGATGCATTTACATTGCTAACTATAGATATGGTAAAAGATGACGGCGGCATACATGCCCCAAATAGCAAATTGGATAGCTGCTGAGGCTGCATAGCCAAAGAGGGCGCCGACGGCAATGTTGGCAGCCTTATTTATTTCTTTGCCCTTCAGCAGTTCTCCAGCCATCGCCCCGAGAAAACAGCCTATTAACATACCGGGGATTTGAAATAATGCCAAGCCAACAATTAGGCCGACAACGGAGCCAAAAGCACCTAAAGTACTTCCACCTCTTTTTTTGACCCCCATAGAAGTAGTGACATAATCGCCAACGACGGTGAAGGCCGCAGCCACAGAAAGGATAATCATCGTTCGCCCCGATATCTCTAAATACCCGAGAAACCAGTAGTCTATAGCCACTAAAACCCACAGGGCCTGAATGCTGGGTAGTCCAGGAATGATTATGCCGATTAAGGCAAAAACCAAGGCTAGAATTGCGATTAGTGTAAGCACAATAGTAGTAGTCATGTTTTTCCCCCTTGCATTAACTACCGCCAAGGGCGGCCATAGCGGCGGAAACCGCCAACATTCCATGCTGGGTCGACAGGCCCCCCTGGTAGTAGACAATATAGGGCGGTTCTACAGGTCCGTCGGCGCTTAGCTCCAGACTGGCCCCCTGAATAAAGGTGCCTGCAGCCATAATGACGGGAACCTGGTAGCCTGGCATTTCTCCCGGGACAGGTGCCACGTAACTGTCTACTGGGGAGGTCCCTTGAATTGCCCTACAGAACTTTTCCATGTTTTCTTGGCTACCTAGCTCGATTGCCTGAACTAGGTCGAAGCGCTCCTGATCCCATTTTGGACTGGTCTTATATCCCAGGTACTCGGCAAGGGCAGCAGCAAAGCGAGCGTTGAACACTCCTTGTCCGACAAAATGAGGTGCTAAAAACAGTCCCTGGTACATGCCCCGAAGATATTGGCCGGTAGAACCAATTTCTCCATCCAGACCGGGGGCCAACAGCCGGTTAGCGGAATTAGCCACTAATTCTTCCCTGCCGACAATGTACCCGCCAGTTTCCGCCAGGCCTCCTCCGGGATTCTTGATTAAGGAACCTACTGATAGATCGGCACCAACATGGCCCGGTTCTTGGGCTTCGACAAATTCACCATAACAATTATCTACCACAAGAACAAGGCGGTGGGGTTGAGATTGCATCCATGTGGCCACAGCGGCGATTTGACCGGTGCTAATAGGTTGCCGCAGTGAATATCCCCTGCTCTTTTGGATGTAAATAATCTTCGTCTTGGCGGATATGTTCTTGGCAAGGGATTCTAGATCAAACTGTCCCTGGGGTAGAAGATCTATTGTTTTGAACTTAATACCTAGGCTCTTTAAGGAGCCTGGACTAGTTTGAGCCAAGACAGTGGCCAGTGTGGCGTAAGGCTCTCCAGTAATCGAGATGATTTCATCTCCAGGCTGGGTATTGCCACTAAGGGCAAGCCAGAGAGCGTGGGTGCCAGAGGAAATTTGGGGACGGACCAAGGCGGCTTCGCCACCAAAAAATTGACTATAAATAGCTTCTAGCTTGTCCCTTCCCCTGTCATTGTAGCCGTAGCCAGTAGAACCCAGAAGATCATAACTATCGACCCGTTGCTGGGAGAATGCTTCTAGAACCCTGGCCTGATTGTGCAAGTCAATTGAGGAAACCCGAAAGGGCTCTAGGGCAGGCATTATTGCCTTAAAAGCTGGAGTAAGTGTAGGAAATCTTTGACAAAGAATTTGTGTCTCTGTTAGCATAATTCACCTCAGGTTACCGTAAAAGTCTCCGGGATTGCTTAAGAAATCGCAGGACTCCAGGTTCTGCAGCTGATCCCGGGTGGGGTTTGTGACATATCTTAAGCGAACGGCGTGACGGCGGATGGCCGTCTCCAGCAAATTCCGGACAAGACGGGCATTGCTGAAATTATTGTATTGCATATTGTTGTACTGGTCAATAATTTCTCCTAACTTATTCCTGGCCCTGCTTGTCATGCGGTATTGACGCTCTTCCAGCATCAGACCAGCAATATCTAGTAGCTCTTGCACCGAGTAGTCGGGGAAGTGAATTTGAATGGGAAACCTAGACTTTAACCCGGGGTTAAGGCGCATAAACTCGTCCATAGGGGCTGTGTAGCCTGCGAGAATGAGAATAAAGTCATTCTTATAGTCCTCCATTCCCTTTACCAGTGTATCCACTGCCTCCTTGCCAAAGTCTTTTTCGCCACCTCTGGCAAGGGAATACGCCTCGTCTATAAAGAGAATGCCTCCCATGGCTTTGTGGATTTTTTCCCGGGTTTTTTGCGCCGTGTGACCGATATATTCTCCTACTAAGTCTGCCCTTTCTACTTCGATGATATGGCCCTTAGGTAGCACCTGGAGGCTGTGGAAGAGCTTTCCGAACAGGCGGGCAACAGTAGTTTTTCCAGTGCCAGGATTGCCTTTAAAGACCATGTGCAGAACCATGGGGGCATTCTTTAAATTATATGCCTCACGATGTCTCTGCACGTTGATAAAGGCTTCCAACTCCCGGGCAAGTTCCTTAACCTTTTTTAGGCCAACCAAATTGAATAGCTCCCCATAAGCAATGGGGGCAGCTGGTTCTATTCTCCTGGGTTCCCCGGACAAAGAACCCTGGCTGACAACCCTTTCAACCTCTTGATAGTAATCTCCCACTCCCCTCCCCCTTTCTAATACACGACATAATATATGCTTTCGAAAGGGAAAAAGTGTTTCTCCATATAAATACACCCCCCATGGGGGTGTATTTATTCTATTCCTCGTTGCGCTCGGGATTGAGATTGACTGGACGCAACGGGCTAACAGTAGATATAGCATGCTTGTAGATAAGCTGCTGTTTATTATCGCTATCCAAGACTACAGTAAAATTGTCAAACCCACGGACAAAGCCTTTAATTTGAAAGCCATTGAGTAGAAAAATAGTTACTGGGGTGCCGTCCTTGCGAATTTGGTTTAGGAATATGTCCTGGAGATTGAGATTTTTCACCAAGATCACCGCCTCTTTCTATGTATCTTTATCTGTTTAGTACTTCGCTGTATTGCTGTATTTTTCCTGCCACTAACTGAGAAATTCTTTCAATACTGGCAGGGGGATTGCTATTATCTACCCAAGATACAGCTTCCATTCCCCGAAACCAAGATAGTTGCCGTTTTGCATAGCGTCTGGTGTCCCGCTGCAGATTGGCAATCATTTCTTCCCTGCTCCAGTAGCCTGCTATATGCATACCTGCATGATAGTAGCCTAGTCCCTGCATGGCCTTATCCCCGGTTGAATAGCCCCTTTTCAGTAAGTCCTCGTATTCTTCAAGCAATCCCTGGGTTACCATTTCCTCGGCCCGGGAATCTATTCGTTGGTATAGTTGGGGCCGGGGCAGGGTGAGGGCAAGGATTATTGGGGCATAAGGGCTTTCTGCTTTTCCCCGCCTATGGATTTCTGTCTGGCTCATGCCTGTAAGTTTATATACTTCCAGTGCCCGCACGATGCGTCTGCGGTCTTTTGCTTTGGCAGCTGTTACAGCATCGACTTTTTCCAGCCAGGCCAACATGTATTCTCCGCCCCGTTCATCCCAGATTCTATTGAGCTCATCCCGACAAGTAGCATCAAAGGGCAGTTTATCCAAAGGGTAATTTTCAATTACTGCCCTAATGTACAGGCCGGTACCCCCAACCAGCAGCGGTAAATGCCCTTGCTGCCAAATATCTTTAATTACCTTGTCTGCCTCTTCCTTGTACTGAGCCAGTGAAAAATCTGCATCGGGTTCCACTATATCCAGCATATGGTGAGGTATTTGTGCCCGAATTGCCATACTGACCTTGGCTGTGCCAATATCCATATATTTATATACCTGCATGGAATCTGATGAGACAATTTCTCCATTGAAAATCAGTGCCAACTTTACAGCTACATCGGATTTGCCCGAAGCTGTTGGGCCGGCAATTACCAGCAGGGGAATTTTAGTCTTCAACTTCATCCTCCTTAAGGGACAATACGCCATAAGCAGTCTTGCGGCCATCTCCTCCAGCCCGGGTCAAGCCTAGTTGGGAAAAATCATAAAAAACCCTTTCTTTGAGTACCACCTTTTTTTTTGCCACCCGAGCTGCTAAATGGATATCCTCAGGAGTCAAGGGTTGGTCCTGAGCCAGAGGCCGCAGGGGAATCAAAGACGAGGCTTCCATAACAGGCACAGCAAACATGGGATCAAAATAAACCACATCAAAGGAGCTAGGCGGCAACTGAGGCAGAATGTCCCGGAAGTCCCTGCATACCAGTTCAATCCCCTTAGCCAGCTCTTGGAAACGAGGGGGCCTAGCATTTTGCAGCCCATGGGCCATCACCAGGTAAATAGGCAGTGATTGCTCCAAGGCTAGGACCCTTCCCCTCTCTCCTACCTGATATTTGGCAACCAAGCTGTCAGAGCAAAGACCGGCAGTGCAATCCAAAAAACTGTCCCCGGGGGCAAGTCCACAGATATTCAGCAACTTATCCTTGCCGCCCTTGCGCAGCATGCGAATGCGCACAGCAGCCATATTTGGGTGGAAGAATAGTTCCCCTTTATTGGTGTAACAGGACAATCCCCGGTAACTAAAGACTAGGACACTGCCATACTCGATAATTAGAGAATCGAGACTGCGGTTCCCCCGAGGTAGAAATTGAAGGCCATGCCGGTCTGCAATTTCCTTGGCTTCTGCCACCTGCTCAGCATTAGGTTTGCGGGCGGTAGTCATCACTGGAGACATCCCTACCTCCTGGCAAACATTTTTTCAAGATGTTCCCTGTTAAAGGTCAACCAAATTGGGCGTCCGTGGGGGCAAGTACGGCTATTTTCACATTTGTCCAAGTCCAAAAGGAGCTGAAGGCTTTCATTGGAAGAAAGGCGCTGATTGGCCTTTATTGCCCCTTTGCAGGCCAATAGCATTAAAGCCGCCTGCTGATAATCTGAGATATCGTACTCATGGCCTTCATATTGTTGAAGGTGCTCAATTATCTCAATAGTATCCCCTTCAGTCAGTACCTTTTTAAAAATCACCGGGGTTTCTTTGAGAACCATGCCCTCATCGGTAAGCTGGATTTTAAACCCAAGTTCCGTAAGCCGAGGCAACCAAGCCTCTATAAACTGGCGGCTGCGACCCGAAAGGGGTGTTTCAATGGGGATTACCACCTGCCCCGGTCTGCTGCCCTCTTTGAGTAGCTGTAAGTAATGTTCGTACAGCACTCTTTCCTGGGCGGCGTGCTGATCCACCAGGCGCAGTTCAGAAGGGGTGGACACCACAAGAAAGGTGGAAAATACCTGGCCAAGGATTGTGTAGTCTTCCCTTAGGGCATGAGACTCGTGGAATGCCTCCTGAACCACATGCGTTCCCTCAGGCTGGCTTCTATATGTTCCAAGGGGTAAGTGCTCCCTGGAGGGAAAAGAAACTGTCTGGGGAGATTTTTGAGGGTCTCTTGAATTATATTCCCTAGTATACTCCAAGGGAACAGAAGTAATAGCGGTAAGAGCATCATTGCATGCTCGGAAGACTAAAGAGAAAAGTGAGCTGGCATCACTGAATTTCACTTCCCGTTTTGCGGGATGGACATTAACATCTACCTGGCTATTGGGAACCTCTAAGTTAAGGAAAGCGATTGGGTACCGGTTTACCGGCAGCAATGTATGATAAGCCCGTTCTAGGGCACTGCCTGCCAGGCGAAGATTGACAGGACGACTGTTGACAGTAAAATATTGCATTGCTCGGTTGCTGCGGTGAAAAATAGGACTGACTATGAAGCCGGTGACTGTATAGCCCTCTGCCGAGCCGTAACATTCCAGGACATTGTCTGCAATTGCGGTTCCGGCCAGGCAGGCAATGGCATCCCTTAGACTGCCGCTGCCGGGAGAAGAAGTCACAGTCTTGCCGTTATGAAAGAGCTTAAAGCGAATCCCCGGCTTGGCCACCAACAGTTGATGGACCACTTCGCCAATGGCAGTAAATTCCGCAGAAGCTTTGCGTAAGAATTTCTTCCTAGCTGGGGTATTGAAAAACAACTCCCTGACTTCTATCCGAGTGCCCTCAGGACTGGCTACTGGCTCCACTTTACCCTGCTCTCCCCCGATTATATCCAGAGAACTGCCTGCCACATCCTGTCGCTGTCTAGTAACAATGGTCATCTTCGATACAGTGCTAATGCTGGCCAATGCTTCCCCCCGGAAGCCCATGGTGGTGATATTATACAAGTCTGTGCTGTCGGAGATTTTGCTGGTACTATGTCTGTGGACAGCCAAGGCTAAATCTTCAGCAGACATACCCTGGCCATCGTCGCTGACGATGATACTGTCGAGACCGCCGTTAAACACTTCAATGCTTATTGTCTTTGCCCCGGCATCTATAGCGTTGTCTACCAATTCTTTCACTACCGATGCAGGTCTTTCCACCACCTCACCGGCGGCGATTTTTAAAATGGTGTCTTCACTGAGGATTTTAATCTTCATTTCTATTCACCTCTGATGCAAGACGTACTAGGCGATCTAATTCAGTCCAGGCCTGCCGAGGGGTAGTATCGTCAAGGCTTAGGGCCTGCAAGATACTAAGCATCGACTCCACTTGGGGCGGACTGCTTTGCACTACCCCTGTGGCGGCAACTTGATCTTGGTTCGAAGCCCAAGACTCTTGAACTATATATTCTTCGGCCTTTAAAACCAATTCCTCAGGTAGCCCGGCTAATTTTGCCACATGAATGCCATAGCTTCTGTCGCTGCCCCCTGGGACAATCTTGTGCAAAAAGGTCACTTCTCCCTCTTTTTCCGAAACCTGAATTGAACAGTTTATTACACGGCTTAATTCACCTTCAAGAGCTGTCAGCTGATGGTAATGGGTGGCAAAGAGGGTCTTTGCCGCTAGGGCAGGCTTGTTATGGAGGTATTCTAATGTAGCTCTGGCAATGCTGATGCCGTCAGCCGTCCCAGTCCCACGGCCAATCTCATCTAAAAGAATAAGGCTCATGGGCGTGGCTTTAGCTAGGATTCTCGCCAACTCTGCCATTTCTACCATAAAGGTGCTGCGACCGGAAGCCAAGTCGTCGCTGGCACCAATGCGGGTGAAAATAGCGTCCAAGACCCCGATATGGGCGTAGCCAGCAGGGACAAAGCTACCAGCTTGAGCAAGCAGAGCAATAAGGGCAACTTGGCGCATATAGGTGGACTTACCTGCCATATTGGGCCCGGTTATGATCATGATCTGTCGGTGCTGGGTATCCAGCAAACAGTCGTTGGCCACAAACTGCATAATGCCAAACTGCTCTACCACTGGGTGACGGCCATCCCGTATGTCCAAGAGGGCACTGTCGTCAATAACTGGGCGGCAATAGTTGTATTCCGCTGCAGTTTCTGCCAGGCCCTGCCAGCAGTCCAAGGCGGCAAGGCTCCGGGCAGTGGCTTGAATTTGTGAGCCCCATTTGCCCACCGCCTCCCGCAATGCGCAAAATAGCTGGTACTCCATACTATACTTGCGCTCGTTGGCAGAGAGAATTTTATCCTCCCATTCCTTTAGCTCCTGGGTCTCATAGCGTTCACAATTGACTAATGTCTGCTTGCGGATAAACCAAGGGGGAACCAGGTCCAAATGGCTGCGGGTTATTTCGATATAGTAGCCAAAGACCTTATTAAATCCAATCTTCAGGGACTTTATTCCAGTCTCCTCCCGGAGCCTGCCTTCATACCTGCGAATCCAGTCACTGCCGCTGGCAGACAGCTGCCGGATTTCATCTAATTCCTGAGAATACCCCTGGCGAATGATATTTCCCTCCCGCAGGGATAGCGGAGGTTCTGGCTGTATTGCCTTTTGTATTAATGCGCAGAGCTGAGAATAGTCTCCCAACTGCTGAGTCCCACCGGGAATCTTGGCCACTAGGCCTCCAATAGCCGGTACAAGCTCTAGAGAGTGGGCAAGGGCCAGCATATCCCTGGCATTGGCACTTTTATAATTTATTTTTGTTATTATCCGCTCCAGGTCATAGATATCCCTAAGGATCTCTCGGGCCTTTTTCCGGAGCACATAGTTATCAAAGAAAAACTGAACTGAGTCCAGGCGCAAATTTATGGCCACCGGATCCGCCAAGGGGGCAATTAATATATTCTTTAGCTTGCGGCTACCCATAGCTGTAACAGTCTTGTCCACTACCTTAAGGAGGGAAGGCCCATTGCTATTGCCTCCGAGGGGAACCAGGACCTCCAGGTTTCGCTGGGAAGTGGAATCAAGGTACATAAAGCTACCAGGATCATACCATTCCAGATCCCCAAGTTGCTCAGGGTAGGCCATATGCCGATCTTTCAGATAGGCAAGGACAACAGCCACGGCTTTAGAGGCGAGCTTCTTACCCTGGAGAAAGTGTTCCCTGGGTAAGGAGGCACATACTTTATTAGCTTGTTCCGGGCTGATTGCATCAAGCAATGAATTTACGGTAAAGCCAAGATTCTCTGGTTTTTGATCCGATATAAGTTCCCTGGGGTTTAAAGAAGCTATTATTGATTCAACTTGTTCCCTAGAACCGATAAACTGGGCACACTGGAACTGGCCGGTAGAAATATCGGTAAAGGCCAGCCCCCACTCCCCTTTCTCATACACTAAGGCCAGCAGCCAATTGTTCTCAGAGGGTTCCAAGAGGTTAGCTTCAATAATTGTGCCGGGGGTTACTACCCGCACAACCTCTCTCTTTACCAGACCCTTGGCCAGCTGGGGATCCTCCACCTGGTCGCAGATGGCTACCTTGTAGCCGTTTTTCACTAATTTGCCGAGATAAGCATCTAGGGCATGATGGGGAACCCCTGCCATAGGTGTTCCCTTTTCTCCCTCTTTTTTATCTCTGCTGGTTAAAGCGATATTTAATTCACGGGCGGCGGTGACCGCATCCTCAAAAAAGAGCTCAAAAAAGTCACCAACCCGAAACATCAGCAGGCAATCGGGGTATTTTTCTTTGGTCTCTCTGTATTGCTGCATCATTGGCGTCAACTTCATCCTTCATCCCCCAATTCCCCTGTCAGGCTCCAGGTCTTTGCCCCAGTAATCTTGACATCCACTAGTTGACCGCTATAGTCCTTGTCGCTTTTGAAAAAAACAAGCTTATTTCCGGTGGTTCGACCTTTACCAACGCCCTGGGAACACTCCTCAACTAGCAATTGCTGTATAGTTCCCATTAGCCCTTCATTACTGCTAAGACTTACTTGGTTCTGGACCTTCATCAACCTTTGCAGCCTATCTTTCATTATGGCGCTTTCCAGCTGTCCTTCCATAGATGCAGCAGGGGTGCCTTTACGAGGAGAATAGATAAAGGTGTATGCAGAATCAAAGCGAACCTGGCTAACCATAGATAAAGTATCTTGAAAATCCTCTTCCGTTTCTCCCGGAAAGCCAACAATGAGGTCAGTGGACAAGGCAATGTCGGGGATGGCTAGCCTAAGCTTTTCCACAATCCTCAGGTAATGCTCTGAAGTGTACCCCCTGTTCATCTTCTCCAAAATATGATTGCTTCCCGACTGAAGGGGCAGATGCAAATGCTGGCAAACCTTGGGTAGTTTCGCCATGGCATCGATGAGGCAATCCGCAACATCCCGGGGATGGGAGGTCATAAAGCGAATCCTTTGGATACCATCTATGGAGTCAACCAGCTCCAGCAACTGGGCAAAGTCCGGCCTCTCGGACAGATCTTTTCCATAGCTGTTGACATTTTGCCCTAGGAGGGTAATTTCTTTAAAACCATCCCTTGCCAAGGCCTCTATTTCTTTTACTATGACCTCAGGGGACCTGCTCTTTTCCCGTCCTCGGACATAGGGCACGATACAGTATGTACAAAAATTATTACAGCCCCAGTTGATATTGACAAAGGCTTTGAAATGCCCCGACCGCAGAGCTGGAAGGACTAACTCCTCTTCAGCCCTCTCTTCCCATACATCCAGGATTTGTTGACGTTCAACAAGGACCTGCTCCAAGTATGTGTTGAGAACGTTGAGGTTATGGGTGCCAATGATGATGTCCATAAATGGGTAGCGGGACTTAATGTGTTTGGCGACCTTCTGCTGCTGGGGCATACAACCGCAGATCCCTAGGACCAGGTTGGGGTTCTCTTCCTTCATCTCCCGGAATCGGCCCAACAGGCCATAGACCTTTTGTTCTGCTTTATCTCTAATAGTACAGGTATTGACCATGATTAGATCAGCGGTATTGATGTCTATGGCTGGGGTCATGCCCCGGCTTTGGAGAATTCCCGCTATTGTCTCACTGTCCCGTTCATTCATCTGACAGCCGTAGGTCTGTATGTAGTAAGTCCTGGGTGCATTCCTTGGCATATTGCTACCTCCGATATTCCTTAGCTGTATCTATTTTACTAGTAATAGCGGTAAAGCGCAAAGGAGTATACAGAAAAGACGGTGTTAAATTAGGGACTGCATATCCCGAAAGCATTATTATCCAGCAAGGAGGCGATTGAAGTTGCAGTCTTTTCTGGTTCATCTGAGTGTATTGTGACCAGTACTTGTTTACCCGGCAAATTATGGTCATAGAGCCGATCATAATGGCGGAGGAGGATGAGCTGGACAAAAGACCCGTAGTCCTGGTGGTCTAAGGATAGCCTTAGCTCTCTGTACAGCTTCTTGGGCAGTACTCCTTGGAGGCGAAACAATGACATATAGGCCTGTAGTCTGGCCATATTACTCCTAGGAGTATAATCAGCCAGGATGCGTTCACTGCGTGCTTCCAGGCTTCCGGTAACTTCAATTACCGGAGCCTGACGCATGGCGGAAAATAAAAAATCCGGCAGGCAGATGTTGCCGATGCGCTTGCTTTCCCCTTCTAAGAGAATGTAGGGTCTATCCTGAAACTCATTTAATCTGCCCAGCAGCAGCGAGTCGAAGTTCTTTTGGCATTGGGGGACCTCCCCTGGTACGCTGCCAAAGCTTGAACCCCGATGTCGGGCAAGACCTTCTAAATCCAGCACTGGGTACCCCCTTTGTTCCAGGAGGCGGAGGGTATCAGTCTTGCCGGTGCCGCTTTTGCCCTTGAGGATGATTACCTGTGGTTTAAGTTTGTATCCCAGAAGCTGTTGATAGATTTGTTTCCTATATTGATGGTAGCCGCCCCGAAGTTGGGCTGCCTCTTGGCCCACCATACTTAACAGGGTGACACTGGCATGGCTACGCATGCCTCCCCGCCAGCAATATATCAGCAAGGGCTTCCCCTGAATGTAGCGGCAGATGCGGCGCACGAAGTTTGGAATTTTTGGACCAGCTATGTCCATGGCAAGAAAGGTGGCGGCTTTGCGGTTTGCTGCATACACCCGACCTATCCTAGCCTGCTCCTCTTCATTAAAAAGTGGAATATTGATGCTGCCCGGTATCGAGCCTTGAGCATACTCGGTCTCTGTTCGCACATCAATAAGGCAATATTCACGCTCCAGGAATAGATCTCCCACTTCAATTTTTTTGCTGGGAAGCATAGCCCTTGCACTCCCTTTCGTAAATGAAAAATTTGGCTTGTTTGACTACGATTAAAGCTGGGTACCATATACACGAGGCGAATGATTGCGATAGCGGCTGTTATGTTTCTGCTAAGCTGCAAGTTGTCATTCGCCTTTTTGTCGATATTAAGTAGATGAAGGCAAAAAGACACAGAATTTGTGTCTTTTTATGATTGCCCGGATAATATTAGTCCAGAGTTACTACGTCCCCAGTATTGAGCATGGCGCTGTTAGCTTCATCGATGTCAATATGGAATTCTAGACTGTAGTTGGGGCTAACCCGAACCAAGACTTGGTTAAAGGTCAAAGCCCTAGGGCCTGTACAGCTAACTGAGACCATTTGACCATCAGCTAGTTGGTATTGTCCAGCTATTTCCGGAGTCATGTGAATATGCCGTTGGGCAAGGATGCAGCCCTCTTTTAGCTGAACCGTACCTGCAGGACCTTTAAGCATAAGGGATTCTGAACCTGCAAGGTTGCCAGAGTCCCTGACTGGTGGCGAAATGCCCAATTTAAAGGCGTCGGTCCGGGAGATTTCCACCTGGGATTGTCCCCGAAAAGGCCCGAGAATACGGACGCCAGCAATGGTTCCCTTGGGTCCGGAGAAATCTACTTTTTCTGTGGCGGCAAATTGGCCAGGCTGGCCAAGATCCTTGGACTTGCTTAGCTCACTACTGGAGCCAAAAAGAGTTTCAAAGTCTTCATGAGAAAGATGGATATGTCTGTTAGATACACCTACGGGGATTTTCAGCACTAGTGCACTTCCTTCCAGATATTATATCTTTAACATTATCACATGAAAACCCCAGGAAAGACAACCTCTATTTTTGCGCAACCACTAGGGTGCTAACCCAGAAGGGACATGAGCACCCCTGCAGCAATTGCAGAACCTATAACGCCAGCTACATTTGGCCCCATAGCGTGCATAAGCAGGTAGTTGTTGGGGTTCTCCTGAGCACCGACGTCCTGAGAAACCCGGGCTGCCATTGGCACAGCAGATACTCCGGCGGAGCCAATAAGAGGGTTAACCTTCCCCTTGGACAGCCAACACATTAGCTTGCCAAAGAGCAGCCCCGCTGCAGTGCCTATCGAGAAGGCAATTAGGCCAAGAGCGATAATCTTTAACGTTTCCAATCTCAAAAACATCTCGGCGGAAGCCGTGGCACCAACAGTTAATCCTAAAAAGATGACGATGATATTGTTTAATTCGTTTTGAGAGGCCTTAAATAACCTATCCACCACCCCGGATTCCCGGAAGAGATTGCCCAACATCAGCATGCCAATTAAGGGTACTGCCGATGGTAACAGCAGTCCAGTGAGGATAGTAACGATTATTGGGAACAAGATTCTTTCTGTCTTACTTACTGGGCGCAACTGTTCCATGACAATCTGGCGTTCTTTTTTGGTGGTCAAGGCTTTCATAATTGGGGGTTGGATAATGGGAACCAAGGCCATATAGGAATACGCAGCAATTGCAATGGGACCTAACAATTCCGGCGCAAGCTTTGTGGTTAAATATATAGCTGTTGGGCCGTCTGCACCACCAATAATGCCTATCGCTGCCGCCTGGAGAAGGGGAAAGTTCAGCAGGATGGCCCCTAGGAAGGTAATAAAGATGCCAAACTGAGCAGCGGCGCCTAGCAGCAAGGTTTTAGGATTTGCAATTAAAGGGCCAAAGTCGGTAAATGCGCCAACCCCTAAAAAGATCAAGGGCGGATAGATGCCGTTTTTAACCCCTAGATACAGGTAATAAAACAAACCACCCGGCTGGCCACCTTCAGGAGGCAACATTAGTCCTGCCCCAGGCATATTGGCTAGGAGCATGCCAAAACTAATTGGCAGCAAGAGCAGGGGTTCGTACTTCTTGACGATGGCCAAGTACATCAGGAAGAGTGCTAAGGCAATCATGAGCAGTTCACTGGGAGTCGCGATGGCTATGCCAGTGCTCTCCCACAACTGAACGAGCTTTTCAACAATAATCATTCCTGGGCCTCTATCCGATGGTCAGCAGCAACTGGCCGGTATCCACAGTCTGACCTGGGCTAACTTCTACACTGGCTACAGTCCCAGTTGTGCTGGCATTAATATTGTTTTCCATTTTCATTGCCTCAAGAATAACTAAGGGCTGGCCTTGTTCCACCTTATCCCCTGTATTGACAAGGATTTTTATGATGGTGCCAGGCATAGGCGAAGTTAAGTTAGCTTTTCCTGGTGCAGCCTGGGGCTGAGCTACTTTTTTTACAGGTTCTTTTGGTGTTTCAATGGGGATATCCGCAACCGGTGTAGGAGATTTCTCCCTGGCAGGGGGTTGTGATGCTGGGGCGGCTGTATATTCCCCTACTTCCTCAACCTCTACATTGTAAACTGCCCCATCAACAGTAATTTTAAATTTCTTCATCAATATGCCTCCTGTCAAAGGGTTGCGATGTCGGTATACCGGCTTCGCTCCCAGTTTTCATTGCCAATAATCTTAACGGTTCTTATTCTGTAGGCCCCACCCAACATGGCTAAGGCCCCAGCAATGGCAGCTATATGCTCCGGAGGGATCCCCACAGGATATATTGGGGCTGAGCTAACAGTGGCTTTCTCAGTGCTGCCCTTGGGTAAAAACAAACGGGGTAAACTGATAATCAGCATCAGTAGCGCCAAAGTAAGAGAGACCACAGTTATGCCAAGGAGGGTTATTACTACGCCAAATCCAAATTGCATTGTGAAGCCTCCTTACAAAGGAATATTGCCATGTTTTTTTACTGGCTTCTTTTCTCGTTTCCCAGCCAGCATGGACAGGGAGTTAATGAGATGAACTCTTGTATCTCCAGGGGCAATAACATCGTCCACGTAGCCACGGCCGGCGGCGGCGATGGGATTGGCAAATTTGTCCCGATATTCCTGGACCAATTCCTTGCGCAGGGTGTCTGGGGTGTCAGAAGCGGCCAATTCCTTGCGGAAAATGATATTTACAGCCCCTTCTGGACCCATAACTGCGATTTCTGCAGAAGGCCAGGCCAAGACTATATCTGCCCCCAGGGATTTGCTGCCAAGAGCCACATAGGCACCGCCATATGCTTTGCGCACCAATATAGTGATCTTGGGAACGCTGGCTTCGGAATAAGCAAATAATATCTTGGCGCCATGGCGAATAATGCCACTATGTTCCTGGGCAATCCCAGGTAAGTAACCCGGGACATCTACAAAGGTAATAACCGGAATATTAAAGCTGTCACAGAAGCGGACAAATCTGGAGATCTTATCTGAGGCATTTATATCCAGGCAACCAGCTAGATGCATGGGTTGATTGGCTACAATACCTGCGGTCTGGCCCTGGAGGCGCGCGAGACCTACTACAGCGTTTGGAGCAAATAAAGCTTGCACTTCCATAAAGGAATTCCCATCCACCACCGCCTCAATTAGCTGACGCACATCATAACCGGCATTGGGATTAGTGGGAACCAGCTCAGTCAGATCTATGGCAGGCGGCTTTGTGGGCTGAGCCAAGGGCGCTTTTTCTAGGTTGTTAGCAGGTAGGTAACTGATTAGCCTGCGCACTTGATTTAAGCAGTCAGCTTCGTCCTGGCCCAGGAAATGGGCGACACCACTGGTGGCATTGTGAACCATACCTCCGCCGAGATCATCAGGATTAATGGTTTCTCCCGTTACGGATTTAATGACTTGGGGACCAGTGATAAACATTTGGCTGGTCTTTTCAGTCATAAAGATGAAATCTGTAATGGCGGGAGAATACACTGCCCCGCCGGCACAGGGTCCCAAAATGACAGAAATCTGAGGGACAACCCCTGAATACACGGTGTTGCGGTAAAAAATCTGGCCATAACCGTCCAAGGCGTCAATGCCTTCTTGTATCCTGGCACCGCCAGAATCATTTAAACCAATAACCGGTGCTCCAGTTTTTGCCGCCAGGTCCATACATGCACAGATTTTCTTGGCATGCATTTCGCTGAGGCTACCACCCACCACGGTGAAATCTTGAGAAAACACATAGACCAAGCGCTTATCAATGGTGCCATAGCCAGTGACCACACCTTCCCCGGGAGTCTCCTTTTTGTCCATGCCTAGGTTAGTACAGCGATGTTGGACGAAGGTGTTTATTTCCACAAAGGAGCCGGGGTCAAGTAATTGTTCTATCCTTTGACGGGCTGTTTGTTTGCCAAGGCTCAGTTGCTTTGCAACGGCCTTTTCGCCACCGCCCCCATGGATATAGTTGCGCCTTTCCTCCAGCTTATCCTGTAAATCCTTCCAGTTGCTCATATTAGTCATCCCTTCGCTGACAAATTTCTACTAGTATTCCAGGGGTGGACTTTGGATGAATAAAAGCAATTTTTGCCCCATGGGCCCCCTCTCTAGGAACTGTATCGATCATCCTGACCCCCTGGGTTAAGAGGGTCTCAATGGCCTTGGCTACATCCTCCACCCTTAGGGCGATATGATGGATGCCGGGGCCCTTTTTAGCTATAAATTTACCTACGGGACTATCTGGGTCAGTGGGTTCTAACAGCTCAATAGAGCTTTCCCCCAGGGGAAAGAAGGCTGTCTTAACCTTTTGTTCAGCCACAGTTTCCTCACCGGCGTAATCCAGGCCCAAAGTATCCCGATACAAATCTACTGCGGCAGCAAGATCTTCTACCGCAATGCCGAGGTGATCAATCTTTTTAAACATGGCTACACCTCACTAAAAATATTTAGTAATTCTCCATAGACATCGTCTAGCTTCTGCAAGAGGTTGATATCCTTGCGGTTAAGATTACGGGCAAGAACCTCTGCAGGTACTGTGTCTAAATGCTTTTGTAGCAGCATCCTGCTAAGTTCAAGGACTTCAAACTTAGCCGCCAGCTTGCGTTTTTCAACTAACCTGTTCTCCTTACCCAGCCATTGCCCATGTCTGTGAATCTCCGCAAGTAGCTCAGGGATTCCTAAACCTGCAGTGGCAACAGTCTGGCATAAGGGCGGCGTCCAACCCTGTCTTTGACTTTGGGCAGATTCCCTAAGAGAAGTATACAGAGAATCTGCTCCAGGCAAATCCCCTTTATTGATGACAAAAATGTCGGCAATCTCGAGAATCCCCGATTTAAATGCTTGAATGTCATCACCTAGATTTGGCACCGAAACCACTAAGGTGGTGTCGGCAATGGAGGCGATTTTTACCTCTGACTGACCTGCACCCACGGTTTCAATGACAATGTAGTCAAATCCATAGCTCATCAGCAACCGGAGAATGCTGACCAGAGAGCTGGCCACGCCACCGGCGTTGCCCCGGTTGCTTAAAGAGCGGATATAGACATTGGGATTTGACACTAATGCCTGCATCCGGATTCTATCCCCGAGAATGGCCCCTCCTGAAAACGGGCTGGAGGGGTCCACCAGCAGGGCAGCCACCTTGTGGCTGACAGCCAATCCTTGAATTAGCTGATTGCATAAGGTGCTTTTACCGCCTCCAGGAGGGCCGGTGACGCCAATGATATGGACTGATGAATCGTCCAAGGGCAGTCTAGCCGCATCCGCCAAAGCTTGAAAGTCCAGATTCTCGATTTTCGTAATTGCCTTGGCTAGTTGCAGCTGCCAATTATTCATGATGATTTTTCACTCGTTTCCGGACCCAGGATACTATCTCTTCCAAAGAAGTGCCGGGGGTGAACACAGCTGCAATACCCGAAGCCAACAGGCCTGGGATATCTGCTTCAGGAATGACTCCACCGCCAAAAACGACGATCTCCCCTGCTCCTTTTGCCTTTAAGCCATCCACAACCTTGGGGAACAGGGAGTTATGGGCTCCAGAAAGGCAGCTGAGGCCAATGATATCCACATCTTCCTGAATAGCCGCAAGGACTATCTGTTCTGGAGATTGGCGCAGGCCAGTATAAATTACCTCCATACCCGCATCCCTTAAGGCCCGAGATACTACTTTTGCCCCACGATCGTGACCATCAAGACCTGGTTTTGCCATGAGCACTCGAATGGGCGCCATGGAATCGCCTCCTCTAGACTAAATCTTTTCCTTGATATTCGCCGTATACTTCCCGAAGGACTCCGCAGATCTCTCCAAGAGAAGCGTAAGCTCTGACAGAATCCAGCACCAAGGGGAAAATATTGTCTCCCTTTTCAGCGGCGGTGCGAATAGCAGCCAACCCAGAATTAACGGCATCTTGATTGCGCTGACTCTTTAGTGCTGCCAGACGCTGGTTTTGCTCAACGCCAACGGCTGGATCGACTCTAAGCAGGTCCGGTTGGGTCTCGTCTTCAACAGTAAATTGGTTTACACCGACAATGATCTGTTCTTTTCTTTCGACGCCCAACTGATAATTGTACGCACTGTCCTGAATCTGGCGCTGAATGTAGCCTGCATTGATGGCAGCTACCGCTCCACCCATGTCGTCGATCTTAGTGAGCATATCCTTGACCTTTTCCTCAATCTGATTGGTAAGGTCTTCAATGTAATAACTTCCACCCAAGGGGTCTACCACATCGGCTACGCCGGTTTCATGAGCAATGATTTGCTGAGTCCTAAGGGCAATCCGCACTGAGTCCTCACTAGGCAAAGCCAGGGCTTCGTCCCGAGAGTTGGTATGCAGGGACTGGGTGCCCCCCAGCACTGCGGCTAAAGCCTGCAGGGCTACCCGGACTACGTTGTTGTCTGGTTGTTGAGCAGTCAATGTACACCCGGCGGTCTGAGTGTGGAAGCGCAGCAATAGGGACTTTTCTGCTTTGGCACCAAAGCGGTCCCTCATGATTTCTGCCCACAGCTTCCGGGCGGCCCGGAATTTCGCAACTTCTTCAAAAAGATTGGAATGGGCGTTAAAGAAGAACGATAGGCGGGGGGCGAAATCGTCAACTTTTTGCCCCGCAGCCATGGCAGTTTCTACATAGCATATGGCGTTGGCTAAAGTAAAGGCAACTTCCTGGACTGCCGTAGCCCCTGCTTCACGAATATGGTAGCCGCTAATGCTGATTGTATTCCAGTTAGGAACATTCTCAGCGCAAAAGGCAAAGATATCTGTAATGATCTTTAGGGAAGGTTCTGGGGGGAAAATATAGGTTCCCCTAGCTACATATTCTTTTAGAATATCGTTTTGAATCGTTCCCTTTAATTTGTTCCATTCTACCCCTTGTTTTTCCGCAACCACAAGATACATAGCCAGGAGGACTATGGCAGGGGCGTTTATAGTCATGGAAGTACTTACCTTGTCTAAGGGAATGTCAGAGAATAGGATTTCCATATCTGCCAGGGAATCAATAGCTACTCCTACTTTCCCCACTTCTCCTTCTGAAAGAGAATGATCTGAGTCAAGACCAATTTGCGTGGGCAGGTCAAAAGCGACGCTAAGCCCTGTCTGCCCCTGGGAAAGCAAGTATTTGTAGCGCTCATTTGATTCCTGTGCGCTGGCAAAGCCTGCATACTGACGCATTGTCCATAGCCGGCCCCGGTACATATTGCGTTGCACTCCCCGGGTATAGGGAAATTCCCCGGGGAGGGCAAATTCATCTGTTTGGGACAGGTCTAACGGAGTGTATACAGTCTGCAAGGGGATGCCGGAACTAGATTCAAATTCTGCCTTGCGCTCGGGAAACCGAGCCTTTCCTTGCTCAAGTTTCTGCTGCCACTGGGCAAGTTTTTCTTGCTTGTCCTGCATTCTTCACACCTCCGGTAAATAAACTATATCTAGCTTAACCAACCTCTGGCTTCCATAGCATCAGCCAGTTGCTTTATGCCAACCATGTAAGCAGCGGAGCGCATGTCTACAGAATATTCCTTGCTGAAGTTGTAGACATTCTCAAAGGCCGCTACCATCTTTTGTTCCAGGCGCTGGTTGACTTCTTCTTTAGTCCAATAATAGTTTTGCAGGTTTTGTACCCACTCAAAATACGAGACGGTAACTCCTCCAGCGCTGGCAAGAATATCGGGAATGACGAAGATATCCATGGTTTTGAGGATTTCGTTGCCTTTGGGAGTAGTAGGTCCATTGGCAGCCTCAGCTAAGATCTTGGCACGGATCTTACCTGCATTTTCCCCGGTTATTTGGTTTTCTACCGCCGCGGGAATGAGGACATCGCATTCTACAGTTAGCAGATCACCACTGCTGATTTGGGTCGCTCCGGGGTAATCAATGATACCTGCATCAGTTTTTTGCTTTAGATAGCCGTCAACCTTTACAATTGTGGAAGCATCTAGGCCCTGTGCACTGTAAAGGCCACCCTTGTAATCAGCCACAGCGATGATCTTGGCTCCCATTTCCTGAAGGATGGTAGCTAAGTTATTGCCTGCATTGCCCCAGCCCTGAATGGCAATCCTAGCACCTTTAACGGGGATTCCCAACTTATTGGCTGCTTCACGAATGACAAGGCAGCATCCCATTGCAGTAGCCTGGGTCCGCCCTTGGGAACCGCCAAGGATTAGCGGTTTGCCAGTGACTACGGCAAAATTATTAAAGCCCATGACTTTGCTGTATTCATCCATTACCCAGCCCATGACCTGGGCGTTAGTGGCCACGTCAGGAGCGGGAATATCCTGTAGGGGGCCGATGATAGGGGCAATGGCCCTGATATAGCCCCTAGTGACTGCTTCCTTTTCCCGTAAGGATAATTTTTGTGGATCACAGGCCACGCCGCCTTTGCCACCGCCATATGGCAGCCCAACGATGGCGCCCTTAAAAGTCATCCACATAGATAGAGCCTTGGTTTCATCCAATGACATAGTGGGACTAAATCTCAATCCACCCTTTGCAGGCCCTAAAGCATCATTGTGTTGTGAACGATAACCGGTAAAAATCTTAATAGTGCCGTCATCCATGGTGACCGGAAAAGCTACTTCCAATATCCGGGAAGGTTGTTTGAGGATTTCATATACTGCTGGATCACAATTCAACTTGTCACAAGCATCTTTAATTTGCTTTTGGGCCATTAAAAACATGTTTAGATTCTCTGACATTGATTTTCCCCCTTTATATTAAATGCTTTTACTAGCTAGGTCCTTGCCTATTTTGCTACCTTCTGCTAAGGCAGTGAGATTAAGTGGAATTGTAGCAGCCGGTACCCGTGCTTGGACGGCACTCTCAAGATGCTCCAAGTTGACGATGCCGCTAATGGCGTTGAGTATGCCCAAGACAAGAATATTGGCTACCATGGGTTTTAGCAGCTTCTCCGCTGTGGCAAAAATAGGTGCCTTATAAACTTTGATGCTGGTTTTAAGGGTAGAAGAATCGATAGCTTCGTCGATGATTAAGATCCCTCCGGCTCCTAAAAGACTGCCATATTTGTCTAGTGACTCTTGAGTCAATGCAACCATTAGATTGCAGTCCTGAACCTTTGGATAAGCCAACTCTTCATGGGAAATCAGGACTTCAGACCTGCTGGCGCCACCTCGGGCTTCGGGGCCGTAGCTTTGGGTCTGAATAACATTGTATCCGTCTGCCAGGGCGGCCTCGGCGAAAATAATGCCCGCCAGGATCGCACCTTGTCCCCCTGAACCGCTGATAATCAGTTCCCAGTCTTTACTCACCGCTCTTCCCCTCCCCCAGGGTTTTTATTAGTTCGAAGTAATTTTCCCCATACTCAGGCCGCTCTTCTTGGGCAAAGATACCCAGGGGAATAGTGCCTTCCTTGCCTGTAGTGGAAGTGTTTTCTCTTTGCCACTGCAGCATATCCACAGGGGAACCCATCTTGTTTTTGCGGCCAAAGTATGTTGGACACTGGGTGATGACCTCAATGAGGCTGAAGCCATTATGGTCTAAGCCTTGGCCGATAACCTTTTCCAGATGTCTGGGCTGGACGGTGGCGCTCCTTGCCACAAAAGTTGCCCCTGCCCCTTTAGCCAGGTTAACTAAATCAAAAGGATAGTCAATATTGCCATAGGGAGCAGTTGTCGCTAGCTTCATGTGTGGGGTCAAAGGCGAGTATTGGCCGCTGGTCATGCCGTAAATATTATTGTTAAAGACGATAACTGTCAGCTCAATATTGCGGCGTGCCGCATGAATAAGGTGATTGCCGCCAATAGCTGTGCTGTCACCGTCGCCAGTGAGCACAATAACCTTAAGCCCGGGTTTTGCCATTTTGATGCCTGTGGCAAAGGGAATGGCCCGCCCATGGGTGGTGTGCAAAGTGTTAAAATCTAGGTAGCCTGATGCTCTCGAAGAACAGCCGATACCTGAGATAACAGCGACATTGTCAGGGTCAAAGTCTTTTTTTGCAAGAGCGCGCAAAAATGCTGATAGCACCATGCCATGACCGCAGCCTGGGCACCAAATATGGGGCATCTTATCTTTCCGCAAGAGATCTTTGTAGTTCATTACATAACCCCCTTCAATACCTGTTCCAGTTGGGCAGGTGTAATCAGGGCACCGTCATTGCGATTAACCCGGGTGATTTTATCCCGAGGCACGGATTTTGATACTTCATCAGCCAATTGGCCAAGGCTCAGTTCGGGAACGATAAAATCTGCCTTGGTCTTGGCGTATACATCTGTCAGCAACTCATGGGGAAAGGGCCATAGAGTCAATAATTGAATAAGGCCGACTTTTTCTCCCCGGGCTCTTGCCTGCTTTTGTACCTGCTGGGCGGAGCGAAGGGGCGAGCCATATGCAAGAAGAATGACTTCGGCATCTTCCATATCGATGGCCTTGTACTTAATGATGTCCTTGCGATTGTTTTCGATTTTGTCATTTAAACGCATCACTAGATTCTCGATAGTTGCTGGATTGCCAGTGGGGAAACCTGTCTCGTCATGACTTAAGCCAGACATATGGTAACGATAGCCACTGCCAAAGGGCGCCAGTTTTGGAATGAGACCGTCTCCTGTGGCATAAGGCCGATAATTTGCCGGGGCGACAGTAGGAAACTCTCGATTAAGTACTTCGGAAGAAGCTACTAGTTCGACTCCCTCGCGCAGATGCCCCACAACTTCGTCATAAAGGAGCACTACTGGCACCATGTATTTTTCGGACATATTAAAAGCAGTGATAGCAAGGTCATAAACCTCCTGAACACTGCTGGGAGCCAACACAATTATTGGATGGTCCCCATGACATCCCCAACGGGCCTGCATAAAGTCTCCTTGGCTGGCCTTGGTTGGAGTGCCGGTGCTGGGACCTCCCCTTGTGACATTGACAACTACAATTGGCACTTCTGTCATGGCGGCAAAACCGAGGTTCTCCTGCATAAGGGAAAAACCGGGGCCGCTAGTAGCTGTCATAGCCTTAGCACCTGAGATTGATGCTCCAATGATAGTTGCTATACTGGCAATCTCATCTTCCATTTGCATAAATACACCGCCTACCCGAGGCAGTTTTTTCGCCATTAATTCGGCGATTTCTGTGGAGGGGGTAATTGGATAGCCGGCAAAGAATCTTGCGCCAGCTGCTAAAGCGCCTTCGACACATGCTTCGTTACCTTGAATAAGTTTCTTACTCATCGTTACCACCTTCCGTCACGGTTAATGCAAAATCCGGACAGTGATACTCGCAGTTTAAACAGCCGATACATTGATCTGCATGCTCAACTTGGGCCTTGTCCTTGCCTAAGGCCAAAACCTGTTTAGGACAAACGCTGACACAAATTCCGCAACCCTTACAGTACTTCGGCAGAATGCTCACTTGAAACTTGCTTGCCATTTGGTCACTCCCACTTCTTAAGATTCTTTTCCTTGAGTTCCATCAAAGTAGCCCTGAGCAGATTGGTAGATGCTTGATCCGGTGAATAGATGAATTCTACGACTTCCTTTCTTGTGTGATTCTTTAGCTCTTGCTTCCGACCAGGTGATGTAATGAGGTAGTCGACGCTGTCAATTTGTTCAAGCAAGACCTCCTTTTTGGCAGAACCTAAGAATACACTGTATTGCAGATGGTTGATGCCTGCGCTACGCAGGGAAGCAATCATTTTATCGGCGAAATTATTGGACAGGCAAAAGATGCCTACATGGGCATCGTTGGGAATACGAGCAATGTGGACGATTGAATCCAGCAGAGGACTAAGGGCGATGGAGATAATTTCCGTCCCCAAATCGCCGACAATTTCTTTAACGGATTGTAGATGAAAAAGCGTTGTAATGACAATGTCAGCCTTGCGAATAATATCGCGAAACTTATCTGGGCGTGTTTCCAGATCTCCAATTAAAATTGGATTGATAATGACACCAACACTATGAGCCAATTCTTTTGCAAAGAACTCGACTTGCTCTCGATTACATTCAATGAGGATTATATTGACCCGAGAAAGAATATCCCGCTTTTCCCGAGCCCGTACATGGGTAATAGCCATGAAATCATCAATGCTAAACCCCAAGGTAGTTGCATCTTCCATGGCCATATCGATTATTCTCAGTAGGCGTTCTTTGCGGCTCTCCAGGCGAACTACTTCATCAGACTCAGCGACAAAAGTTCCCCGGCCCTGGTGACAGACCAATAGGCCTTGGTGTTCTAGATCATGAAAGGCCATGCTGATGGTATTGCGGCTGACATGGAGCTGCTGGGCCAAACTCCTCTCGGTGGGAATCTTGCTACCTGGCATCCAGACGCCATTTTTAATTAAGTCCTTTACTAAGTTTTGCACTTGAATATATAGAGGTATGCCTGTCTCTCTTTTCAACTGGAGTTTCAAGAACTCACCTCCAATATTGGACTTGTCCTGGTCCATTAGGCCATTACAATACAATATTCGCCCTGTACACAGAAATTCCTGCCTAAAGGCAGGAAAAAACGGCTAAATTGGACCTGTTTTTTCAGTCCATTAACCATGGCTGGTAAAGTTCAATATATCCCAGACTTTCTTCGGGTCCCCCATGGAAATCAGAACCTCCGGAAATGTGAAGTGTAAGTGCCTCAGCTTGCTGCAAGAATACCTGGACTTGCTCTTGCCTATGTTGAGGGTGAAATACTTCCAAACCATCCAGGCCCCAAGCTGCCACCTGGCCAACTAAGTTATTTCTGGGAAGTAGCCCGGGGTGGGCAAGAAAAGCCAGGCCCTGGGCCCCATGGATTATATTAATGGCTTCCCTTGGATGGAGCTTGAACCTGGGGACATAAGCTTTGCACCCGAAACCAAGCCAATGGTCAAATGCTTCCTTAACCGAGGAGGCATACCCCTTTTTCACCATTAACCTGGCCACATGAGGGCGTCCAAGGCTGCTGGCCTTACTTCCTAAGGCAGCAAGCTCTCCCCAAGTCAAGTCAAAGCCCAATGTGTTTAGGCGGTTTATCATTTCTTTAATTCGCTGGATTCGGCTAAGGCGAATCTTCTCCAGCAACTCTTGCAATTGTTGATTGCGGTAATCCAAAAGATACCCAAGAATATGTATTTCTATGCCGTCAAGATCTGAGCTCAGTTCAATGCCAGAAATGACGCCAATACTACAGTCTTTACCTGCAGCATGGGCCTCCTCCAATCCTGCGGTGGTGTCGTGGTCAGTTAAGGCGATAATCTCAAGTCCCTTAGCTTTTGCCTGGCCAACAAGGTCACCAGGGGCCAGCAAACCGTCAGAGGCCGTGGAATGTAGGTGTAAATCAACACGCATAGAAGTTCACTCCAGATTATTTCTTAGAAACCTAATTAGGTTAGCGGCACAAACCGCCTGAATTTCTATTGACGAGAAGCCGACATCCTCCAATAGACCGGGCAGTTGGCCCATATCCTTTACGTCTACCATGTCTATGGGTAGTTCTTCAATGCCGTCCAGATCCGCCCCAAGGCAAAGACAGTCGACACCGCCTACTTCTGCAATATGACTTATATGTCGGACCAATGCATCCAAGGTCTGACCCTCCCGGGACTGGGCAATAAAGGCGGGACACAGATTCACACCAATCAAGCCACCATGACTGCTGATTTCACGGATTTGCTCATCCTTTAAGTTTCGGGGATGCTGGCACAGTGCCCAGGCGTTTGAATGTGAAGCAACAAAGGGTTTTTCGGCAGCAGAAGCTACGTCCCAAAAGCCTCTTTCCCCCAGGTGGGAAACATCGACGATAATATTAATATCCTGCATGACATTGACAGCTTTAGTACCAAGCTTTGTCAGCCCCCCGCCTCCTCCAACCTTGACACCGTCTCCCAGGCTATTACGTCCGTTCCAAGTTAATGTAATCAGTCTTACACCCATAGTATGGACTAATTCTATTAAGTATAGGTCAGAGCCAATGAAATCCGCACCTTCAATAGACAGCAACGCCAACAACTTATCCCCGCCACCATCAAGATCCTCTGCCCTCTTTACCCATTGAACCTGGGGCAATGTAAGGATTTTTTCCCGGGCGATGTTAAGCAATCTAAGAGTATGACGCAAGGCAGCTTCTTGGCCCAAGCTGGGTTCAAAGAAGGCGGCGAAACACTGAAAAACATAGTTAGTGGCCAGCAAACGGTTGAGATCCAAGTGTCCCTTCTCTTGGGAACAAGAAAAATCCACCAGACCTTTAGAGACTTTCAGCAGGGTATCACAATGAAAATCTGCAAACTGATAAATAGCACATCCCTCCTTAGAATATAAGAAAACCTGCTTACACAATATAAACAGGTTTTATCGGAATATGAGTGCTAACGCGGTTCAACAATGAGCTTGATGGCAGTACGTTCTTCACCATCGATAATTATGTCTGTAAAGGCGGGGATGCAGATTAGGTCAACACCACTGGGAGCGACGAATCCTCTTGCGATTGCAACGGCTTTGACAGCCTGGTTCAGGGCCCCGGCACCGATGGCCTGCATTTCAGCACCACCCCGCTCCCGCAGGACACCTGCCAATGCTCCGGCGACGGAATTAGGATTGGATTTTGCTGATACTTTCAATACGTCCAAAAAGTAAACCCCCTCTTGTCTAAATAAAGTTCTACATATGATATATTCGCCGCAAAGAAAAAAATACCTTCTTTTCAGCTAATACATCATCTATTCAGCAGTAAGTGCAATGCGTAAAATCTTTTTGGCGGATAAATCCATCAACACAGCGCACATCATTGCAGGGCCCTTGGCGGCTACAAAGCGCTGGGGCAATTTAGTAGTCAACCGCTTTATCACCGGCCCAACTTCCATACCCAACACAGAATTTATTGCACCAGTTGCTCCTACATCAGTGATATACAAAGTCCCCTGAGGCAAAAGCCCTTCATCGGCGGTCTGAATATGAGTATGGGTACCGATTACAGCAGCTGCCCTGCCGTCGACATAACGGGCAAAGCCAACCTTTTCGGCAGTGGCTTCCCCATGAAAATCGATGATTATGTAATCGCAATCCGAGAGACTTAATAATAATTCGTCAGCTTTGGCAAAGGGGCAGTCCATAGAACCCATAAACACTTGTCCGGATAAATTGATCACTGCAACTCTTTTTCCTTTTATTTCGACCACAGTATATCCCTGACCAGGAACATTTATTGGGTAATTTGCTGGCCGCACCAGGTAATGAGCATCATCGATGAACTTGAATATCTCTTTATTATCCCAGGTGTGATTGCCCATGGTCATGACGTCAATGCCTGTTGCCAGCAATTCTTCGGCAATAGCGGCGGTTATCCCCTTGCCACCGGCAGAGTTTTCGGCATTGGCAATACACAGGTCCCAGGATTGTTCACGAGCCAATTCAGGCAAGATCGCGGCGACGGCATTGCGTCCACTGCCACCGACAATATCGCCGATAAATAATACTTTCATAGGGTTCCTCCTTTAGAAAAAAGGTAAAACCCAAAGGGTTTTACCTGGCATATTCAACAGCACGACTTTCTCTAATGACAGTAACTTTGATTTGTCCAGGGTATTCCATCTCACCTTCAATGCGTTCGACGATTTCCCTGGCCATTTGACTTGCAAGGGCATCATCGATTCGCTCGGGTTTGACGATAATGCGGACTTCCCGGCCTGCCTGAATAGCATATGACTTGTCTACTCCCTGGAATGAATCCGCAATTTCTTCTAATTTTTCTAGACGCTTGATGTAGTTTTCCAGGGTTTCCCGGCGGGCTCCTGGACGAGCAGCGGAAATGGCATCAGCGGCTTGAACCAAGACTGCTTCAACAGTTTCAGGCTCGACATCTCCATGATGAGCGGCAATGGCATGGACAACTGCTGGGTTCTCCCGATACTTTTTCGCCACATCTGCACCGATGGTAACATGAGGGCCTTCAACTTCATGGTCGATGGCTTTGCCAATGTCGTGGAGCAATCCTCCACGCTTGGCTAGTTTGACGTCTGCGCCTATTTCAGCAGCAATCATACCTGCAAGGTGGCAGACTTCCAAGGAGTGCTTTAAGACATTTTGACCGTAACTTGTCCTGTAGTTCAACCTACCTAGGAGTCTTATCAACTCAGGGTGGAGGCCATGAATTCCGGTATCAAAGGTAGCTTGTTCACCCATCTCTTTGATATGGTTATCTACCTCTTTTTGTGCCCGATTAACCATTTCTTCGATGCGTCCCGGATGAATGCGCCCATCAGCGATAAGCTTTTCCAGGGCGATTCTTGCCACTTCACGACGAACGGGGTCAAACCCGGAGATGATGACGGCCTCTGGGGTGTCGTCAATTATCAAGTCGATACCAGTCAGGGTTTCCAAAGCTCGGATATTTCTGCCTTCCCGGCCGATAATCCGTCCCTTCATCTCGTCATTGGGCAAGCTTACAACTGAGACTGTGGTTTCAGCCACATGATCAGCAGCGTAGCGCTGAATGGTCTGAGAAATAATTTCTCTGGAACGCTTTTCCGCTTCCTGCTTAGTCTCATTTTCAATCTCTTTGATTAGCTGTGCCGCCTCGTGACGAGTTTCTTTTTGGACGTTCTGCAACAACAGTTCCCGAGCTTCACCTCTAGAAAGGCCTGATAAGCGTTCTAATTCCAGTAATTGTTGCTGGTGGAGTTGTTGAATCTTCTGATTCGCTTCTTCCAGTTCTGCTTCTTTAATTCGCTGGTTGTCTTCTTTCTTTTCGACACTTTCCAACTTACGGTCTAAGGTCTCTTCCCTTTGGGTCAGGCGTCTATCCACACGCTGCTGTTCTTGGCGGCGTTCTTTAATCTCATTGTCTAACTCCGTTCTCAGCTTGTGAATATCCTCTTTTGCTTCAAGTATAGTCTCACGTTTTTTTGAATCGGCTTCTTTGATAGCATCGGCAATCAACTTTTTCGCTGCTTCTTCTGCAGAAGCAATCTTGGCTTCTGCCAATAGTTTCCTCACTATATAACCGGCGATAGCAGCAAGAGCCGAAGCTACAACTACAATTAAAACTACTAATGGTGTTGGAATATTCGTCACCTCCTAATATAAAATAAGCCAGGGCTCTACCCTGGCTCTAAATTTATAAAAAAGGATAATCTGCTACTATGAATCTTTATCCTCGTTTATATCAAAATGCCACCAGGGCAGAATCTTAAAGTAATTTTGTGGAAATACCAACTTCAATTTTAATGCTTTTTTATTCCCCTGTCAAGTTTTCATAATATAGCTGGATTCTTTCAATTACAGGGAAAGAGAATCCCCGGTAGCGGAGAAACCGGAATAATTTCTCCCTGGGCCATTCACTGACATGCCGTGAAGCAAGAAGTTCCAAGGCCAACTCATATTCGGTATCGTCGTCGAGAACCAAAAGTACTTCTTCAATGATTGCCCTGTCTACACCTCGGGCTCTTAGTTCCCGGTTAAGGCGATCCTTTCCCCGGGGCTTGCATCTCATGGTGTATTCTACCCATTGGCTGGCCGTTTTTTTGTCATTAAGCAAATCTAGCTCTAGCAAGCGCAAAATAGCTTCCTGGGTTTCTTGGGGGGAACAACCTTTGCGCAGCAAGTACTTAGAGGTCTCCTGGACTGTCCTGCTGCGGGCGGTGAGATAATTCAATGCCTGGGAAAAGGCTGTTGCCATCTAACTACTCTTCCTTTACAGGGGCATTAAATGAACCTAATTGGTAATGCTCCCGCACTTTTTTTTCAATTTGATCTGTTACCTCGGGATTATTTTTAAGAAATTCCTTGGCGTTTTCTCGCCCTTGGCCCAACCTTTCGGAGTCCAGGGAATACCAAGATCCACTTTTGTTGACGATGTCCAATTCTGCGGCAGTGTCTAAAACAGAACCCTCTCTGGAAATCCCCTGGCCATACATGATATCAAATTCTGCTTGTTTGAAGGGTGGGGCAATCTTATTCTTGACAACTTTGGCTCTAGTCCTATTGCCAATCATCTCAGTGCCCTGTTTCAGGGTCTCGATTCTGCGAATGTCAAGGCGCACTGAGGCATAGAACTTGAGAGCCCTTCCACCGGGAGTGACTTCGGGGTTGCCAAACATGATTCCGACCTTCTCGCGAATTTGATTGATAAAAACCGTTACGGTTCCTGACTTGCTAATAGCTCCAGATAATTTCCGCAGAGCTTGAGACATGAGGCGAGCTTGTAGACCAACGTGGGCGTCACCCATATCCCCTTCAATCTCAGCTTTGGGAACCAGAGCAGCTACAGAGTCAACAATAACAACATCGATAGCGCCGCTGCGCACAAGAGCTTCGGCAATTTCAAGAGCTTGTTCCCCTGTATCTGGCTGGGAAACATAGAGCTCGTCCACATTTACCCCAAGGTTTTTGGCATATACAGGATCCAGGGCATGCTCAGCGTCAATAAAGGCTGCGTTGCCACCCAGCTTTTGTGCTTCAGCAACTAAGTGCAGAGCCACTGTAGTCTTGCCGGAAGATTCCGGCCCAAAGATTTCCACAACCCTCCCCCGGGGGTACCCTCCAGAACCAAGGGCGATATCCAGTGCCAGACAGCCGCTAGGGATTACTGACACGTTTAGTGAAGTATCTTCTCCTAGTTTCATGATTGAGCCCTTGCCAAACTGCCGCTCAATCTGCTGGATTGCCATATCAAGAGCCTTTTGTCGTTCCAATAAGGCCAACCTCCCAAAAATATATTTACTTAAATTATAGAACATTTATTCGCCTCTAGCAAGGACATTTTCTGTTTTCGTGTCTTTTCTATTCCTCAGGACTCTCTTCCATGTCTTCAGTTTCCAAAGTACCTGGGTTAGCAAGCCGTTTGCGCTCAAGAATGAATCCTGTATTTTGCTGGTTAAAAGTAATGATATCGGCAGCAATCACTTGCCAATTATCCTCCAAGCGATGCAGATGGAGCAAAACCATAGTATAGGGAATCTCATCCCTGGTCATAAGTCCCCTTATCCCTGCGCCACCAGTGGTGCCTGCGTCAATAATTGCTGCCTGATCCAGTGTGCGAATATTCACCCGGTGACTGTGGCCATGTAACAAAGTAACCGGCATATGGGTAAACTCCTCAACAACCGCTCCATTGTGAGAAATAATAATTGCAGGCTTCTTCTCTGATTGTTGGATAATCTCCATTAACCGTGAAGCGGCTTCCTTGTATTCTTCTTTAGAGGGCACACGCATTTCGGTTTTTACCGCTGCCGGGTCTCCAATACCAGCAATAGTCAAGTCAAATTCCTCAAGGTAGACTAAGCCTGCTTCTAGAACGGTGACATTTTCTACCTCTTTCAGCTCCTCTATTACTGCAGGAGAATCATGGTTTCCAGGCACAAAAATCCAGGGAAGCCTGTTTTGACTGATCTTACTTACCATCTCTCCCTCAATGGGAGTGCCATAGTCGGTGGCGTCTCCGGTGTCAATAATTAAATCTGCCCTAAAGGCGTCAGCCATCTGAAAAGCCAAAGAAATCCCCAAGGGATTGTTATGTACATCAGAAACGTGGAGAATCTTTAGCTCTCCGTCAATAACTGCATTCTCTGCCCCTACCAAGCTAAGGGACTCAAACATAAGAGTTAGATTTGAGGCGATGACCTTGAGCTTTTCATCGAGACTATCCACCGCTATCAATGCTTCCTCTGCAACGCCCAATAGCCATGGCGCAGCCTCTACTACGCCAGTAAACTCCGGTTCTTGGAAAGCATTTTCATTAAAAGTTAAAGCCGCACCGCCAATCAGGATTGCAAAAGCCAAAAGTCCAGCCAATCCTGCTAGCAATGCCTGACTAGGCTTTCGAAAAAGAATGTATCCTAGGACAAATCCCCCCAGTAGGGACAAAAACAATAACCGCAGCACAAAGAATAATATTTGTGAGCGGAAGGATGCCTCAATTTCCGGAAAAATGCTTTCTGGTTCTTGGGAGACTAGTGTTTTTAGCCTATCAAGATTGATGTCCTTTAAACTGACGCGAAACCTCAAGGGAAAGTGATGAGTCTTGGCTCGGATTGTACCCAAGGGGGGTATAGCCAGCTCGGTAAATCCACCTTGAACAAAGGACGTGGACAGGGTAAGGTCCAGGGCTCGAGCATTTATGTCTTGGGAGGACAAAAGGGAAACCAGGAGCATGGCCCCCAGTATCCCGACAAGGATAATTTTTAGTACGGCGGAAGCCCTAGGCAATGTACCACCTCGCGATATAGGCCAATAGTAAATCAATGCTGGTCTCTACTGCTGTTTCCTTTATAGTCTGCCTGTCTCCGGAGAAAATAATCTGAGTCACCTCCTGGTGCCCCAACCCGGCGATGCTAATATACACCTGGCCAACCTTGATGTGGTCCCCAGGGCTTGTGGGGCCCAAGGCCCCTGTAATGCCAAGGGCCAGATCAGTCCCTAACAAAGACTTCGCCCTTGAGGCCATGCTCACAGTTAATTCTTCCCCAACCGCACCCAGGGGAATCTCTGATGTAGGCAGATTCAATAGAATTGTCTTGGCTTCAGGGGTATATACTACTACACCACCTACAAAAACCCGGCTTGCACCGGGAATATCAGTAATCCTGTCTGCAATGCCTCCCCCAGTACAAGATTCTGCCGTGCATAAAGAAATGTGGTAATTTATTAGGGTTTCCACTAAGTGGGCAGCCTTCTCCATCTTCTCCATTTTTCTTCCTCCTGCTATGTAGTGATAAGCCTGTAACAGGCTTATCCTTGATGCATCAGATTGCGAAAATCTTCTCCAGAAATCCTTTCTTGCTCTGCCAATATTGCAGCGGCCCCATCCAGGGCGTCACGGTGACTGGCGAGAACGCCTGCCACCTTATCGCGGCTCTCTTTAATGATTTCACTGCTAACCATGTTGAATTCCCGATTATCGATGTGGTCCATATTAATTATACCCAATCTTGAAAGACCGTGGACAATAATATTTTTACTGATCTCGGTAGCCCGTTGGTAATCATTGGCGGCACCGGTGCTGCCTTCGCCTAAAACCAGTTCCTCAGCAGCGCCTCCGGCCAAAAGCACACATAACTGTTTCTTCAGATAGGATTCGGTCTGAAGAACAGGGGCCACATCTTCCTTTTGGCGGATAAAGCCTAGGGTCTTGGACCGTGGTACAACTGTTACCGTTGAAACGGAGCCGGGGAAAAACAGTTCACTAATGAGGGCATGTCCAGATTCATGAATCGCCACCCGCTGTTTTTCAGCAGATGAAAGCAAGCCTTCCCTAATGCCACCAAGCTGAACTTTGTCGATGGATTCCAGGAAGTCATTGTGCATAATATTGTCATCACCACGGCGCATTGCTTGAATCGCAGCCTCATTGGCCAAATTAGCCAGATGTGCGCCGGAAAAACCATAGGTCTGATGAGCAATGTCCGTTAAATCCACATCCGGAGCCAGTGGCTTTCCCTGGCAGTGAATTTTCAATATCGCCAATCTACCGTCTAAATCAGGAAGACCGATGTCGACAATTCTGTCGAAACGCCCTGGCCGGAGGAGAGCCTCATCTAAGAGATCTGCTCTATTGGTTGCCCCCAGGACAAATAATTTGACATCGCTGGTATCCTCAATGCCATCAAGTTCTACCAGGAGCTGATTAAGGGTCTGGTCATACTCCATATGACTTTCAACTTTTCCTCTTTTTGCACCTACAACATCCATTTCATCGATAAAGACCATTGCAGATTCCTTGCGATGCCTGCGCGCCAAGCGCCGGGCTTTGCTAAATAGATCCCGCACACGTTTGGCTCCAACTCCAGCATACATTTCTACGAATTCACTGCCGGATGCAGCCAAAAAGATCGAATCAGTATAGTTGGCGGCGGCCCTTGCCATCAGCGTCTTGCCCGTTCCCGGTGGGCCTTGAAGGAGGATGCCCCCCAAAGGCTTAATTCCCAACTTGGTGTTTCGGGAGGACTTTAAGAGAGACAAAGCTTCCATCAGGTCTTCCTTTGCATCATCCTGCCCCCCCACCACATCAAAGCTGATATCCGAAAGGGTCCCTTTCTCGGATGAATACTTGGCGCCGTTAGTGATTTTGCCAAAGAGTTCAAAGCGAGTAACCAGCATTAAGCCAATTATCGAGACTAAAATATAGGGCATGATATTAACTCCATTTAGGGCAAGGACTGCCAAAGCGGCCACTACCACAGCCGCTGCTATTTCTTTCATGGTCTCACCTCCATAACCTGCTGGGCGATATGACATTCAAGGCTGTCACCAACCTCAGCCACCACCCTATCCCCCCAGATAACTAAAGCAGAGTTGTACCCATGCTCCTGGGCCATTTTTTCAAGCATCAGGCTGGCTGAGTAGTATTCACGAGTTGCCACCGCTTGGGCAACAAGTAAATCAACCTGTCGAGAAAAATCCAAGTCGATGGGCACCAGCCCAGTCCGTTGTAATTTCAGCTCCCTGCCCGCCAGTACCCTGTTGACTTTCTCTTGGTCCAGATTAGCTAAGATATCTGCCAGGTCACCATTAGCTTCAAGGCTAAGGACAATACTATCCTCATTCTCTGAGATATTAGCAACGCTTTCTTGTTGCAATGCGGCTATTTGCCGGTGAGATGCTGATGCAGACCAATAATTGCTGCCCAGCATTCCTAGCAATGTAAGAATCACCGCCAGTGGCAAGAACAGTTTCCAACGCATGAGCATTCACACCTCCTAGTTTACATAAGATATTATAACACGGCAGGGGTTTTTTTTTAATAACAAAAAAAGGATTGGCCTATGCCAATCCCTTTTTAAAAACATATTTATTTTTGATAAAGTAATCTAATCCCGATACTACTGTCATGATGACAGCAACGATGATGGCAATCTTGGCAATGAGTTCTACAGGCAGAAAGCCTAAAACCTTATGCACCCATGTATTACCGCTGTCAAGGCCTAGATTTAGGGTTAGAGCGGTGATGGCGATGATCTGGGACAATGTCTTGGCCTTTCCCAATTTACTTGCAGAGATCACTGTTCCCTGACTGGCTGCGATAACCCGTAAACCCGTTACAGCAAATTCCCGGCAGATAATAGTAAATACCGCTAGAGGCCCAACCTGCTGTAGCCAGGTCAAGGTAATAAGGGCGGCGGAAATCAAGAGCTTGTCTGCAAGGGGATCGAGAAATTTGCCAAAGGTGGTCACCGTCTTGCTTTTTCTGGCCAAGTAGCCATCTAGGCCGTCGGAACTTGCAGCAATTACAAAGAGCAATGCAGCCCATAATTCCCTGTAGGGAATAGGAAGCAAAAAAATAATGACATACAAGGGGGCAAGAATAATCCTGGCAACTGTAATTTTGTTTGCTACGCTATCCATTATCGATCTCTCCCATTAGGTCATAGCCATCGAAGCTGGTGCACCTTACTGACACAAAGTCTCCCACTTCAACAGACATGGCCGGAAAAATGATGTTGCTGTCGATTTCAGGGGCTTCCCTGTAACTACGTCCGTAAGCCAGGCCTTGGCTAATGGTATCTACAAGTACATCATACTTACTTCCAATTAGCTTTTGGTTGCGATTACGGACAATTTGTTGCTGAGCCGTCATAAGTTGGTGGTAACGGTTTTTCTTGATTGCGGGTGCTACTTGATTTTTCATGGCGCCTGCCCTAGTCGCTTCCTCCTGGGAATAAGTAAATGCCCCTAAATGGTCAAACTCTGCCCACCGGATAAAATCCAACAAGTGATGAAAATGCTCCTGTGTTTCGCCGGGATAGCCCACTATGAATGTTGTCCTTAAGGAAATATCGGGGATGCGGCACCGGAGTTTGTCAATGAGCTCCCTTGCCTCTCCCCTGCCCCTTCGGCCCATGCTGCTTAAAATGGAAGGATGACTGTGCTGAAGGGGTATATCTAGGTATTTGCACAGCTTATTGGAGGCGGCAATGACGTCTATGAGCTCATCAGTAATATTATCGGGATAACAGTATAACAAGCGCATCCACTGTAGGCCAGGTATTTCTTCTAGTTCCCTTAGTAATTGAGGCAATAGGCTTATGCCGCCAATATCCAGTCCATATTGAGAGGTATCTTGAGCAATGAGGATAATTTCCTTTACTCCCCTTTGCACTAACCAACGGGCTTCCGAAAGGATTTGGTTCAACTCTTTGCTGCGCAAAGGACCTCTTAATTTCGGAATGACACAATAGGAACAGTGATTGCTACAGCCTTCAGCAATTTTTAAATACCCAAAGGGATAGGTGGAAAGTAAGCGCCTGGTTTCTGCCCTACCGTCATACTGTTCGGGAGGAGATATTAGGGCTCCTTCCCCTTTAATGACCTCCAGTATTTTATCCACACTGCCTGTGCCAAGAAAACCATCCACCTCGGGAATCTCTTGAGCCAACTCCTGATGATGCATTTGGGCCAGACAACCGGTTACAAGCAACTGGCGACAGCAGCCAGTCTTTTTGTATTTAGCCATAGTGAGTATTTGGTCTATTGATTCCTGTCTGGCTTCATCTATGAAACTGCAAGTATTGACCACGATGATATCTGCACTTTCCGGATGGGGAGTAAGCTGGTACCCTTCTTCAGCCAACAACCCCGACATGGTTTCTGAGTCAATTTGATTTTTTGGGCAACCCATATTCACTATAGCGATTCTATCCATAAACACTCTCCCAGTTCTAATCGGCAGGAGCCAACCTAATTTCCAAATTAAAGCCCTTTCGTAGTTCCGGGGTTTCAATTGGGACGCCATTGACAGTAACGCTGACATAAAGGGGGGCACCGAACCTGATTTTCACGTACTCCGTTGCAGCCAACTGGTGTTGTTGGCCGGAGGTAAAAGTACTCTCCCCTGCCTTCTTCCCGTCAACAGTCATGCGGGTCCAACAACTACCGCTAAAGTCTAAAGTCACTTCAAGGCTCTCGGCATTGTGAATCAAATAGATTGCATCGTTACTATCTACCTGCACCGGTTCTGCTGTCACCTGGGGTTCCGGTTCGGGTTCAGGCTCCGGCTGCGGCTCCGGTTCGGGTTCCTGGTCCTCATGTCCGGGCGGTGCTGGTGGTGCAGGGGGAGCTGGCTGGTTAAAAGAAATATAAGCTTTGTAAATCAGGACCCCTACTAAAAAGAGAATGGCTAAAACAGCAAGAATGCGCACAATAGGGATAAGATAATTCTTTAGAGGCGGACGACTGCCTTTGGCCTTGACAGGAGAAGCTAATGGAAGCTGACTTGTTTCAATCTGCCATAGGCTGTCGGGGTCAATGCCAACTTCTTCAGCGTACCTGCGCATAAAACCTTTGACATAGACAGAGGGACCTATTTTGTCAAACTGATATGATTCCAGGTATTCTAATTGCCTGACTGGAATCATTGTCAATTTGTGCAGATCCTCCAGACTAAGACCGGCTTTGTTGCGAGCTTCAATTAACTGACTGACGATTTGATCCATTACATTCACCTCAGCTTATATCAAAGGATGAAAAGGACTGAGAAACGAGGTTATAGTCTATAACCTCATCCTTAGAACGCCTGAGTTCAATAATATAGTCAAGAAAGTCCTCTGGCAAGTCGTTTTCCCGCAGGAAGATATCAGGATGTTCGATAACCTTTGGCACAGGATGCTTCAATATTTCCTCAACCAATTCCTTGTGTTCAGTGCTGCCTCGGACACCGGAAACGATGCCGTCAATTAAGTAGACACAATCCACTGTCTGCTCTTCCTCAGACAAGACTTTGCGCATTGACTGGCGCATAAGGGTGGATGAGATGATTACCCATTTTTTATTGGCATAGACACTGGCTGCAATTGTAGCTTCTGTCTTGCCCACTCTGGGCATGCCACGGAGGCCGATAATGGGCTTATCCTGTAAGAACAACTCCCCTAAAAAGTCCACCAACATGCCTAAATCTTCTCGGACAAAGCTATATGTTGCAGGGGAGTTTGCCTCCTGACATATTATCTTGCCGTGTTTCAGGCTAATTCTGTCTATAAAGTTGGGTTGTCGAAAAGCTCGAAGTTTGATGCTACGTACTTTAGAGAGAGCATCTTTTATAAACTCGATTCTAGATTTTTCTTTACATCCCAGTAATAGACCGCGCCGTCCCTCGGCAACGCCATTAATCATGAGAATATTTACACCCATGAGCCCTAGGAAAGAAGCGATATCGCCTAAGGTGCCAGGCCTGTTTTTGATAACTTCATATTCCATGTACCATTCCATTGACCTTCACTCCATAAAAAGAGTATATCAAATTTGCCCTCTAATTGCACTGAAACTTTGTGCCGGCAGTATGATAATACAGAAAACAGAAAGGAAGTTATTGCCGTGACCACTATCCATCTTTTTGCCGGTGCAAATTCCTCTAGGGGATTTTTTTCCCACTATCAATACCTAGCCATGGACAGTCTTAACAGAGTTTTCATCCTTAAAGGCGGTCCCGGCACCGGAAAATCAACTATTATTCAAAAGGTTTCCAGGAATTACCCCTGCTCCCTGGAAAAATACCATTGCACAGCAGCTTCGGATTCCCTGGACGGTCTTTTCATTCCTTCTCAGCAAGTATCAATTATTGATGGCACATCTCCCCATACAATAGACCCCCATTTACCTGGAGCAGTGCAACAGGTAATAGATTTAGGCCGTTATTGGGACGAAAAGGTATTGATTGCACAGCGCAAAAAAATACAAGATCTCGTTGCAGAAAAAGCTAATAGATATAAAGCCGCTTATGGCTGGTTGGCTGTGGCAGGGGGACTGGCAGACCAGGTTCAGCAACTGGAGCGCACCCGGGTTAAGCTCAATGCCCGGGAAATTGCGGCTCATATCAAAGAATATATTTCCACACCCTCTAAGGGGATTATACGCCATGCCTTTGCTACGGGGATTACCGCCGATGGCTTTGTCAGCTTTTTACCCAGCCTGAAAGTCAAGCACAGCTTTGCCTTAGTTGGCGGTAACAGAGCTTTTAATTCTCTTGTTTTGGTGGAAATATCCCGCCACCTCTCCCTGCACCATATTCCTGCCCTCTACCTCTATTGTGGTCTGCAGCCCCAGCACTTAGAGCATATTTATATTCCAGGAGAATTAGCGATTTTTTCAAGTCATCAGCCCCACCTAGTCAAGGGAATTGATGGTGAATTTGGCCCCGAATATACTGGACCTTCTGAATTAGAAAGCCAAGTCAGTAATTATATTGAAAGGGCTATTGATGACATGGCTAAGGCTGCTAAGCTCCATAGTCAGTTGGAAGAGGTATACAGGTCGGGTATGGACTATTCAGAAATTGCCCGGTTGCCAGAGAAAATAGTGTCGGACATTGAGAACCTAAACCCAAAAAACCCGGAGACCGGGTCCTTATGGGGTATATAAATTTTGGTTTTCTAGGATTTCTTCCAACTGTGCCAGGGTAACTAAGATTTTTCTGGCTTTACTGCCCTCATGACCCCCGACAATGGACAACCGTTCCATACTGTCAATTAGCCTTCCGGCTCTGGTATATCCAACGCGCAGGCGCCTTTGCAACATGGAAATTGAGGCTTGGCCACTTTCAACAATCATCCTTGCAGCTTCCGGTAGCAATTCGTCCATCTCCAAAAGCTCTTTCTCAGTCTCACCTTCATGGGGCTGTAGGAAATCAGTGCGTAGCACGGGCATGGACTGAGCAAGGACATGGGCGACGACATTTTCAACTTCTTCATCGGAAATGTACGCACTTTGGAGCCGCTGTGGCTTGGAGGCCCCAAATGGGAAGAAGAGCATATCTCCACGACCCAAAAGTTTTTCTGCTCCCCCCATGTCGAGAATTGTCTTGGAGTCAGCACTGGAGGAAACGGCAAAGGCCATTCGCGTTGTAAGATTGGCTTTTATAACCCCCGTAATGACATCCACTGAAGGGCGCTGGGTTGCTACAATAAGGTGAATTCCAGCGGCTCGAGACTTCTGGGCAATCCTAAAGATAGAGTCCTCTACCTCTGTAGGAGAAGTCATCATTAGGTCTGCCAGCTCGTCAATTATGACGATGACATAGGGCAGGGGTTTCTCCCCTCTTTCCTGGGCAGATTCATTATAGCGCAGTATATCCCTGGCTCCGACCTCTGCAAAGAGATGATAGCGCTGCTCCATTTCCTTGACAATGTTTTTTAGCCCCTGGGCTGCCATGCGTGGATCGGTGACAACGGGGCAAAGCAAGTGAGGCAGTCCGTTGTAGACGTTTAATTCCACAACTTTCGGATCTATCAGCAAGAACTTTAGTTCCGAAGGTTTGGCTTTGTACAATAGGGATATGATAATCGAATTGAGACAGACAGACTTACCAGAACCTGTGGCCCCAGCAATCAGGAGGTGAGGAATGTCCATCAAATCCGCAATAACCGTCGCCCCTGCAATATCCTTACCCAGGGCAATTGCTAATTTCGAGGGGTTATCAAGGAATTCGCTGGTCTCCAGCACTTCCCGCAAATACACAGTAGCTTTGGATTTATTGGCCAATTCTAGGCCCACGGCAGACTTGCCTGGAATAGGTGCCTCAATTCTTACTCCTGTAGCCGCCAGATTCAAGGCCAAGTCATCGGCAAGGTTGACAATTCTGCTGACCTTGACACCTGAAGCTGGCTGAATTTCAAACCTGGTAATGGTGGGCCCCCGGTGAACATTGATGACCTTTGCCTCTATGCCAAAACTAGCCAAAGTCTCTTCTAAAATATCCGCCTGGGAAACCAGCTCTCTCCTCCCCTGAGGGTCTTTGAGGCGAACGGTTTTTTGCAACAAGTTCAAAGGCGGCAGTTGGTAAAGTTCAGGTTCTTCATGTTCTAACTCTAGAACTTCCTCTATGGTTTCAGGAAGCAATGGCTCAGCTTCAACAATAATCGGCTCCTGGGGTGTAGAATCCCCCCCATCGTCTGTGACGGGAACCTGATAGTCGTGAATATTGACAGGCTCTGGAGCAGGCTTGTCCTTTATAGGAGTACCTGAGGATTTAACCAATTTCCCCACTGCAGTGTTTAGACGGGACATGGATTTAACCATTGCCTTAGCTGCCGATTTGGCCAGTCGGGAGAAACCCTGGACAAACTCTTTCAAGGATATGTTAAGGAGCAGGAAGAGTCCAATTGACACCACCGAAATCAGGATGACAACTCCCCCTACCAGGCCAAAGGCCTTGAGCAAACCAATGGCCCCTAAGGCACCCAAAATTCCCCCGCCGATAATAGGATCCCCTCGGGAAATAGCCAATAGGTGGTCTGAGGAATAGTCTTTATCAGCGGCAGCTATGTGGACTGCAGTTAATATACATAGAATTAGCAGCATGCTGCCAATAGCCCTGCGGGCAAACAAGGGAGAATTGGGGAAGAAAATCATCCTTATTCCCCATAAGAGCAAGGAAAACGGAATAAAAAGTGCGTATTCGCCAGCAATAGTCCACTGCATGCGAGCAAGTAAGCCGCCTATTTTACCGACATTATCAGGAGAAAATAGACTTGCCCCTGCAAGAACGGCAAGAGCAACTATAATCAGGCCACCGACCTCATTGTGAACCTGCCGGTCCTTTCGCCGGCGTCTTCGTCGAGTTCTAGGCATAAATACACTCCTTTACAGGGTAATAAAGATGACGACAATACTGATTATCCAGCAGTAGACAGCGAAAATACGCAACCTGTCTTTCACCAGCAGGCGAATGAAGAAATTTATAGCAAGAATTCCTGCAACAGCGGCAACTGTAATGCCCACCAAGAAAAAAAGCCAATTGAATGCTACATCAGCGCCGTCCCGGATGATTTTTATTATTTCTACAAGAGCGCCACCGAGGATGGCTGGGATTGAAAGAAGAAAGGAAAATTCTGCGGCAGTGCGTTTATCCAATTTACGGAATAGGGCACCGCTTATGGTTGCTCCGGAGCGGGATATGCCGGGGAAAATTGCAAATCCTTGAAACACACCAATTAGGACAGCGTCTACGGGACTGGTTTTGGAAATATCTTTGTTCCCCCCGGGCAGGGAGTCTGCCAACCAGAGCATACCGCCAGTGACTGCCAAGGCAATACCGACAAACAAGGGGGTATCAAAGGCCTTTTCAAGATAGTCATTGAGGAGAAAGGCCATAATTGCAGTAGGGATGCTGGCAACTATTAAGTAAATACCAAAGCGACGATCTACGCTGGAGGAAAACCGTGCCCATTCTTCCTTTTTGAATAAAACCAGAAAGGATTTAATTATACTGACAATGCGCTGCCGAAAAACCCAAAATACTGAGACCAAAGTTCCCAGGTGCAAGAAGACTTCAAAGGTAATACCCGGCATTTCAATCCCCAACACCTGCTGAGTGAGAACCAAATGGCCGGAACTACTAACAGGCAAAAATTCAGTAAGTCCCTGAATTAGACCGATTAATGCAGCCTTTAGGTAATCCATTACACATCCCTCCGAATCTGATATTATCACATGCCAGAATAAAAAAACAGACCGGAGTCAGTCTGTCTTGATCACCTTTCCAGGCTGGTAATCAGGAAGGAGGTAGGCGTTGCAGTTGCCGCTAATCACTCGCTCAATTTTAAAGCCATTCTTGACATCACTACCTACAAGCACAATTCCATTGGCCAATTTTACCTCCCTCTGCTCCACCTCAGGCTGGGTCAGGTCCTGCATAATGATGCTGACATCATAAGGAGTATATAGCACCATTTAATTCACCTTATCTTTCGCCAAGGTGGATAGTCTTTCTATGGCCATAGCCATGCCACCTATAGCATCAATTAAACCGACATCCACTGCGTCCTTGCCCACCAACACAGTGCCAATATCCCGAGCCAGCCCCCCGGTGCGAAACATCAGCTCCCGAAAGGTTTCTGAAGTAACATTAGAATTACGGCAGACAAAGTCTACCACCCTATCCTGCATTTTATCCAAGTACTCATAAGTCTGGGGTACACCTATTACCAGACCCGTCAAGCGAATTGGATGGATAGTCATGGTAGCAGTTTCAGCAATTATTGAATAATCGGTGCTGACGGCTATAGGGACACCGATGCTGTGTCCGCCACCCAGAACCAAGGAGACTGTAGGCTTGCTAAGGGACCTGATCATCTCTGCTATTGCCAGCCCAGCCTCCACATCGCCGCCTACCGTGTTGAGTATCACTAATAGGCCTTGGATTGACTTATTCTGTTCCACTGCGGCCAGTTGAGGGATGATGTGCTCATATTTTGTGGTCTTGTTTTGGGGAGGAAGCACCACATGCCCTTCAATTTGGCCAATGATATTGAGGATATGCAGATTACTGTGTTCCGGAGAAGGCAGTACATTTTGCCCCATACTTGTAATGGTGTCCAACTGCTTGTTTTCAACTGTTGTCATTGGCATCCCCCTTAGGTGCATAGTCTTCCCCTGGGGATTGGGATTATGTAGAAACACCCTGGCATTATGCCAGGGTGTTACGAATGAACTTAGACTTCCATGATAATGGGAATTATCATGGGACTGCGGCGGGTTTTGTCATAGAAAAACTTCCCAAGACAATCGCGAATACCGGATTTAATAACAGACCACTCAGTCCGAGTGCCATTTTTTGCAAAGTTATTATTGATAACTTCCTTGGCTTCTGCCATTAGGTCTTCGGATTCACGCACGTAGACAAAGCCCCTGGAGACAATATCTGGACCGGAAAGAATCTTGCCGGTAGACTTTTCCAAGGTAAGGACCACGATTAAAATACCATCCATGGATAGCTGCTTGCGGTCCCTGAGGACAATGTTACCTACATCGCCAATCCCTAGGCCGTCCACCAGAATTTGGCCAGAGGGCACAGTGCTGGTATGCTTAGCCCCCTCCCCTGAGAATTCCCATACTTCACCGATTTTCATGATGGGAGAGCTGCTAGTGGGGATACCTTGAGCTTTCGCCAGTTTTTGAAAATGGACACAGTGGCGATACTCCCCGTGAACGGGAATAGCATACCTGGGCTTGAGCAAGCTCAAGATCAATTTAATTTCTTCCTGGCTTGCATGTCCCGAGACATGGGTTCCGGTTACCGGTTCATAAATGACATCTGCCCCCAGCCGAAACAAATTATCAATGGTTCGGGAAACAAGTTTTTCATTGCCGGGAATAGCACTAGCGGCAAAAATCACTGTATCCCCAGGAACTATCTCTACCTGGCGGTGGTCCCCCGAGGCCATTCTGCTAAGGCCTGACATGGGTTCCCCTTGACTGCCAGTGGTCAACAGCACTACTTTATTGGGGGGCATTTTAATTGCCTGTTCCAACTCAACTAAGACATGGTGTCTATCCTGTAGGTAACCTAGCTCGGAAGCGATACTAACCACATTGACCATGGAACGCCCGTTGACGGCCACTTTGCGCTTGTGCTTGGCGGCGGCGTTAATGACTTGCTGTATCCTATGAACGTTAGAGGCAAAGGTAGCAAGAATTACACGATTGCTAGACAGGCGAAGTACCTCAGAAATCGTTTCTCCAACCATTGTCTCAGACTTGGTAAAACCGGGGCGTTCGGCATTGGTGGAATCTATTAGGACAGCCAGCACCCCTTCCTCCCCAAACTTGGCCAGCCGATTAAAATCCATGACCCGGCCATCCACGGGAGTATGATCAATTTTAAAATCCCCGCAATGAACAATGAGACCGGCGGGAGTACGTAGACAAATTCCAACAGCATCGGGAATGCTGTGGTTTACAACAAAGAACTCGGCTTGGAAATTTTTTGTGACCTGTAGTTTCATGCCTGGCCTGATTTGGCGCAAATCACAATCCGCCAACATGCCTTTTTCCTTAAGCTTGCCTTCGAGAATTCCCAAGGTTAACTTTGTGCCATAAACCGGTATTGAAAGTTGCTTGAGAATATACGGCAAGCCTCCAATATGGTCCTCATGACCGTGGGTAAGTAAAATCGCGGCAACTTTGTCCTGGTTCTCCACTAAGTAAGTGATATCAGGGATGACGATGTCTACTCCCAACATGTCATCCTCCGGGAATTTTAAGCCTCCGTCAATAACGACGATTTCTCCCTCATATTCAAAGGCAAACATATTTTTCCCGATTTCCCCTACTCCGCCCAGGGAAACCAGGCTAACCTTTTCGTTATTTTTTGGAGCTTTAGTTCGGGTTTTCATTCTTTTATTAACTTCTGCCAATATTACACCTCCGTAAGTAATTTCCCGACCGCAGTTCATTGCTGTTATTATAGCGCATTTTCTGCCTTGATACAAGGGAGAAGGGCTAACGCCCTTCTCTAGTATAGCTTTTCACGATATTTTCCAAGGACCGAAAATTACTTTCCGACAGTCCCGCCAGGGGCAGTCTAGGATCCCCTACTGACCAGCCCTGGAGTTCCAAGGCAGCCTTTACCGGCACTGGATTGGTCTCCAGAAACATTGCTGAAAACAAGGGGGATAAATAATCATGGGTCTTCCTGGCACTGTCCCAATGACCTTGGCTAGCTTGCAAGGTCAGCCAACTCACGGCCCCAGGGGCCACATTGGCCGCCACACTGACCACCCCTTTAAATCCGAGGACCATCAAGGGGAGAGTGCCGTTGTCATTGCCGCTGAAAAAGTCCACATCTGGAAACTCAGCAACCAGTCTACTGGCCTTACCGTTATCCGCCCCAGCCTCTTTCACCGCTGTGATCTTAGGACAGTTTGTCAATACCCGCTGGTAATCCTCCAGAGACAAGTCAATCCCCGTTCTGGATGGCACATTGTAGAGCATAATCGGCTTTGTGCTTGCGTCTTCAGCGGCCATGTAGTGTCGTACCATCCCCGCCTGGTTCGGCTTGTTATAATACGGCGTAATTATCATGTAGCCGTCTACAGGCAGATCCTCAACATGGCGGATTAGCTCCACCGTATCTCGGGTGCAGTTGCTACCTACACCGGCAATCGTGAGCCCTTTTCCCTGAATTGCCTCCCCTACTGCGCCGAATAATTCCACCTTTTCATCTCTTGTCAGCGTAGCAGCCTCACCGGTGGTACCGGAGAGGATAACACCATCGCAACCATTGCCGATGATATCTTCTGCCAGGGCAACAGCAGTGGAGATATCTACTCTCCCTTTTGCATCCATAGGCGTCACCATAGCTGTTAAAGTCTTTCCCCAAGCCTTCAACTGGAACTTCCCTCCCCAAAAAATACTTCGTGCAAGTGGTTGACGGCTTCTCCCAACTTTTCTTGAGGGACAAGCAAGGCAATCTGTGTATAGGAGTCTGAGGTATGGTATACCGGAATATTTCTCTCCATAAGGGGTTTATAAATCCGATTAATCAGCCTTGATATCCCTCGAATTCCAAGGCCGATCAGGGATATTTTGCTACAGTCCTCTCTATGCAGGGCCGAAACCTTTTCCGCTTCTAAGATTTTTCCCATTGCCAGAGCATCTTTACTGGCTACAGTAAGACTATGGCCTATCTCCCCCAAGTTGATTAAATCCAGATCAATATCAGCAGCGGCGATTTTGTCCAATAAAACCGCCATTTTTGCTGGCTCTAGTGAAAATTTATACTGAGTGACTTCTGTTATATGGGTAATAGCGCGAATTACCCCCTCCCCCTTCCCAGTGCTGTGGCGAGGCCCTATTTCAGTTGGTTGGGTGTCGGAGTTGGCCAAAGACGTTATCACTATGCGGATATCGTCCGCCATAGCTCTTTCCACCGCCCGGGGGTGAATGACTCTTGCCCCTTCGATAGCCATTTCTAGTATTTCCTGATAGTGCAACTGGAAAATTGGCTGGGCGTCCTTAACTAGCTTGGGGTCAGCCGTTTTGATTGCAGGCACATCGGTATAAATTGTCGCCGAATCAAGCTTTAAAGCGGCTGCTACCGCCACTGCTGTTATATCGCTGCCACCCCGCCCCAGGGTGGTCAATTCCCCAGCTGCTGAGACTCCCTGGAAACCACATATGACCGGAATGATTCCTGATTCCAAGACCTGGCGAATACGCTTTATTTCCACAGCCTTGATCTCTCCGTTGCCGTGATTGTCATCGGTGATAATTCCCACCTGGCTGCCGGTAAGAGCCATAGCTTGGCACCCCAATTCCTGGAGCTGCACGGTCAGCAGTGTTGCCGATACTAGTTCACCGCAGGCCATCAGTAAATCCAATTCTCGTGGTGCAGGAGAAGACGATATGGCGTAGGCTAGGCCAAGAAAAGTATCAGTGGCATAAGGGTCTCCGTTTCTGCCCATGGCAGAAACAATCACCACAGGGCGTTGGCCGCTGGTATATGCTTTGCATATATTTTCCCCGCAACACCGAAGCTGACGGGGATCTTTTAAGGTCGTTCCGCCGTATTTGTGTACCACTACCTTGCTTTTCACTGATGAAACCACCATTCCTCAGCAATTTTCAAGGCATTCAGTGCAGCCCCCTTGCGCAGGTTATCGGCTCCGACCCAGAGGGAATATGAGCGGGGACGGTGCTCCTTATTTTCTCGCAGGCGACCTGCATATACGCAATCGCTTCCCCCCAGGGCCAATGGTTGAGGAGGGATATCAGTGACAATTATGCCCCCTGCCTCCATGACTTTCCTGATTTCCTCGGTACTAGCCCATCTCTTCGTTATAAAGGTCACTGCCTGACAATGACCACGCTTTACCGCTACTCGAGCGGCAGTAACCGCCATCGGTAAGTCAGGCAAATCCAAGATTTTTCGGGTTTCATTGATAATTTTTATTTCCTCCTGGGAATGTCCATAGGAGTCAATTGAGCCAATAGAACCAAGTACATTCAACAAGAACTGACCATCCCTTGAAGGGCCAGGGTGCTTGTCTATTTCATCTTCCAGCTGATCCAATGCCTTTTGCCCTGCACCTGATACTGACTGATAAGTGCTGAGGCAAAGTTCTTCTAAACCAAAAAGGTTTTTAACTGGGTTAAGAGCCACAACCAACGGGGTGACAATACAATTTGGATTGGCAATTATCATCTCCCCCTGGCCGAGGTGCTCTCCATTTACCTCAGGCACTATTAAAGGCACATCATCTTCCAGCCGATAGCAACTGCTGTTATCAATGGCTACTACATCTTGGTCTTTGGCTACCGGCACCCATTTTTCACTGACAGATGCAGAGACGCAAAAAAAACATAAGTCCAATCCGGGGAAAAAATCGGCATTTAGCTCGGTGATATTCTGCTTTCCAAATGGAGTTGCCACCATTATCCCCTTCGACCTCGTGGTTGCGGACAATCTCAGTTCTGTTACCTCTAGCTTGCTTGTAGCCAGAAGGGATACCAGCTCCCGGCCAACAATGCCTGTTGCTCCAGCGATTCCAATCCGCACCCTTCATCCCTACCTTATTAAAATCGGCTGGATTTGTATTCCCTGGGTTGCACTTTCAATGGTATCCGGCAACAGGGACATATTGCATACCAGCGAACGGGGCTTCACCTGAGGATTATCTTGACAGAAGGGGACAAAATAAATATTCTTTTTATCCAGCAGCCTGCCAATGTTCACAGCATTGCCAGCCAAGCCATCATTTGTGGAAATGGCCAACACCACAGGTTTTTCATTTCTCAACTGAGCCTTGACCACCATAGTCACGGCAGTATCTGTTATTGCGTTTGCCAGTTTCCCAAGAGTATTTCCTGTGCAAGGCGCCACAACAACAACATCCACTTTATTGGTGACAATTTCCTCGGCCTCTTTGATTGAAGAAATTACCCTATGCCCGGATATATCAGCAAAGGCTTTGGTCCAATGCTCAGCCTCCCCAAAACGAGTGCTGGTACTGGCTGCTGCATCAGACAATATCGGGATTAAGGTGTTTCCCTTAGCACGCAAGTCCTTCATCGGATCCGTTATTGCCGCAAAAGTGCAATGGGACCCGGTTATTGCAAAGCCTATTTTTAAGCTTTTCACTTTTCTCCGCCTCCCCCGATGCCATATTCGTACAGTAACCTGGGAATTACCTTTCCCAGGATCTTTCCGGCGGTTACCGGTGCTACTTTTCCTGGTAGCCCTGGAGCGAGAAGTGCTTTTATGCCGAAGCTTTCAGCTGCAGCAAAATCCGTGCCTCCACCGCTGGCTATATCTACAAGTAAAGAGCATTTCCTTGCATTTGCCAAGACCTCTTGGGTCAGCACCGGCGCCGGAATGGTGTTGAAAATAAATGCCATTGATTTTACATGCTCCCGAAGGTCGCTTATTGAGCAGGTACGAAACCCCATTTCTGTTGCCCTGGCGCGGTCAGAAGCCTTTCTGGCAGCCACTGTCACATGGGCACCTATGCCTCCTAGCATTCGTCCTAAGGAAATTCCGCAACGCCCAAAGCCCACCACCATTGCATCGTTGCCGTGAATGCTAATGGGGCTATCGTTAATAGCAATGGCAACAGCTCCTTCGGCAGTGGGGATGGAATTTAGCACTGCCAATTCATCATCCTGGGCAATTTCCACCAGCCGCACATTTACCGCCATTTTTTTTAATTCTTTAGTGGCCCAGCCAATAAACACTGGAGTTTTGTCAGGCAGTTCCGAAAAAAAATTCTCATGTATCTCAGGTGGGTTTGGGTTTCCGGGGCAGTAGATTAAGTCCCCTTTAACCCCAGCCATAGGCAATATTACAGCCTGAGCTCCTCTGACTGCTTCCTTGGGGCAAGAGAAATGCTCCACCCCAGCCAGGGCGCTTGAGTCAAAGCCACACAGGCAGATGTCAAATCCTTTCTCCACTAGCTCCATGGCTAGTGTCAATTCTCTGGCGTCACCGCCAATTATTGCTATTCTTCCGACCCCCATGTAACATTCCTCCTCTAGCCCTTTCCTTAATACAATATGCAAAAGACAGGGGCAGCGGTCCTGTTTGCCCGCTGCCCCTGTTGGGAATTCTGAGTTTAATGCATCTCTATGTCTTGCCCACCGGTTCGGTCCATGATTTTCATTGCTTCCATAGCCCGATCGGAATCAGTCTTTATTAACGCCAGCACTTTTCCTGACTCCAGATGTTGTTCGTACCTTCTGCTGCTTTCCTCGGGAATGCCATAGTCGATTAGCCCTCCAGCTACCCCACCAGTCAGGGCTCCTGTAAGCACGCCCGCTAAGGGACCAGCAGCGACAATAGGTCCGATTCCAGGAATCAACAAGGCTCCGGCCCCCATGGCCAGCCCCGCCAAGCCTCCGATAGCCCCACCAGTCATAGTGCCATCGGTGAGATTTTGATTCTTGAAGCTCATCTCTTCTCCAGAGTTAGAGCCCCCCTCATCTTCTTTGGCAAGGATTGAGACTTCGTTATCGCCAAATCCTTGTTCCCGCAGATGGCGGACACTGCTTTCGGCGTCGTCCCTTGAGTTATAATAAGCTATTACAGTTTTTTCCATGTCATTACCTCCCTAAAGTACTACGGTTATTATGCCTCAGAGGCCAGATAAATTATTCCTTTTTTTCAGGGATTGAAACAATAATGGTGTCAACTCCCACCCTAATTATCGCTTGCCAGGGAATGACATACATTGGTGAGTTTGTAAAGAAGGAAGAAATAAAGCCCGAGCGTCCTGCCAAAGTTACCTCTTTAATTTTCCCAGTTGCAGGATCTATACAGAGATCACAGTCGGAAAATTGACCCAGACATTTGCCATTGCCAAAATTAATTACTTCCTTGGAGGCAAGATCCGAAAACCTTACCACTTCCAATTTAATTTCCCGCCCACAGTGCACTGTATTTTGCAGGCCAATAACTGGGATCCAGGAGCTGGCTGACGGTGACAAACTCTAGATTTTTTTCTCTAGCTCCCTCAATAATGGCCTTTAGGGCCCCAGGAGTTTGTTCTGTGGGATGCATAAGGATGATTGCCCCATTGTGCAAATTGTCAACAATGCGGCGGATAATAACTTCTTCACCAGGCAGTTGCCAATCTACGGTATCCAGAGACCAGAGAATTGTATGCAGCCCTAAATCAGCTGCCACTTCGTATATCTTCTCCGCCTTTTCCCCATAAGGGGGGCTAAACCAGCGGACTTTCTTAGCTGTTAATTCTTCTACTACCTTATTTGTCTTAATTATTTCCTCTTCTATTTCCTTCGGGCTTTGGTCTTGCATATGGGGATCGGAATAACCATGATTGCCAAAATCCATACCCAGCTCTGCGATTTTTTTCACTAGCTCCGGATTTTCCTCCGCCCAACGACCAACTAAAAAGAAACTGGCGGGGACGGCATTTGACTCTAAAATACTCAGCATCTCTTCCAAATATTCATTACCCCATGACACATTTATTACTAAGGCCACTTGATTCTTTACTGGATTGCCTTGATAGACTGGGAATAAGGCAAAATCCGACAGTTTCATTTCCGGCGGGATTTCCCGCCACACCGGTATGACAACTTCACCTCTTTTTGCCCCTTTGATTGCCTCCACACAGGCGGCCACATCTATTTCAAAGCCATTTACCTCAGGAATTACGGCTTTATTGACATTGTCATAGCGGGCTTCTTCCGGTTGTTGGTTAATACTTTCAGTTATTCGCTCCACCTGTTTATGCAAGTCAAGGTCCTTGGGATACAACTCCTGCCCTAAAAAAACCACATACTTGGGCTTTCGGGAAAAGACCTCCCCCACTGCAAAATTAAGGGAATATACTACCAGCAGCAAGGCAAAACAAGCCACCAGACAAAAGACCAATGTTTTCGCTTTTATTACCCAAAAGATTCTCATTGCTCCCCCTCCCGTTTATTCTTACCCCTGGTTTTATGGAAATATGACAAAATAAAAAAGCATCCTTATCAGATGCTCTTTTACTACCTTGGTTTTCTTTGGTTTTGTTCTGCTTCATTAGTGCCTTCATCCTCGGGATCCGGGGGAAGTAGCACCTTGTGGGACAATTTTACTCGTCCTTTTTCATCAATTCCAATAACCTTGACCTCAATGGAGTCTCCGACTTTGACAACATCTTCAGTCTTGGCCACCCGTTTGCGATCTAGCTGGGAAATGTGAACTAAGCCGTCTTTGCCAGGCAAGAGTTCGACAAAAGCACCATAGCTCTCCACGCGGACAACTGTGCCCATGTATACTTCTCCCACTTCCACTTCCCGCACAAGATCTTCGATAGTTTTCCTGGCCTTGGCGGCGGCTTCGCCGTCGGGGGAAGCGATATAGATAGTGCCATCATCTTCAATGTCAATTTTGACGCCGGTTTCGTCGATGATTTTATTGACCATCTTGCCACCGGGGCCGATGACTTCCCGAATTTTGTCTACTGGCACTTTCAGAACAACGATGCGGGGCGCATAAGGTGAAAGCTCGGGACGAGGACGGGAAATTGCCGCCTCCATTTTGTCTAAAATGGAATTATAACCGGCCACTGCCTGCTCCAAAGCCTTGGTGAGGATTTCCCTGTTTAAGCCATGAACTTTAATATCCATCTGCAAAGCGGTAATGCCCTTGCGAGTTCCAGCTACTTTAAAGTCCATATCCCCGAGAAAGTCTTCCATACCTTGGATGTCCGTTAGGATGACATAGCGCTCTTCTTCTTTGATAAGCCCCATAGCGATTCCGCCAACAGCGGCCCGCATAGGAACCCCTGCATCCATCAAAGACATAGACGCAGCACAGACGCTGCCCATAGAAGATGATCCGTTAGATTCCAAGACTTCGGAAACTGCCCTAATGGTATAGGGGAAGTCTTCTTCGGGGGGAATCATTCCAATAAGGGCCCGTTCGGCCAAAGCACCATGGCCAATTTCCCTACGTCCGGGTCCCCGGATAAAGCCCGGTTCACCTACGGAGTAAGGAGGAAAATTGTAGTGATGCATAAAGCGCTTAGATTCCTCTAAAGTAAGGCCATCAAGTATTTGCACATCACTGGGAACACCTAAAGTGCAGGCGTTGAGAACCTGTGTCTGTCCACGGGTAAATAAGGCTGAACCATGGATTCGCGGCAGCAGGCCTACCTCACAGGTAATGGGTCTAATTTCATTATGTTTACGGCCATCGGGGCGCTGGTCCCTCTCCAGGATTCTTGACCTCACCAGAGCTCTTAACAAGTTTTTAAAGGCTTCCTTGCCCAAGCTAGCAGATTCAGGTGTATCTTCAAACCTAGTCAGCCAGCTGGCCATGATTTCGTCAATCCGGGCCTCCCGCTGAAGTTTGTCAGCTATTGTCAAGGCTTCGTCTATGCCGGAAGCAGCAAAATCTTTGACCTCTTCAACCATTTCGTCAGGAACTGGAGTGAACTTGACAGCCATCTTCTCCTTGTTTAAATCCCGGACAATGCTCTCCTGGAAAGCCACCAAGGATTTTATCTCTTGATGGGCCAAAAGCAGTGCATCAATAAACACTTCTTGGCTTACTTCTTTGGCACCGGACTCCACCATCATAATAGCCTCACTGGTTCCGGCGACAGTAAGGTGTAAATCGCTTTTTTCCCGCTGTTCCATATTGGGGTTAACTACCAGTTCTCCATCTACATAGCCAATCATAACGGCAGCCACCGGTCCCGCAAAGGGAATGTTGGAAATTGAAAGGGCTATTGATGCCCCGTTGATGCTGGCAATCTCCGGTGGATTATCCTGGTCCATTGACATGACTGTGGAGACGATATGGACAGCATTTCGGAATCCCTTGGGAAACAGAGGCCGCAAAGGCCTGTCAGTAAGCCTGGCTGTTAAGATAGCTTTTTCAGTAGGGCGGCCTTCCCGTTTAATAAAACCTCCGGGTATTTTCCCCACAGAGTACATTCTCTCTTCATAATCAACAGTAAGTGGGAAAAAATCGATTCCTTCCCTGGGTTCTTTGGAAGCAGTGGCAGCAACTAGTAACACTGTATCGCCGTAGCGAACCAGTGCAGACCCGTTTGCCTGCTTGGCAAACTTATTGACTTCCACCGTTAATTCTCTCCCAGACATGTCATATCTGTATTTCATAATACTCCTCCTTTCATACTTCATTTAAATAAAAGCGGGGATCCCCGCTTTTACTTTCGTAAATTAAGTTTTTCCAAAATGGCGCGGTAGCGTTTAATGTCAACTTTCTTGAGATAATCAAGTAGTCTACGCCGACGGCCGACCATTTTCATGAGCCCTCTTCGGGAATGATGGTCATTTTTATGGGTCTTAAGATGGGCGGTGAGATGGTTGATTCTGTTGGTCAGCAAGGCAACTTGGACTTCGGTAGAACCAGTGTCAGTTTCATGGGCCTTAAACTGTCCAATAATCTCGTCCTTTTGTTCCCGTGTCATGGTCATGAAATTCACCTCCTTTAATTTCAGAAACGCCATTAGCCCAGAAAACCGTCGGAGTATGCGGTAATCAGAGCTTATGGTTAAATCCTTTGTAATTTTAGCATATTGTCATTGGCAAGTAAAGTTTTTGCCAGCTTTACATCCTCCATCTGCTGCTTTTGAAGATTACTAGCATCAGGAAACTTGCACTCGGCCCGCAGCCTTTTTATAAAGCTAACAGACACAAGAGAACCGTACAAATCACCCTGAAAGTCGAGAATGAAGGCTTCCAAAGATCTTTTACCTCCAGGGAAGGTGGGGTGACTGCCTAGATTAGCTACCCCCCAGTAAGAGTTCCCCATGGCGCAGACCTGGACTAGGTACACTCCATAAGCAGGCAAAGCCGCTGAAGAGAATGGATAGATATTGGCAGTAGGAAATCCTAGAGACTTGCCACGGCCCGCCCCAGGGGTAACCCTCCCCCTGACGGTAAAGGGCCTGCCCATGTATTTTGCTGCCATTTCAATATTGCCTGTAGCCAAAAAGTTGCGGGTAGCGGAGCTACTTATTACTTCCTGCCCATACATAACCGGGGGGATAATATCGCAGGTAATTCCCAAATTCGATGTTAGCTCCTTTATTAAGCTGGTATCCCCAGAGCCTGCCCTGCCAAAAGAGTAATCATATCCCACCACGATATGGCGGCAACCCAGGGAGGCAGCTAGGACGTCTTGTATAAAGGATTGGGGGGAAATAGAGGCAAAGCCTTGAGTAAATTGCTGAATCAAGGCAATATCAATCCCTGCTTTTTTCAGCAAACTCATCTTTTGCCCCAAAGAAGTAATTAGAGATAGATCACTACCAAAGAAACGGCGGGGGTGTGGTTGAAAGGTCATAGCCAAAGAAGGCAGACATAGGGAATGTGACTTAAGGACAGTCTGCCTGAGGATTTCCTGATGTCCAAGATGAAAGCCATCAAAGTTTCCAAGGGCAACCACTGCCCCATCCGGAGGAACTCTTTTATAATCAAAATATATTTTCACAGCTCTTACTCCTGTACTAGCACCTTAATAGGCCTAATTATATTAGCGGTGGCGAAGCCTATACCTAATAAGAGGTCGCCGGAAAAAACAGCTACTTCCCCCAGGTCACTTTGGGCGGTAATGCTCCTTCCCTCCGTAAAAAACTTGCAATCTTGACCTTCCACTTGGAGTCTCGGCAAATTATCCACGGCCACTGCCATATCCAGTAGCCAAGGACTAAAGTCCTCTTCTAAATCAAGGAAAGTAGCCGCCAAGCTAAGATCGATGTGAGACATATGGGTGCGAATGAGACTGGCAAGATGGGCAGGACAACCAAGGGCCTCGCCAATATCCCTGGCCAGACTGCGAATATAAGTGCCTTTACTGCAGTGCACATCGATAGTCAGTATGGGATTGGCATCGGAAATATCCTGGGGATAAATGTTGTCCAAAGTATTAATCTCTACTTTGCGCAGCGGCATCTCTGGAGATTTACCTTGGCGAAAGAGCTTATATGCCCTTTGGCCATCAATCTTGAGAGCTGAAGCCGCTGGTGGCCTTTGCTGAATCCAACCTTGAAACTTAGTAAGGACGGCGGTAATCTCTTGCAGACTGTAGTAATAGTTGGAGGCAGTCGCGATTACCCTGCCCTCGCTATCGCCAGTGTCAGTGGCAGCGCCAAACCGAATCTCTCCCCGGTAACCCTTTGTACCATCGAGAAAGTATTGACAAAGACGGGTTGCCTTACCTAGGGCCACCAACAACAGACCTGTTGCCATAGGGTCCAATGTTCCTGTATGCCCAGCCTTTTTCACCCCTGTGATTCTCTTTACTTTGGACACAGCTTGCTGAGAACTTATCCCGGCAGGCTTATTCAAAGGGATGAAGCCGTTCACAGTACTTGCTCCTGTTCTAGGTACTTAAGGAGCTGATTTTTTGCCTCATCCAGACTCATGTCCAGGGTGACACCTGCGGCGTTGTTATGACCACCGCCCCCAAAGGCTGCAGCAATTTCCGCCACATTCCAGCCCTTTGAGCGCAAGCTTGCTTTAACTCCGGCTTCAGTTTCCTTGAGGACTATAGAAACAGAAATCCCCGCAAGACTCCGGGGATAGTCATTAACTTCATCTAGCTCCCAATCCCCAATGCTATGCCGTAGCATAAGCTCTCTATCCAAAGGTAGCAGAGCCACTTTTCCGGAACAATGAAGCTCAATCTTACCCAGGGCTTCAGCTAAGAAGGCGAAGTAGCCCAGAGATCTATTTTGATAAAGATGACAATATATACTGTGAGGCTTGGCCCCCCATTCCACCAAAGTGCCCGCAGCCCATAAGGCTTCAGAAGAGGTATTGCTGTAACAAAAGCCGCCAGAATCTGTAACTAGGGCTGTATATAGAGCATCTGCAATGCCGGGGGAAAAGTATTGGGGATAATCCCGGAACAGCGTAAAGATCAGTTCACCAGCCGCGGAAGCATTGGGATCCACATAGTTGAGATTGCCAAAATAATCATTATGTAGATGGTGGTCGATATTAATTACCAGGTCTGCACCCTCCAGGGATTGCCCTGATTGCGTCAATCGATTGCCGTCTCCGCAATCTAAAATCAGGGCAATTTTACCCGTGAGGTCCACAGAAGGATGAAGGATATCTACGTCCTTGGTTAAAAAATCGTAAATAGAAGGCAATTCAGGAAGCACGGGAATTGCCTTAATGCCCGCTGCAGTCAAGATTCCATGGGCGCCAATAGTTGAACCAATACTGTCCCCATCGGGAGAAGGGTGAGAGAGGATTACTACAGGGACTTCTGCCCCGAGTAGAGCCTGGCGAATTTGGGAAAGATCATTGTTTTTCTTCACCATTGCTTTCCCCCTCTTTGATTTCCCGAAGTAAGGCATTTATGTGAGCATGATGCTCCATTGCCCTATCTTGGACAAAACGCAGTTCAGGCACATGGCGAATCCGAATCCGTGTTCCCAATTCTGTGCGGATAAAGCCAGCTGCATTCTGCAAGGTTTTCATCGTTTCCTTTTGCTGTTCGGTATCGCCAAGGACGCTGACATGGACAGTGACATAATGCACGTCCTTGCTGGTCTCCACTGCGGTAACTGTGGTAAAACCTACTCTGGGGTCTTTAAGCTTTGAAGTGATAATATCGCTGACTTCTTCTTTTATGGCTTCGGCCATCTTTTGAGCTCTGGTTCCACCCATCTATTTTTCCTCCACCATGGTATAGAATTCTATTTCGTCGCCTTCCTTAATGTCATTATAGTTCTCCAGCATAATTCCGCATTCATACCCAGTGGAAACTTCTTTTACGTCCTCTTTAAAGCGTTTGAGGGACGAAAGCTTCCCTTCATGAATTATGACTCCATCTCTCAGGAGGCGGCCAAGAGCGTGGTTAGTAACTTTGCCATCCAAGACGTAGCAACCGGCAATAGTTCCAATCTTAGAATGACGGAAAGTGTTGCGCACTTCTACACGACCCAGGATCTTCTCCTTGTACTCCGGTTCAAGCATACCTTTTAAGGCCAGCTTGACATCATCAATGACATCATAAATTACCCTGTAAAGCCGGATTTCAACACTTTCTTCCTCTGCGAGCTTTTGGGCCTGGGTATCAGGACGAACGTTAAAGCCAATGATAACCGCCCCAGAGGCAGAGGCCAAGGTTACGTCAGATTGGTTAATGCCGCCAACTCCATCGTGAATGATGTTAACTTTCATATCTTGGACTTTGATTTTGTTCAAAGATTGCTTAATTGCTTCAGTGGTGCCCTGGACATCGCTCTTTAACACGAGATTAAGTTCTTTTATCTGGGATTCTTCCATTTGCTTAAAGATGTCTTCTAGGGAAACGCGGGGTTTAATCATGCTGGTTTGCCGTTGTTCCTGGCCGTAGTCTAGGGCCTCGCTGCGTGCAGTCTTGTCATCGCTGACAGCCTGAAAAATTTCCCCCGCAGGAGGTACATCGGATAGGCCCAAGACTTCCACCGGCACGGCGGGACCGGCAGTTTGCAACTTTTGTCCCCGGTCATCAAACATTGCCCTGACTTTACCAAAAGCGGAGCCACAGACAATTGAATCCCCCACATTTAAAGTCCCTTGCTGAATGAGGATAGTAGCCACTGGCCCCCGTCCTTTGTCGACTTTGGCTTCAATTACAGTACCCTCAGCCAAGGGGCTAGGTGAGGCCTTTAATTCCATCATCTCAGCACTTAAGAGAATCATTTCCAAGAGATTTTCGATGCCAGTGCCTGTAGTAGCGGACACTTCCACAAAAATAGTATCCCCTCCCCACTCCTCTGGCATGAGGCCATGGTTAGACAACTGTTGTTTTACTTTCTCGGGATTGGCACCGGCCTTATCCATCTTATTGACAGCAACTATTATTGACACTTCAGCAGCCTTGGCATGGTTGAGAGCCTCAATAGTCTGGGGCATGACACCTTCGTCAGCGGCCACCACTAAAATAGCAAGGTCAGTGATCTTAGTGCCCCTTGCCCGCATCGCGGTAAATGCCTCATGGCCCGGGGTATCCAAAAACACGATTTTTTTACCGTTGTGAACTACCTGGTAGGCACCAATATGCTGGGTTATTCCCCCTGCCTCCCCGGCGGTAACATTGGCGTTGCGGATGTGATCCAGCAATGAGGTCTTGCCGTGGTCCACGTGACCCATTACTGTAACTACAGGGGAACGCTCCACCGCATCTGCTGCCGAGGATGTCTTCATTGCAGTCAGCCGCTCCTGCTTCAGTTCTTCGGCAGATTTTTCCACTTCGGTTTCGATGCCTAACTGAGCTGCCAGGATTTCCACGGTATCTGTATCCAGCTGCTGATTGATGTTGGCCATAACTCCAAGAGACATCAAGGACTTAATTAAATGAGTGACAGGAAAATGAAATAAAGGTTCTAGTTGGGCCACAGTATGTCCTTGAGGGGATATCAACACAGGCCCTTTGAAACTAGGCTCCTTGCGGGTTTTAGACTCCTTGGGTGGTTCAGGGGCCTTATCCCTTGTCTTGTTAGCCCTTGGCTTGGTTGGCTGCGCCTTCCTGGTCTGGCCTTTGGCTGGCTGGGGCTTAGTTTTCTGGGGTTTGGCCGGTTCAGCCTTATCTACAGGCTTTGTCAAGGCTTTGCGTACGGCCTGAACCTGTCCCGAATCTAGGTTGCTCATGTGGTTTTTGACTTCAAACCCCATTTCCAATGCAACCTTGAGTATTTCCTTGCTATCTAACTTTAGCTCCCGCGCCAACTCATAAATTCTCATCTTCGTCATGGGCGCTCTCCTCCATTTCTTCAAGTAAAGCGATAATACGCCTAGCTATTCCTTTGTCTTGTATCATAACATAGCCGCGCTGGCTTTTACCAATAGCCAGTCCTAATTCGATCTTGCTTACCGGTATTGTGATAACCCTATGGCCTTTTCCCCGACAGGTAGCAACTAAATCATCTCCTGTGGGTGTCTGTGCGTCGGCAGCTATAAGGACAAGGCCTTTGTTCTTTCCACGGGCCACCTCCCGGAGAATTAAATTGCTGCCGGAAATAATAAAGCCTCCCCTTTGAGCAATTCCCAACAGGTTCTTAATCCGGGTTATCACCAATCAAATTCTCCAGTTCTGTCAGCAACTCAGCTTCGGGCTTTGCATCAAGGTGGCGTGCAAAGAGGTGGTCTATGGTAGCTTTGCGCAAACAATCGCCTGAGACACAGATGTACGCCCCTCTGCCAGGTAACTTCCCTTTCAAGTCTAAGAGCAGTTTTCCCTGGGGATCCCGGACAATTCGCACCATTTCTCGCTTAGTTTTTTTTGTACGGCAGGCAATACATTGGCGCAAGGGGACTTTTTTAACTTTCTGCACCAAGTTCACCTTCCTCATACTGACTTTCACTCTTGATGTCAATCTTCCAGCTAGTCAACTTAGCTGCCAGGCGGGCATTTTGACCTTCTTTACCAATGGCCAAGGATAGTTGATTATCAGGGACAATTACTGTAGCAATCCTGGTTTCGGAGTCAGCAAATACTTTGGTAACTTGAGCTGGACTCAATGCATTGGCAACAAAGACTTCGGCTTCCGGACTCCAGCGCACTATGTCAATTTTTTCTCCCTTGAGTTCGCTGACAACAGCTTGCACCCGCATACCTTTGGGTCCCACGCAGGCCCCCACGGGATCAACGTCCGCATTGTCTGACCAGACAGCCAGCTTAGAGCGCTGACCTGCTTCCCGAGACACCCCTTTGATTTCAACAGTGCCGTCGAAGATCTCAGGCACTTCGGCTTCAAACAGCCTTTTAATTAAGCTGGGATGAGTCCTGGAGACAAAAACCTGGGGACCCTTGGGAGAGTTTTTTACTTCCAAGACAAAAAACTTCATGCGAGCCTGAGAATCATAAATATCGTTGGCCAATTGTTCTGAGGGAGGGAGAATTGCTTCAGTCTTGCCAATGTCCACAAAGACATTGTCGTGCTCGATATTTTGTACAATGCCAGTGACAATTTCACTTTCCCTATTGGAAAATTCCTTATAGATCTTATCCCGCTCTGCCTCACGAATCTTTTGAATGACTACCTGTTTTGCAGCCTGAGCTGCAATGCGGCCAAAGTTCTTAGGGGTGACCTCTATTTCTGCCAGATCTCCATAGGTATATGCGGGACTGATCTTTAAAGCATCCCGGAGAGATATCTGTTCTAAGGAATTGTCAACAGATTCCACCACTTCTTTTTGGGATAGCACCTTGATCTCACCAGTTTTGCGATTAAGGTCCACCCTGACATTTTGCAATGAAGAAAAATTCTTTTTGTAGGCAGATACAAGAGCAGCCTCAACAGCTTCTAAGAGTAATTCTTTTTCGATTCCCTTTTCAGCGGAAAGCTGATCAATAGCCTCGACAAACTCTACTACATCCATGAAAAACACTCCTTGTCTTACATTGAAAGATACCTAAACTAACTGAGTATCCTAAGTCAATCCTGGGTCTTAATGTTGCTGACCCCCTCCAATTGAGCCAGTGAACCTGCCACCTGGTGGATTTCCATGGTTCCAGGCATCTGTAGAATGAATTGGATAGCAACCCGCTTTGACGACTCAGGGGAAATATCCACTGACTTGATGGATACACCCATCTCACCCAGCTTAGAAGCCACTTTTCCCAACTGGCCAGGAACATCTGCCACTGTAATATCCACTGTCTTAGTTCTTTGCCAGATCCTTTTTTCCAGACTGTAAAAGAAGAATAAGACGACTACCATCAGTGCGGTAGTCAGTGTGGCTCCCCAGTAGTAACCAGTACCAATTGCCATACCCACCCCGGCCACCGACCACAAGCTGGCAGCGGTAGTAAGGCCTCGGATAGTGGCACCCTCCCGCAAAATTGTCCCCGCTCCTAAGAAGCCAATGCCGCTGACGATTTGAGCGGCAACTCGGGAGGAATCGTCGCCGCCAAAGGAGCTAATAGATACTAAAGTAAACAAGGTAGAACCAATGCACACCAAGATATGAGTGCGAAATCCCGCCGGATGGTTGTGCAGCTCTCTTTCTAGGCCAATGATGCTTCCAAAGATTACCGCCAGAACAAGCCGCAGGGCAATGACCATACAACCCCTCCGTTAATTTTTTATCCGGTAAGAGAGTAATTCTTTATACATCTTCAGCCTAGCCCAGAAACCCTTCCAAAAACCCAGTTTCTCTTCTTTCATAACATGACTGAGTTCAGGCAACTCAACCGTTATCCACTTAACGTTTTGTTCTTCTACTACGCGGTTTAAAGCAAGCTCGACGCCAAACCTGGAGATTTCCATGCCCTTGACTAACTCCAACAGGGATGTCTTGATTACCCTTTGACCAGATAATCTAGGAGCGATTATTTGGGCCAAGTCGGTGGCCCCCCGCCCTTTTTTAAACACGCCCAAGGTGGCCTCCACTTCGCCGCTTTTGATTGGCGAGAGCATACTATCAATATGGTACCCTTTAAGTCCGATGAGGTCGGCATCAATAAACATTACGTACTCGGCGTCGGTATGTTTGACCCCTGCAAGCATTGCACCGCCCTTTCCCAAGTTATCGGATAAACTCACCACTTGGGCCCCCATCTGTTCAGCGACAGCAGCAGTATTGTCGGTGGAGCCGTCACTGACTACGATAACCTGTTGAATGCTGGGAGATGCAAGCAAAACCTGGACAACACCGGCAATGGTATTTTCCTCATTATAAGCAGGGATTATCGCTGCAACATTCATGTTTACACCTCGGATCTTTCAGTGTAACATCCTAAGTCAATAAGTTGAATCAAGGCTTTGGGCAGTTCTTCATTAGGTAATTTATTAATAACTATACCCTTTTCAAAGAGAACTCCTTCTTTTGGGCCAAAGGCAATGCCATAGTCAGCATGTTTTGCTTCACCAGGACCATTTACTACGCAACCCATAACGGCAATTCTCAAATCTACTTCCACCCCGGATAAATGTTCATCTACTTCCCTTGCAGCTTTGGCCACGTCATAACCACTGCGACCGCAGGTGGGACAACTGATAATATCCACACCCTTCCGGAGATTTAAAGCACGTAAAATTCCAAGGGCGATTGGGATTTCTGTTTCCGGTGGACCAGTAACAGATACCCGGAGGGTATCGCCAATGCCCTGCAAAAGGAGAGAACCAATGCCGATGGAAGATTTTATTGTGCTGGACTGAAGAGTTCCTGCTTCGGTAACCCCCAGATGAATAGGATAATCGTTGCCCCTGGCAAATTGCTCGGTTGCCAAAAAAGTCTCTTCAACCGAGGAGGACTTGAGGGATACCACCAAGTCAGTACAACCCATGCTTTCCATGGCCTGGCAATAATAGAGGGCGCTTTGCACTAAGGCATCAACCCTAGATAAATGTCGGTATTTGCGATGAATTGAGCCAGAGTTTACACCAATCCTTACTGGCACTTTCTTACTACTAGCGGCCAAGGCAATATCCTTTAATGCCTTCTCTCCCATAGTGCCGGGATTGATCCTCAGCTTGTCAGCGCCAGCTTCCAAAGCAGCTAAGGCCATGGGAGGATCAAAGTGGATATCTGCAATTAAGGGAACCGGACTTAGCCCCCGGATTTGCTTAAGGCATTGGGCCGCTTCTTTGTCGGGCACAGTAACCCTCACCAGCTGGCAACCGGCTTCTACAAGCCTTTTAATCTGCGCTACAGTGCTCTTAACATCACTGGAACTGGTATTAGTCATAGATTGAATGACTATGGGATGATTGCCGCCAATCTTAACTCCGCCAACATCAACAACTCTGGTTTTTCGTCTTTCCATGGTGCACCTACAGTAAAAAGCGAACGATATCTTTATACATAATTACCAGCATCAGAATAATAAGCAGAGCAAAGCCTACCAGGTGAATAAGCCCTTCCTTCTCTGGATCTAACGGCTTCTTGCGGACTAATTCCACTCCCAATAAAATAATCTTGCTGCCGTCAAGGGCAGGAATAGGCAATAGATTAAATAACCCCAAATTGACGCTGATAAGAGCTGTTAAGCTTAAGACATTTAGGATTCCTGTCCGTGCAGCCTCCCCCACGTAGTGAACAATACCAATAGGACCGGTTAAATCCCCTACAGGAATCTTGCGGGTTATTATCCCCACCAGACTGGTAAATACGGCTGCTGTCATGTTCCAGGTTTCCTTTATCCCCTGAATAATAGTGGCACCAACGGTCAGGCGTTTAAGCCGAGGTGAAATTCCAACTTCGGGAGCAGTTTCACCCATCCGAGGCAGCACTTCAACTACATGAGTTTGTTCCCCTCGCCTAAGGGTAAATGTCAGCGCCTCATTCTCACTGGCCCTTACTATTTCTTGAATATCTGTCCACTTCTTAGTGGCTTTAGAATCAATAGACAGTACCTCGTCTCCTGGCTGTAGCCCAGCCTGTTCTGCTGGGGAGTCGGGGATAATACCGCCAATTATTGCAACATTGTCTACTGTGGCACCTAAGGAAGCGTATAAGATGATGAAGATAACCATGGCCAGGACAAAGTTCATTATCGGACCAGCGCCAATGACCCCCATACGTTGCCAAGGGGTCTTGTTGGCGTAGCTGGCAGGATTATCTCCGCCGCTGCCATCCTCCTCACCCAACATGCGCACAAACCCGCCCATGGGAATCAGGCGGATAGATAACTTAGTATTCTTGCCCAGACTAAGGAGTTTAGGTCCAAAACCAATGGAAAACTCCTCAACAGCAATTCCTACTGCCTTGGCGACAAGATAGTGGCCCAGTTCGTGAACAATGATGACAACACTAAAAACTAGAACTGCTATCAAAATCGGCATGCTATCACTCCATACTTTCGATGTAATTTCTAGTACCCAGGATGGTACTTTCCATGGTCTCAATAATTTGAGAGAGATTGGGATTTTCCAGCCAAGAAGCCTCAGCCAACATATGCTCTATTACCTTAGGGATTCCGTTGAAACTGAGCTTGCCGGTAAGAAAATATTCCACACATATATCATTGACAGTGCTAAGGACTGCGGGAGCATTACCTCCCCGGCTAATTGCAGCTCTAGCCAAATCCAAACACGGAAAAGCCTCGGTATCCGGCTGGGAAAAAGTCAAATTAGGGAAGTCCCGCCAATTAATAAAATAGTTATCAGGACTTGGCCAGCGAGCAGGGTACGACAGGGCGAGTTGGATGGGCACTTCCATTGAGGGAATGCCAAGCTGCCCCAAGACGGCTCCGTCGGTAAACTCAACCATAGAATGAATCATACTCTGGGGATGAACCAGGACATCAATATTTTTAGGATTGATGCCAAAGAGCCAACTGGCTTCTATTATTTCTAACCCCTTATTCATTAGGGTAGCTGAATCAACAGATATTTTGGCTCCCATTAGCCAGTTAGGATGTTTCACAGCTTGGGCAGGGGTGATATTTTCCAATTCCCCTCTGGTCTTTCCTAAGAAAGGGCCACCGGAGGCTGTAAGGATGAGCTTATTGACATCTTTGGCCCTTTGCCCCTGTAGGCACTGAAAAATCGCAGAGTGTTCACTATCAAGGGGCAATAACTTAACACCTTTTTGACGACATAATTCAGTAACTATATGGCCCGCCATTACCAGTACCTCTTTGTTGGCCAAGGCTATATCTGCCCCCCCTTGGATTGCAGATACCACCGGCAACAACCCTGCATGGCCAACCATCCCAGCAACTACCATGTCAAAGCCTTGGGTAGCCAGTAGGTCTGTAAGGGCCTTTTCCCCAACTAAAACCTGGACATCCAGGTCCTTGACCCGGGACTGCAATTCCCTGGCAGCCTCTTCATCGGCCAAGGCGGCCCAGGGGGGACGGAAAAGCCTAATTTGCTGTTCAAGGAGGCGCCAATTGTTTTTTGCCCCCAGCAACTGTACATTATACTGACCGGGATTCCGCTGCAGAACCTCTATGGTCTGAGTGCCGATTGAGCCAGTAGAGCCAAGAATACCTAGGGTTTTCATAGTAGCACCCCGAAAAATATATAGGCCAAGGCAGAAACAAACAGCAAACTGTCTATACGGTCAAGAAAACCTCCGTGGCCGGGAAAAAAATTGCCAGAATCCTTGACCCCAGCTTGGCGCTTAAGTGCAGATTCACAGAGGTCCCCCACCTGACCAAGTACAGCTGCGGCACATCCCCATAAAAAGAAGATCAGCACATTACCCTTAATTAGTATGCCAATAGCAGTGGCGATGATGATACCTGTGATAAAACCTCCAATGGCACCAGCCCAAGACTTGTTTGGGGAAACAGCTGGGGCGAGCTTTTTCTTTCCCAGGAGCATGCCGATAAAATAGGCGCCGCTGTCTGTTCCCCAAGTGACGAGAAAGACCGCCAGGGTCAAAAACATTCCTTGGTCCATTTCTCTGACCAAGGCAAGTGTAGATGCAAGAACCGGGATATAAAGACCGCCGAAGATTAAGCCCGCGGATTGTTGGAAAGTTAACTTGGTATAGCTAAACACGAAAAAGATACTGGCGGCAATTATTATATAGAGTAAAAGATAGACATCCCAAGGCAAGAAATGCAAATATAGATTTAGGTAGTAGGGAATTACAAGAGCACCGGCAACCACAGTGCTTAACCCATTTGACAGTCCAAGCATATGGCAGAATTCGTACATCGCCCCCAGGGAATACAAGCCCATAAACACAAAAAACACTGGACCACCAAGGTATAAGGCGGCGATGACAATAGGTATCCCAATTGCAGCTGTGATAAATCGTGCACGCATTATATAAGCCTCCAGTCCTTAGATTCCGCCATACCGGCGTTGCCGTTGCTGAAAATCGGCAATGGTACGGTAGAGATCCTGTTCACTAAAATCTGGCCAAAGAGTATCAATAAAACACAGTTCCGAGTAGGCAATTTGCCAAAGCAAAAAATTGCTTATCCTAACTTCGCCACTAGTTCGAATAATCAAGTCCGGGTTTGGCATCCCTGTTGTGTACAAGTATTGTTCAAATGCAGGACCGTCAATTTCCTTTGGGTCCAGAAGACCCCTTTTACAGTCCAGCCCCACCTGCCGCACCGCCCTGATTATTTCTTCTCTGGCACCATAGTTAATGGCAAAGGATAGAGTCAAACCAGTATTTTCAGTAGTTGCCTTGATCCCATTGGCAACAGCTTTTTGGGTATGTTCAGGCAACCCATCCATATCCCCGATAATTCTAAGACGTATGTTGTTAGCAATTAAATTATCTAGTTCCCTGGCGACAAACTGGGCGGGCAAGTTCATGAGATAATCTACTTCTGCTTTAGGGCGACGCCAATTTTCCGTAGAGAAGGCAAAGAGAGTTAAATACTTGACATCAATGGTTTTTAGGCCATCTATGCAGCGATTAATGGCATTCATTCCTGCCCAGTGTCCTGCCTTTCTGGGCAAACCTTGCTTCTGCGCCCAGCGGCCGTTGCCATCCATAATAATCCCTATATGCACCGGCACTGGGCCGCTGTCTAAGCGCTTCTGCTCCTTGGCAATACGCTTTCTCTGAAAGAACATACCATCCCCTCATTTCAGTCGAAGCGCCCCATCTGGGGCGCAGTTTTAACAGTTAGACTTCCATGATTTCTGCTTCCTTAATGGCAAGCTGGTCATCAGTGAGCTTAGTATACTGATCCGTTAACTTCTGGATTTCCTCCTGGTGACGTCTTTCGTCATCTTCGGAAATATCTCCGTCCTTTTGTAAGGCCTTGATTAAGTCATTGGCATCCCTGCGAATGTTGCGAATTGCGACTTTTGCTTCCTCTGTTTTCTTGCGGACCAGTTTGCCCAACTCAATTCTTCGCTCCTGGGTAAGCTGGGGAATAGATAGTCTAACTAATGTCCCGTCACTATTTGGTGTCAGCCCCAAACCGGATTTTAAAAGAGCTTTTTCGATTTCAGGGATTGCCGTCTTGTCCCAGGGTTGAATAACTAAGGTTCTTGGATCGGGGGCACTGACATTGGCCATTTGTTTAATTGGGGTGACAGTGCCATAGTACTCCACAGTCAAGCGATCAAGTAGTGCGGGGTTAGCCCGCCCGGCCCTTACAGAGTTAAACTCAGTTTTTAGAGCATCAATTGCCTTTCCCATCCTGGTTTTAGCATCAGCGTGAATCTCATCAAACACCTTGCTTACCCCCTTATTACTGTACCAATTTTTTCTCCGCAGACAACCTTGACAATATTGCTATCCTCAGCCATAGAAAAAACGATAATAGTGATATTGTTGTCCATACAAAGGGAAGCGGCCGTGGCATCCATTACACCCAATCCCAAGTTTAGAACCTGGCGATGAGTTAATTCGCTAAATTTCTTTGCATTTGGCTCTCGGCGGGGATCACGGTCAAAAACGGCATCTACATTGTTCTTGGCCATTAAGATGACATCTGCTTCAATTTCTGCCGCCCGGAGTGCAGCGGCGGTGTCGGTAGAAAAGTAGGGATTTCCAATGCCCGCGGCAAATATAACCACCCTGCCCTTTTCCAAGTGGCGAATCGCCTTCCTCCGGATATACGGTTCAGCAACCTGTCTCATCTCAATAGCAGTCTGGGTGCGGGTAATCACTCCAAGAGATTCTAAAGTATCTTGAAGGGCCAAGCCATTGATCACAGTAGCCAGCATTCCCATATAGTCAGCAGTAGCCCTGTCCATTCCCTGGGAACTAGCAACAGCCCCACGCCAAATGTTGCCACCGCCAACAACGCAAGCTACCTGGACACCCATGTCGATAAGGGTTTTAATCTGCACTCCCACAGCGTGTAGGACCTGGCTATCTATACCATTCCCTTTAGAGCCTGCTAGGGCCTCACCGCTAAGTTTCAGGACCACCCGTTTATATTCTACTTGCATTTATAAACCCTCCAAACTCTCTTTCGCTGTCCGTTATTAAAATACCTTTTTTCAGAAAAAAGAGCACTGAGAGTGCTCTGTTGCTTTTATTGCTGCAGCTTAGCGATTTCAGCGGCAAAACATTCCTGTCTCTTTTGCAGCCCTTCTCCCATTTCAAAGCGGGTAAACCTGCGCACCGAGATGTTTTCCCCAAACTGGGCAATTGTTTGCTTAACCAGTTTGCCCACTGTAATGTCAGGTTCCTTGATAAAAGGTTGCTCTAGCAAGCAAATCTCAGTGATAAACTTCTCCAAGCGACCAGCGACAATCTTTTCGGCGATTTCAGGTTTTTTCCCCTCGTTAATGGCTTGGTTAATGAGGATCTGCTTTTCATGTTCCAGCACTTCAGGCTCTACATCTTCCCTAGACACATACTTGGGATTAGCAGCAGCCACATGCATGGCAATATCGTGAACTAACTTTTGAAAATCGCTGTTTTTAGCGACAAAGTCAGTTTCGCAGTTAATTTCTACTAGGACGCCAATGCGGCCATTGCCGTGTATGTATGAGCCAACTGCGCCTTCTGCAGTGATTCTTCCAGACTTTTTCGCTGCGGCAGCCAGACCTTTTTCCCTAAGCAGGTCAACAGCCTTATCAACATTACCACCAGTTTCTTCAAGGGCCCGCTTACAATCCATAAAGCCGGCCCCGGTACGAGCACGTAATTCTTTAACACTTCCAGCTGACAATAACTTCTCCTCCTTGCCAGTAATTTGAAAGTGGGTAAGAGTAAATAAGTATTACCCTCACCCCCTTATCCTATTCCTCAGTTAATTGTTCACCCTGCTTGCCTTCAAGAACAGCATCAGCCATTTTTGAGGAAAAAAGGTTGACCGCTCTAATCGCATCATCATTGCCGGGGATGATATAATCAATTTCATCAGGATCGCAGTTGGTATCGACAATAGCAATGATAGGGATACCTAATTTTCTTGCTTCAGCTATGGCAATCCGTTCCTTGCGGGGATCAACGATAAATAGAGCGTCAGGCAATTTGCCCATGTCCTTAATACCCTTAAGAAACTTATCCAACTTATCCCGCTCGTGGCGTAGCTGTATGACTTCTTTCTTGGGTAAGACTGAGTAACTGCCGTCTTCTTCCATGGCTTCTAACTGTTTTAGGCGCGCTACCCGTTTGCTAATAGTAGCAAAATTGGTAAGCATGCCACCCAGCCAGCGTTGGTTGACGTAAAACATTCCGCAGCGATTGGCCTCTTCCTCGATGGAAGCCTGAGCTTGCTTCTTAGTGCCAACAAATAGAAGGGTGCCCCCCTCCATAGTAAGATTCTTTACGAAGTTGTAGGCCTCTTCTAACTTTTGCACAGTTTTTTGTAAGTCAATGACATATATGCCATTGCGCTCAGTGAAAATATAGGCTGCCATTTTGGGGTTCCACCTTCTGGTCTGATGACCAAAGTGAACTCCTGCTTCTAACAGTTGTTTCATGTTGACTACTGACATATGCATTTTCCTCCTCTCAGTTTTTCCTCCACCTGGCACCTTGAACCTGTCACTGAAAGGTTTGCCGCCAAGTGTGTGTAATTTTACTTGCCCAGTATACCAGATTCAGCGTTAGTTGGCAAGGTTTATTGTTTGGGTCGGGTCTCTGCTGTCAGTTGCAGCCGAAAGGGCTTTTCACCGGGCTGGTCCATAAGCTCAACGCGCACTGGCACTGAAAAAAAGTCCGCCAGAGCAATATCAAAGAGCCGAGTGTTAAATTCAGCATAAATAGCATTTTCTACTATCTCCCCGGCTTCCTTGCCTAATTCTTCGCCCATTTCTTCCAGGGGCAAGGAGTCCAGGAATTCGCCTATAGCTATGATCAAACTAGCCCGGTAGTTGGCTTCCATGCGTTCTGCAAGTTCCTTGGGCAAGGAAAACTCTTCGCCTCCAAGCTGAAATTTCACATCAGAAAACTGGGGGCTGACATTTTCAGCCACCATTTCAGGAATCGCGGGCTTTACTTGCTCAATAAATATCGGCAGTGTTTCCTCAGCCATAAGTTTGACGGCACCCTCCAGCCTGTCTGACACTTCATGGGTATTGATGCGCAGTAGCCAGATCTGGTGCCCCCCTAAGTATATTACTCCTGCTAGAACAATCAGAACAAGTAAAGTTCCAGTAAACATTCCTGTCAAAAAAGAAAGCCAGCGTCTGTTTTTGGTCATTTTGATACACCCCCTAGGCTAGTATATCTATTTTGACCGCAGTTATTACGCCAGCTTGTTAAATTTTGGTTTCGGTAGTGACAGTCTTTATGTACAATGTACCATCTCTGCAATCCAACTCTAGGGTTCGCCCCGAATGGCCTCCAACATCTTTGGCAACAATGGGAATCCCCAAGGTCCCAAGATGTTCATCAGCGGCAGCGATATTTTTTTCGCCAATTATCATCAGGCTATCCTTGTCACTGTCGGGAAACATCTGAGCCCCCCCTGCAAGCTTGGCAATGATATTCATGGGGCCGGCACCCAGGGCCTCCATATCCTCTAGCATTGTATTTATTGCTGTGTCCACATATTTAGCTTTATTGTCCCCTCTGCCCGGGCGATGTTTTGGCAGCATTGCGTGGGCCATGCCCCCGACTTTGGCAAAAGGGTCGTAGAGAATAATGCCAATGCAGGAACCCAAGCCGGTAGAGCGGATTATCCCAGGGCTTTTTGCGACATATAGTTGAGCCATGCCAATTTGATAGTTATCCATCGCTTCCCACCCCGAAGATCTCTAGCAGTCTGGTAGTAGCCCCTTGGTTTGGGAAAAACACAATATATCCGCGGTTACTAGATTCCTCAAAAAACCTTGCCTGAATCAATAAGGCCCGGTCGGTCTCGCTGCCCAGCTTAATCAAGGGGACGCTGAGCATGGCCTCAGCCATGTCTACAGCTAGCCGCGGTACACTGAGGGACATTCGCTGGTTAGAAAAGTCCGCCAGAGCCGTGAGATAAGCTCCCGAAAGGATGTTCCCCATTTCCATTAATGCCGACTGCTGAAGCTGAGAAAGCTCTAAAAAGATCAGGGGCTCGTCGGGCATAAAAGTATTCAACAGCCTGCGGGCAGAGTTCTCGGTAAACATCACCAAGACAGTCCCCGGTAGATCTCCCAGGACATCAAAGTAAATGCATGCCAAATTACTTCCTGATGCACCGATATATTCCGCCACCCGGTTGAAGCTAACCAATTCCACATTGGGCACTGTAATGGTGATCTTTTGCCCAAGAATATCTGCCATCGCTGTTGCGGCATGTCCAGTTCCTATTGTACCTACCTCTGTCAGCAAGTCCTGCTCGTTAAAGTTTAGCTTTTCCATGGGCTAATCCAAGTCAGCTAAGACATTGAGTTGATCTAATGTTAAAACCCGCTCCATGTCTAGGACAATCAATAATCGGTTGCTGATTTTGGCGACACCCTGAATAAACTGGGAGTCTATACCTGTGACTAGGCTTGGAGAAGGTTCGATTTCATCTGAGTCGATGGAAGTAACATCAACAGACGAGTCTATTGTCATGCCCACAACCTGCTTGCCTACATGGACGAAAATGATTTTCGCATTTTCATCTATATTACTAGGTAGAGTTAGACGTTGCTTTAAATCAATGACGGGAATAACGCTGCCCCGTAGATTGCACACCCCAATGACAAATGATGGGGCATTTGGCACCCGTGTCAAGGGCAGCATCTTTTCGATGCGCATTACTTGATGGATGTCTACGCCATATAGCTCGTCTTCAAGAGGAAAAACAACAAATTGTTTAAGCATGATTGACCTCCCTCGCTCTTACAACTGATAGGAGAACATTGATGTCCAGTATCATGACCACTGACCCGTCGCCAAGTATTGAGCATCCAAGGAAGCTGCGGAAAAATTGTTCACCCCAGTTGACATTTTTTATAACAATATCTTGCTGACCCAGCAAGTCATCTACGATAATGCCAATTTGCCGTTCTCCGTATCTGACCACAACCAAGCTCAATTCTTCAGTAGGACCAGGACCTTCAATCTCCAGGAGCTTATTTAAACAGACAATTGGTAGTACCTTTCCTCGCAACATGACAATCTCTTGTTGACCAATGGTCTGAATATCTTCGGGAAAGATAATTCCTGTTTCCGCGATATAACTCAAGGGGATGACGTAAATTTCCTCACTACATTTGACCAATAGCCCTTGGATAATTGCTAAAGTTAGAGGAAGAGAAATCTTAAAGGTTGTGCCCTCATTGGGGCGAGAATACACATCGGTGGAACCGCCCAGGGCTTCAATTGAGTTTTTTACCACGTCCAGGCCCACGCCCCGGCCAGATAAATCAGTGATGCTCTCCACTGTGCTGAAGCCGGGAGTGAAAATCAAATTGGCCAATTCACCTGCATCAGCATCCACTCCTGGCAAACCCATTTCTCGGGATTTTGCTCGTATTTGTTCTATATCAAGGCCGTGACCATCATCAGAAACTTCAATAACAACTTGATTTCCTGTTTGGTAGGCCTCAAGGCGAATGGTACCTGTCCTTGGCTTGCCAATGCTGACCCGGCGATCCACAGCTTCGATTCCATGGTCAATGGCATTGCGGAGCAAGTGAACAAGGGGATCGGAGATATCATCAATTATAGTCCTATCTAGCTCTGTTTCTGCGCCGCGAATCTCGAAGTTAACCAATTTATCCACAGCCATTGCGGTATCCCTTACCATGCGGGGGAAGCGGTTAAAGACTGTTTCTAAGGGAATCATCCTCATTTTCATAACAATTACTTGCAATTCGCTAGTAAGGCGATGGAGATGTTCAACCCCATCAGCCAGTAAGGGAAAGTTGGTAGCCGCTTGCAGTAGGGATGTCTTATTGATAACCAGTTCACTGACCAAATTGAGAAGCTGATCAAGTTTCTCGGTATCCACTCGAATTGTATGCCGGAGTACAAGAGGATCATGGTGGGAATCGGAGTTATCAGTACTGTCCTGAGGCTGACGAAACCCTCCTTCTTCCTCTGTTACCTGGGGCGCAATCTCCTGGTCACAATTGTACTTTTCGATGGTGTAATAATCAACTTCAACTCCACCCTCCAGAAGAGCCCGGACCTGCTCAGGACGAATGTCCGAAACCCGGCAGGTAAGCTTATCCAATTGGTCCCGTTCAGCCAAATGCTTTTGAGAAGGTGAAGTCTCAAGCAATTTGCCAACTGAGGCAAGCTGGTTGCAGATAATCATCGCCCTAGCTTGAGGAAGTTGGCAGTCCCTGCTAAAAAATATTTCTAAGAGGAAACATTCGCCCTCGGTAGCTTCTTCCCTTGACGTTTCACTGATCTTCTCCATAATCTCTAGGGGAGCCACTACCTGAGACGGTGAAAAGAAAGCGAGAATCTCTTGGTATCGTTCTTGTGAGATTTTGCTGGGTTCACCAGTTTCCACTAAGGAATTCAGCTGAGCTTCAAACTCATCGACTATGTGAAAAAAGCCGGTAATCATAGTAGAAGTAATATGGGTTTTATTGTTGCGAACCTCATCCAGTAGATTCTCAGCCTGGTGGGCTAGCTGACTAATATCGGAATAACCCATAGTGGCAGACATTCCTTTAAGGGTGTGAGCAGCCCGAAAAATTTCGTTAATAGCCTCAACATCATTTTCATCTTGCTCTAAACGCAGAAGGTTAGAAGAAATCTGCTGGATATTTTCTTTGGTCTCTTCTATAAAGATGGGCAGGTATGTGTTTAAGTCTATATTGTCCACAGTCATCACCTATCTCAATGCCCGGCGGAGTATTTCAACAACCTTTTGGGGATGAAAGGGCTTATTGATAAAGTCCCTGGCCCCATTTTGGATAGCCTCAACAACCATGGCCTGCTGCCCCATGGCTGAACACATTACAACCCGAGCTGAGGGATCATGCTCCCGAATTTTTTTTAGGACGGTGACCCCATCCATGCCGGGCATGGTAATATCCAGGGTGACCAGGTCGGGCTTTAATTCAATATATTTGCTGACAGCTTCATCGCCATTGGTGGCCTCACCTACTACTTCGAAATTATTTTTGGTGAGAATATCTCTAATCATCATCCGCATGAAGGCTGCATCATCTACAACAAGAATGCGATTATTTAGACCCAATTCCTCTCCCCCTGTGCGTGTTTTAAACTAATTTCGACAAATTGGCCGCTTTTTCCTGCTTGAATAATGCAGAAAGAAAAAGAGCCCCCGTAAGAGGGCTTATCTGTTCCGGAGTTTTTCCAGCTCTGGTAGCAACTGGTCGTTTAGAATCCTGATGAAAGTTCCCTTCATACCCAAGGAACGTGATTCTATAACGCCGGCACTTTCAAACTTGCGCAGGGCATTGACGATAACGGAACGGGTAATGCCAACTCTGTCGGCAATTTTGCTTGCAACCAACAGACCTTCTTTGCCATTAAGTTCTTTAAAAATATGTTCGACTGCTTCCTGCTCTGAATAGGACAGGGTGTCCAGGGCCATTTTGACCACAGATCTGTTGCGGTTTTCTTCTTCGAGAATGGCTTCTTTTGCCCGTATAACTCCCAGACCAGTGATAGTTGCACCTAGTTCAGCAATAATCAGGTCAGCAATTTCAAACTTATTTTTCCGTGATAGCACCAAGTTACCCAGCCTTTGATTACCGCCACTAACAGGTACAATTAGGCTGAATTTGCCCGGGAATAGTTTTTCAGTGCCCTCAGTGAGATTTGCCAAACTGCCCTCTAGACTGAGGAGAGTATCACTGAGATCTCTGGGGAAATCAATTTTGCTTCCATCTCCAAGGTTAGACGAGTTAGCCATAACATCTCCTTGATCATTGACAAGGAGTACGTCGGCGTCAATTAACTCCTCCATAATATTCACCAAATCTTCGACAGCAACAACTTGACCCCCAGAACGCTGTAGAAATCTGTTTAAGCGTCGGGTCTTCTGTAACAAGTTTTGCATTGCCTTTACCTCCTATTTTTATTAAATTGGTGCTAAGCTCGGGGATGGCTTTTGGCATAGACAGATTTAAGATGTTCCTTGGTCACATGGGTATAGATTTGAGTTGAAGATAAACTGGAGTGACCCAATAGCTCCTGAACCGTCCGCAAGTCAGCACCATTTTCAAGCAGATGAGTTGCAAAGCTATGCCTGATGACGTGGGGTGAAACTGATTGTAGCAGACATAAGCGTTGGCAGTACTTGGATAAGATCCACCTAACTCCCCTTTGTCCTAAGGGGGTGCCCTTGTTGTTAAGCCAAATACGTAAAGTGGGCTGAGACAATAGCTGTGGACGGCCTTGGTTAAGATAACTGTCCAATGTTGCCATTGCCATCTGGTGAACCGGCAACAAGCGCTGCTTATTTCCCTTACCTGTGACAAGAATTTGACGAGTTTCCCGCCGATAATCCCCAATCTCCATGGCAACTAATTCCCCAACCCGAATACCGGTAGCGTAGAGGAGCTCCAAAAGTGCTCTATCCCTTAAACCCAGAGGACTGGAATCGGGTAATTCCAACAACGCAGTCACGGTATCAGGATAAAGAAATGTTGGTAAGGAGCGACCAAACTTTGGTGTTCGGATTGCCTTGGCGGGATTATCCCCGGCATCGGCTAAATGACAAAACCGGAAAAAACTACGTACTGCTGCCAGTTTGCGGGCAGCACTGCGTTTTGAACAACCACGAGATTGGACAAGTGCCAAAAAACGGCGGATGTCGTTTCGGTCTGCATTACCCGGCTTGTCAGGTAGGGAGAGCAAGAACTCTTCAACATCATGCTGATATGCCTTGACGGTGTCAGGTGAGTAACCATTAACGTTTAACCATTGAACATACTCTGCGGCTATCCCAACTAAAGCACCCTTTCACTATAATAGCAAAGTTCTAATAAGAATACAAGATTTTCATACAAAATTGTTCACCCAAACTAATAAGTTTTTCAATGAACGTTCGGAATATTGTTGACGCCTTTCCTTTTTACTTAATTTCATAGCGAAGGGTGGTAGAAGTCCAAAGTTTGCATTCATAGGTTGAAAATCTGAGTTAGGTCGCACTGTATATGCTGCCAGTGCCCCCAGCAGGGTATCTAAAGGCAAAGTGACTTCTCTGCCGCATAACTCTCCCCACAAATGCAAGGCAGCGACAAGGCCAGAACCAGTGGACTCCAAATATCCTTCCACCCCTGCCAGCTGACCGGCAATATAAACTCCCGGAAAGTCCTTTAGTTGATAATTCTTCACTAAGAGCTTGGGAGAATTAATAAAGCTGTTCCTGTGCATTACGCCCAGGCGATGGAATTCAGCTTTTTGCAAACCGGGAATCATGCGAAAAATCCTTTTCTGCTCTCCCCAGACTAAGTTAGTCTGAAAGCCTACCATATTAAACATGGTGCTTTCAGCATCTTCTCGACGTAACTGGACAACGGCATAGGGTGGTTTTTCCCTTCGGGGGTCCAACAGGCCAACAGGCTTCAGGGGTCCAAAGAGCAATGTCTTAGGACCTCGTTTCGCCAGCACTTCCACAGGCAGACAGCTTTCAAAATATCCTTCCTCAAACTCCTTTTGCACTACTGTCTTGGCAGCTATAAGTTCCGTTAAAAAATGGCTGTACTCCTCATAGTCCATAGGACAGTTGAGATAATCTTCGCCGCCTTTTCCATACCGGGAGCCCCAAAATACTTGGGAAAAGTCGATACTGCTTGCCTCAATAATTGGGGAGGCGGCGTCATAGAAAGAGAGCATACCTTCCCCTAATTTATCCTTTAGGACCTGGGCAAAGGCGTTGTCTGTCAAAGGACCAGTAGCTATTATCGCCGGGGAAGTTGGGAAATCTGTGCATAGCTCCCGGCGCACTTGGATATTGGTATTTTCGCTTATCCTTTTGGTTACCAACTGTGAAAAGACATCTCGGTCCACTGCCAAGGCCCCCCCTGCGGGAACCTGGGCGGCGTCGGCGCAAGCCATTATTAGGGAGTTAAGCTGTCTCAATTCGGCTTTTAGCAACCCCCCGGCACTGTCTGGGTTTAAGGCCCCCAGGGAGTTGCTACATACTAACTCAGCCAAATTGCCACTGGAATGGGCTGGGGTCAATGTATGGGGACGCATCTCAAATAAAGCAACCTTGCATCCCCTAAGGGCTAACTGCCACGCAGCCTCACACCCTGCCAAACCACCGCCAATAACTGTAACTCTATGCATTGCTATTTATTACCTGGTAGTCACAGTCCTGGTTGCTGCAGGCCAGGACGTTTTTTTTCTCAACCACTAACATGGAGTGGCACTGAGGACATGTCTCCTTAACCGGTCGCTTCCAAGATACAAAATCACAGCTGGGATACTTTTCGCAACCGTAAAATAGCCTGCCCTTCTTGCTGCGACGCTGAACAATATTGCCCCCGCATTTGGGGCAAGGAACATTAATTTTTGTCAGCAAAGGCTTTGTGTTTTTGCACTGGGGATAACCAGGACAGGCCAAGAATTTCCCAAACCTTCCCCTTTTGATTACCATGTTTTGACCACAGTTTTCACAAATCTCGTCACTGACCTCATCTTCAATATTGACTGTATCCATTTCTTCCTGGGCAATCTCCACGTATTTTTTAAACTTGGAGTAGAAGGATCCCACTACCTGCTTCCAGTGCAAGTCCCCTTCTCCCACAGTATCCAGCTGGTTCTCAAGGGCGGCGGTGAAATCTAGATTGGGGATATCCGGAAAGAAATCCCGCAAAAGGTTGTTGACAGTAATACCCAATTCAGTAGGAGTCAATGCAGAGTTTATCTTTTCGGCGTACCCTCTGTTTAGCAGGGTTTCAATAGTAGGTGCATAAGTGCTGGGCCTACCTATCCCCTTATTCTCCATCTCTTTTACAAGCATGGCTTCGCTATATGCTGGGGGGGGTTGGGTGAAGTGCTGTATGGGAACCACTGTCTCAAGATGAGCAGGACTTCCCTCTATAAGACCCCCCAGATTGACACCCTTTTCTTTTTCCTCCTCCCCATTACCAGCGGCAAGAAATCCCGGAAAGATTAAGGTCATTTCAGAAGCTAAGAATTCCAACCCATCGCCGCTAACAGTGGCGGTTTGCTGCATGTACTTTGCCGGCGTCATCTGACTCATGACAAAGCGCTGCCAGATTAAGCGATAGAGAGCAAACTGCTCAGGAGTCAGATAGGCCTGAATTTCCTCTGGGGTTAAGGTGACATTAGTAGGGCGGATGGCTTCGTGTGCTTCCTGAGCACCTTTGCGGGAGGAATATACCGGCGGAGTCTCGGGCACATACTGGGGAGAAAAGCGTGCCGCTAAAAAATCCCCGGTAGCTTTTTGAATCTCGGAGGATATACGCACTGAGTCGGTGCGCATGTATGTAATTAAACCTGTTGTCCCTCGCTTACCCAAGGCGATACCTTCATATAATTGTTGGGCTATGGCCATGGTTTTTTTGGGGCTATAGTTTAACTTACTGCCAGCCTGTTGCTGCAATGTGCTAGTGATAAAGGGAGGCTTAGGCCGCTTTTGCCGGGGCTTGGATATGAGCTTGCTGAGGATGAAGGGGGTATTTTTTACCCGCTGAGCTATAGAACCTGCGACAGCCTCATTGTCCAAGACGGGTTTTTCGCCGTCAACCTTAGATAGCACAGCCTTTACCTTAGTGGATTCGATGTCAAACTGTCCTTCGATTGTCCAGTATTCCCGGGAAGTAAACTTAGCGATTTCTTCCTGACGAAGGCAAAGGATGTTTAGGGTGGCAGACTGAACCCGGCCGGCACTGAGTCCCCGTCTAACCTTTTCCCAAAGGATAGGGCTAATTTTGTAGCCCACCAAGCGGTCAAGGACTCTTCTTGCCTGTTGAGCGTCCACCAAATCGTAATTTATCCTTCTGGGAGCAGTAAAAGCCTTTTTTATTGCCCCCTTTGTGATTTCATTAAATTCCACCCGGCAGGGAACTAATGGGTCCAGCTTAAACTCATTATGTAAATGCCATGCTATAGCCTCCCCCTCCCGGTCGGGGTCAGTAGCCAGGTAAACGGCGTCAGCTTTTGCCGCGAGTCTACGTAATTCTGCTAATATCTTTCCTTTGCCCCGAATGGTAATGTACTTAACCTTAAAATCTTCATCAGGCTCCACTCCCAGTTGACTCTTGGGGAGGTCGATTAAATGCCCCATGGAAGGCTTGACGGTATAGTTTTTGCCGAGAAACTTGTTGATAGTCTTTGCTTTTGCAGGTGATTCTACAATTACTAGATTCACAAAGATGCACCTCCACTTGCACGAATATATTTTTGTCCAGGAAGCCTTTCAATTAAGCCCCTTAGTTCAAGAGCTGCCAACCGGGCAAGGACAACTCCCCCGGGAAGTTCCAGCTGGTAACATAGATCATCAAGGCCAACTCCTTGCTGGTCTATGAGATTAAGGATAGCCCGTTCCTCCTTGTCTAGGGAAGGGTCACTGTGACTGTGCACGTGAATGGGCAAATCCAAGTGGTACTCTTCCAAAATATCTCCAGCTGACAATACTGGTTTTGCCCCCAGGCGCACGAGATTATTGGTACCCACGCTCTGAGGACTGTCAATATTACCGGGAACACAAAACACATCTCTGCCCTGCTCTAAGGCAAAGCCAACGGTGATCATGGCACCGCTCTTCATTCCCGCCTCAATTACCAGCACCCCGCGGCAAAGGCCGCTGAGGATTCGGTTGCGGCGGGGAAAATGGTCTGGACGAGGCTTAGTTCCTGGAGAAAATTCGCTTAATAGGCAGCCACCGGCAGCTAATATTTCCTTTTGCAGCCCTTTATTGTCATAGGGATAGAACTGGTCTACTCCATTGCCTAAGACAGCAATGGTATAGCCCTTTACCTGAAGACAGGCCTTATGCGCGCTGGCGTCAATGCCCAGGGCAAGGCCACTGGCTATGCCGAATCCAGCCTGACACAAAGGGGGTATGAGCGCGCCTGCAGCCCATCTGCCATATCGGGTTGCTTTCCGTGAACCCACCACCCCCAACAGATCCTGTCGGGGCAATGAACCCAAGTAGTATAGTACAGGTGGGGGGTCGTGACAGTCCAGCAGTAAAGGTGGATATTCAGCTGATTGAGGACAGATCACCCTAATCCCCAGCCTCCGGCACTCCTTAAGTCCAGAAATACCATACTTAAGATCAACAGCTCGCAACATTCCGTCGATGATTTCCGTCTTTAAGTTCAGCACATTGGAAAGCAAGGAGCTATTGCCGGAAAAGAAACTATCGATATTCCCCAATTCCCTATAGACCTTGGCAATTCGCCGTGGCCCTAGATTAGGCACGTTAGTCAGGGCAATCCATTTTTCTACTTCACCCATGTCCACCGCCCCAGTCTTACAAATTTTCTTTAAGGTATCAGGAAATAAGCCAATTGTCAAACAAAAACCCGTTTAAAACATATAGTCGGTCGTACCTACCCCGGTAAATCACAATAATGTAAATCGGCACAGCCTTTGCAGCAATGCCGATTTCAATGTGGGTCATTTGGCCCGCTGATTGGGATAGGATAGGATTCTGTTTTCCCAAGTTCTAATTACCCCTTGCTCAGGAGTCAGCCACAGTAGGTAATCCGGCAGTATGGGCGTCTTGCCATAGCCATGAGGAGCGTTAATGACATAAGTAGGCACCGCCAGACCAGAAGTATACCCCCGTAGCTTATCCATTATTTCCAGCCCGGTTTCTATACTGGTGACAAAGTGCATTGTCCCCTGAACATTCTTAGCATGAAAGATATAGTAAGGACGAACTCTGATTTTTAGAAGTTCCTGATTGAGCTTTTTCATTACATGGGCAGAGTCATTAATTCCTGCCAGGAGAACAGCTTGGTTACCCAAAGGCACTCCTGCCCCCGCCAGTAGCACGCAGGCCTCTGCGGCCTCCTTAGTAATCTCCAGGGGATGGTTGAACTGGGTATTGACAAAGACGGGATGGTGGCGCTCTAGAATCCCGCATAACTCAGGAGTGATGCGCTGAGGCATGGTCACCGGCGTCCTAGTGCCCAGGCGCTTAATTTCCACAGTAGGAATGGCATCCAACTCAGCTAGCAACCAGTCGATGGTGCTATTATCTAGGAGCAGAGCATCTCCCCCGGTCAACAAGACATCCCTTATTTCAGGATTGTTTCGAATGTAATCAAGACACTGAGATAAACATTTTCGGGAGGTATTTTTATCAGTCTCCCCTATATTGCGACGCCGCTGACAATGCCGGCAGTACATGGCACATTGATTGGTAACATTGATAATTAGACGATCAGGATATCTGCGCGTAATTCCCTCCACCGGGGAAGTAAGTTCTTCCGCCATTGGATCTAAAGTTCCCGTTTCATCAAGTATTTCCTTTACTCTTGGCACCGACTGGAGGCGAGCGGGACAGTTGTGGTCACTGGGGTCAATAAGGCTTGCGTAATAAGGAGAAAGGGCCCAGCGAAACTTTGCACCCGTTGCCTTTATTTCCTCCAGCTCCTGTCGGGAAAGCCCGATAATATTCGCCAATACAGCTGGTTCAGTAATGCGGTTTTTAAGCTGCCATTTCCAGTCATTCCAATCTTCATCTTTTCCGCCAAGGAATTCAAGGATTCTGTTCTTCTGGGCTTCAATTCTTGAACGGACATTGCTACCAGTGGGAATAGTAGCACTAACCTTGCTATAGTCATCAATGCGTTCCTTTAATTCCTGGGCGCGGGCATTTGCATCTCTGCGTTTTGCCGACAACGATACAGATGTGTCCATAGCTTTCCCCCTTTACAATAATCTCTCGGTAATTTTCCCCCCGCCTAACACTTCTTCCCCAGCATAAATCACCGCAGCCTGTCCCGGGGCGACAGCCCTCTGGGGTTGGAAAAATTCTATTCTTACCCTTCCCGGGAATAAGAGCCTGACATTTGCAGGCTGGGCCTGGGCATTATATCTAATCTGCACTTTAGACTGAAAGCTTTCACCTGGTGACGACCCTGAGATCCAGGTAAAATCATCAACAGTAAAAACCCTGCCCCCGGTTTCCTCATTGCTGCCAACCACAATGGTATTTGTCTTGGCATTAATGTCTAATACATACAGGGGCGTCCCCTGGGAAACTCCCAAGCCTCGACGTTGCCCAATAGTAAAATTAAACACACCATCGTGGCAACCGATGACATTTCCCTGTGTGTCGACAATATCTCCTGGAGTTTCTGTTAGACCGCCCTGGCTGCGAAGGAAGTCTTTATAATCATTCCCAGGAACAAAGCAAATTTCTTGGCTGTCGGGTTTATCTGCAATCTTCAACTGAAACCGCTTTGCCATCAAGCGAATCTCATTCTTGGTATAGTCGCCAACGGGAAAGAGGATTCGCTTCAACTTGTCCTCAGTCAAGGGATAGAGAAAATAACTCTGATCCTTTTCGGTACGCAGTCCCCGCAGTAGCCGCCTGCGCTCCCCCTCCTTGACAATGCGGGCGTAATGACCAGTAGCGATGAAATCTACACCTAATTCATCTGCTATGTGGAAAAATTGTCCGAACTTTATCCTCCGGTTACATTGGATGCATGGATTAGGTGTTCTTCCCAATGTATATTCCTTAACGAAGTAATCTATGACCTCCTTGTGAAATACTTCTTCCATGTCAAAAGTGTAAAAGGGGATGCCCAAGCTATCGGCAACACGGCTAGCATCCTCAACGGCTTCCCGAGAGCAAGGGCTCTCGGCAGTGCCGTGCCACATCTGGATGGTTGCCCCGCTGACCTGGTAACCCTGTTCTTGTAAAAGGGCGGCTGCCACCGAACTGTCGACGCCGCCACTCATAGCCACTAAGACTTTTTTCATCAAACTCACCTCTGATAGACTATGTTCCCTTGGACTAAGACTTGATTAGGTCTTGTTCCCCATAGGTTTCCGGGATCGAACTGAGAATATATGGCCAAGTCGGCAATCTTCCCTGGGCTAACGCTTCCAAGCTGCTGCCAGCCAGCAAGCCCCGCCGCAGAGGATGTGAAAAGGGACAGAGCCCTTTCCAGCCCCAAGGACTCATCCTTCCGCCAGGCTGAAGCAAAGTTCCCCTTGCCGTCCTGGCGGGTCACAGCTGCCGCCACTCCCAGCCATGGATTGATTTCTTCTACGGGAGAATCTGAACCACCACTTAAATACAAACCTGCATTATCCATAGTCTGCCAACAATAGCTGGTTTGCAGGCGTGTGTAGCCCAGACGGCTTTCTGCCCAGTGCATATCTGTCCGCAAAAACGCCGGCTGAATTTCAATTGCTAAATCAAGGGCTTTAGCTCGATTGATCTGAGAGATATTTGTAACCTGAAAGTGCACGAGTCTGTGCCTAATCGGCCCCGGCTTTAACCCTCTTACCTCTTCTAGAATCCGCAAAAATTGTTCTGTAGCCCTATCGCCGATAGCATGAACCGCCAGTTGAATCCCATATTCTTCAGCGATAGTTACAATTTCTCTAAGTGTACAATCATCATAGACCAATACCCCCCTGCTGCCTGGGTCATCACTGTAATCCTCCACTAGGGCAGCTGTCCCTGCTCCCAACGAACCGTCCAAAAATATTTTGGCAGCACCTTTGTATACAAAAGCTGTATCTTGCAGCTCTGCCCTAAGGCTTATGTAATCCCGAAGATCCTCTGGACATGTTATGGTGTAGTGAAGTTGCACCCGCAAGGGATATGACTGTGTCACTCGGTAGTATAATCCCCAAAGACTAAGGTAATCCTTTACCTGTCCCCGGTCATCGGTATGAGCTCCGGTAATCCCGTAGCTTTGAGCGTATTTTATGGCAGCGACTAAGGCACTATAAAGAGTAGCTGAATCTGGCTGTGGAATGACATCGGTGACTAAATTTACTGCTTTCTCCTCCAGTATACCCGTCAGTTCTCCTGAAGAATCCCGCCGCAACACGCCACCGACAATTTCCGTGGAGTTTGCGATTCCTGCCATCTCCAAAGCCTTTGAGTTTACCACCACCACATGGCCACAGGTCCTGGTAAGGACCGCAGGTCTGTCCGGACAAAGAGAGTCCAACAACTGGCGAGTTGGTGTAAAGCCAAGTTTATTTTGATCCCATCCCCGCCCAGTAATCCACCCTTTTGAACCAGTCTGGGAGTATTCCCGAAAAGCCTGAACAAACTCCCCTTGACTTTGGCAGTCCCTAAGCTGTAGACCCTGCAGGTCTAATCCCAGGTTGACAAGATGTAAGTGGGAATCAATCAACCCAGGAGTAATCAGGGCGACCCCCTCCCTTGCCGGTCTAAAAGCCTTAATGTGCCCAGCTTGGATTTCTAAGGTGCCCCTGCGAAAATTTTTCCCGTCAAATATGCGGTCTCCGGCTACGAACATTTCAAATCCTCCCTTACCACCCCGGATAGGAGTGCGGATAATGGATTATCCCCTTTATTATATAATTAAAAACCAACTGCCTCAACCGGATTTCGAAGGCATTTTAAAAGTGATTGCCGCCCAGAAGGATTACATTGTGAACATCCGGGACACTAAAAATGAAAAGAGCCGCAAAATTGAACTTATTTTAAGGCCAGGCCTGGAAGAGCTAGGGTTTATTCATTCAGTTACCAACCGAAAAGTTCAGCTCTTTCAGCAAGGTTGTCTCTTTGAAGTGGACTATTTCAATCCCAGCACCGGTGTGGCCATTGAAATCGAAAGATGCAACCTCTACACCAAAGTCTGGCTGGCCCTATTAAAAATGCTAGAAGCGGAAAAAATCCGCCATGGCATAATAATGGTCCCCTCCGTCAGGGTTTTCCGGAATAAGGGGGAAAACTCTTTTGAGCTAACATATAAGAGGTTGCGGGACAGCACCCACAACCTCCGCGTTCACCTGTCTAGTTTGATTGTCATCGGTTATTAGGCAGTCACCACCCCATCCTCCAGTCCCTCTATCAATAGACATATATGGATTTGCAAATTTCCCTCCACGCATTGTGTACTGATGTGTTCAGCGTATGGAGGTTTATTGGCCTTGACTTGCCAGCAGCCTTCATTGATGTCTGTAAAACTAAACCCCCCTGTGGCGTCGCTGCGACAGTTGTGCACGGTTCCCGGTCTTAGACACCCCAACCTAACACCTGCCACAGGATAGCCTGTATGCACATCAATGACCTTCCCCGAAAGCACAGGCAACCCCCTCCCAATTTTCCCGTTACTTTAGCCTATGCTGGGAGAATAAAAGCTGTCACCCTTTTATTAACCACAATTGGGGGGGGTTATTTTCTTTGTTCAGCACCCTCAGGCACATTACGGTGTACTTACCAGGATTGAGCTTGCTGCACCAGGCTGCCACTGCCTCCTCCTCACTCTTTCCCCCCGGATGCCCAGAATAGGTGGCCACAGAAATAACTCCCCCCTTGGCTAATACCTCCCGACTGCCCTCAAGAGCAGCGAGAGTTTCCTGAGGGCAAGTAGCGACATCCTTCTCTCCCCCTGGCAAGTATCCTAAATTAAACATTACAACCTGCACTGGGGCCGCAACCCTTTGGGGAATATTCCTATGGGAATCCAGGTAAAGGGATACCCTATGTTCCAAGCCGTTTTTTGCCAATAAAGCCCTGGTATTGTCAAGGGCATGTTTTTGTAGGTCAAATGCATGAACCCGGCCTTCCTCACCAAGGAGCCTAGCTAAAAAAAGAGTATCATAACCATTGCCGGCAGTTGCGTCCACTACAACAGCTCCGGGTTTCATATAACGGCTGACAAAAAAGTGACTGGTAGCAACGATATCGTTAATATCCATCATCTCCTTGCCAGGAAAAACTACGGTATGACAAAGCCTCTGCCATATCCTCCCTGAGTATATGCTGCCTGCCTGCAAGATCTGCAATTGTCCTAGCTACCTTCAAGACTCGTTGATGGGCCCGAGCACTAAGACGCAGACGGCGAAAGGCTTCTTTTAATAATGCTTCTCCCTGGAAGTCCAGCGTACAATTAACTTCAACCTGATGGCTATTCATTTCGCCATTGAGTTGACTGACGCCAAAGCGGCGTTTTTGAATATCCCGGGCGGCCAGTACCCTTTGGCGCACTGCTGAAGAATCTTCTTCCCGCCCCCTTTGCCGCAATTTTTCATAGCTGACAGGGGGTATATCCAGCCATAAATCAATGCGGTCCAAGATTGGGCCCGAAAATCTGCTGCGGTACCTGCTGATTTGACCCACTGTACAAGTACAGAGCCCTCCCTCTACGCCATAGTAGCCGCAGGGACAGGGGTTGGCGGCGGCAACAAGCAAAAAACGTGCAGGAAAACTATATGTAAACTTAGTGCGGGCAATGGTGATTTGTCCTTCTTCAATTGGTTGACGCAGAACTTCTAAAACAGAACGGCGAAATTCGGGAAATTCGTCCATAAATAGCACGCCATTATGGGCCAGGCTGATTTCCCCTGGTCGTGGAACCGCTCCCCCTCCAACAATTCCCCCCAAGCTGGCAGAGTGATGGGGCCCCCGAAAGGGGGGCTCCTTTATCAAGCGCCCATGGGGCAACATCCCTGCCACACTGTATATCTGACTGACCTCTAAGGACTGTTCTGGATTTAGTGAAGGCAAAATTGAAGGCAGGCAATTGGCTAGCATGGTCTTTCCTGAGCCTGGGGGCCCCACCATCAATAAATTATGCCCCCCTGCAGCTGCCACCTCCAGTGCACGCTTGGCCCCAAGCTGACCTTTGACATGGGCCAGATTATTTTGATGGGCTAAGTCCTCTCCTTGAAGGACTGGGGCAGAAGCTGGTTCAATGTCTAATTGGCCCTGGCACCAGGCCACCAAATCCTTAAGCCCGGAAACTGATACTACCTGTACAGCCTCAATGGCCGCAGCCTCAGGAGCATTTTCCAGAGGAACAGCCATGTATTTCACTTTATTTTTAGCGGCAACAATAGCCATGGAAAGCACGCCCTTTACGGGACGAATCTTACCTTCCAGGGACAGCTCACCTGTAACCAAAGTGTCAAGAAGTCTTGAGGTGGCGGGAATTTGACCGCTGGCAGCAAGAATTCCCAAGGCAATGGGCAAGTCCAATCCCGGCCCATGCTTTTTAATGGCAGCCGGAGCCAAATTCACTGTGATTCGCTCCGATGGCAGCTTATAGCCGTTGTTGGTCAATGCCGCCCGCACCCGCTCCTTGGATTCTTTAACTGCGGTATCTGCCAGTCCGACAATGTCAAAGTGGGGAAATCCCCTGGCCACATTAACTTCCACTAGGGTCAGGACACCTTCATACCCCGAAAGAGTGCAACTTTTTAGCACAGCAAGCATAAAAACAGCCCCCTGATTCATGCTATATTAATGTTCCATCTCCAGGGCTGTTTTTCCTGCATTAATAATCAAATATTCATCCTTTCCCGGGCAATCACATTTTTCGACATATTCCTTCACTAGAAGGCATCTTTGTACCAACGGTACTGCCAGGTTCCCCTAGTCGCAAAAACTGTAAAGACATCAAATCTATAGGTAAGCTGCAGATTGTGTTGTTGTACATACCAAATTGCTACCCGGCGAATTCGCTCCTGCTTTGCTTCAGTCACCGCTTCCCAAGGCTCACCATAGCTGTTTCCCCTGCGGGTTTTGACCTCAGCAAAGACAATGGTGCTACCTTGCTGTAAAACCAAGTCTATCTCTCCCAGGGGACAGCGGTAATTAGAGGCAAGGACGCTATAGCCCTCTGCCCGAGCAGCTGCCGACGCCAGCTCTTCTCCCTTGGTCCCCAAGTCCCTATTCATTGACCACACCTCGGAAAGAAAGCCGGTGTAACGGGCAAAAACCATATGTTCGCAAAGCTTGATAATGTTCCCGAGTGGGATACCCCTTATTCTTAGAAAAATTGTATTGGGGATAAGTCTTATGGTACCAAACCATCAGTCGGTCACGAAATACTTTGGCCACAATGGAAGCCGCTGCAATAGAAGCAGAACGGCTATCTCCCTTGATCATCCCTTCCAACCTAACCTTTTCCACTAGGCCCTCCGGCTCTAATGCATCAACTAACAGGTAGTCTGGTTTCAGCTTAAGGTTTCTCCAGGCCTTGCTCATGGCCATCTTAGTTGCGTTGAGGATGTTGATTTCATCAATTATTTCATTGTGGACTATGCCAATACCCACAGCTGTGGCGCAGTTAAGAATTTCCCGATTTAGCTCCAGCCGCTTTTTGGGGGTCAAAACCTTAGAATCGTCAAGACCGGTCATGGCTGCAGAGCTGAAGACAGTAATTGCCGCTACTACCGGCCCTGCCAAAGGGCCACGCCCCACCTCATCACAGCCTCCCACCAGGGAATAACCTGAACGCCAAAGTACTTCTTCTCTCTCCCAGTCTGCCATGAAATCACCTCCTACTCCTAGTCCAAGGTAATTCTGCCAAGGCGGCCGGCACGAAAATCCCGAAGTAAGAGTTCCGCAGCCTTGTCTAGGTCAAGACTGCCGCCCTTGCCAATGGCTCCCATTTTTTCCGCCACCCCTTCAAGAGTACCCCTGTCGAAACGTGCCAAGGCTTGAGGGTATTCTCGCACAAGAAACTCCAGCAGCCATTTTGATACTTCCATGATTGGCAATATTTCATCCCGAATGCAACCTGTAGCCGCCAATTTATAGCTGACGGACTTTTCTTCAAGTTTTGGCCATAGAATCCCTGGAGTATCTAGCATCTCTAAATCCCCTGAAATTTTTATCCATTGCCTGGTGCGGGTGATGCCGGGCCTGTCTCCCACCTTAGCGGATCTCCTAGCAGCTAGTAGATTTATTAGGGTGGACTTACCTACATTTGGTATACCCACCACCATAACTCGCCAAGGGCGGATAAAGCGCTTGCGCAGAGTTCTATCTAGGTATCCCTGAACAAAGTCCAGCAATTTTTGTTTAGATTTGTTATCCCGAAGAGAAACAGCAAGGGTGTCCCCCTTGTCAACCCACTGTCGGGTCTTTTCGGGATCCGCCAAGTCCGCCTTGGCCAAGACCAACATCGTTGGCTTATGGCCTGTCAGTTCATAAAGGAGAGGGTTTTGACTGCTAGTGGGCAGGCGGGCGTCAGCTAGGTTGATGACTCCATCCACTAATTTAAGGGATTCAGAAATCATCTTTCTTGTCTTTGCCATATGCCCGGGAAACCAATGAATATTCATCCCAAATCACTCCTTTAAAAAACAGGGGACATATGTCCCCTGTCAGCGCCTTGCTTCTTTAATCCGGGCAGCTTTGCCAGTGCGCTGGCGCAGGTAGTAGAGCTTGGCCCTGCGAACCCGGCCACGGCGAATAACTTCAATCCTATCTACTTTGGGAGCGTGCACGGGAAAGGTTCTTTCCACACCAACGCCATAACTCATCCGGCGCAAGGTAAAGGTTTCTCCTAGACCATATCCCTGGCGCTTAATGACAACACCTTCAAAAACCTGAATTCTCTCCCGGGTACCTTCAACGACACGGACATGGGCGCGAACAGTATCTCCGGGCTTAAAATTCGGGACTTCGGCTCTGAATTGCTGTTTTTCGAGCTCCTTGATAATATCGCTCATGATTATTGCCTCCCTTCATGGTACTAGTCTTACCACTAATTCCGATCCAGCAGCTCGGGTCTCATTGCTTTTGTTTTGTTTACAGCCTGTTCCCGACGCCACTCTTTAATTTCTTGATGATTACCGGATAATAATACATCTGGAACCTTTAGGCCCCGAAACTCTGCCGGCCTGGTGTATTGGGGATGCTCCAGAATAGCTTCCGCGAAGGATTCCATTTCCAATGACTCTTGGTTGCCAAGAACCCCTGGCAGCAGTCGAATCACCGTATCAACCACCACCATGGCAGGCAATTCGCCTCCGGTGAGGACATAATCGCCGATAGACAATTTCTTAGTAGCTAGGTGGTCCAGGACCCGCTGATCAATACCTTCGTAATGACCGCAAATAAAGATTAAATGCTCTGCCCCAGATAGGGCCTCGGCCTCTTGCTGGTCAAAGGGCTTGCCGGCAGGAGTCATGGCTATGACTTCATCTGGCCCATTTTTGCTACCTAGGCTTTCTACGGCCCTGAATAAAGGTTCGGGTTTGAGAACCATCCCGGCACCGCCGCCATAGGTATAGTCATCCACCTGCTTGTGCTTGTCAAAAGCAAAATCCCGCAAATTGATGGCATTGACGGTAACCAGTCCCTTGTCCCTTGCCCTTTGAATCATGCTGTAACTGTATAGGGCCTCTATTATCTCGGGGAAGATGGTGATGATATCTATCCTCATTCCAACATACCCTCAAGCGGTTGCACATGCATTTGGCCATTGATAAGATCCACAGTCTTAACGACGCTCTTCAGAGCTGGGATTAGTATGCTGACACCAGCGGAATTCTCAATCCGATAGACGGCATTCCCAGGGAGATGCAATACCTCCACCAATGTGCCCAGGGAAACCTTACCCTGGATATCAACTACCTCAAGGCCTTCAAGCTGATGATCATAGAAATGGCCTGGGGGCAACGGAACAGCGTTTTCCACAGGGATCACTACTTCCCATTTCCGAAGTTCTTCTGCCTGGTTGCGGTCAGCAATCTCCTTAAACACCATAAGGATGAAGTTCTTATGCTCCCGAGCTTTGACCAATTGGAGCTCACGGGTCTTTTGGCCCTTACGGATAGTGACTTTATCCAGTTGGCTAAAGCGCTTGGGAAAGTCGGTAGTAGGTATAACCCTTACCTCACCCTGAATGCCGTGGGGAGCAACGATTTCCCCTATTTTAAGCATATCCTTCACTCGCCTAAATAATATCTACATTGACACGCTTATCTGTGTCTAGGGCAGCAGCGGACACAATCAGGCGAAGGGCTTTGGCGATTCTTCCCCTTTTACCAATGACCTTGCCCATATCTTCAGGGGCCACAGATAGTGCAAGGGTCAGGTCGCTGCTGGTAATCTTCTTGGTTACCTTGACGGCATCAGGGTTGTCGACCAACGATTTAGCCATAAACTCCAGCAGTTCATCCATTGAATATTACCTCCCTAGATAATGCCCTGTGATTTTAAAAGGCTTTTTACAGTATCTGAGGGCTGCGCGCCTGTAGCCAGCCATTTCTTGGTTTTTTCGGCGTCAACTTTGACTTCTGCGGGCTGGGAAATCGGGTTATAGTAACCAAGTTCTTCAATCACCCGTCCATCTCTAGGTGATCTGGAGTCCGCGACAACAATCCGATAAAAGGGACGCTTTTTTGCCCCCATTCTTCTAAGACGAATTCTCACTGCCATATTTCTCACCTCCGAGTATTGCTATTATCTATATTTTAAAAGGAAAGGGTAGTCTTCCTTTTTTAACTGCTTTAGGGTCCAGCTGTTTCATCATCTTCTGGGTGGCGGCAAACTGCTTTAGGAGCTTATTCACCTGCTGCACGCTAGTACCACTGCCTTCAGCGATGCGTTTACGCCGACTGCCGTCAATAATGCTGGGAGAAAGCTTCTCCGCCGTAGTCATCGATGCGATGATAGCGTCGATGCGTGCTATTTCCCTTTCATCATACTGAATCTTTCCCAGTTTCGCACCCCCAGGAAGCATAGAGACAATCTGCTCCATAGAGCCGATGTTCTTAAATTGTTGCATCTGCTCCCTAAAATCCTGGAGGCTAAACTGCTGTTTTCGCAGCTTTTCCTGTAATTTTGCAGCTTGTTCCAGGTCAAAAGCTGCCTCAGCCTTTTCAATGAGAGTAAGGACATCTCCCATGCCAAGAATTTGGGAAGCCATGCGGTCAGGGTGGAATTGTTCAAGTTCCTCAGTCTTCTCTCCCAGGCCGATATATTTAATGGGCTTGCCTGTCACAGCCCGAACAGAAAGGGCTGCTCCTCCCCTGGTATCACTGTCTAACTTGGTTAAAATAAAGCTGTCCACGAGCCCCCGATCTGCAAAGCCCTCAGCAATATTAACTGCATCTTGGCCGGTCATGGCATCTAAGACAAGAATAATCTCCGCAGGCTTGATTAGCTCCTTTAGCTTTTGGAGTTCTTCCATAAGGGCGTCATCCAAGTGCATGCGACCAGCTGTATCGAAAAAGACAATGTCATGTTCTGAGTCCTCTGCCCAGGCCAAGGCTTTCTTGGCTAATTCAACGGGAGTAGTTCCCGGGGGACGATAACAGGGAATGCCAGCGGCTTCAGCGGCAATTGCCAACTGATCAATGGCAGCTGGGCGATATGTGTCCAGGCTAATAACAAGGGGCTTTTTTCCCTTAGTCTTTAACATTCGTGCTAATTTTACTGTAGTGGTAGTCTTGCCAGAACCTTGGAGACCAACAAGCATGAAGGTGGATTGGCCCTTGGAAAAGCTGAGAGTGTCGGCGTCCTTACCAAGGAGATTGGTAAGCTCATCCCGGACAATTTTAATTACCTGTTGCCCGGGGGTAAGGGAATTCATGATTTCCGAACCTTGGCATCTTTGCTGTAGGGTGGCAACAAAGTCCTTTACAACTTTGTAGTTGACATCGGCCTCCAATAAGGCCAGTTTAATTTCTTTGAGGGCATCTTTGATATCAGCTTCACTAAGGTGGCCTCTGCCCCGTAGCTTGCCGATTATCCCTTGTAAACGTTGAGATAGTCCGGAAAGAACCATATTAATTTTCCTCTCAAGTTTTTTTTAATTTTTCAAGCCAATTGTAGGTGGCAGATATATCTCCTGCAACAACGGCCTGCTCCAGCATGGCGATGATGTCCAGGCGCTGGAAGTGTTTTGCCAATAAGTTCAAGCGCTCTTCATAATTGTTAAGCTGAGCGGAAGTCCTGCGCAATAAGTCATAGACCGCTTGCCTACTAATTTTTAGATTGTCGGCAATTTCCCCTAAGGACAAATCGTACTGAAAGCGCAGCTCGAATAAATCTTTTTGCCTTTGAGTCAATAAATTCCAATAAAAATCGTAGAGCATATTAAGCCTAATGCGTTCGTCAACTTTCAAAAACATCACCTGCTTGTAAAGGGAAATTACTTTACAGCAAGAGTTTACTGGTTTCAACACCAAAAGTCAACTGTCTATCCAAAATTATATCAACATAGCTCCCTTAAATATGTGCAAAATAATAGTGAGAGGAGGCGATTTCATGAGCAAGAATTTTCGCGACCTGTTCACTAAGGAAAGATTTCAGCAAGAATTGGCAGAAGAAATAACAAAGGATTTTAAAAAAAACCAGCCCAACTCCGACACAAGTAACCGCCACTAATAGTGGCGGTCTACATATCTTCAGGGAAAAGTGAATCCACATAATCCTGGGGAGAAAAGGGCAGCAGGTCTTCCAATCCCTCGCCGACGCCGATATATTTAATCGGGATATGATACTTGGCTGCCAAGGCTATAGCTACACCGCCTCTGGCTGTACCATCAAGTTTAGTTAAGATAATGCCACTGGGCTGAACGGCTTGCTGAAATATATCCATTTGCTCCATGGCGTTTTGACCTATGGCTGCATCAAGAACTAGTAGGACTTCTACTTGGTCTGGACGGACTTTATTGCTGACTCGAAGAATTTTATTTAATTCTTCCATGAGATTCTTGTTGCTATGAAGGCGTCCGGCGGTATCACAAAGAATGATGTTAACGTTTTTCGCAGCTGTAGAATTTAAGCCATCGAATATTGCCGCAGCAGGATCACTGCCTGGCTTGCCAATATAGTAGGGTACGCCGGTGCGCAGGCACCATTCTTCTAGCTGCATGTCAGCGGCAGCACGAAAGGTATCAGTGCCAATGACAAATAGAGCTTTCCCCTCACTGACATAGCGATGACACAGCTTGCCCAAGGAAGTAGTTTTACCACTGCCATTGATTCCCACAAAGATTTTTACCGGCTTATCTGCACTTTCAAGGCTGAGGATTTGCACCACTTCGTCTTTAAGAGCAGTGATGATATCTTTGGGTTTTTTTTCTTTAACCCTCGAGATGATTTCCCCTGCCACAGCTGGACCCACATCTGCTAAAAGCAATAATTCTTCAAGTAGCTCATAATCTCGGGCACCTGACTCAAACACTGTCTGAAAAGCCTGGGCCATTTTTTCCCTGGTTTTACTGAGGCCTTTGCTGATTTTAGCTATTATGCTCATGGATTTTCCGTCCTTTGTCTTTCTTCATTGATTACAACTGAGATGGGCTGAGATGCCCCTTCTTTATTTAAAGTAATGCCATACAAGCTATCAGAGTGCTCCATGGTCTCCCTGCGGTGTGTGATGAGAATAAATTGCATATCTTGGGCCAGTTGGCGTAAGTACTTGGTAAATCTTAAAATATTGGTATCATCCAATGCAGCCTCGATTTCATCCAGGATACAGAAAGGCGCTGGACGAACTGACTGAAGGGCAAAGAGCAAGGCAATGGCGGTCATTGCTTTTTCTCCCCCCGACAGCAGGGACAAGGCCTGGGTTCTCTTTCCTGAGGGGCGAGCAAAAATCTCTATCCCCGTTTCCAATGGATTGTCCTGGTCATTTAAGGACAGATACGCACTGCCCCCGTCAAAGAGTATCTGAAAGATCCTGGAAAAATGTTCTTGAACCTCTTCAAAGGTTTCCATAAACAAGTCCCGGATTGTCTCATCCAGCTCCGCTACCAAGTCCATGATATCTTGGGCTGCATGGGCTAAATCTGACCGCTGTTCACCCAGGAAAAGCAAGCGTTCACTGAGCCTTTTATGCTGCTGTATTGAAGCCAAGTTGACCTCACCCAATTGAGCGATTTGGTCTTGAATACTTCTGGATTTGGCAGCCAGTTGGTTGACAGTGTAGCGACTATCTAAGTTTTTCAGTCCCCATTGTGGAACCTGGCCAAACTGGGAAAGCAACTGCGCCGCCATACCCTCAGCTTCCGCCTGCCAGCGGGTTTTTTTTAATTCTATATCATGCAAGGAGGATCGCACTTGCTCCATTTCCTCTCGCAAACTTGCCAGTGCTTGGTTTGCACTATTAATTTTCCCTTTTGCTTCGCCGCGGTAGGTTGCCTGAACATCTAGACTAACGCTAACTTCCTCTAACCCCGCGCCGATTTCGGCAAGAGCCTGGTGGGCATTTGCAATATTACCCTGCATTTGCTGCTGTAGTTCCACCCTGTCTGCGATTTCTTCATTTAGCGCGGTAAGTTCTTTTTCCGAGGCAATTTTTTGTTGCTCCAGGGTCTTAAGCTGCCTTTCCAGGTTTTCCCTCTGATTTTGCCATGAGTACACCGATAGCTGAAGACTGTTTTGCCTAGATGACCACAGGGAAACCATATCTTTTAGGCCCAATTCATAAGAGTAGAGTATTTCTTTGCAATCCCTGAGCTTATCCAGTCCTGCTTTGTCTTTATCCAACAAGGCTGAAATCCCATGCAGTTGTTGCCTAACCTCCTGGAGTCTTGGTTCCAGCTGTGCCAGGCGCCCCTGACAGTTGCGCTCTTCCTCTGCAATCTGGGCTTCCCTGAGCTCAGCTTGCTCCATTTGGGCCCCAAGGCGAATAAGCTCCTTTTCCAGGCCATTTTGCCGCCCCGTTACAGCTTCAATTCTTTGCTCAAATAGTGCGGATTTCTCTAGTGCCTGGAGGACATGGCGTTTTTTCTCTGCCAGGATTTGCTCTGTGAGTGCCAGCTGCTTTTCCAGTTCTGCTTTGGCAGCTTTTCTTTGCAGGGGACCCTGCCCCTGTTTACCAGAAGAGCCACCGGTATATAAGCCTCGGCTAATAACTTCTCCTTCTAAGGTGACAATTTTATTGCGATAATTAGTGGCTATTGCCAGTTTGGAGGCTAAGTCTAGGTTTTCCATGACCAGAATATTTCCTAAGAGCATGGATATTACCGGCTCTACTTCGGGGGAACACTGCACTAATTCATTTGCCCACCCCAAGACAGGCTGAGAAAAACTTTCCTTGCCCGATCCTGCCCGTGAACGGCTGGCTGTAACAGGTACAAAAGTTGCTCTACCCGCTTTGCTTTTCTTAAGTAAATCAATGCCTTGGCGGCAGGTAGCATCTGTAGCGCAGACTACATATTGTAATGCTCCCCCCAAGGCAGTCTCAATGGCCAAGCTGTGCTTAGGGTCCTTTACCGTTATTAATTCCCCTACTGCCCCGTATATCCCCGACAATTGCCCCTTTTGGCTTGCTCTGAGGATAGCCTTGGTTCCTTGGCCATATCCTTGCAGTTCCTCCTCCATGGCCTGAAACATATTGATTTTTTGTTCGACAGTTTGAAGAACCTTTTCCGCATCAGCTTGCTCCCCACGGGCGGCAACAAGGACATCGGAGGCTAGGGCAAGCTCACTTGACAAGGATTTCTCCTCTTCCGCTAAGGCTGAAGCTTGTTCCTTTAACTCTTTTTGCTCTCCAGCATATTCTCCAACCTCTTTGCGAATATCCCTGAGATCTCCTTGCCAGCGGGCCAGGTCTTCTTGGATTGAAACCAGCTGGCCCGCCAGTTGCGCGTCTAGCTCCAGTGTCTTTTCCTTGCTGGAGGCATATTCACTGTTAGCCTTAGTTGTCTGCATAATTGAAGCATCTGCTTGGCCTCGATAATTTTCTGCACTGGCCAGAAATCTCCTGACCAAGGAGGCAGCAGCACCCCGGCGACCATGGGCAGTTGTATAAAGAGCAACCCCTTCCCCGGATTTATCTAACTGAGTATTAACCTTGTCGCTTAGCTCCTGGTACTCTTCCAACTGAGCCTTAAGGCCATTTAAGCGCTGGCCGGCGGTTGAAATCATGTTGGCGTAGTCATTTTGGCGTTGCTTGAATAATTCCAACTGGTATTCCTGTTGTGTCTTGTCGGTGGCCAATTGGGAACGATTGTCTTCCAAGGCTGCAATTAATTCAGCACATTCCTCCATAGCAGCGGCTGCTTCCGCCAGTTGAAAATCCAGTTCTTTGCTGGCAGCAGCTCCCTGGAGCTTGCTGGCCAGCAAGCTCTCCTGACGACCCTCTAACTCCTGAAGGCGCTTTTGTAAGTCAGAATACTTGGCTGCCCATAGGGCTAATTCAAGCTTATCCCCCCGGGCCTTAATCTCCACAAAGACATTTGCCGTAGCGGCGCTTTCTCGAATTTCCTCCTCTTGGTCCTTCAGCTCATGAATGATGTCATCTATACGAGTGAGATTGCTCTGGGTGTCTCCAAGTTTTTTCAGAGCATCACTTTTTCGCATTTTATATAGAGCAATGCCAGCGGCCTCTTCAAAGGCCAGACGGCGATCTTCGGGGCGGCTGTTTATAACTTCTGCCACCTGTCCCTGACCAATAATTGAATATGTACCCCTACCTAGAGAAGTGGAAGCCAAGACTTCGCTGATATCTTTCAAGCGGCAGGGGACCCGGTTTAGAAAGTATTCGCTTTCTCCCGAGCGGTAATAGCGCCTGGTAATTGTAACTTCGCGAAAGTCCAAAGGAATTTCATTGTCTCCGTTGTCAAGAACCACAGCCACCTCGGCATAGTTCTTATGTTCACTTTTTTCAGTACCAGCGTAAATAAGGTCAATCATTTTATTCGCCCGCAAAATGCGGGGGTTTTGTTCTCCCAAAACCCAGCGTATGGCATCCACTACATTACTCTTGCCACAACCATTTGGGCCCACTAAGGCTGTTATGCCAGGGGAAAAAGAGAATTCTGTCTTGTTGGAAAAGGATTTAAATCCATAGAGTTCAAGTCTTACTAAATGCATGGCCCCTCTCCTCTCCCCATAATATTACCACGGACTAATCTTCATGTCGATTGCCCAAAGCCTTGCGTGCCGCGGCTTGCTCCGCCTGTTTCTTAGTCTTGCCCATCCCGGAGGACAACACTTTTCCATCTACAGCCAGCTCTACCCAGAATGTTTTATCGTGATCCGGGCCAGAATCCCGCACTACTGAATACTCAATTGACCCCGCACCTAAGGTGTGCATCTTTTCTTGAAACTGCGATTTCGAATCACCAATAAATTCTTCGGCACAGGCCCGGTGCAATGGTTCTTGGAAGAGCTTGAGCACGAATTCCCTGGTTTTATCCGGTCCAGCTGACAAGTACATGGCAGCAATGACAGCTTCAAAAGTATCCGCCAACAGCGATGGACGCTGACGCCCCCCGGACTTTTCCTCCCCCTTACTCATTAGGACCTGGCTACCCAAGTCAAGTTGGCTGGCCACTGTAGCCAAAGATTCTTCTCGAACTACCGCCGCTCGGATTTGAGACATGCGCCCCTCGGATAAAGTCTCTTTATAGGAATATAGCCATTCGCTGATAATTACGCTGAGCACTGCATCTCCTAAAAACTCCAGGCGCTGATTATGGACAGCCTCCCCGGTGGAAGAGTGGGTAATGGCCTCTTTATACAATTGGGACTGAATTCTATTTAGCTCTTCCATGTACTCTAACCTCCCAACAATAATCAAGGCCCAATAAGGGCCTTGAGGAATTAAGATCTCTCGATATAACTGACTATGTCGCCGATGGTTTGAATCTTGCCCAGTTCCTCGTCGGGAATTTGCATATCAAATTCCTCTTCTAACACTAAGAGTAAGTCCATGATGTCCAGTGAGTCCAGCTCTAAATCAGCCTGCAAGCTGGTATTGCCTGAAAGAGAATCTTCAGCTACTGCCGCCTGTTCGGCGATAAGCTTGATAACCTTAACCTTTACTGAATTATCCAATCTTAATCCTCCCTTCGAAGCTATTTTACTAGGATTTAGTGAATATGGCAAGTCAAGATTTCTGTACAACCATACCGATGGTCCCAGGACCAGTATGAGTGCCTATTACACTGCCTATCTTTGCCACATAAGAATTATTAACTGCAATCCTGTTCTTGGCCTGTTGGAGTACATCTTCTGCCAATTGGGGGTCCTGGGCATGGACAACTGCAATGTCAATGGGCCCGGGATGTCCCTGGACAAATTCAGCTGCACCGTCCAGCAAGTAGGGAATAAATTTGTTCATCCCCCGCACTTTTCCCAAAGGTCCAACGAATCCATCGCTATCAATAGTAAGGACTGGCTTGACATTGAGAAGTCCCCCAATGGCCTTAGCTGCCCTACCAATGCGGCCATTGCGATGCAAATACTCCAAGGTGGCCACACCAAACAAAATCTTCTGCTGTTTATTAAGCCCCCTGGCGTATTCAGCAGCTTCTGCTATAGAAGCCCCTGCCTGAATTTTTTCCCAGGTACTTAATACAGCTAGCCCCAATCCCATGGAAGCGGACTTCGAATCAATGACAATAATATCTTCCTCCGGTAGCATCTCTCTGGCAATAGTGGCAGACTGCCAAGTTCCGCTTAGTTCGCGGGAAATATGAATAGATATGATTCCTTTATAGCCAGATCCCAATAGGGTTTTATACAACTCATGAAGCTCCCCTGGAGAGGGTTGTGAAGTCCGAGGTGGCACTGGGGCGGTCTCCAGTTTACGAAAAAAGTCCTCATTGTTCAGGTCTATCCCGTCTTTGTAGACTTCTTCAGCAAAATGAAGATTAAGGGGCACAACAGAAATATTCTTTTCCTCTGCTAGTCTGCCATCAAGATCTGAGGTGCTGTCAGTTACAATTGCAATGTCTTTGTTCAATATTACTCCTCCATAATCTTAGTTATTGAGGCGATAGTATGATTTTTGGTCAGCAAGTAGGCCTGATTGAGAATAGCATTCTTTACGTTGGTAGCGTCAGCAGAACCATGGCATTTTATACAAACGCCGTTAATACCCAATAAGGGCGAACCTCCATACTGTGAATAGTCCATTTTGTCTTTTAGCGACTTGAAAGTGTCCTTTAGCAGCAATGCACCTAACTTTCCTTTAACACCTCCTTTAATTACTGCCTGTTTCATCTCAGAAAATAAAGTGCGGGCTACCCCTTCTATAGACTTCAAGAGCACATTGCCGACAAATCCGTCGCAAATTAGCACATCGCAGCGGCCTTCCAGCACTTCTCGGGCCTCAACATTGCCTATAAAGTTAAGATTCGACTGAGCCAACAGACTGTATGTCTGTTTTGCAAGCTCATTGCCCTTCTCAGGCTCAACGCCTACGTTGAGGAGTCCTATCCGAGGTTCTTCCAAGGCAAATACAGTCTTGGCATACAAATTACCCATGAGGGCGTACTGATAAAGATTTTCAGGCTTGGGGTCCATGGTGGAACCGATATCAACGGCCACTGTGCCCTTACCATCTTGTGCCGGGAGTACCGGTGCCAATGCGGGTTTTGTCACACCGGGTATTCTACCCACAATGAGGCTTGCTCCTGCCATAAAGGCCCCCGTGTTCCCTGCACTGACAACTGCTTGGGCAGACCCCTCCTTGACCATGCTCAGAGCAACTACCATGGAAGAATTCCGCTTCCTGCGAATAGCCATCAAGGGTTTATCTTCATTTTCTATAACCTCAAGGGCTTCGACAATCTCAACATTGGCGGGCAAGGGACATATATCTCTAATCCTTTGACCATTCCCCACCAAGATAATCTCAATATCTCTGCCCTCTTTGGCGGCAGCCACAGCACCTTTAACAATAGCCTCTGGAGCATTATCTCCTCCCATGGCATCTACTGCTATTCTCATTTATTAGACCTCCCCGTCCCAAAAATAAATTTCCCAGAAAAAACTACTGCATCTGAACTGGTTGTAGTGACGTCCATATGAATTTCATTTTCCTTCCCAGGGTCCACCACCACGGCGGTACACACCAATCTTTCCCCAGCATAGACCTGGCGAATAAATTCAATAGAGGCCTGAATCCTTATGTAGACAGAAAGATCAGCCACAAACATAGCTAAGGAATTGGCTTGGGCAAAAATATGTTCAGTCCCTACTGTCATTGCCTGGGGATGGACCATTTCCATTGTCACGTCTAAGACAGACATGCCTCGGACCCCAGGGTCAAACTCACGCAAATCGCCGATAATCTGTTCTTCTCCAAGAGTCTTGGTCTTGGAATAGGCGTCATTGGCCACCATTTTGACCCGTTCCCTAAGCTCGGGAATTCCCAGTTCCATTCTATCCAGACGAATGGTTTGAATACTGACAGCGAATTTGTCGGCTAGTTCTTGATCCGTCAAAAAGGGGTTGTAATCTATAAGGCTTTGCAATTCCGACTGCCGCAGCAACTTTTTTGCACGCATATGCTTTCCCCCAATATATTATAGCACCCGCTATTATTACCTGCTCGCAATTATAACATTTCTCCCTGGGCAATTCAATAAAAAAAGAACAGGAAGAAAAGAATCCTCCTATTCCTGGTTGATGACTGCTTTATCCTTATAAAAACCGCAATTGGGGCAGACTCTGTGAGGCAATTTTAATTCATGGCACTGGGGACAAGCAATGAGATTAGGGCTTTTCAACTTCCACTGGGAACGCCTCTTTGCCTGCCTGGCCTTTGAAGTTTTACGCTTGGGTACCGCCACTTGCTACACCTCCTGACTACTTGCTGATGAGTTTTTCCAAAACTGCCATGCGGGGATCACCCGATTGAGGCTTGCAGTCACAAGGCGCATGGTTTATATCTGCGCCACAGTAGGGACATAAGCCCCGGCAGTCGGGAGAACATAATGTCTTGGCTGGAAGGTTGAGAATTACATTTTCTCTCAACACTTCGGCTATATCGATTTCGTCCCCATAAAAATGATGAATGTCTTCGTCTTCCAACCCAGGAAGGCGGCTAAACTCTTCATGGACATCCACATCCAGGGGAATCACCACTGGGGCAAGGCAGCGGCTGCACTGTTGGGCAATGCGGCTGCTTAGCTTTCCCGTTAGCACGTATAGATCCCCGGCATTAGTACAAGTAAACTCAAAACGCAGGGGGCGCCAAGTGTCTTTGGGTTCGGGTAGATTTAGCTCCTGGGGCAAGATGGTAAACTGGTCAGTAATTTGACCGGATTTATTTTGCCGAATGTGGTGGATATTAATCTTCAGAGACAATTACACTACACCCCATTTTCAAAAGCCAATATTGATAGTATTACAAGAGCCGCTCCTTGTCAAGAGTTGGCTTTGGCAATTTCCGCTGTATCCCGGGCAATCATCAGCTCTTCATTGGTAGGAATGACAAAGACCCTGACCTTAGAAGAATCGGTGCTGATCTCAGCTTCCTTTTTCCGAGTATTGTTCCTGCCCTTGTCGAATTCCACACCAAGATAGCCCAGATTCTTGCATATTTCTTCCCGGGCGACATCGGAGTTTTCTCCAAGGCCTGCAGTAAAAACAATGATATCTACGCCATTCATCACGGCTGCATAAGCACCAACAAATTTTACAACCTGGTGGTAAAAAGTCTTCAAAGCCAGGGCTGCCCGGGGATTGCCTTCCTCCTCCGCCTTTTCCAGATCGCGAAAATCGCTACTTATACCCGAGATACCATATACTCCAGACTTTTTATTTAAAATCTCGTTTACTTCATCCACGGTCATCTTTAAGTGTTTCATCAAGTGAATAATAATCGCCGCATCAATATCCCCCGAACGAGTCCCCATGATTAACCCTTCCAAAGGAGTAAAGCCCATACTGGTCTCTACCGACTTGCCATCCTGAACCGCGGTTATGCTGGCACCATTCCCCAAATGGCAGGTGATAATCTTTAAATCCTCAATGGGCTTGCCCACGAGAGCTGCGGCCCTGTTGGCAACATATTGATGGGATGTACCGTGAAAACCATATTTGCGAATACCATGGTCTTTATAAAATTCATAGGGGAGCCCATAAATATAGGCATAGTCGGGCATGGTCTGATGAAACGCAGTGTCAAATACTGCTACCTGAGGTACTTCAGGGAGAATTTCGGCACAGGCCTCAATCCCCATAATATTTGGTGGATTGTGCAATGGGGCCAAATCAATATTGCGCTTAATGGCTTCCATGACATCGTTATCAATTTTTACCGAGCTGGCAAAAGCTTCACCGCCGTGGACAACTCGATGACCAATGGCATCGATGTCCTCGTAACTCTGGAGGGGGCCGTATTCAGGGTTAGTCAAAGTTTCCAGCACAAGGCCAATGGCATTTTTGTGGTTGTCTAGAGGTTTTTCAATCCTAACTTCATCTTTCCCTGGACAGGTATGGATTAATCGGGAACCGGCAATGCCTATTCGTTCAACAAGGCCCTTTGCCATTACTTCTTCCTGCTCCATGTCAAAGAGCTGATACTTTAGAGAAGAACTGCCGCAATTAATCACGAGAATTTCCATAATCTTTACCTCCGTTATATTATAATATTATTAGTTACCACTGTTAGGGGGAATGGACAATGAACATATTAGGCATAGTAGCTGAATACAATCCCTTACATTATGGTCATCTTTATCATTTAGACACTGCCCTTGCCGAAACAAAGTGCCAGTATACAATAGTCGCCATGAGCGGGAACTTTGTCCAGCGGGGAGAACCCGCAGTAATAGACAAATGGACCCGGGCAAAAATGGCTGTTGCCGCCGGAGCCGACTTAGTCATTGAAATCCCTGTATGGTTTTCCCTTCAAAGTGCCGAGGGATTTGCCCGTGCCGGGGTACTAGTGTTGGAAAGCTGTGGTGTTACTCACATAAGCTTCGGAAGTGAGTCAGGGGACATTGACCACCTAAAGAAACTGGCGCTGTGGTTGCAAGAACCACAAACCCAAGAAAACATACGGGGTATTCTTGCCACAGGCATTACATATGCCGCCGCAGTAGAACAGGTGGCACGGTCCCAGGTCCCTTACCTTAGCCATCTCCTGCGTAGCGCCAACAACATCCTTGGAGTAGAATACCTGCGGGCCATGAAGAATAGTGCTATTTCTGCCCATACTGTTCCAAGAAGCCCTGAGCATGCAAATGCCACTCAGATCAGAGCGCTTCTGGCCCAGGGCAATGCAGCAGAAGCACTGAGCCACATTCCTCCACAGCCCCGCGATACTTTAACCGCCGCCTTGAAAACCTTTGGGCCGGTATATATTGAAGATGTCAGCCAAGGAATATTCTACGCCCTAATAAACCTAGGAGTCAAGGGAATCAGTGCCCTGCCCGCCTGCTCCGAAGGTCTTGAAAATAGAATCTCCAAAGCCCTCACAGAGGCCCGGGATTTACAAGAATTATTAGAGGCTATAAAGACCAAGCGCTACCTCTATACAAGAATCCAGCGCCTGCTAATGCAGGCTTTGCTCCGTTTCGATACAATATCAGCCCCGGACCAAATTCCCTATCTCCGAGTCCTTGCAGCATCCACCCGGGGTAAGGATCTGCTCCCTACCTTAGCCCGCAGTCCATTGCCGGTGCTATACTCCGCCAGAGACATAGCTAGACTCAATCCCCAACAAAAAGATCTACTGTCCCTGGAAACTCGGGCTGAAGAGATATACAAAATGGCTCAAAGACTAAAAACACGCTAACCCCGAAAGGGGTTTTTACGTTCCCTGCCCCATTCTCTCCCGAAGAATATACTTGAGTTTGCTCATTACAGCTTCTGCTGCCAGCTCACCTTGCTCCACAAGTTCATCTACCCGCTGAAAATGCCCCCGGCTGATATGCCCTACCTTAGGTCTTATCAGTAGCTCTACGTCAAAGAGATCAGGGCTAACTGCGTTCTTTTCCATAATGTCCAGAGTTTGAAACATGACATCAAAGATATTTTTTACAGGCTGCCGGGTGACAAATTTGTTGACATCAACTGCAATTACAAGGTCGGCCCCCATTTCTCTCACCACTGAAATCGGCACTCGATCAACCACTCCCCCATCTATAAGGAGCCTGCCATCCAAACTCACCGGTTTAAAAACAACGGGAATACTGATGCTGGCTCGGACAGCAGGGGCAAGTTTCCCCGTACGCAGTACAACCGGTTCTCCCCTCTCTATATCTGTGGCTACAGCGGCAAAGGGCAGATCCAGGTCTGCGAATTCCCTGTCTCGAGTAAGGATTTTCAGCATTGCCTCCACCTTTTTCCCACTGACAAGGCCGCTACGGGGCATACACAGATCAAGCCAAGATTTTGTCCGAAGCTGGCTTGCAAACTTAATCATAAAATCTGCATCTAGGCCGCAGGCGTATAGACAGCCAATCAGCGCTCCCATGCTGGAGCCGGCAATAAAATCTATGGGCACATTGTATTTTTTCAGCACCCGCAAAACACCAAGATGGGCAAGGCCCCGGGCTGCCCCGGAGCTAAGGGCAAGGCCGATCTTCGGAATTCGTCCCATAATCCACCTCCTGTGATAAAACAAATGGGCCAGTAATATTTGTAATACAAATAGGAGGGTTTAGCATGAAAGCAAAGTATTACCTGGCCCCGGCCGCGGCATTGTTCATAATCGTCACCCTTGTAGCCAGCCCGGGAATAACCTTTGAGGCATCGGCGCGAGGTCTCGGCCTGTGGTGGAATATAGTCGTCCCATCTTTATTGCCCTTTTTTGTGGCCGCTGAACTGCTCACTGGACTGGGGGCAGTGCATTTTTTCGGAGTTCTCTTAGAGCCGCTGATGCGCCCCCTGTTTAGAGTGCCTGGAGTTGGTGGCTTTATTTTAGCAGTGGGGCTAGCATCAGGCTCACCCATGGGAGCAATGCTCACTGCCCAATATCGAAGTAAAGATGCCCTTAGCAAAGAAGAGGGAGAAAGATTAATGTCATTTGCCAATACGGCGGGACCGCTGTTTATGACTGGAGCAGTTGCCACAGGCATGTTGGGCTGGCCTGCAATTGGCATGACTCTGGTCCTAGTCCACTACCTCTCCAGTATAACTACGGGGTTAATCATGCGCTTTTATAAAGGGAAGGCTATCTCCAAGCCTCTGCCAAGCAAAGGCGAGTTCATACTGTCCAGAGCTGCCCGGGCCCTGGTTACTGCCCGGGACCAAGATGGAAGGCATATAGGTAGACTATTAAGTGACGCAATAACCAAGGCTTTTAACTCCCTCCTGTTGGTGGGAGGATTTATCATCTGTTTTTCTGTGCTATTTGAGTTATTAAATGCCTCCGGCTTAATCCCCTGGCTAGCTTCAGCGCTTTCGATAAAATCAGAAGTGCTCCAAGTCCTTAGCGCAGGTGCCCTGGAATTGACCAATGGCTGCCGCCAAGCAGCCCAGTCCTCCCTACCCATTGCCGGAAAATTCGTCATTATCAGTGCCATCCTCGCTTGGAGCGGTATCTCTATTCAAGGGCAGGCTGCCAGCTTTACCAGAGATACAGACATGTCCATGGGCCCCTACCTCTTTGCCCGGGTGATTCAGGCTTGCTTTGCCGCTCTTTATGCCGCCCTATTCTTGAAAATCAACTGGATACCACCCCTGCCTGCGGCAGTCATCGAATATGTCAGCCTTGGCTTGGGGACAAAGTACTTAGTAAGCCTGGTATACTTAGGGGCAGTGCTACTCTCATTAGCAGTCTTCGCAACAACCCTGGGGCTTGTGACAACCTGCTTTAAGATGAAAATCTCTGCCTTCCGGGTTAATCAGCGCAGCTGACTGAAGATCTCGTCATGGACCTCCGGTGGGACCAAACCCTTAATGCAGCCTCCTAACTTAGCCACCTCTTTGACGAGGCTGGAACTGAGATAAGAATAGCTTGTGTTAGTAGCCATAAACAATGTCTCCACGTCTGCGGCAAGTTTTTTATTCATAAGAGCCATTTGAAACTCAAATTCAAAATCCGTAATCGCCCGCAGTCCCTTAATAATAATTCCGGCATTGTACTCTTTCGCCGCTTCAACCAATAAGCCGTTAAAAGTAACTACTTCTACATTGCCAATGTCCTTAGTCACGACCTGCAAGTATCTTATCCGCTGCTCGGTAGAAAAAACTGGTTGTTTGCTGGGGTTAACCGCCACCGAGACATAGACAAAATCAAAAATATTGGCAGAACGCATGATAATGTCCAAGTGCCCTAGGGTAACCGGGTCAAAACTGCCTGGATACAATGCAATTGCCATAAAAAATCATCCTTTCCGAAAAAAACTTACGGCAGATAAGCCATAGGTTCTTGTCTTCAGATAATTACACCATTGCACCTCTGGCAACCACCCACGTTGGTGCTCAATGACTAATAGCCCTGTGGCTGCCAGCAAGGGCTCCAATCTTTTTATCACAGGGGAGTACAGGGACTCATCACCATAAGGCGGGTCTAGGTAAGCTATATGTATTGACTCATGATAATCATCCATGAGCAGGCAGGCTTTTTCCGCATCTGTGCGGTATAACCTGGCTTTATCTTTGCCAATCCCCAAGGAAGCCAGGTTTTTCTGGATTATTGCACAGGCTTTTTGGTTATTGTCTGCGAAAAGACAATAACTTGCTCCCCTACTTAGAGCCTCAATGCCCATGGCTCCACTGCCAGAGAACAAATCCAGCCAGACTGCTCCGGCAACCTCCTCAGAAAGACTGCTGAATACAGCTTCCCGGACTTTGCCGGTGGTTGGCCGGGTATGAGCCCCGCTAAGAGTACGCAATAGTCGGCCTCGGTATGTGCCTGATACCACCCGCATATTATCACCGCCATATTGATATTACCACAAAAGGAAAAGCCACGCCAAATCAAAATAAATATCGATAATGATGAATAATCGCCCCGAGAAATACCAAACTAGTAGTGAACCGGAGTTAAGGGATTATTTCCATTGGAAGAAGATTATTCCCGAAAAAACCTTAACCCCCCTTTAACTCCGGTTTCTCCTCTCCCAGGCTGGCGATCCTCCCCCGGGTCGCCAGTACAAAAATTATCGGGGCCCATTGGGCCCCGTATAGACATTAACGCATCTGGCTTCCGCCGCCAGACATGCTGTTTTCTACTAATTCAATCATTCTCCGCACCATCTGACCGCCAATCTGGCCCGTCTCCCGAGGGGTCATATTGGCATATCCCACAGACTGGATCCTCTGAGTTAAGCCCAGTTCAGAGGCAATCTCATTCTTGAAGTTTTCCATTGCCCTATCGGCCTCTGGCACAAGAATAAATTTTTCGGAATAGCCTTGCTGCCTTTCTGTTTGCATTTGCATGATGTCACCTCCCCATCGTATTTGTAAAATATCTATTGGGTTTAGCTGCGAGTGGCCAAAGTCCTTTCAGCTTCCTGGAGCATTTTCTTAACCATCTGACCACCCACCTGGCCGACTTCCCGGGTGGTCATGTTTTCCCAACCCTTAGACTGAACCTGGTTCAAAATTCCCAGTTCAGAAGCAACTTCATACTTAAAGCGGTCTAGAACCTGATCTGCACCTGGAACAACACTTCTGCGTCTACTGCGGCGACGTGCCATCATTCTTCACCTCCTTCAATGAATCTATTTCTATTATTGCAACTCGACTATTTTGCTATACTAGCATTCATTTCCTAGTTAAAAACTTAAAAAGCTAGAAACATATTCTAGCTTTTTAAGTTTGCAACTTTTCCTTTGATGAGGCTTTCCACAAGGCTCCAAGTAGGTTCCCTACCTAATGACCCCAGAACCTCCTCTGCGGCCTTTCTGGACGTCCTGGCGATGCCCCCATCCCTAACCACATCCGCCAATTTGAATTCATTTAAACCATGCTGTCGCTGTCCCAGGAATTGGCCGCTGCCCCGAATATCCAAATCCGCCATGGCGACAGCAAACCCGTCGTTTGTCTGTTCCATAATTTTCAACCGCTCTGTCTCCTGGCCTTCTGCCATCAGAAAGCAGTAACTTTGCAGCTCCCGACGCCCGACCCGTCCGCGAAGCTGATGCAGCTGGGCAAGGCCGTAACGCTCGCTGTTTTCAACGACAATAAATGTAGCATTGCCAATATCCACCCCCACCTCCACCACAGTTGTTGCCAGGAGAAAGTGAAGGCGGCCAGAGTGCAAATCGGCGATTATTTGATCCTTCTCCCCCCCGGTAAGCCTGCCATGAAGCACTCCATACTTGTAACCAGGAAGGGCCTGGGCCAAAAGCTGTTCATACTCTTGGAGGGACAAGGCATCGATTTCCTCAGATTCCTCAATTAATGGGCAGATAATATACCCGGAATTTCCCTTATTCATCTCCCGGGCGACAAAGTCGAAAACTTTCTGCCGTTGCCGCGGATGGACTATCCTAGTCTTAATCTCTTTTCTCCCAGGAGGCTTATGGGTAATGATAGAAATATCCAAGTCACAGTACAAGGTCATGGCCAGAGTCCGCGGTATCGGAGTTGCGGACATGGCCAGCACGTGGGAATTGCGGCCTTTTTCGGTAAGGGCTAGGCGCTGCTGGACTCCAAACCGATGTTGCTCGTCAGTTACTACCAATGCCAATTGACGGATTTCCACATCGGCTTGAAAGACGGCATGGGTTCCCACCAGGATTACCCCCTGAGAACCTACTAGATCTTCATGAATTGAATCCCTTTGGGATTTTTTTGTGCTTCCGGAAAGCAAATGTAATTTAACCCCCAACTCCCCTGCAGCTGGTTCCAGGTAATTATAGTGCTGCCTGGCCACAATCTCCGTAGGAACCATCAGCACCCCCTTGTAACCGTTTAGGGCACAAGTAAACAAGGCATGGGCAGCTACAGCTGTCTTGCCGCTGCCTACATCTCCTTGCAGCAAGCGATTCATAGGAACGTCTCTCTGCATATCATGCCCAATTTCTTGGACTGCCTTAACTTGGTCTGGGTAATATTTAAAGCCAAATACTGACTCAAGCTTCGCCAGCAGGCAGGGGATCTCTCTTAGAGGGTATCCTTCACAGCGACTTTTTTCTTGCCGCCAATACAAAAAACTCAACTGGTAGAGGAGGAGTTCGGAAAATTTACCGGTGTAAAGGGCCTTGTCCAAATCCTCCTGTTGACGGGGAAAATGCAAGGTATACACCGCCTCCCCCCTAGGCATTAGCTGATACTTTTCCCGAAAGTCCTCGGGGAACAACTCTGGTTCATGATGTTCAGCCAAAGCCAGACCAATAATCCGACTTAATACCTGATTGGAAATGCCCTCAGTTAGACTATAAAGAGGTTGAATTTCCGGCAATTCCTCTTGAATGCTAAATTCCTCCACCAGGATATTGCCGCCGTATTCAGAGGAGTACTTGCCTGCAACAAAGATTGTTTGACCAGGCCGCAGCTTGTCTCTAAGGTAGCTTTGGTTAAACCAAGTGCAGCGCACATATCCAGAAGAGTCGGCAACGGTGACATTGATAATGTTCACCCGCCGCCGGAATTCTTTTAGGGCACCGACAATATTGCCAGAAATAATCACCGTCTCCCCGGGAAAATTCGGCAACTGGCTAATGGAAACCCGCTGCCGGCGTTTATAATCCCTAGGATAGTGCCGGATTAAATCCTGAGTAGTTTGGATGCCTAGCCTTGCCAAGTGCCGTGCTCTTGCGGGACCAACACCTTTTAGATACTGCACAGCTTTACTCATGAAGATTCACCTCCAAAAAAACCAGGCAATTGAAAGCCTGGTTTACTCGATGGCAATAATAAGATAGTACAAGGGCTGTCCGCCAGAGTGTAGTTCGACCTCATAGTCGGGATATTGCTCCTCAAGGCTGTGAGCGATCTTCTCGGCGGCTTCCAGTACTAAATCCTCACCGTAAAAAAGGGTTATTAGCTCGGATTCCTCATCCACCATTTTCGCCACCAGGTTGACAGTAGTATCCTCAATATCTTCCGTTACAGTGACAATCTCCCCGTCAGCAATGCCGAGAATATTGCCCTCAGCAATTGGCTGACCGTCATAGACTGAATCCCGGACAGCAAAAGTTACCTGGCCAGTCTTTACCTTGCGCAGCCCTTCTTGCATTGCATCCTCCAGGTGGGCAAGGTTTTCTTCATCGGAAGAATAATTAAGTAGTGCAGTCAGTCCCTGGGGAATTGTCTTAGTAGGGATAACCACTACGGGCTTGTCAGCAACCTCCGCCGCCTGCTTAGCAGCCATGAGGATATTCTTATTATTGGGAAGAATGAGGATGCGCTTGGCATTGATTTCTTTAATTGCCGTAAGAAAATCTTCGGTGGAGGGGTTCATTGTCTGGCCACCCCGGACCACATAATCTGCACCCATGCTCTTGAATATTTCTTCAAGGCCTTCACCGGTAGCAACAGTGACTACCCCATTTAGCTTGGCTTCAGCAGGAGCAGGGGTAACTTGTGCAGGGAGAACCTCACGATGCTGGTAGCGCATGTTATCTATTTTAATATCTTGCAACTCCTTGCCCTGGGAAAGGGCAAAGTCTAAAACCAACCCGGGATTATTTGTATGAACATGAACTTTTATGAGACCGCTGGTTCCTACTACTACTAATGAATCCCCATGTTTTCCTAACTCCCGGCGAAAGATATCTTCCCTAAGATCGTCGCCAGTTACCAGGAATTCCGTGCAATAACTAAACTTCAAATCCACCTTGTCGATTTCTTCCACCCGTACAGGTGTCTCTCTGGTGGAGACAGGGGAATCCACAATACTTCTGCCCTGGAGAAAATCTATCCAGCCTTCAAAGATATAGCATAAGCCCTTGCCCCCGGCGTCCACAACTCCTGCTTGTTTTAGCACCGGCAAATATTCAGGAGTAAGATCCAGGGTGGTCTGTGCCTCTTCTAAGACCTGCTCCATCATAGTATTAAGGTCTTCTGCCCGAGAAGCCTTTGCCGCAGCTTTGGCGGCACTTTTTGCCACAGTAAGAATTGTCCCCTCTACAGGCTTGATAACTGCCTTGTACGCGGTTTCTGCACCTAGTTGCAAGGCAGCAGCCAAAATCGGGGGAGTGATGCTTTCAGCATCTGAAAGACCCTTGGCTAGCCCTCGAAAAATCTGAGAAAGGATGACCCCAGAGTTTCCCCGGGCACCCATTAATGAACCCATGGAAAGGGAATCAGCTATTTCCCCAATTGTTGGGGACTGATGTTTTGCCATTTCACGATTTGCCGCTTCTACGGTAAGATTCATATTGGTTCCGGTATCTCCGTCAGGAACGGGGAATACGTTTAGACTGTTAACCTCATCTTTGTGACGTCCTAATGCAGAAGCGCCGGCCATCAACATGTATCTTAGTTCATCGGCATTTAGCGCAGTGTATTTCATGATGAGTTCCTCCTCTACTTGCCGTTGATAACTCGCACTCCCTGAACATTGATATTAACTAAATTTACCTTGATGCCAGTATACTTTTCTACCGAATACTTGACAGCGGAAATGACGTTGTTTGCCACTTCATCTATGCGGGTACCGTATCCCACAATAATGTACAAGTCAATAATAAGCTCACCGTCTACTTCTCTGACTTCCACCCCGCGGCTGAGATTTTCTCTGCCCAGCAATTCAACAATGCCATCTTTTAACTGCTTGCGGGAGGCCATGCCCACAAGGCCATAGCTTTCGACAGCGGCTATACCAGCAATGGTTGCGATTACATCGTTGGTGATTTCGATAGTCCCTAATTCTGTTTTAATTACCACTCCGGTAACCCTCCTTTGCGTATACCTGTATAATTCTACTATAAAACTATTAAAAATAAAAGTCTTAGGACCTGGAAGGGGAGCTTTCGAAGTTGTCCTTGTCAATTCTCGTCTCGTATGTTAAAATAATTTTTGTCAGTTAAGGAGGTGTAAGTTATGGCTAAAGAATGCGCAGTGTGCGCCAAGAAAGTCAAATCTGGCTTCCAGGTCAGCCACTCTCACATACGCACCCACAGGACTTGGGCCCCCAATCTCCAACGAGTCAAAGCCGATATCGACGGCAAAATTAAAAGGGTCAATGTCTGCACTCGTTGCCTAAAAGCAGGCAAAGTTAAGAGGGTTATATAGTATATAGAAAAAGTGACGGTTCTTGCTTCCCTTCATAGGGGATGCAAGAACCGTCACTTTTCTTTTTATTTTAGCACCGCTCTGCGAAAAAAAGCCCGCACAAATGCCGATATTATCGGGGGCAATTTTACTGCATATATTTTCATAATCTGCATTCCTCCTCAACAGGTAAATAGTTTCCAGCCCAACAAAATCAGGACTGCGCCTAACAGAAACCACCAAAATGCGGAGGGCACCTTGGCAATAATAATGACGGCACCACTGACTGCTAAGGCAACTCCCGCAATTTTCCCCACTAAAACCCTCTCTCCCAGCGCGTTTCTTGCCCTCCTCATATCCTCACCCCTTGCTTTATACTATGCAAAAGCCCAGCAAGGGTGTGAATCTACCACAAATGCACTTGGGCATTTACTTAATAATAAGACCCCTCCTTTGATAAAGGAAAGGATCTTGTTATTTTTTATGCCCATTGATAAAAACAGAGCCAGTGACTCTAGCCTTTCATCCGCCCAATAATGTCCTTAGGATTAGCCGCATGGAACAGGGCGGAGCCCGCCACCAGGACATCGATACCTGCGGCAATGAGCTCCCCGCTATTTTCCGCAATGACACCACCGTCAACAGCCAGAAGGGCTGCGGGGTTGTTGGCTTTGCGGTCCTTGTCCACTTCCCCTATCTTCTTCAGTGTGCGGGAGATGAATTTTTGGCCGCCAAAGCCAGGATTGACAGACATGAGTAACACTAAATCCGTCAGCTCCCAGACATAATCCAGAGCACTAGGATTAGTTGAAGGATTAAGGGAAATGCCGGCTTTGCAGCCCGCCCCTTTAATCTCCGTCAGGGTGCGGTGTAAATGAGGGCAAACCTCCGGATGCACAGTAATATAATCGGCGCCGGCCTGGGCAAAGGCGTTAATATAGTTGTCAGGATTGCGGATCATTAAATGTACATCCAAGATAGCGGTAGTTTCTGCCCGCAAAGCAGCCACCAGCGAGGGACCATAGGTTATGTTAGGAACATAATGACCATCCATTATATCTACGTGAAGCCAGTCTACTCCTGCGTCCAAAATCTTGTGAACATCCCGGCCAAGGTTGAGAGGATCAGCAGCAAGTATCGATGCGGAGATAATAATGCTAATAGCGATTGGCCTCCTTTTCCACAAGTTCATGATATATCTTTACATAGTTCTCATACCTGGTTTTACTGATTTCCCCTTGCTCGACACTAATCTTAATAGCACATTCCGGCTCGTGGATATGGGTACAGGGGGAAAACTTGCAAAAAGCTGATTTAGTAAACTCGGGATAATAAAGCTGTAATTCCCTGCTGTCCATCTCCAGCTCAAAGACGCTGAAGCCAGGGGTATCTGCAACCTTGCCTCCCCCAGGCAAGGGCAGCAAGGACACCTGCCGAGTAGTATGCTTCCCTCGGGATAATTTGGCGCTAAGGGTTCCCACCTGCACAGGTAGTTCCAGCTGTTCCAGGGCTATTTGGGAAGAGATATGGCTTTTGCCAACACCGGATTGACCAGCAAGGACAACAGTCTGTCCGCCTATGGCGTCCAGGAGATCCTCCATGCCATTACCCGTTAATGCGGAACATATGATGCTGGAGGTGGAATCTTTATATATTTCTGCCAGCCCCTGGGCTCCCTGTATGTCAAGATCTGCCTTGTTGATGCAAAGAAGTGTCGATAGCCCCAAGGACCGAATCAGGGCTAAAAGCTTGTCCGCCATTAGTAGGTTAGGGGTAGGTTTCTCGGGAGCCAGGACGATAATAACGGCATCTATATTTGCAACTGCCGGCCGTAGCAAAAAGTTGCGTCGGGGGAGCACACTTTCGACAGTGCCTGTGTCATCCGGGCCGGGAGAAAATAAGACCTTATCTCCAGCCATAGGAGGTAAATCGTCTAAGCGCAATTTACCCCTGGCCCGGCACATATAGGCTTTGTCAGCATGTTCTACATAATAAAAACCGGCGATGACACTGATAATAATTCCCTGGGCAAATTCCATGCAATCACCTGCGCTAAAATTTTATAGTATCTACCTGCCCGTCATTGACGTAGACGCGGATGGTGCCAGTTTCCCAACCTGTCACTGTTACAGAGTAAGTAAAATGTCCCGAAACCGTTTCTTCTGCTACTGTTTTTTCACCGGAACTATCAGTAATGACAATCTTGACTTTGCTCTCAACTAAGGGGTTTAGCAATACCTCCACCGATTTGGAGATTTTGTTATAAGGCCGCAGATAAAGGTAGACAATATCCCCGGGTTTAATTTCCTCATCGCGGCCCGGAGTCTGGTCGGTGACGATGCCTCCAGGAGAATCACCTTGACTGGGATTCCATGCCCGGCGGACATCAATCCCTAGGTCCTCAAGTATTTTTTCTGCTTCCTCGAGGTTTTTATCTATGACATTGGGCATTTTAAAGGGTCTAGGCCCAGAGCTGACCACTAAAGTTACTTTTTGGTTTTTGGGGATCTTCGTGCCAGGAAGGGGGTCTTGGCTTAAGACATATCCATTTGGCTTAGTTTCGCTGGTTTTATACTCCCGTTTCGAATCCAGCCCCACTGCCTGAAGATTAGATTCCGCCAGCCGCACATCCTCAATTCCTTCCACCTTGGGAACCTCTATCAATACTGGACCCAGGCTAATGACCAATTCAATATTACGGTTCTGCTTGACAACCTGATTTTCCCCAGGTCTTTGCCGGATAACATGGCCCTTTGGAATGGTGTCATGGTGACTCTCATCGAAAGTTATATTCGTCAATCCTTCTGCCTCCAGGATGGCGACAGCGTTTTCTTTTGACTCTTCCAGAACACTGGGTAGGGTTATTTCCTTGACCTCCCATATCTTGGCAAGAGAGGATATGCCTAAAACAGCCAGAGTCACCGCCGCTACAATAGCGAGGCCAATTAACGACCATTTGCGAAAGTTTTTTTTCCCGGCTTCGGTAAAATGGAATCTTTTTTTCTTGATAGAAGTAGTAAGGGGTGTGAAGACTTGTGTGTCTTCCTCTTCTACATTGTCGTCTATTTCTGCGGTCTGGGTGGCGGCCTGAGTATTCCAGGTCCGCAAAGCAGACAGCAGATCTATGGCGCTTTCATAGCGCAGAGACTGATCCTTTGCCAACAGTTTTTCTAGAATAGCCTGCAAGCCTTGAGGGATTGAAGGATTATAGCGAGATGCAGGAGGAATGGTCTGCTGTATATGTTTGAGGGCAATGCTTACAGGGCTGTCCCCGTCAAAGGGCAGAGTCTTTGTCAACATTTCATAGAGCACAATACCCAGGGAGTAAAGGTCGGACTGTTCGGTAGCTAGTTTTCCCTTGGCCTGCTCGGGAGAAAAGTAGTGAACAGACCCCATAAGAGAATTAGGTGAAAATGTCTGGGTGGTATTTGTTACTGCCCGAGCAATGCCAAAATCCGCCACCTTTATTCTGCCGTCTTTGGAAATAAGGACATTGTGAGGCTTGATATCTCTGTGGATTATTTTATTGTAATGAGCATGGTATAGTGCGTTGGCAATTTGGCGGGTGATATTAACCGCCCGGGCAGGCTCCAGTGGCCCCTCCCTATCAATGAGGTCTTTTAATGTCTCTCCCTCAACATACTCCATGACGATAAAATAAATATCTTTTTCTTGGCCAACATCATAGATGTTGACAATATTGGGATGGGACAAGCTTGCTGCAGCTTGAGCCTCCCGGCGGAAGCGCCGGACAAAATCCTCATCGACAGAGAATTGATGCCTTAGCACTTTAACAGCCACAATGCGGTTAAGCAGCGTGCACCGAGCTTTATAAACCACAGCCATGCCGCCGCCGCCAACACGCTCTAGTATCTGATAACGCTGAACCAATTTTGTGCCAATCATTATTGTCACCCCTTCACTGTTATAGTTGGGCTAGGATTATTGTTACATTATCAGGCGCGCCCTTTTCCAGCACCAGTGACAACAATCTATCGAGTTTCTTCTCAAGATTGCCACTGCCCTCCACCACCTGGTAGATATCCAGGAGGGAGATCACATCCGTCAACCCATCAGAGCAAAGGAGCAGTTTTTGCCCATCTCTCCAGGGCTGGCGCTTAATCTCAATATCTGCCTTGGCATCGATGCCAAGGGCCCTGGTAAGGACATGGCGCTGGGGATGGCAAGTAGCCTCGGCCTTAGTAATCTTACCCATTGCCAGCAACTGTCCACTTACGGAATGATCACTAGTAAGAGGCAATATACCCTCAGAATCAATGAGGAAAGCCATGCTGTCTCCAATATGTCCAATTACTAAAGCATCTGGTAGCACCGCAACCAGGGTAAAAGTTGTGCCCATCCCTGCCAATGCAGGGTTAGATTCTGCTTGGGCTAAAATAGTGTCGTTGGCGGCAGTAATCGCAGCCCTAATCTTCTCTTCCGGTTGGTCAAGGTAGTCGCCAAGATGGTTAATTACTGTATGCACTGCAAGTTTACTAGCCTCTTCGCCAGAGGCATGGCCCCCCATGCCATCGGCAACAATCATCAGTCCTTTTTCTTGCTGAATAAAAAAGCAATCTTCATTATTGTCTCTGATTAATCCTGGATTAGAAATACCTGCAGCTTTCATCGTACCCCCTCCTATCCCCATTATTCGGGGAATCCCTTACGCAGCTGACCGCAGGCGGCATCAATTTCCTGACCGATGCTGCGGCGGAGAGTGGCATTTAGACCAGCTTGAGCCAATCGCCGTTGAAAACTTCCCACATTGGTACTGGGTCGAAAAGATACCCCGGGAACCTGGTTAAAGGTGATAAGGTTAACAAGACAATTCTCACCCCTAAGCAACCCGGCCAACTCACTGGCGTGACTGCCCTGATCATTAATTCCCTCAAGAAGCAAGTACTCGTAGGTCACCCTGCGTCCAGTCACTTCTGTATATTTTCTACATGCAGCAACTATCTCCTGCAAAGGATATTTGCAGCTAATGGGCATTATTTGATTGCGGAGCTTGTCATTTGGTGCATGCAGGGATACGGCAAGAGTAATTCCCAGTTTTAATTGAGCCAGCTCGAGAATCTGGGAAACCAACCCCACCGTTGACAAGGTAATTCTCCGCTGGCCAATGCCAAAAAGCTCTGGGGCATTGGCCTTACCGATAAAACCAACAACATTGTGGTAATTGGCCAAAGGTTCTCCGATTCCCATGAGCACTATGTTCCGAATCGGTTTGAGGGAATTGACTTTTGCATAATGACAGCAGTGCCATAACTGCTCTGCTATTTCTTCAGAGGTAAGACTTCGCTCCAAACCCATGGGACCGGTGGCACAAAAAGTACAGCCCATGGCGCAGCCCACTTGTGTTGACAGGCAAGCACTAGACCAGTCCCGATAGCCCATAATTACTGTCTCTATTTTGGCCCCATCGGGGTACTGAATTAGCAATTTAACGGAGCCGTCCCCTGTCTTGGCAGCGACTACATGGGAATTGGTAACATAGTATTTGCTGGCTAAAATATCCCGCAAACCCGAAGATAAATTGCTCATTTCATAAAAATCACCGGTAAAGCTCTTATAAATCCAATGACGGACCTGAGCCAGCCGAAAGGCAGGTAAGTCTAAATCGGTAGCGATTTTTTGAAAACGCCGGGTATCATAAGCAAACATTGCATCACCTCAATATTCTAAAGAAAGACTTCTCCCTGCTGAATGTGGTAACCATTGATGAAATCCAGGGCGGTACAAATATTTTTTCCCGCAGGCTGGACTTCGATTAATTCCAATAAACCTTCACCTGTCCCTACCAGCAGTCTCTTTCCCTGGATTACTACCTCTCCCTTTGGAGCGGAACCAGGTAACCCATTGGCCTTGTATACTTTCAGCCTTTTCCCTCTAAATTCGCAGTAACTGCCAGGAATAGGGGCAAGGCCTCTGACCTTATTGGCTAAGGTTATTGCCGCTAAACTCCAGTCCAAGGGTTCGATTGCTCTATCCAAAGTAGGAGCATATTGATGGCAAGTGAGGGGTTGGGGCTGGCGGGGGGCATTCCCCTGCAAGACTAGATCTATTGTATTCTGCAAAAGCTGCTGGGAAATAATTGCCAGCCGCTCCCGGAGCTGACCGCTATTTTCATGGGGACCAATTAGTGTTGCCTGTTGTAAAATAATATCTCCCGTATCCATGCCTTCATCCATAAACATGGTGGTGACACCGGTCTCTTTATACCCCAGCATAATTGCCCATTCAATTGGTGCCGCCCCTCGTAAATCTGGCAATAAAGAAGCATGGACATTAATCGCCCCCAGGGACGGTATCGACAAAACCCGTTTGCTGAGAATATGGCCATATGCTACAACTACTAAGATGTCTGGAGACATGCTAATTAACTTATCTACGCTGTCCTCACTATTAATGTTCTTGGGCTGCCAAACCGGCAATCCCTTTGCCAATCCCCATTCTTTTACGGGCGGCATTGAAAGTCGCCGCTTGCGGCCAGAGGTACTATCCGGCCTGGTAATAATTAATTCTGGCAGATAATTTGCCCCCTCCAAGGCAGCTAATGACTTACATGCAAAGTCGGAGGTGCCCATAAAAATTATTTTAGCCAATGGTCACTCCTCCCCATTGACAATGTCACTGGCTTTGTCAACAAACAAAACCCCAGAGAGATGGTCCAACTCATGCTGCAAAATCCGGGCAAAATAACCGGAAGCATTGAGAAACTTTGTTGCACCCCTGCGATCCTGATATTTTAACCGCACTTCAGTACAGCGAGAAACCTGGCCATAGGTGCCGGGACAGCTTAAACAACCTTCCGAATCCGTTTCCTCCCCAGTGCAGCTAATAATCTCGGGGTTAAGAAATTCAAATACCGGAAAATCTTCTTCCGGCCTAACAACAACAATTGCCAGACTGAGGCCGATTTGCGGGGCAGCCAGTCCTACCCCTTTGTAGTGTTCCATTGTCTCAGCCATATCTTCCAATAATCTAACAATCCCAGCATCAAATCTTTTTACCTGCTGGGCTTGCTTACGCAGGACTGGGTCTCCGATTGTACGAATTTTCCTAAAAGCCATTTCTCTCACCCTTACATAAAATTATATGGATCATTATCAATGCTAACCCGGGTATATTTATCGGCCTTAATGTTCTGGCGAAGAGACTCCACCTTGTCTTCCCAGGGGTCTGAAAGTTGGTGGCGGAGCAAAAAGTGCCAGCGCCAGCGACCATTAATCCTTTCCAAAGGCGGTGGGCCAGAAAAAAGCAGGTCGTACCCCCCTTGCTGGAGCAAGGCCGAAATCTCTTCCACGTGTTTCATCAGCCTTTCCTTCTCCTTAGCGCTGACCAGTATCCGAGTCAAGGCAGTGAAGGGGGGCAAACCAGCCTTGTCCCTGACCCCCATCTCATGGCGGTAAAAACCTGGGTAATCCCCCGCCAATGCATATCTCAAGCTGTAATGGTCCGGCTGGTATGTCTGAATGATGACCCTGCCGGGGAGCTGGGCCCTGCCTGTTCTTCCCCCGGCCTGAGTAACTAACTGAAAGGTCCTTTCCGCAGCACGGAAATCCGACATGGCCAAGCTCAGATCTGCCAAGACAATGCCAACCAAGGTGACTTTAGGAAAATCCAAGCCCTTGGCAATCATTTGCGTACCAAAGAGAATGCCGGACTCCTGCTGAAAAAAATTAAACAAATGCTCCTCTTTATCTGCTGCAGTTCCGGCCGTATCCCTGTCTATCCGGCAAAGGTGCGAACCGGGAAAACGACTGGCTAGAAGAGCTTCCAGCTTTTGCGTCCCTACCCCCAACTCTCTTAAGTACTTGCTGCCGCAATCGGGGCACAAGCTGGCAATTCTCGATGTGGCCCCGCAATGATGACATCTCAAAAGCCCATGACCATGAAGGGTCAAAGAGGTTGAACAATTGGGGCAGGTGTATCTAAAGCCGCAATTGCGGCACAGCACCGTCGGTGCCAGCCCCCGTCTATTTAAAAAGAGGAGGGCTTGCTCATTGCGAGCCAAGGTATCTGTCAGGGCTTCAGTTAATGCCGTGCTCAGCATTCCACGGTTTCCCTGCTGCAGTTCTTGGCGCATGTCAACAATTTCAGTTTCCACCGGATGCCGACTGTGAACGCGGAAAGGCATTTCCAACAGTTTGTACTGCCCGGAGCTGGCCAATGTATATGTTTCCAAGGATGGAGTGGCGCTACCCATAACCAGAATTGCCCCATGTTCCTTGGCCCTATACCGGGCCACATCACGGGCGTGGTAGCGAGGGGCCTCCTCCTGCTTATACGCCAATTCTTGTTCTTCATCAATGACAATCATACCAATATTAGTTAATGGTGAAAAGACAGCGGAACGGGTGCCAATAACAACTGAGGCCTCCCCCCGTGAACTCTTATCCCACTGGGAAACCCGCTGGCTGCCCTTGAGGCCACTGTGAAAAACAGATACATCGGAAAAGGCCCCCCGAAACCTAGCCAACAACTGAGCGGTCAAAGCAATTTCCGGCACCAGCACCAAGACTTGCCGGCCAGCGGATAGCACCTCTTTGGTTAAGCGAATGTACACCTCTGTCTTGCCGCTGCCGGTGACTCCGTGGAGGACAAAGGAACCACCCCTTTTATTGGCTGCAGTTCTTCTTATCTCCGCTATAACTTTGACCTGCTCCTGGGTGAGCTCCGCCACCTGATGTAAGTTCCAAGCTTGCCCCGGTCCTTTGCCTTTAGCCGGCAACAACACTCCCTTGGCAATAAGGGTATTTATTGGCGCCACCGAAATTCCCAGGGCATGAGCAACTTCGGTTTTCTGCATGGGGCTCTGCTGTGCTAGGAAGTCTACAACCAGCTGCTGCTTTTCAGTCAGTGAAATGGCGGTAGCTTGTTCATCTAGTTGCCACCGCACCATTGGAACACCACTGCCTGCTGGAGGCAACATCGCTGAAAGAGCAGTGCCAATTGAGCAGCCGGACCTAATTGCCATCCAAGGGGCCAATTTGGTAAATTCTATAGGCATAGCTCGTTTATTGACGCTAAGTACCGGTTTAAGCTCAGGAACTTCGGGAGTTTCAGGGTGATGAAAGACTACGCCTTCCACAACCCTATTCCCCAAGGGAACCTGCACAATACTTCCTGGAGGAGCCTGCATCCCGGAGGGGATACGGTAGTCCAGGCTCTGTTCAATATCCGCGTATTTGCTCAGGATAATTACACTCGCTACTTCCATGCTCACCCCTCCCCGATTAGTGCTATTATAGCATAATGAATTGCTACATATTAAAAAGAAACCTCCCGAAGTCATAGGGCTTATTAGCTTAGAATACTACTCTTTTTGTGTACCCATAGACTGAAAAAACTGAACGTTTCCAGCCTTTTTTTTTAGTAACAAATATGCTATATTGAATGGAAATGCATGCCAGTGGAGATGAAGGAAATGCGGATAATTATTATCGGAGCCGGCGAAGTTGGCGCAGAACTTGCGGCAAAATTGTCCCGAGAGGACAATGATGTCACAGTTATTGACAAGGACATGGCCCCTTTGGAACGTCTGGAATCCCTGGACGTCCTTACTGTACCAGGAAATGGTGCCAGTTTGCAAACCCTGGAGGAGGCCGGTGTCAAGACCACCGACCTGCTGATCGCCGTCACCCAGGTAGATGAAATCAACATCATGGCTTGCCTGCTAGGCAAGAATAATGGTGCAAAAAGTACCATAGCCCGCATTCGCCAAAGCACCTACGGCAATGAATACAAGAGCTTGACCAGTGACCGTTTGGGAATTGACATCACTATCAACCCCGAATATGTAGCTGCCAATGAAATCATCAAGGTAGTAAAGAGCACGCACGCCTCGGAAACTGAGGTGTTTTGTAAGGACAAAGTGCAGATGCTAGGCATGCGCTTAGGACAAGAATCTCCTGTCCTCTCTCAAAAACTCAAGGACCTTAATCTAGGGAACAACACCCTGATTTCTGCAATTATTAGGGATAGCAAATTGATTATCCCCCGGGGGGACGATACCCTGGAATTAGGAGACCATGTCTACTTGCTGACTTTAACTGGGAGCCGTTTTCCCTATGAGCGGATTAGTGGCAAAGACTCCCTCCGGGTGCATAAGGTCATGATTATGGGAGCAGGCAAAGTTGGCCGTCATGTGGCCCGCATGCTGGGCAGATCCCGGAGCATGGAAGTCAAACTCATCGATAGCAATTTGGAAAAGTGTAAGGAAGCTGCCGACCTCTTTCCTGACATCATGGTCTTACACGGCGATGGCACCGACTTAAACTTTTTACGTCAGGAAGACATCGAGTCCATCGATGCCTTTATTGCCCTGTCAGGCAATGATGAAGTTAATATTCTCTCCGCCCTTTTAGCCAAAGAACTTGGCGTGAAAAAGACTGTGGTGGAAATTAATCGCCCGGACTATGCCGTCCTGGTTGATACTTTGAACATCGACACCGCAATTCGCCCTCGGTTACTGACAGCAGGACGGATTCTCAAACTTGTGCGCAAGGGTCTCATCGAATCGGTGATGATCTTAGGTGAAGACCAAGCCGAGGTCATTGAAATTACTGTAGCAGAGAACGCTCCTGTTCAAGGTAAGACACTGCAGGATCTGAAACTCCCCAGTGGGATTCTCGTGGGTGCCATCCTTCGGAATGATAAGGCAATCATTCCCAGAGGCAGTGACCACATTGCTCCAAAGGATAAAGTCGTCCTATTCTGTCTACCGGAACTAAGCCAATATGCCACGACTTTATTTTCCGAGTAGGTGACGAAAATGATTGTCAATACCAATCTCAATATCTGCGGAAAATTTCTCTTGGCCTTCAGTGCTTTAATGGCCCTCCCCTTGGCAATATCCTTGACCTACCGCCAACCGGATACTATTGCCTTCATGGCTTCTATCCTCATTACTGCCCTGTCGGGGCTCTGCCTTACTATGGTCTTCAAAGCAGGAAATGGTGAACTGCGAATCCGAGATGGCTTTATCTTGGTTGGTCTGATTTGGGTCGTTGCTGGTATTTTCGGGGCTTTGCCCTTTTATTTTTCCGGGTCAGCTTCAATTGTCGATTCTGTGTTTGAAACGGTCTCAGGCTTTACCACCACTGGTGCCACCATCTTTGCCTCTATTGAGGATAAGCCCATGGGTATCTTGTTATGGCGAAGCCTTAGTCACTGGTTGGGAGGCATGGGGATAATTGTCCTGTCAGTGGCCTTCCTTCCCCGCCTAGGGGCTGGAGCAATGCAGCTCTTCCGTGCAGAAGTGCCAGGCCCCACCGCCGAGAGGTTGATACCCCGCATCAAAGAGACGGCAAAGGTATTGTGGATCATATATGCCGCCATAACGGTGGTTCTCATCATAGCTCTCATGCTGGCAGGCATGAATTTATTTGAGGCCGTCAATCATGCCTTTGCAACCATGGGCACCGGCGGCTTCTCTACACGAAATCTCAGCATCGCCTCTTTTACAAGCCCCCTGATAGAATGGATTTTCACCATCTTTATGCTGGCCGCGGGCATCAACTTTACCCTCTATTACTATCTAGCCAATAGGCGTTGGTCCCTGTTTTATAAAGACCAAGAACTCCGCTTTTATCTGGCCATAGTGGCGGTTGCCGGTGCAGTAATTACAGCCAACCTTTTCTTAAGCGGAACATATGCCTCCCTTTGGGAATCGATACGCTATAGCTATTTTCAAGTGTCCTCCCTCATTACGACAACCGGCTATTCCTCTGCAGATTTTAATCTGTGGCCTCCCCTTTCTCAAGGGATACTCATGGTCATGGAGTTTATTGGCGGCTCCGCAGGCTCCACTGCTGGTGGAATAAAAGTAATCAGGGTATTGATTGTGTTCAAGATCATCCGTCGGGAATTTTATCGCCTTCTCCATCCAAAGATCGTCAGGCCGGTGCGGGTGGGCAACAAGGTAATCCCCCAGGAGATGCTAAGTAATATAGCGGGATTTATTCTTCTCTATATCTTGCTCTTCGTGGTGGCTGGACTGGTAGTGTCAGCAATGGGCGTGGATATCGTCAGTGCATTTTCCGGCGCCGCTGCTACCCTGGGCAATATAGGTCCTGGGCTAAACAAGCTTGGGCCTTTGAGCAACTATGGTATCCTCCCTGTTGGGGCAAAGGTGGTCTATATCTTCTGCATGTTATTAGGGCGCCTGGAGCTCTTTACCTTCATCATCTTCTTGATTTACCCCCTTACCAGCCTTTCCCGGGTGATGCAAAGAAAAAGATGACTCCAAGGGGGACTAATTTGGTATTAAGCCCATCAGGTGGGGTAACCCACCTGTTTTTGTTAAAAAAATAAACGTCCTAGACGTTTATTTTAGTTCCCAGTTCTTGGTGCGTTCATACTCCAGTTCATCCTTAAGAAGTTCATCCAATGCCATGGTAACAGGCTTCTTTTCCCCACTTTTCAAGCCTTGTCCATTGGCCTGAATATTTCTAGCCCTGCGGGCGGCCACGAGAACTAAAGTAAATTTGCTGTCCACTTCGTCCAGCAAACTATCAATAGATGGTTTCAGCACAAACAGTCCCCCTATTCCATTAGATTTGAAGATTTACCAGCTAAACGATTGGCAACTGTTTCTGGCTGGACAGAAGATAGAATGATATGTCCCGAGTCCATAATGATAACAGCCCTGGTACGGCGGCCGTATGTAGCATCAATCAAATTACCCCGCTCGCGGGCTTCCTGGACATTCCGCTTTATGGGCGCACTCTCAGGACTGACTATGGAGATGATTCTTCCTGCAGAGACAATATTGCCAAAACCTATGTTCACTAAACGCAATGCTTCCACCTCTATTCAATATTCTGCAACTGTTCCCGTATTTTTTCCAGCTGTGTCTTTATCTCCAAGGCAATTTCCGATACCGAGTAGATAGCGCTCTTCGCCCCAATAGTATTGATTTCCCGCAGCATTTCTTGGCCGATGAATTCCAGCCTGCGACCAACAGGTTCCTCGATGGACTCACATTTCTCAAAGGCTGCTAGATGGGCTTTCATGCGCACCAACTCTTCATTGATATCGGATTTATCCAGCAAGAGGGCAATTTCCGTTAAAATCCTGTTGTCATCAATATCCCCCAAAATCTCCAAGCGATTGCGAAGTCTGGTGCCCACCTCTTCTTTCTGAGCCAAAGCCAAAGACTCTAGTTCAATTATCAGTCCATTAATACTGTGGATTTTTTCCAGGATATCTTGCCACAGAACCGTTCCCTCCCGCAGTCGGTCCTCTCGCAATTGTTCAAGAGCTTTCTCCATAGGTGGCCAAAAGGCGTCCTCTTCTGGGTCTGAACTGATGCTGCTAAGGATATTAGGCAAAGTCAGCAAAGCCACAGGGTCAATAGAGGAGCCCGAGGGAGAAATTGCAGACAAGATTTTTAGATAAGAATCATATACAGGCTTGTTTAATTCAATTGTCCCCATATGCCCCTGCTCTATGAAAATTCGTATGTCCACCCTGCCCCTGCTGACATATCTTTTGACTAAGTTCCGCAAAGGTATTTCCAAGGCAGAAAAAGATTCCGGCAGGCGGCAATGCACGTCTAAATTTTTATGGTTGAGAGTTTTTATTTCCACTGTTAAAAGGCCGCCCTTTACTTCGATGCGTTGCCTTCCAAATCCTGTCATACTGCAAATCAAGACTACCACCCCCATCTAGTTATTTTATATGAATCCCTGGGGGAATACAAGTCCCTCTGCAGCCCAGACGGTGTCCAAGCTTATATCCTTCTAATTATTTTTAACAGTATGACCAACAACAATTATTGTCTCAGCGTTTCCTCCTCCGTATTTTTCTCAGAGTTGCTCGGGCCAACGGTGGCAATAGGGAAAAGGCAATCACAAGGCCCCAATCCCATAGGGATAAAGCTACTGTGCCAAAGACCCCTCTTAAGGCTGGAGAATACAAAACCAGGAAGAGCAGGCCATATGAAAAAATTAGAGCCCATGCCAGCCACAGGTTTGCCTTGATTCCCAGTGTTTTGCCATCTTCATTTTGCCGGCAATCTAAGGCAAACAAGAGCTGGATGCTAATTAAGGTTGCCAAGGCCATGGTCTGCCCATACGCCAGGGGTCTGCCCCCAGCCAGGGATAAGGCGAAAACCACTACTGTCAGCACCCCTATAAACAGCCCTGTGCTGAAAATATCCCCTCCCATCCCCCGTGCCATTATGTTTTCCTTGGGGGACCGGGGTGGCTGCTCCATAATCCCGGGGCCTGCAGGTTCCAGGCTCAGTGCCAGTGCCGGCAAACCGTCTGTAACCAGATTAACCCACAGAATTTGGATAGCTCTCAAAGGCAAAGGGAATCCCAGGAGGATGGCAAAGAACATCGTAAAGACCTCTCCGGTATTGCAGGTCAGCAAAAAGCGAATGAATTTACGGATGTTATTATATATAACCCGGCCCTCTTCTACTGCAGAAATAATGGTGGCAAAATTATCGTCAGCCAGGACTAAGCTTGCGGCTTCCTTAGTCACTTCTGTGCCGGCGATCCCCATGGCAATGCCGATATCTGCCTCTTTTACCGCCGGGGCATCGTTGACGCCATCGCCGGTCATAGCCACCACATGTCCCCGTTTCTTTAAGGCCCGGACAATGCGCATCTTATGTTCTGGGTAGACCCTGGCACAGACTGCAAAGGAAGAAACCTTTTCCTCTAATTCCAAGTCACTCATGGCTTCAAGCTCCTGGCCGGTAACCACTCCCCGTGGGCCGAAAGGAAGGCCGATGCGATCGGCAATGGCTATCGCCGTCTCCCGATGGTCGCCGGTTATCATAATCGGCTTTATCCCCGCCCTAAGACAGCGGCGAATCGCTTCCGGCACCTGTGGCCTTGGAGGGTCATTAAGGGCGATGATGCCGGAAAAAACCAAATTAGATTCAATTTCTTGTTTAGTTAAGGGCATATAGTTCCATTCTTTCCAGGACACTGCCAACAAACGGTAAGCCTCTCCTGCCCACTGCCGGCAGATATAGTCGGTCTCTGCCCGTTGCCTAGCTCCAAAGGGGATCTGTCCCCACTGCCCCCGGAGAAAGTTACATCGTGACAAGATTACTTCCGGCGCACCTTTGACAAATGAGTATATAGCTCCCGTCTCTAAATCCCTGACTAGTACTGACATCATCTTCGTCCTGGACTCAAAGGGAAACTCCCGGAGAACCTGGAATCGCTTCTGCAGCCCGGGTTTAGTCAATCCGCCTTTGGCTGCAGCCATAAGCAGGGCACCGTCAGTAGGATCTCCGATAACGACAGTCTCTTTACCTTCTTCTTGAAGCACTGCCCCATTGCACACCGCCACCACTGTAAGGAGCCAGCTGAGCTCTTGCCCCCAAGACCCTTTCTGTTTGTATCCCTCCTCTGTGAGACTTATTATCTCGCCTCCAGAATAGACTTTTTCCGCCCGCATCTGGTTCTCCGTCAGTGTCCCGGTTTTATCGGAACAAATAACCGTGGCACAGCCAAGGGTTTCTACTGCAGGCAGTTTTCTGGCAATGGCGTTGCGCCGGAGCATCCGCTGTAGTCCAAAAGTCAGGCAGAGAGTAACCACTGCCGGGAGCCCTTCAGGAATGGCAGCAACTGCCAAGCTGACCCCCGCCATAAACATCTTATATAGTGGTTCCCCCCTCAGCACTCCCGCCGCTACAACAATCAGGCAGATTGCCGTACAAAGAACTACCAAGATAGTCCCCAGCTTGCTTAGCCTGCTTTGCAGGGGTGTTGGCTTTTGCTGGGCCTTTTCCAGCATATAGGCGATTTTCCCCATTTCAGTGCCCATGCCGGTGGCCACTACCAGCCCCTTGCTTCGTCCCCTGGTAACAAGACAGCCCATGTAGGCATAGGGTTTCTCACTGTCTTCGTACTTGGCAACCGGCAGGCTCTCTCCGGTAAAGGGGGATTCGTCTACTTCTAGGTTGAAAGTATAAAACACCTGGATATCTGCGGGAATTCGGTCCCCGGCCTTTATTAACACAATATCCCCCGGCACCAGCTCGGCAGCCGGCAGCAATTTGATTTCTCCGTTGCACAAGACCTGTGCCATGGGAGCAGCCAGTTCCCGTAGGGCCTCCAAAGAACGCTCCGCCTTGAATTCCTGGATAAAACCCAGCACAGCATTAAGTACTACGATAATCATTATGGTCAGGGCATCAGCATATTCTCCCAAAATCGCAGACACCAAGGTGGCCGCCAAGAGCATCAGTACCATAGTGTCTGCAAACTGACTCAAAAACACTAGTACAGCACTGATTCTCTCACTGTCTAGTATATTGGCCCCTTCCTGAAGCCTGCGCCGCCTCTCTTCGGTAGTCAAACCCCTTTCCAGATCAGAATTCAGTTCTGTCGCCACAAGGTCAATTTTCATGCCACCACCCCCTATCCCTTAATTTCTATGCTATAACTGTCCCGGGTAGTATTTTCATTGTAAACTTGCCCATAATCTTGCTATACTTAACAAGAAGGGGGAGGTACTATGCATTTAGATGGCTTTTTTTTCAATGCTCTGGTAGCAGGGATCAACAAAGAATTACAGGGAAGCCGGGTTGAAGATGTCTATGATAGCCAGGAAGGAAATCTCATCCTCCAGTTCCGGGCACCCGGCCACACTCTTCGCCTGGAAATCACCATTCCTCTTCAGACCTTTTATCTCTCTGTAGGAGGCAGACGGGCTAAGACAGCAGGAACCTTTTCTCAAACCCTAAAAAAACATATGGCGACACTCTTTTGTTCTTCTTTTACCAACCCTCCCTTTGACCGGCGTGCAACATTGGCTTTAGCTTCTAGTCCCGATTCACCCCCTACCCACTTTCTGCATCTGGAAATAATGGGCAGACAAAATGACCTTATCTTCTGTGAGCAGCAAAATATTATCCTCAGCACTCGTCCCAATAAGCCTGGGGCCCTGCGGCTACTTCAGCCCGGAGACAATTATTCTCCCCCGGACATGCCCTCAAAGGTTTCACCTGCAGGTCTTTCCGGATCCCTACTGGAACTGCTACTGGCTAACCAAAGAAATAACAGCTGTGACCAAGCTCTGGTTAAGACAGTGATGGGTATCAGTCCCCTCCTGGCCACAGAAATCTGTTTCCGGACAGAGGTCCCCGATACTGCAGTAAGTGATATTCCTCTCCATGTCTTCGGCTTACTGGCAGATGAAATAGCCAAGCTCGGTGCTGCCACCCTCCAGGGGGATTGCCAGCCGGTGCTGTATTCCCAACAAGGGCCCTACTGGATACAATTAAAACACCTGCCCACTCCCGCCCTGGAATTTGACACTCTTAGCGCCGCCCTTTCTCATTGGCAATTACAATCCCATGGAAGCAACCAATTTCGCTTGCTCTACCAAAGGCTTCATAAGGCCCTTGATTCAGCAGTCAAGCGCATCCAAAGGGCCTTAGACAAGCAACAAATTGAGCTCCTGCGTGCACGGGATTTTGAACAATACCGGCAGACTGCCGACACCATTCTCGCCTGCCTCCATCAAATACCAAAAGGGGCAGGACATATTACCCTGCCCAATATCTATACAGGAGAGTTCCAAGACATCAGCCTAGACCCGGCTCTTTCACCCAGTGCCAATGCAACCTTCTACTACAAGAAGTATGGTAAGTACAAGAACGCAGCTGCCAAGGTACAGAAACAAATTGACAGCAACTCCTCTCACTTGGGCTACTTACAATCCTTGGACTATGCCCTGGAGTCGGCGGCAACCCTTGAGGACCTCCAGGAAGTGCTGGCGGAAGCTGAAGAATCCGGCATTATCCGCCGCCAGCGAAAGATTCCCGGTCCATCCAGAATAACTGATAACTATCTCAGCTTTAGCACTGACCTTGGAACCACAGTGCTGGTAGGCAAGAACAACCGCCAAAATGAAAGACTAACCCTGCAAAAAGCGGAAAAAGACCATTACTGGTTCCACTGCCGCTATTCCCCCGGCAGCCATGTCATCCTCTGCACCTCCAATCCCACAGAGTCTGAGCTAACCCTCGCTGCTGGCCTGGCGGCCTGGCACAGTAAAGAGCGAGAGTCAGCTAAGGTAGAAGTTGTATGGACTCAGGTGAAAAACGTAAAAAAAATACCCAGGGGAAAACCGGGTATGGTGCAGTATACCAATTTCCAATCAATGCTTATTGAACCAATTCCCCGTTAAGCCTGCGCAGCTTCTCCAAGAAATACTTGGGGGGTTCCGCAGTTACATTGATTTCTTTGTCTAAAAAGGGATGCATAAATCTCAAAGTCCGGGCATGAAGCATGTGCCCGGGGTATTTTTTTCCCGGACCTTTGCGGCCGTAGACCATATCTCCGGTCACGGGTTTACCCATATGTGCAAAATGAACCCTGATCTGATGGGTTCTTCCCGTCTGCAGCCTTACCTCCACTAAAGTGTGGCGCTGGAAATACTGGAGAACTCGAAAGTCTGTGACGGCCTCTTTGCCCCTTTCAACTATGGCCATGCTGGTGCGTCGATAAGGGTGACGGCCAATGGGACCGCTGATTCTGCCATGAGTTTGGGGGAGTCTACCTGTAAGAAGGGCCAAGTATATCCGTTGAACCTCGCGGGCTTTCAGCATCTCAGCCAACCGGAGATGACAGGCATTAGTCTTTGCCACCATTAAAAGCCCTGAGGTCTCCTTGTCCAGGCGATGGACTATCCCCGGACGAAAGTTCCCCCCTAGGTCGGAAAGACCCGCACCATAGCCCAGAAGGGCGTTTACCAAGGTTCCCGAGGAGTGACCTGGAGCGGGATGAACCACCATGCCTGGGGGCTTGTTCACCACCAATAACCACTGATCTTCATACCGGATGTCCAGGGGAATGTCTTCAATGCCACCCACTGGATCCTTGACTTGGAGGATTGCCAATTCTAGAGTGTCTCCCACTGCCAGGCCGTAGCCGTTCTTTGTAATAATGGCACCGTTAACTCGGGCCTGTCCCCCAGAGATATAGGTCTGAATCTCACTGCGACTGCAGGTGGATATCTCCTGAGTCAAAAACTTATCCAGTCTCCAGCCGTCATACTCTTGGCTGACGATAATTTTATGCAGCATGGCCTTCCCTCTTCCACTCCAAAATCGAGTCTAGGGCAAATAAGCAAACCCCGATTACCAATGCCGAATCAGCAAAATTAAAAATCGGAGGGAAAAAACTTACGTCAATAAAATCTGTAACCCAATGGAATATTATCCGGTCCAGCAAGTTCCCCACTGCTCCCCCCAGCATCAGACCAAAAGCCCATTGAAGCATGATATTGTTCTTGACTTGTCTGGAGTAAATCAGCAGCACCCCCACCACAATTAGAGAAGCAATGATAAAAAACAGCCTCTTCCCCGCAAGGATGCCAAAAGCCGCCCCAGTATTGCGCACATATGTAAGATACAAAACCTTGGGGATTAAGGGAATAGATTGGCTGATGTACATCAACCCCCGGACTGCATACTTGCTGACCTGATCTATTACCAAGGATAGAACGGCAATTATATATATTTTCTTCATACCCCTTCTCCTCTCCTAACATTACTTATACCTGGTCAGGTGGCTGTTCTCCATCGCCGCTGCTGGTCCCATACTGCCTAAACCGGGACCAGGTAAACTCCCCGTGATCAGGATAACTCCTTGGTTTCCCAGGGGCTTCTTCCCCATTCTTTGCACACTTAGTGCAGGTACTTGCATAGGGCAGAGCCTGCAGTCGCTGAGGGGAGATTATGCCACCGCATTCTGTGCAAATGTCGTACTCTCCCTGATCAATGCGAGCTATTGCATTCTGTACTTGGTCAAGAAGTTGTTCATTTAGTTCCTGAAAAGAGGCGTCAAGATTGCGCTGGAATTCTTCACTGGCTATGTCACCAGGATGGTTGTCTATGACAGATAGCTCCTTGACGTAATCCCGGAGGTTCTCTCTTTTGTCGCTGCCATCTCTGCCTTCTTCCATTTGGCTGAGCATATTTGCCAGTCTCCGCCGCTGTACAGATATATCCACTGTATCTTCTCCTTTACCTGAGATGTTCTTGGACAATGCGAACAATATCGGCTATGAAGTCACCTATAATCGGGAGGTTCAAATACATCAATCGGCGCAACAACATTAGCACAATGGCCCCAAGGATGGTAAAGCCGACAGCCATACCCAACCCCCGGGACAATCCGCCAACGAAATTAATCATAACATATCTGCGGGGATTGTTGAGCAGTTCCATGTATTCCGCCATGTTAAACTTCTCCATATCCTCCGACAGTCGCTGCAGTTGGGAGGAAACTTTGTCCAATAAGGATTTGTCCATGAGCAACCCTCCGACTGTACTTTTCCCTAGGGGGGGAGGTTTTAGACAGTTGCTCTAGAAAAATCCCTATAAAAGCATTAAGCCCTTGGTTTTCAAGGGCTTAAAATTATTCTTAGGCTAGTAGTCCAGCCCCTCAGCAGCAACTGCAGCTGAGGAAGTGTAGCGTTCAAATTCCCGCCAATCTTCACTGTTGACGATTTCCAACTGGGCCTCCAGGAGGGTTTTAAAGCGGCTACGGAAGACAATTGCCTGTTTCACTAGCCCTTCAATCTCTTCCCGAACCTTATCTGCCTTAGCCAAGTTACTGTCAATATTGCGCTTGGTCTCCTGTTCAGCTTCTTTGCGAATAAGTTCTGCTTCACCAATTGCTGTTTCTTTCACTTCTTGGGCAGTCTGCTGTGCAACGATTATGGCATTATGCAGGGTCTCTTCAATCTTGACGTAGTGATCCAGCCTAGTGTTGATCTCCTGGACCCTTTGCTTTAGTTGAGTATTTTCTTTAATTAGTTCTTCATAGTCCTTGACCACTCTATCCAGGAATTCATCAACCTCATCCTCGTCGTAGCCACGAAAGCCTTTGGCAAATTCTTTATTATGAATATCCAATGGTGTCAATGCCACCGGGAAACACCCCCTCGGTTTTTTTCCTATCTTAAAAGTTCGACAACATGCCACAAGTTTCCTGCCTTAACTGAACTTTTTTACTTCCACGCGAATCCGGCCTTTTTTTGTTTCGCCCCCCGCAACACTCAACTCCAAACGTCCACGCCCTCTAATGGAGATAATGTCACCTTCCTTTAGCTGAAACCCCGGCTGAACAATTTGGCGCCAGTTGACCTTTACCTTGTCACCTTTAATGAGGTCAGCAGCTTTGCCGCGACCCATTCCCAGCCCTGCGCTTACCACTGCATCCAGTCGCAGGGAGGCCACCGTACAGCGAATGATCCGGGCTGGCTGTTCCTCACCGCATAGGTTGTAGGGCGGTATTTCAACTACTTCAGCCCTGAACCTATTTACCTCATCCATGGTGCAGATTAGATTTACAACTTCCCGGGCAGCAATTACATAGGCGCCACCACTAAAGACCAGGATGTCACCAATATATGAAACTTTGATACCCAAGGCAGCCACGGCGCCAAGATAGTCCCTATGGGAGAGGAGACGTGTGGGATCAGATAGTCTTACCTCCACTGCGGCAATTGGCATTTCTATATCCCCGGGAGAATAATAATCAGGAAAAATCGCCAGCCTTTGCTTTTCAGCATCGGAATAGCCCCCATCTTCTAGGTGACGGATGCCAAAGAAATTCCCCACTAATGGTCGGATAAACTCTCTGTGAAAGGGGTCGAGAAACTCGGTGAATTTCACCTCTTGCTTGTCCCGGACTGTTTCGCAACTTTCCAAAATACGGGCAACCAGGTGAGCATCGACTCCGACAGGCAGATTATCAAGATTATATGCTTTCAAAATATCAGCACCCTAATGAAATTCAACAGCAGCATCAAAATCAAAGGGGATAGATCCATGTACATCGCTCCTAAAGAAATCGGGGGGATAATTTTTCGAATGGGGGCCAGCACTGGCTCAGTGAGGGAATATAAGACATCGATGATATCCGCCAAAGCTCCCCCTGGCCGCGCTGGTATCCATGTCAATACAATCCTCGCTATTAACAGGAAGTAAAAAACCGAGAGCAAACCGTCAACAATCCGGATAAGTGGATTAGGCATATTGACCATCTTTCCCGGCAAAGATTGCGCTTCCCACACGAACCATATTTGCACCTGCGGCTATAGCTAGCTCAAAATCCCCCGACATGCCCATGGATAGCCATTTCATCTCTGTATTTTTTGGCAGGGATCCTTGAGCAAGAAAAGCGAATCTACCAGCAAGAGTACCAAACCACTCTCGGGTCTGCTCCACAGAGGCATCTAAAGCAGTTATCGTCATCAGTCCTCGAAGAGTAATGCCCCCCAATCTGGACACTCCTTCGATAAAATCATTGACTTCATTCAGGAGTATGCCAGCTTTGGCAGGATCAGCTGCCACATTGACCTGGAGCAGGCACTGAAAATCCATTCCCTTATTAAGGGCGTAGCTAGACATCTTTTCGGCCAGTTCCCAGCGATCCAAAGAATGAATCAGGGAAAAGGAGGGCAAGTACTTAATCTTATTGGTCTGAATCCTGCCGATTAAATGCCAACGTAAGTTTTCGTCAGAAATGGCAGTGATTTTGTTCCTGCCTTCCTGGACCCGGTTCTCACCAAAGTCCCGATGTCCTGCCGCCACCAATGCTTGGACAGCCGTGGCAGAAGCCCGCTTGCTCACCGCAACTAAGGTAATTTCCTCGGGAGCTTTGCCGGCCGCTGTTGCAGCCTTGACCACTCTTTCCTTTACTAAAGCTAAATTCTGTACTACATTTATCATCTCAACCACCACCGCTTTGCATAACTTGCCCACCAGGGCAGTGTCAATACCCGCTGACCATGAGCCAACCCTTTTACCCCTACTTCGTCCCCCTGATTGAGGAGAACTTCTGCTTGATTAAAGACTGGTTTGCCCCGAAAGAGAACCAGGACCCCCTGGCGGCCATCCTTGGTGCACAAAGCTTTTGCCGGCACCAACACTGCCTCCTGTTCTTGGGTAACCAACTGGGCAGGGAAGACTCGTTCCTTGCCAAGGGCATCAGAAAGTGAAGTGACGTCCCATAAAACCCAAAATTTGTTCTGGGCTTGAATTACTTCCCGAGGAATAATTGTATATGTAAGGCCATCCTCAGTGTTGATCTTCTGTCGTTGGCCTTGGGAATGGAAGTTCAGCACGGTAAGGAGTTGAAAGCCGGTATTTCCCACAACTACCCCCACCACGTCACCAGTTCCAACCTGTGACACACTTTTTGCCCCAGGGGATATATCCAGGTACTTGGTAACAGAATCCACCAAGGAATGGTCCAAGGATGAACCTGGAGAAAAGTCGCCTTCAAAACCGTCTAAATCATGGAGAACTAAGCCTGCCACCGGAGCTTGAACAAGGATGTTCCCCCCTGGACCCTCAATGCGGCCGATATCCTGACCAACCCGGACTCTTTGGCCGTTGTCCACCAAGGGAACGTATCTGCCATTTCCGGGAGACCGGAGTAAATGTTCCTTGCGCAAGACAAAACATTGCACTGGAGTGCTGGAAACAATATTGCTATTAGTTACTACTGTAACATCTGCAGCCCACAGGGCAAGATAACCTAGACTGTTCCACAACAGAAAAAGGGCAAGCACCACCATTCCCACTGCAAAAGAAACGCGCCAAATTTTATTGCCCCTCTTTCTGCCCCCCTGGACTACCTTGAATTTATTTACTTTCACATATCTCACCTCAGGCCACAAGCATAAATCATATTATATCATAACCCCCTAGCTAGTTCACCTAAGGGGGAGACTGAAGACTCGATGGGGCTAGTAAAGATGTTCCTTCCCTATCCTGGTTACCCCCAGCAGCTCACGGACGAAGAAACCCCGCCAAAGCGGGGCCTAAGCTATATACTCGCCAAATGAGAGCTTATCTTCGCTGCCGTTTCGAAGCGATTATTTCCCGACAAATTGATTATTTTTGCCTTTGGAGCCGCTTGCTTTATCGGTTCAACGGCTCCACCGCAGACATAGATATTAGACACCTTAGATAGCTGACCCAGTGCTGAGCGGGAAAATATTGGACAGTTAAGCCAGTCCCGTAGAGGTGCCGCATTACAATAATCGGCGTCGCTTCCCAAAACAATGGCTATTTCCACGTTTTCCACCTCTTCCTCAAAATAGTACTTGTCGGGATCGCCGAAATATCCACTAGACCTTACACCCGTTCCTGGCTTATTAATTTGATAATGGAGATGTGGGCCGGTGGCGTTGCCAGTACTGCCGATTGTGCCAATTCCATCTCCCCTGGCAACCTTATCACCATTTTTGACTCTAAAGTCTTGAAAATGGGCAAACAAATGGTTGTACCCCTTTGCATCGGTTATCCCAACTAGGTTTCCCCAGCCACTATATGCTCTCGCGGTAAATACATCACCGCCTACAGTTGTCCTTACCAAGGTTCCCCTGGGGCGACCGCCATAATCTTTGCCAGTATGAAAATCCGTTTCCCCGGGGTTAAAGGGATCTGGGCGGGGGCCAAAGGGAGAAGTAATTCTAAAACCCTGCTCTGTATAGAATCGGGTAGGGAACCCGTATCCCAACTGCAAAAAATCACCACCCTTCCCTTTACTATATTCTACTTATTATTGTTTTGCCCCCAACTCAAGGGCATGTCAACAATAATAACATCTTGACCTATTTTTTTTATGTTTTCCCAGGGGACTTCTACTTCCCTTTCGCTACTCCAAAAAAGAGGCCACTTACTGCCTCCTGGCATGATAATTCCCTTTATATAGCCTCTATTGACGTCCATGACCAAGTCTGAAATCTTGCCCAGTATTTTGCCATCGGCAATGTTTACAATCCGCATTGTTCTTAAATCGGAAATTTTCATTTCACTCCCCCCTATAAACATATGTATAATCCCCTGAAAAGAAGAATGCACTGGAAAAAAATAAGGCACAGGTTTTATCTGTGCCTTGGCTCTATGGTTCTTCTCGGATATATTTGCGCAAGTTTTTCAGCGCTGCTTTTTCCAGCCTGGAAACTTGGGCTTGAGAAATCCCGATTTCTTCGGCCACCTCCATCTGGGTCTTGCCATCAAAAAACCGCAGGTGGAGGATAGAATTCTCCCGCTCGTTTAGTCGATGCATGGCCTCTTTTAGAGCAATTTCCTCCAACCACACCTTGTCGCTTTGCCGACCGTCACCGATTTGGTCCATAACGAAAATTGGATCCCCACCATCATGGTAGATGGGTTCAAAAAGAGATACCGGCTCCTGAATAGCATCTAAGGCAAAGACCACTTCTTCCCGCTTGACGCTCAGGGCCTGAGCAATCTCTGATAGGGATGGTTCACGGGAGTTTTTATATACAAGTTCATCCCGTACTTGCAACGCTTTGTAAGCTACATCCCTAAGTGACCTGCTGACCCTAATAGGATTGTTGTCCCGCAAATAGCGGCGAATTTCACCGATAATCATCGGCACTGCATAGGTAGAAAACTTAACGTTATGGCTAAGGTCAAAATTATCTATGGCCTTTATCAGGCCGATACAACCAACCTGGAACAGATCATCGACACATTCCCCACGATTATTGAAGCGTTGAATGACACTTAACACCAAGCGCAAGTTGCCATTAATCAATTCCTGCCGTGCCGGATAGTGTCCCCCTTGCATAGCCGTAAATAATTTGCGCATCTGGGGGTTTTTCAAAACTGGCAACTTCGCAGTGTTGACCCCGCATATTTCAACTTTGTTGATCATGTGTGCCCTCCTGTTTTTGTGCCAGTACAGCATTAAGTATCTCCAGGGCAATTATAAATATGCGAGGAAGAAATCAGCCTAATTTTGCCATTTCATTTTTAAGACGAAGGATTATTTTTTTCTCCAGTCTGGAAATATAGGACTGAGATATGCCTAAATGATCTGCCACTTGTTTTTGAGTGCGCTCCCTTCCATCCCCCAAGCCAAAGCGCAACTCCATTATCTTCCGCTCCCGAGAAGATAGTTTTTCCAAGGCCCCCAATAAAAGCTTTTTATTAACCTGGTATTCTAAATCCCTGTAGATTACATCGGGTTCAGTGCCTAACACATCAGAAAGGAGCAACTCGTTGCCATCCCAGTCCACATTTAAGGGCTCATCAAAGGACACTTCCGCCCGGAGCTTATTATTGCGACGTAAGTACATAAGGATTTCGTTTTCAATGCATTTTGAGGCGTAAGTAGCCAGTTTGATTTTCTTTGCGGGGTCAAAAGTATTTACCGCCTTAATGAGCCCAATGGTGCCAATTGATGCGAGATCCTCCAGGCCGATGCCTGTATTGTCAAACTTGCGGGCGATGTACACCACTAAGCGCAAATTCCGTTCGATCAATATGCGTTTTACTTGGTGCTCTCCATGGCTTAGCTTGTCTATTAAAAACATTTCTTCATCCAAAGATAAAGGCGGGGGTAGAGCTTCGTGACTGCCCACAAACATTATTTCGGGAGCTAAAGCAAAATAATCAAGGAACTTGTAATAGGTAATGACAATTGTCCAGCGCAACTTTATCCACATTCTTCGCAATTTAACCCACCTTCCTTATGAAAATCTATTGGAAATGCCAATGCTTGATATTCCAACGGGGCTTGATCCTTCGGACGTACAGCTACATAAACTTGGGTCAGAGACTTACTACATCCGGGGCTACGGATGACAACTTTTTCTGGCCTGACAGCTGCAAGGATACCCTTTTTTCCCAAAGAAGAATAAGGGATTAGGGCAACTAAATTCTCTATCCCCTCTGGGGGAAGACTCATGGGCTCATCCAGCCAGTTTAGCACTTCCGACTCCAGCAATGTGGCCGCGGCCTGTAGCTCAAGAATGACAACGGGCCAACTGTTTACAGGATGGCGCAGTGTATTTCCTGAGTCTAGTAAGGCTGTAAAGGGTATAGTTTTGTTCTTCCAACTAATGCTGACCTCTCCCATATAAGTGACCAGGGATTTAGTGCGCTGGATTCTCCCTACCCACCAGGCAGCCACCGCCAATGCGATGGTCACCCCTGCTGCAACCACTGCTAGGGGGATCCTCCCGGAACGCCCCAAAGGAGAGGAGTCTAGAAAGAAAGCCAGACTATATATGCCCCCTCCTACCAGTTGTCCAGCTATTAATAGTAGGAAACCCTTGGACAATAAATACCTTCCCCTTGCCGATGGCCAAGCGATATAAGTCATAGCCAGTCCACCAGCAATTCGACAAAACCAATTAATCAATATGTATTTAGGAGCAAAGAAAAATATGAACCAAAATCCGGTCCCCACCAGGGCAGAAATTCCATAGCGGGAAAAGCTGAACTGCTGCAAGCCCATCCATCCTGTAATAGTCAATAGGGCAAAATTAAAGGTGAGGTTAATCAGCGCCAGCAAATCCAAGTACACTACCATGGAAACACCCCTATCCATATTACCAGAGTCATAGGGGCGAAAAATGTCAAAAAAACAAAACAGACCCGAAGGTCTGAATTATTTATTTCGACGTAAGTAGGCGGGAATGTCGATATCTTCAGTAGGCTGCTCCGTTGCCCGCCAGCCTTCAGCAGGCTTGCTATCAGTGGCATCATCAATGCCGGTAGCGATAACAGTCACGCTGACTTCATCCTGCATCTGGGAGTTTATAACAAGGCCGTAAATTAAGTTAACATCTTTATCGGCCTGTTCTTTGATAACCCTAGCGGCTTCGCCTGCCTCGAACATGCTGAGATCATCACCGCCTGTAATATTGAGGATAACTCCTTTGGCTCCCTCAATTGAGGTTTCCAACAGGGGGCTGGTAATTGCCTGCTTAGCAGCCTCAGCGGCCCTGTTTTCACCCTTGGCCCGACCAATTCCCATCAGGGCAGACCCCGTCTCTTTCATAATGGTCTGGACATCTGCAAAGTCAAGGTTAATTAGGCCTGAAGTGGTAATTAAGTCAGACAAGCCCTGAACACCTTGGCGTAGGACATCATCGGCAATGCGGAAAGCCTCTACGATGGGGGTCCTTTCCTCAACCACCTGGTAGAGCCTGTCGTTGGGGATGACGATTAAAGTATCAACTTTTGATTTCAACATTTCAGTGCCTTTATTGGCAAAAAGTTCTCGGCGACGCCCCTCAAAGGAAAAAGGTTTAGTTACTACCCCCACAGTCAGGGCCCCAGATTCCTTGGCAAGTTCGGCTACAATGGGAGCTGCACCGGTACCAGTGCCCCCACCCATGCCCGCAGTGACAAAGACCATATCTGCTCCAGCGATTTGCGCCTTTAATTCGTCGAGACTTTCTTCTGCTGCTTTGCGACCCACCTCGGGATTAGCTCCTGCCCCAAGACCCTTAGTTAACTTAGTTCCAATCTGCAGCTTGACATCAGCGCAGGACATATGCAGAGCCTGGGCATCAGTATTGACGGCGATAAATTCGACCCCCTGGACCCCGGCCTCCACCATACGATTGACAGCGTTGCTACCGCCCCCGCCAACCCCGATAACCTTTATTCGCGCGTATTGTTCTACTTCTATATCAAAAAAATCTGCCACAACAGCACCTCCTCTTAGCCGAAGAATTCTGCAAACAATGATTTGATTCTATCAAAAAAGCGCGGAGATTGCCGCCCGCTTCTAACTTGCTTTTGCAGGGCAGCTGGATTAATCCGGGTAATAAACTGCAGCACAGCGGTGCTGGCTGTAAAGGAGGGATCTGTCACCCCGATTTGTTTGGGGCGATAAATCCGAACGTTGGCTCCCAGTTTTTTAGAGGCGATGTCAGTAAGTCCCGGGAGCTGACAGGCCCCGCCAGTCAAAACCACTCCTCCTGCAGGAGGCTTGTCAAAACCTGCTTTAATTAGTTCATTGCGGATACAATCAAATATTTCATCCACCCGGGGCTGAATGTATTCAACTAATTCAACGGAGTCAACTTCAGTAGTCTCAGAAGCACCAACGGTCTCAATCTTAAATACCGTACTGCCGCTACTTTCGGCTGTAGCCGCTCCGTAAAGCAGCTTAATTTGTTCCGCCTGGGAAATGGGAACCCGCAGGCCATGGGCCAAATCTTGGGTAATGAGGTCCCCTCCCTGGGGGATGGACGCAAAACTAAGGAGGGTATCATGCATGTAAATAGAGACTTCGGACACGCCACCCCCAATATCTACTAACGCGCAACCAAGTTCCCTTTCGTCGGGGGATAATGCCATAAATGGAGTGGAAAGGCCTTTAAAAATCATGCCACTAATTTCCAAACCAGCTCTTTCAACACAACGTCGGATATTTTGTAAGTAGGTGGCTTTGCCGGTAATAATCAAGGCGTCCGCCTCTAAGCGCACACCAATCATTCCCACCGGGTCTTTAATCCCTTCATACCCGTCGACTATGTAAGAAAGTGGAGTAACATTGATGACTTCACGCTCAGGGGGAATTGCCAGGACTTGAGCAGCGGCAATAACCCTGTCAACATCAGTGCCTGTCACCTCTCTCAGTTCACCTTGAACGGCGACAATGCCCTTATTTGATAACAAGGCTGTCTGGGGACCGCCAATAGCGATATAGACACTATCTAGATCTTCGCCTATCATGCGTTCAGCTTGGCTGATAGCATCAGCAATTCCTCTGACAGTGGCTTCGATATCTATCACAATCCCTTTTTTTAAACCCGTGGACTTACTTTGACCTATGCCGATGATATTCATAATCCCGTCCCGGTCAATTTCTCCAACTATTGCGCGGGTATTTGTTGTGCCGATATCCAGACTGCAGATTAAATTGTTTTTTGCCAATTAAGTACACCCCCGCCCTCATCCTATATAGTAAATTCAACAGAGGCAATGAAATTTCCTTTAATATCTCTGTTTTTTATTTGCCGGAAGAGTTCCCAGTCCAGGGAACGAAAACACCCCTACCATCCAGACCTCTGAAATCAATTATACCCTTCTTTTTGTTTCTCCTCAATTCCTCAAGCAAGACAATACAATCCTGTATTTTTTCTTTGGGTGCTGTGATTGGATCAAAGAGCATTTTGTACCCGTCAGTAGTAAATACGGCAATAACCGAGGGATAGGAATCAAGGTTAATCTCGGAAATTTGCCAGGCAATAGGCTGAAATGCCGAGGCCCAAGCAAAGCCGATTTCAGAAGCTTGCCCCTCCAAGTCTATCCCCGGAGCCAAGGTAGCCAAGTCCAACCCAGTCAACCAAGGGAGAGAAAGTCCATTATTTTCAGCCAGCACAACCTTATCCTCTGCCACCACCCAATACCCGTTATTGCTGCTGACAACGGCGACGCCGGTCCGCTCAGTAAGAGAAATAAGAATTGTATTGGGAAACTTTCTTTTTATTTTGGCCTCCAGAACCCAGGGATCTCCCAAGAGCTTGTCCCTGCTGGCGCGTAAGTTTATGCGCCAAAGATGCATCCCCTTTTGGAGGCCGGCAAGTTCCAGGATGTCATCAGCCTGCAAGTAAGAATTGCCGCTGATTTCCAATGCCGCCACCTCTGCCAAAGGAGAAGCCGAGTAGTAAGCAAACAGAGCCAAGGCCCCGAAGACCAGCAGGAGACCCACAAAAACTTTTTTAGGTTTATTTTTCTGTTTCTTGCGTCTATAGGGTACTACGTTCTCCTGCAGCAATCCTCAAGCCTCCTTTTCCCTAGATATCTGTGCCCCTAAGGCAGCCAACTGTGCTTCAAGGGCTACGTAACCCCGGTCAATATGCTGGACACCGCTAATGCTGGTGACGCCCTCTGCGGCTAAGGCGGCGATAGCCAAAGCTGCACCGGCCCGCAAATCTGTGGCCTCAACACTGGCACCTCTTAGTCGTTCCCCACGGATAATGGCTGTGCGGCCATCGACACTGATGTTAGCCCCCATGCGTCGCAGTTCATCAATATGCTTAAAGCGACCATCGAATATTTTTTCTGTGAGGACGCCGACTCCCTGTGCAGATGCTAGAGCAGCCATAAATTGGGGCTGCATGTCTGTGGGAAATCCGGGATAGGGAGCAGTTATGATCTTCTCAACGGATTTTAACCGTTCGGGGGCATAAAGAGTTATATAGTCTTCCCCCACCTCAATTGCTGCGCCCATTTCTGCAAGTTTCGCCACTACGACAGATAGGTGGGCAGGGACGACCTTGGTTAAAGTAATCCTCCCCCCTGTTACCGCAGCCGCTACCAATAAAGTTCCTGCAACAATGCGATCAGAAATTATTTCATGGCTAGCAGGAACAAGTCTGTTGACACCCTGGATGACAATCTGATCGCCACCAGCTCCCGTAACCTTAGCACCCATTTTATTTAAAAAACACTGTAAATCAATAATTTCCGGTTCTCTGGCAGGGTTGTTGATCACCGTTGTACCCTGTGCGGTTACTGCAGTCATAAGTATATTTTCTGTGGCACCCACACTGGGGATATCCAAATCAATAAACGCACCCCCAAGTTGGCTGGCTTGAAATTCGATTTGTCCTGAAGGCCCAGTGGTGATTTTCGCCCCCAGTTTTTTTAATCCCTGCAAGTGTAGGTCAATTGCCCTGGTGCCAATAGCACAACCTCCGGGATAGGTGACACGAACCCTACCTAATCTTCCCAGGAGAGGACCAACAACGATAAAAGACGAACGCATTCTCCGCATTAAACAGTCGGGAATCGCCCAATTATCCAACTCTGTGCAGTCAACCCTAAGTCGGTTCTCACCAGTCCAGGTAATTTTTGCACCAATTGTCTCCATTATCTGCGACATGACAGCCACATCGCTTAAGGGAGGCACATTGTCTAGGATACTGGCACCAGTGCCAAGAAGGCAAGCCGCAATAATAGGCAACGCAGAGTTTTTTGCCCCCTGAACGTTCAAACTGCCAGTCAGCGCAATCCCACCTTGAATCACATAGCGTTCCACAGTCCTTCCCCTTTCCAGTCAACTTGCTAAATCATTGTATGCAAATTGCGGAAGGGCTGTGTTTTTGTCCTTATGTGGAGTAGCGAGAAATATTCAAGAGTATGCCAATAAAGGCTAGATTCATCAGGAGAGAGGTTCCCCCGTAACTTACTAAGGGCAAAGTAATACCTGTAACCGGAAGGGTGCCTAAAACAACTCCTAAGTTAATTGAGGCTTGAACAGCGATAATAGTGGTCAAACCCATGGCCAAGTACTTGCCAAAAAGGTCTGGAGCAGAAATGGCGATACGGAACCCCCGCCAGATTAAGATAAGAAATAGGATGATTACTGCGGCGCCACCAATAAAACCTAACTCCTCGCAAATAATCGCATATATAAAATCGCTCCAGGGTTCAGGCAGGTAGAGAAACTTTTGGCGGCTGGCCCCAAGGCCAACCCCTCCGAGACTCCCCGAGCCGATTGCCAGCAAAGATTGAATTATTTGCCAGCCTGATCCCGTGGGGTCCTCCCAAGGGTTGAGAAATGATGTTACCCGAGCCAGCTGATAGCGAAAACGGGGGACGAACAGGATAAGGGCAGTAATAATGGACCCTCCCGCCGCTGCTACACTGCCAAGATGCAATACTCGCACTCCACCCCCAAACAAAAGAATAAAGACTGTCATCATAATCGTCAATGTCGTTCCTAGGTCTGGCTGCATCATAATCAAACCAGAGATAAGGCCTATTACCAATAGGACCGGCAACAATCCTCGCTTAAAGGTATGGATATATTCCTTCTTTGCCACCAAGTAATTGGCTGTAAAAAGCACCATGGCAAACTTAGTCACATCTGTAGGCTGAAACTGCACGAAACCTAAATTAATCCAGCGCTGGGCCTCAGTACGGTCAAAGCCAACTCCGGGCACAAAAACCAACAGCAGCAAAAGTATGTTGACCCAAAATACAGGCTGGACAAAACGTCGCCAATTCCAATAGTTAAAGCGGGAACCTAGATACATTACCGCCAAACCTAGGACGGCAAATATCCCCTGCCTGCGCAGATAATAGTAGCTGATGTCAAACTCATACAGAGACCAGACTGAGCTGGAACTGTAGACCATTACCAAACCGATTCCCAAAAGCAAAAAGGTTGACAAAAGTAATAAAGCATCAGGCCCTTGCCTGGTTTTCAAAGCTTTTCCCCCCAAGAATTAATCAGGGCTTTAAAATGATTTCCCCGCTCTTCGAAATTGGCATATTGATCCCAACTAGCACAAGCAGGGGACAAGAGAATTACATCACCGGGGGCAGCAATCTTGACGGCGTGGCTAAAGGCATCGGCGAGATCAAGGGTAGGTAGTACCTCAGAAAACCCTCCAGCAATGGCCTCTCCCCGAATCTTTTCCCCGGTATCGCCAAAGGTAAAGAGATGCTTAACCTTTTCCAGGAAAAGAGGGATCAAGCTGCTGAATTCTGCTCCCTTGTCATAGCCCCCCGCCAACAGCACGACTTTGCCTGCAAAAGAATGAAGAGCGGTGCTGGTTGATTCCGGGTTTGTTGCTTTAGAATCATTATAGAACTTAATGCCGTTTATCTCACCAACATACTCCAGCCGATGCTCAACTCCGGCGAATCCCCGTATACCTTGGCGTATCTCTTCCACTGGCAACTCCAAGGCCTTGGCTGCTGCGATGGCGGCAAGAGCATTTTGGAGATTGTGTTCCCCAGGCAAAGAGAGATCCTCTGTAGGAGCCAATCTTTCCCCTCGCCAGCAAAACCAACCATCTTCAATATAGCAATCTGCTTTGCCAGGCTGCAGGCTATAGCAGATTCTCTGCCCCCGGCCAAAAGACTGGCGGGCCAGAATGGGATCATCCAGATTAACTACTACATAATCTTCAGTGTCCTGATTTTGGATAAGGCGTAGCTTTGCCGACAGGTAATTCTCCATTGACTTATGGCGATCCAAATGATCAGGGGTCATATTGGTGAATATAGCCACCCGTGGGTGTAATTTATAACAGTCCTCCAACTGAAAACTGCTAGCCTCAACTACTAACAGCCATTCTGGTCCCTTGCCGAAGCTGATTCCTGTAAGGGGAATGCCAATATTGCCTCCCACCGCCACCGGTCGCGAACCCTTGGCCAAAATCTCACCTGTAAGGGCAGTTGTTGTTGTCTTGCCATTGGTGCCGGTAATGGCGACAAATTCTGCCTTAGTAACCAGCCAGGCCAGTTCCAATTCACTAATCCAAGGCACACCTAATTCCCCAGCTGACTGGAGGAAATCAATCTCCGGTGAAATCCCAGGGTTTTTTACAATTAAATCCGCCCCCTCCAACAAAGTTGTAGGGTGACTGCCGGTGACAAGGCGAATGTGCATATCCTGCAAGGCAATGCGTTCAGGCTCCGGCATCTTGTGCAGAGGAGTAATATCAGTCAAAGTAACCTCAGCACCAAGCCTGACTAAGACTTGGGCAGCAGAAATACCGCTTTTCGCCCCGCCTAGGACAATGACCTTCTTCCCTGAAAACATACTATCCCCTCCTTAGAACGCAGTCAAAAAAACAGTTACGGCAGCAACGGTTCCCACCAGCTGAATTAGCCAGAAGACCAGGCAAACCTTCCATTCACTCCATCCCTTTAATTCAAAATGGTGATGAATAGGTGCCATTAAGAACACCCTACGGCCGGTAAGCTTAAATTTCGACACCTGCATAATAACAGAAATAGTCTCCAGGACAAAGACAATACCCAGCCCCAAAAAGAGCAAGATTTCGGTGTGGCTCAGTACTGCCATGGCGGCAATTGCCCCCCCAAGGGTCAGAGAACCTGTGTCCCCCATAAACACCTTGGCAGGATGGAGATTAAAGACCATGAAACCCAGGATTCCCCCGGCCAAAGCCACCGCAACATAAATTATGCCAGGGATGTCGGCAAAACAACCAATGGCAGCATAGCCCAGGAGAGTTATTATCCCTAATCCTCCCGCCAGACCATCTATGCCGTCCGCTAAATTCGTAGCATTTACTGTTCCCACAGTCACCAGAACGACAAAAATTGGGTATGCCCAACCTAAGTTAATTGCCCCCAGCCATGGTACCATAAGAACATGTTCAATATTATTGGCTTTGAGGATTAAGTAAAATACTATAGAGAACACTAATTGCCCCGCTAATTTATACCGGGCCATTAATCCCAGTGGCTGTTTGCGGACCACCTTTAGATAATCATCTGCAAAGCCGATGCCGCCACAGGCTACAGCCATAAAGAGCACCAAGTATCCTATTGGGTCCTGAGGCATGAATGCAACCGTTACCACCAAGGCGGAAAGAAGGAAAATTACTCCTCCCATTGTTGGGGTTCCCGACTTGATTAAGTGGCTTTTCGGGCCGACAGAGCGGACACTTTGCCCAATCTTCAAGCGCCTGAGAACTGGGATGAGGATTAAGCCCAGCACAACGGCAAAGATAAAAGCAACCAGTAGTATTCCTGCGTATTTTAGCACTATTCAGTCCTCCCAGCTTGTACTGCAAGCACAATTCTATCCATTTCCACTCCCAGTGAACCCTTGACAAGGACAATATCTCCAGGAAGCAAACTCTCAACAGACCTAAGGGCAGCTTTGCTATCAGGCCAGGTAGTAATCAGCTGATTCTCCATGCCTCCCTGAACAGCCCCAGTCCTGATGTCCTCGGCGTACTGACCAACTGCAACCAGCAGGCCCAAATTTTGCCCTGCAGCCTCCTGGCCCACCTGCTGATGTTTTTGCGGAGAGGAAGGTCCCAGTTCTAACATATCCCCTAAAAAGGCTACCTTCCTGCGCTCAGGGGGATAAGTAGCCAACACCGCTAAAGCCTTGTTCATGGAATCGGGGTTGGCATTGTAAGAATCATCTATTAAGGTGACATTGTTAATATCCAAAGCCTGCAGACGCCGCCCTTCGCCCCGGACACTGCCAAGACCAGCGGCAATAGCTGTGGGTTCAATATCCAGGACCAGTCCCACAGCAAATGCGGCTAAAGCATTGCTGACATTATGGGCCCCCAGCAAACAAATTTCTACTGGGATTGATTTGCCATTCCACACCACTTCAAAGGTGCTTCCCCGTTCATTGCTATGAATATTAACCCCACGGATGCTGTTCTTTTCATCCAGACCATAAAATATCACCTTACAACCCGGCAAACCTTCTTGAACTTTGCGACGCTGCCAGGGGTCGTCTCCATTTAGCACCATCAATGCTGGAGGAATAAGGTTCTGAGCTAGCTCAAACTTCGCCTCCAAAATTCCCTCCCTGGACCCCAGGTGTTCCATATGAGCCTCGCCAATGTTTGTAATAACTCCCAGGCCAGGGCTGCTAATTCCACACAGTTCCTTAATCTCACCCCGGGCGCTCATTCCCATCTCCAACACTGCCCATTGATGATGTTCTTGGAGTTCAAAAATCATGAGAGGCAGACCAATAGCATTATTGTGGTTACCCCTGGATTTAAACACCGAATACTTTTGGGACAGTACTCCTGCCAACAATTCCTTAGTGGTAGTCTTGCCACTGCTGCCGGTCACCCCCAATACCTGCAAATTTTTAAGTTGCAGGCGTTGCCATGCCGCCAGGTCCTGCAGGGCAGTCAGGGTATTGGCAACCTTAATAGTTACCATATCTCCCCATTGAGGCACATCCTGTTCCACTAAAGCCGCAGCAGCTCCTTTTAGGGCACACTCTTCCAGATATTTATGGCCATCAGTGTGCTCCCCAGCAAAAGCCACAAAGAGGCTGCCAGCTTCGACCTTTCTACTGTCGATGACAACAGAACTAACGCTCCTGGAAAGATCCCCTCCTGAGGGGTCTCCCCCTACCACTTTTATTATTTGTTTAATGCTAGTATTCACTTTCATCTCACCTTTAGCAGGCTATTGCTTGCGTACTGCAATAATTATAATACAAAGGGTTACTCCTGACTAGGTTCTCCAAATTCTACTTTAATTACGTCCCCGGATTCCACCTGGGTTCCGGCAAGAGGCTCCTGAATGATGGCAATCCCGCTGCCGATTGCCTCTAGGCGCAGGCCAAAAAGAGATAAGAGTTCGCTGGTTTCCCGCAAGGACAGGCCCTCCAAAAGCGGAACTGTAATTTCCCTTTCCCCTCCAGGACCGGTATAAACAATTATTGTGGTGCCAAAGGGGATATTGGCGCCTGCCGGAGGAACCTGCCCAACAATCAAATCCCCTTCCCCCTCAATGCGCAAGCTAAATCCCTCTTGATCTGCTTTATCCATTGCTTGCTTCCTGGTAAGGTTAACAAAATTTGGGGCAACAATTTCCTCTGGCAGCTTCGGCTGAAGGATCTCGTCATTAGGAGCAATATTCCAATACTGCATAACCTGAGTCATAATCCTCTTAAATATAGGACCTGCCACCTGGCCCCCCCAGTTAGGACCTTTTGTAGCGCCATCCACAAACACATACATGGCAATTCTGGGATTTTCGATGGGCCCATAGCCCACATAGGATAGGATATAAAGATTACTTAGGTAACCACCTCCGGGAGCGATTTTTTCCGCCGTCCCGGTCTTACCTGCCATCCGATATCCTTCCACCATGGAATAGACTCCTGAGCCCCTTTCCACTCCGTCGGCCAAGGCTATGGAAAGTTCGGAAGCTGTTTCCGCAGTTATTACTTTGCGCACTTCCTTTGGGGGGATTTTTTTTACCAAGTCCCCGTTTTCATCACGAATTTCTTTGACAATCATGGGACGCATCAGCGTACCTCCGTTGGCAATTGCCGCTGCTGACATGGCTTGCTGAATTGGCGTCACCGCATTGCCCTGGCCAAAGGAACTGACTGCCAGGTCTGCATCGCTCATAGTTTTCACATTGAACAAAATTCCTGGGTTTTCCCCGGGCAAATCAACTCCCGTTCTGCCGCCATAGCCAAAGGCGCGAATATACTCAAAGAGTTTTTCTTTGCCCAGTCTAGTGCCCATGCTCATAAAGCCGGGGTTACATGAATTCCACAGCACCTCTTTTATGGTCTGAGAACCATGGCCGGAGCTCCAACATTTAATATTGCGTCCGCTGGCAGTAAAAAACCCCCTGCAGTAATAACCATCGTGAAGAGTAACTATATCTTCCTCCAGGGCCGCGGAAATCGTTGCCAGCTTAAATGTCGAACCTGGTTCAAAGGAATGACTGATTAAGGGATTGCGCCAGGTACTTTCACTATAATCGGCATAGATTTCCGGATAAAAGTCAGGCCTGGAGGCCATGGCCAAAATCTCCCCTGTCTTGGGATCCACAGCGATAACACCTGCATATTCAGGAGCAAAATCAAGCATTGCCCTATCCAATTCTTTTTCTACAATATGTTGAATAACTTCATCTATAGTTAGCACCAAGTCATAACCATTGATGGGGGGAAGGTAAGCCTGCACTGCATCAGGAAGTTCCCTCCCCCTAGCATCTGCTTCATACACAATATAGCCTTTTTGGCCCATTAGCTCTTTCTCATAAAAAAACTCAATACCTTCAAGCCCTTCGTCAATGCCTACAAATCCAAGAGCATGGCTACCCAAATTCCCTCCGGGATAAAAGCGCTTGCTTTCAATGGTTGTGCGAATGCCCCTTAGTTTAAGAGCCTTGACAGCCATTGCGACGTCATCGTCGACCTTGCGCTTTAGAAAGACTTCGAATTGGGTTCTTTCCAATCTTTCCCGAAGGACTTCTACCTTCATTTCCAGTATCGGTGCAAGAGCCTGGGCAGTTCCTTCAACATCCTTCACTTCCGAGGGGATTGCGATTATAGACTCTGCCGTGGCACTGCCCGCCAGCAAGGTACCATTCCTGCTATAAATAGAGCCTCGCTGAGGTTGGACTGTTAATCCCCGATTCCATTGGGCCAGGGCTTTATCCCGCAATTCGTCTCCCTGAATAAATTGCACCCAGGCTAAGCGACCAATTAGGTAAACCATAAAAAAAGCAAAGACTGCAAGGGATTTAAGCAGCCTTTTACGTACGAGGGTATATGAAACTCTAGTCTCCATTCCCATCCCCGCTTTCAGGTTTAGTACCGCCAACATACCTAATTTGATCGGGACTAGGATACTTCATTCCCAGCTCTTCCAGGGCAAGCTTCTCCAAACGGCCCAGAGCTGTAAGTTCAGATATGGTAATTTTCAGATGCCTTTGTTCATCTAGCAAAGCATCCCGAGTCTTCGTCTGCTGGTTAATTTGAATATTCACCTGACTAATCTGCCCATAGCGATAGACAACCACAAGAGCCAGAAGAACTACTAAGGCTCCAGCAGTAATCCGACGAAACCGCCTCAAACCCAAAGGGCGTCTTCGCGTCCTGCCTTTGAGGCGAGGCTGGGGGCGGGAGTCGGGATATGGATATACATTAGGCAACTGGGCATAGGCATTGTTGGCTACTATCATGCTATTCACCCCTAACTTTCATTAGAACCGAGCTTTGAGGCAGCCCTGAGCTTGGCGCTGCGAGACCGGGGATTGCTTTCCAGCTCTTCTTTCCCAGGTCCTATAGGTTTTTTCGTCAATATCTTTACTTCTGGCTTATGATTGCACGTGCACACTGGCAACTCTGAAGGGCAAATGCAACCAACAGCCCGATCCTTAAATATCCTCTTCACTATCCGGTCCTCCAAAGAATGATACGAGATCGCCGCTACAACGCCGCCGGGAGCACAAATATCTATAGCCGCTTCCAGGCCAAGGCGTAAATTCTCCAGTTCAGAATTGACGGCAATGCGCAGAGCCTGAAAAACCCTGCGGCCGGGGTGCCCGCCTTCTCTTCTTGCAGCGGCCGGAATTGCCGCCTTGATTATCTCCACCAGCTCTCCGGTGGTCTCTACAGGCTTAAGTTCCCTGGCCTTTACAATAAAGGCCGCCACCCGGGAGGACCATTTTTCCTCCCCATAGGCACGAAAAATCCCAGTCATTTCTCTGGCTGACCAGTTATTAACTATGTCAGCAGCACTGAGCAGAGCTTCTTGATTCATCCTCATGTCCAGAGGAGCGTCATGCTGGTAGGCAAACCCCCGTTGGGGATTGTCCAACTGCCAGGACGAGACTCCCAGATCGAAAAGAAATCCATCAATAGGTCCCTTCCAATCTTCCAGTAAAGTTTTCAGCTGGCCAAAATTGCCTTTTAAAAGCTTTACATTCTCATATCCTGCCATACTATTGCCGGCGGTGGCCAGAGCATCGTCATCCTGATCAATACCCACCAGCCAACTGTCTACCGGCAACAGTTCACGGATTGCAAAGGAATGTCCCGCGCCCCCCAAAGTGCAATCCACTATGGTGAAGCGCCGGGCTGGATCTAAAAGCTCCAATACTTCGGCGACCAGGACAGGTTTATGTTGAAAATCCAAGGTTTATATTCCCTCCAGCTTCTCTGCCAACTCTTCAAATTTATCGGCAGCATCAGCATTAACTTCAGACCAGGATTCTGCGGACCAGATTTCAATTCGGCTGGAAACCCCAATGCTAACCACATCCCGATGGATCCCTGCATAATCTCGCAAGTTGCCAGGGATAGAAACCCGTCCCTGCTTGTCACATTCAGCTTCAATGGCTCCGGAAAACAGCATACGGCTAAAGGCACGAGCATCTCTTTTTGCCAGTGGCAGAGATTGCACCTCCTGGGATAGCTTTTCCCATTCTGATGGAGGATAGACAAACAGACAGCCATCCAGCCCTCTGGTAATGATGAAATTGGTCCCTAATTGTTCTCGAAAGCGAGCAGGCATAATGATTCTGCCCTTTTCATCAATACTATGTTGGTATTCACCGAGAAACATCCTGCTCACCCCCTCCACATCATACCACTTTCCACCACTGTTGTGTATCTATTCTCCCCCTCCCCTCCAAAATCCTTTTTTTATTTAAAAAAAAAGTAAAAAAAAACGGCCTCGCCGTTTTAACCAGGTAGCAGGTCTATTCTTTCTTTGCCCATGGATTTATTTAATCACGAAACTCTTACAGATACAGGTAGTATTCGCCGCTTTCATTCATTGCCCTTACCTCAACCCGCTCATTGTCAAACCAACCAAGGCTTACCTCAGCCCTGTTCTCGTAGCCTTGACGGGTAAGTATGGATATCTCTTCTGTCTGGAGATTATATACCCCTATATCTGTAATGCCTAGATCATCATTTTGAAAGTCGTGCTTAGTGAAGAGAATGCGAGTTTCAGCGGGATTTAGCAGAGCAATAGTATCCCTGGTATATTGAAAATCCTCAATCCCTGTTCTCTCGCCGGTGACGAGATCTACCAATATAGTGCCCCCGTAACCATAAATGTCCAGGGCGTATTTTCGCCAAAGGAATTGTATACCCCCCTGCCTAGGATAGAAAAAACTTTCGTCCTCGAAAATTAAGGTTCGCTTTCCTGAGTCTAGGTCATAGCTCCAATAACTGAATCGGGTTTCATCGGTATAAGATAAGCAAAAAATAGTATTGTTGTTAAGGAAGCCGCAGGAATCAACTTTTTGCTTTATGTATTCACGAATAAGGCAATGAGGTTCATTGTTATTCGAATTCGGATTTTTTGCAGAAGCTACAGAACTAAAAACCACCAAAATTATAATGCATAACCTAAAAATAATGATACGCCTTTTCACTTCCATACACTCCCCTTTACCTATTGGTTATTGTAACATACAACTTCTCCCATTTCCTCAAAATCCTTTTTTTAGAAAATATAAGAACTGCCTAGCTATTGATTTTCTCCCCTTTGATGTAGGGAACCTGGATAAGCTGCACCGATGACTTTTCATTGCATAAAAAGCTGGCCTTCGTTTAAAAAAGAAGGCCAACCAAACATTATACTTATTTCATTTACCTACTTGACAGGGATGCAGTTCGTTAAAACCGGCCCTGCTTCCCCAAAAAAAAGGAAGCAGGAGAACCGTCCCCACGCTTCCTTACTTTGACACAAGGTATATTAGCTGGGAGATTACCTGCAGGCTGGAGCCATCTATTAGCCTCACGGTATTTTTCCCTGGCTTCATTAATTCAGTGTCTACTGCCACCACTTGGAATCCAGGGTCATCGGCGGTATAGATGCGGACGGTAGTATCATTGCGCTGCACTGTAGTCACCTTAGCCCCCTGAATATACAAAAGCAGTGAATCAGAGTACTCTTGTAGCATACTCAGGTTGTAATTAGTTAATACCGGCAGGGTCTCGGTGTCCAGGACCTCCATAAATACCGCGCCCTTGGTGTCAAGAGCTCCAGAATCCACCAAAGTAAAGTCCAGGGGCACAGAGTAAACATACTCTTCTTCATAGCCTAATTTTGTCCCCTGCTTGTTGAGAAAGATAATCTGTAAATCCCCTTCGCTCAACTTGCCCTTCGGGATTGAAATGAGCTGGTATCCCTGCTCTTTTTCATCGATATATACTTGAAGCTTATTGCCTTTATAAAGCACTTGCTCTACCTCACCGAAAAGCACATGTATCCCTAGGTCTTCCATATAATCCACCGGCGTAAGTATTTCTTCCGACATGCCCCATCCATCCACCAGAATTTGGCGATCAAAAGCTGCCCCTCCTGCCACAAAGTATCTTGGCAAGCTGGTATCGGCGGGGACTCCCTCCCATTCAGTTTCATTTAGTACCACCGTCCAGGGTAGGGCCTGATCACTTTTTACGGTAACAATCCAATCAGTAAAGGTAAGGATAAGGCACACAGCGGCAACGATGGCAGTTAACGCCGCCAGAGCTGTAAACAGTCGCTTGTTCTTACTAAAAAACACCACCAGGAATTTTACTTTCTTGTCCGCCAAGTCATCCCCTCCCCAGTGAATATTTATTGTCCATTTCCAACAAATAGAACAAAAAAGCAGGCCCTCCAGCCTGCTTTTTACCTTAAGTCTTCAATTATCGCCAGTATTTTTTTATTCTCCATTAAACCCACTTGAGTATGGGCAATCTCGCCCTTCTTAGTAATAAAAACAGTTGTCGGCACAAAGGCAATTTGGTAGTCGTTAAAACTATTTATTGTATTCATAAGCACTGTTAATTTGGCATCGCCAATGAGACTGTTTATCTTCGCTTTAGAGTCATTGGCATTTAACATTAGCATACTTACATCTTCAGGTAACTGTTCCTGTAGCACTACCATGTCGGGAAGCTTGCTAATACAAACCCCGCAGCTACCAGTCCAAAAATACAGAACCACCACATCTCCCCGAAGCTCCTCCAAGGACCACATTTCTCCGTCTAAATCCTCATAAGAAAAACCGGGAGCCTTAGCTTCGGGATTACTAGGTTTAACACAGCCAGCTGCAAGGAGGATCACCAATAAGAGCAGTAGTAATTTGCGCATTTTTTCCCCTTTCATAACACAAGACTTTGCAGCCAGGACCAGCGATTTAATATCAGCAAGGCGCCCATCAGCACCATAATTGCCCCTGCGACAATTTGCACATACCGAGAAAACTTGCCTGATTTAAACGGGGAAATACTCCCCAGGCCCAAGCCAATGACAAAAAAGGGCAGGGCAAATCCCAGAGAATAGACAAGCAATAGCATCATCCCCTGAAAAACAGTGTCCATACTGCTAGCCAACATAATTATCGAGCCTAAAAATACGCCTGTACATGGTGTCCAACCCAATGCTAGGATGATGCCTAGTAGGAAATATCCTCCAGGGGTGCGGCCCAGGGAAGTCTTAAACCTACGCTCACGGGCCAAAAAGGGCAGGTTGAATATCCCCAGCATCTGCAAGCCAAAGATAATAATCACTGCCCCTGCTGCCCGCATCAATACATGGCGATATTCCCTCAAAAACTGCCCCACTGTGGATGCACCTGCTCCCATGGCTACAAAGATCAGGGTGAAACCAGCGGTGAAAAACAGCAAGTTCTTGACTAATTTAAGTTTTGACCCAGGTCGGTTGCCCCCCATATAAGCAAGCCAAACCGGCAACAACGGCAAAATGCAGGGCGAAAAAAATGCGGCAAGCCCTGCCGCAAAGGCAACAGGAATAGGCAATCCATGACCCCCTTTATACCCCGTATGGGTATATTGTAATCTATCCCTGCTCCCAGGTCAACTATTATTTATTTGGTGGTGTAACCGGCTTCTTTGATGGTGGAACGAATTGTTTCCAGCATGTCATCTTCTGCTTCAATTACGGCTAGATTGTTCTCAAGATTTACTTCTACTGCCTGCACACCATCTAATTGGCCGATGGCAGTTTCCAGGGCCATTTTGCAGTGAGAGCATGACATGCCCTCGATACTAACTTTTATCGTCTTCACTAACTTCAGCACTCCTTGTTTTTTTGACTGCCCCCAAATAGAAAAGTAACAATCCCACTATAAACAGCAGGACACTGACAATTTGAGCTACCCTAAATTCCCCCAGCATTAAACTATCAGTGCGCAGAGCTTCAATAAAAAATCGGCCGAAAGAATATCCTGCCAAGTATAGACCGAAGATTTTCCCTGACTTAGGACGGCGGCGTAAATAGTAGTACAGCCCTGCAAAGAGCAGGAGATTCCAAATTGATTCATAGAGAAAAGTAGGGTGCCGGTATTCTCCGGCAATATATATCGCCCAAGGTAAGTTAGTAGGCTTTCCATAGGCCTCTTGGTTGACAAAATTTGCCCAGCGGCCAATGGCCTGACCAAGGATTAATGCAATAGAGGTAACATCCGCAAAGCGCAAAAAATTGATTTTTTTGACCCGGGTCCAGATAGCAGCTACTATTATTCCTGCGAAAATTCCCCCGTGTATGGCCAATCCCCCTTCTCGAAAGGCAAATATCTTAGCTGGATAGAGGGAGTAATAATTGAGGTTAAATAGCACATACCACAGGCGCGCGCCGATAAAAGCTGCCGGAATCACCCAGAGCATAAACTCGTCAAAAGATGTACCCTCAATCTTAAAGTTTTTTCCTAACCGCCTGACCAATAGGTAAGCTGTAAGCACCGCCAGGGAAATTATCATTCCATACCAATATACAGACAGAGATCCAATCTTAAAGGCAACAGGATTCATTGGGCTCCCTCCCCGCTTTCAATGGTGTACTCGTAGGCTATTTTTGCCTTAGGTTCAAGGCCGTTGCTTACAGAACAATATTTGTCCAAGGAAAGCTCAATAGCACGCTGCACTTTTTCCGCTTCTAAATTTCCCCTGAGAATGTAATGGATTAGAATATTATGAAAGGACTTTGGGTGCTCCTCCCTACGCTGACCAGAGACGGTTATCTCCAAGCTTTCCAGAGGCTGACGCATTTTTTCTAGAATGGAAACAATATCTATGCCAGAACAACCGCCGGCAGCCATGAGCACAGCTTCCATAGGGGACACCACGTCCTCACGGCCGGCACCTAACTTAATCTCGGCCCCTTTGGCATTGGACGCGTCAAACCAAGTATTATTAAATTTTAAGGTAACATCCATGCAACTCTCTCCCTTCAAAATTCCTTCATGGGGCATACTATATAGACGAGGTGATAGCATTGAAATGGCTTATTCCGTTAATTATTGCAGCTTTAAGCGGTTTGGCAATGACTTTTCAGGGGGCAATTAATGCAGCTCTTAAGGAGCGTGTAGGCGTAGTGCCTATGTCCGTGGCAGTACACTTCATCGGACTTATAGTAAGTCTCGCTGCCCTTATGGTCACTGGAATGCCTAAGCTGCAAACCTTTAAAGATGCACCACTTTATTCTTACCTGGGCGGTGCCCTCAATGTGGTTATCATTGGCGGCGTCGCCTGGGCTGTGGCCCAAACGGGGGCGACGGTGGGCATCTCGGCCATCCTCTTCGGTCAATTGACAACTGCAGTGGTGCTAGATCATTTTGGAATATTTACTTTGGAGACAATTCCCTTTTCCTGGCTACGCTTGGCTGGCGTGGTGTTGATGTTAGTGGGAATGCGCTTAGCAATCCAAAAATAAGAAGTTGATTTTGTGTCGTGCTGTGATATAATAAATTTTGTTATTGCGCCTATAGCTCAGAGGATAGAGCGCCGGCCTCCGGAGCCGGGCGCCCAGGTTCGACTCCTGGTAGGCGCGCCATTGGATTCCAAGCGCCTTATGGCGCTTTTTTCTTTTCGCCTTTTTTATATACATGGAGCTTGTTTTGAGGATCTAGGGTGGCGTAAAGGACGCCGGCAACCCCAACTTTATGCTGCTTGGCCAAGGTTTGTTCCAGCCAATCTAAATCTTTCTTTGCCAAAGTCATGTTCTCTTTGAGTAATTTCCCATCACATACTAATGGGATAGGTAGCCCCTCATCAGGTGGATTCAGGCCCATATCTGAAGGAATCATGGGGCGCTTATCGGCTTTGAGGATTACACTTAGCTTGCCGTTAGTTTCCAATATGGCGTATTCAACTTCCTCGATTCGGTAAATCCCTTGTTCCCGCATTTGGGACATCATATCGTCAACATTGTAGCGGAGCTGCCGCATCTCCTCCTCAAGAATTCGGCCCTGTTCAATAATTATGCTGGGGGTGCCTTCAATAATCTTCCTGACTGACTGACTTTTTAAGGTAATGAATGCTAAAGACATTTGCAAGACTACTAAAGTAATTATAGGAAGGAGTCCATGAGAAATGGGGATAGAAGTGTCGCTAAGAGGAATTGCACCCAACTCGGCAATCATTATCGCCACTACCAGGTCAAAAAGAGACAGTTGCCCCACTTCCCGTTTACCCATTATCCGCATCAAAATAAGGACTCCAAAATAGAGAAGCACTGTGCGTCCAAAGATGGTCAAAAAAATCTTTGGCAAATTACCACCTCCTTGGGATCAAAGACCTCAATTTCAGTCTTCCCCGGAGGGGAAATTTTAAGCAGCAATAGCGGGGATAATCCCCCCCAGGGAAAGGCATACTAAGGCCAAATTCATGGGGAGGCTTAAGCTTGAAGACAAACAGACACCGCAATTTTCTCCGCTTTCGGCCGGGAAATAAAGATATCGGACATCGCTTTAGCGACGAGGAATTTGCCCAAGAATTTCTTGAACCCATTCAAACTAGCATTGGAAAAGAAAGGACTCCATATCGGCATTGCCGTGAAAATCATGAAGACCACAACCCCCGGAAAGAGTAGGCATTGCCTGCTCTTTCTTTAATAGGGTTTACTGGCCATTGCCATTATTACCTACCAGCTTTTCCAGCTCTTTAAGGAAATTGCCCACATCGCTAAACTGCCTATAAACTGAAGCAAAACGCACATAAGCTACCTCGTCCAATTTTCTCAGCTTCTCCATTACCAGTTCTCCTATGTAGCTTGAATTTACTTCCCGATCAAATTGGCTGCGCAATTGGCTTTCAATTTCCTCTGCCAACCGCTCCAGGTTCTCATAGGCAACAGGGCGCTTTTCACAGGCCCGGACCAGGCCGTTGATGATCTTGGAACGTTCAAATATCTCCCGGGCACCGTCTTTTTTTATGACCATCAAGGGGAGTTCTTCCACCTTTTCATAAGTAGTAAAACGGTGTCCGCACTCCATACATTCCCTGCGGCGTCTAATTTCATAGTCACCTTCAGTGCGTCGGGAATCAATAACTTTACTTTCAAGAAAATCACAATAAGGACAGCGCACTACTTCACCCCTTTTAAATACTACTTAGACCTGTTTCCACCACTGGCTACTGTATTCTTCCTGGGCCTGGCCAACGCCTTGACCCTGGGCCAGTGCCAGAAGGAGCTTAATTTTGTAAAGGACTTCTATCTTTTCCCTCCCCTGGGCAGGTAGCTCACAGGTGGCACCATAGCCCTGGAGAAAGTATTCCCAAAAAAAGGTGGTCTCCTCCAGGCCAATCTCACGGGGTTGGAGGTGGACTAAATCCAATAAGGGCTCCGAATAATTGGCACGAGATAGGTCCATAATCATCAGGCCGCTGCCCCAGATTCGCACCGGTGGAAAGCCATGCCAGTTGCCCACCATGGCCCCCCCAGAACTGCCCCAAAGGTGCTGGACCTCCCCCAGCAACCCGGCAAAGGGATGCAAAGATTTTCTCTTGGCTGAGAGAAGCACTTGGTTCTTGCGGACCAAGGTAGTCAAATGCCTGACAACAGATTTAGCATCAGGGTCGACAATATCCCCGGTCCCGGAGTGACGAAGAGAATGGATCATACCCAAAGTCGCTCCCAACCGACGAATCAGCTCAATCTTGCCCCGGGAGCGGCGGCGGGCTAACTCTGTCAAATAATCTGTAAGTGGGGGATGATTGACTTCCATCACCCATAGACTGCGCAAAGGCCTTATGGCAGTTGGCTGTGGAGCCACATCCAAATGTCGGAGCAAAGTCATCGCCTTTTGCTGCCGATAGAGTAGACATCCCCCGGCGGCATAGACTGTAGAATTAGGCGACTCAAAACGCACCATTCCTGTATTGGCGATGTAATCCCTGTATAGTCTCAGTTGCATAGATAAATTCATCCTTAACCCCCCTGAACTCGCCACTATAATATATTCGCCTTTGGCTAGATTTTCCCTGCCAGGAGGGGGAGATGTAAGAAATCTGTTAGATTAACCCATTACCACTGTAATTTTATGGATCTGACCATCATCCACTAATTCAATTTCTTTGCAGACAACTCCCTGAGATTCGATTCTCACCACACCTTTGCTAATACCCTGAGGATTTATGACCTTGATGACATACAGGCTACCACCAAAACGATATTCCAGGCTATACTCCTGCCATTTTCCCGGAATACAAGGCTCAATAGTCAAGATATTGCCCCGGCGCTTAAGGCCTAAAATATTTTCGCTACATACACGGTATAGCCAACCCGCAGCCCCGGTGTACCAAGTCCAACCCCCTCGCCCAACATGAGGAGGAGCAGAATACACATCCGCCGCCACCACGTAGGGCTCTGTCTTGTATCGGGAACACTCAATGGAGGTGCGGCTGTGTAAAATGGGGTTGATATGCTGGACCCACTCTAAAGCCTTGTCTCCGTGACCCAGGAGGGCCATGGCCTGTATTGCCCAGGCTGAGGCATGGGTATATTGACCACCGTTTTCCCGGACCCCGGGAATATAGCCCTTAATATACCCGGGATTTAACTCGCTCTTATCAAAAGGAGGGGTAAACAGGAGAATTAAGCCTTCATCCTCACGAACCAAATGGGTATCTACTTCCCCCATTGCCTCTTCTATCCTGTCCCTGCGTCCACCGCCGGAAATTACTGCCCAAGATTGCGCAATGGAGTCGATGGAGCATTCGGGGTTTTCTGCAGAACCCAAGGGGGTGCCATCATCAAAATACGCCCTCCGGTACCAACGACCGTCCCAGCCGTTTTCCTCAAGAGCTTCCCTTATACTTTCTGCATGTTCCAGGTACTCTTCTGCCAAGGGGCCATCTCCTAAATCCCGGCATAGAGGAGCGAAGCGCCGTAAGATATCGTAGAGAAACCACCCTAACCAAATGCTTTCCCCCTTACCCTCCCTGCCCACGTTGCTCATGCCGTCATTCCAATCACCGGAACCGATCAGGGGAATGCCATGACTGCCAAAGCGCAGGGCACGGCGGATTGCCCGTCGGCAATGCTCGTAGACACTGCCCGTTTCCTCAGCCACTGCAGCTTCACCATAGTGTTCATCTATACCCGGTTCCAGGACCTTGGCTTTTAGAAAGGGGACTTCTTGGGCTAATATCGACTTGTCTCCGGTTTTCTCAATATACTCAACAAGGGTCCAGGGCAACCACAGCAAGTCATCGCTGAAACGGGTGCGCACTCCCCGGTTGTTGGTACCGGGATGCCACCAATGCTGCACATCTCCCTCAACGAACTGGTGGGCGGCATGGAGAAGGATTTGCTTTCTTGCTAGTGCCGGCACCACTAAGACCATATTAGCGGCATCCTGAAGCTGATCCCTAAAGCCATATGCCCCCCCGCACTGATAAAATCCGGTGCGAGCCCACAACCGACAGACAATGGTCTGGTAAAGCAGCCAGGGAAGAAGAATATCCAGGGAGGGATCCGGGGTTTTAGAGGAGATGGTTTCCGTCAAAGAGTGCCAGTAATCCCTTGTCTCCTGTAAAGCCCTTGACGCTTCCTTTAAGTACTTTTTTGAAATTGCCTGGGCCCGGTCCCCATCGGTCTCCTGGCCCAGCTGAAATACTACTTCTCCCTCTTCCCCCGGCTCAATATCGAGGGCAACTTGAATTGCACCACAGGGGTTAAGGCCAGCACCTATAGTATTGGCAAGCTCTGTCCTCCCCAAGGCTGCAGGGTTAGCCAGATTGCCTTCGGGGCCAAGGAATTCCAAGGAATCTCCAGTATAGCTTAGAACCGGGCGGGAGGCGCCAATCCAGGCAATCCGACCGGGAAAATCACCGTTATATGGGTTGCGGAAAGTAAGGATATTTTCTCCCCAGCTGCTGACCAAGTGAAGGTGGCTGACTTCTTCGCTGGCCCCCAGAACAGGTCGCATAAAATACGTCAATGTCAGCCGACGCCGAATGGGAGAATCGTTGCCTATTTGCAGAATACTTAGCTTGATAGAATCATGCTGGGGCACGAAGACAGTCAACTCCTGATCAAGGCCATGGCTGTGATGACAAAACTTAGTGTAACCCCGCCCATGGCGAACAGTATAAGGCTCCTCCTCCCAGATCGGTCCGGCGCATACCGTCCATACTTTTCCGGAATCCTCGTCTCGCAGATAAATTACTTCACCGGGGGGGTCAATTACCGGGTCATTAGACCAGGGAGTCAGCTTGTTCTCCCTTGCGTTTTCTGCAAAGACATACCCCCCTCCCCGCTCGGTAACAATGCTGCCAAAGTTGGAATTGGCCAGGACATTGCTCCAGGGTGCAGGGGTCATGCGCTGTTGTAACTCCATAACATATTCTCTGCCGTCAGGAGTAAAGCCCCCATAACCATTGTAGTACAATAGCTCCTCTTGTCCCGCCCGTGGGGGGCTTTGCTGGTCTGGTCCCCAAAATTCCTTTTTTTCCGGCAGATTAGGAGACTCTGCTTCCAGTTGCTCCGCTAAGGAACCAGGGCCCAGAATTAAGCGAGCCGCTCCATGAAACAGATATCTTTCTGCATCTGTCAGTTGGTTGGCGCCACGGATATAGATCCCTCCAGGCCTATCCAAGATATCTGTTATCCGGATAAGCTGCACCATATCCCGCACCAATTCCCGCACCGGCTCCAAGTACCCCCCCTTGCCCCTATGAAGAATAACAAGGTCAACAACCAGCCCCTTGAACCGCCAGTACTCATGGGCTAATATCGCCTCTTCCACAATGCGAATTTCCTCGGTATCTTCCACACAGATAAGGACAATGGGATTGTCTCCGGAAATCCCCTGAGCCCACAAGGCCTGCTGCGCCAAAGAGTTTTTGGCCAGTAATTCCTGATGCCTCCTGCGGGTGGGGCTTAAAAATACCAGATGTCCGATTGCCAGCTGGCTGGCTGCCAACAGCTGAGGGTTGAGATTGAGAAACCGGCTTTCCACTTGACTCCGAGTAGCTGCCATATCAAAGGCCCGCTGGGAAGCAGCGATATCGTCATATTTTGCCGCCAGTTCCAGCATTTCTCTACGGGTACTGCCTTGGGCAGTGATAAAGGTAATGGTTGCACTTTGGCCGGGACCCAGCTTTATCTGGCGGCGGAGGCTCATGACCGGGTCCAAGACTTGGCCACTGGTATTAGTCAATGGCTGGTGTAAGGCCGAGGGGCATGATATATCCATGCCCCGACCGATAAAATTCCCCCTATTAGTCTCATACTGAAGAGAACCTACACTTTCCCCTTGGACAGTCACCTGATGCAAGGCAAAGAGTCCAGGATCTCTTTCGCTACGAGGACGCCGGTGTGCCAAAATGCAATTATACTCCAACACGGGTTCAGTCTGGACAAACAAATTATTAAATGCCGGGTGAGCCAAATCTGAATCTTGATGAGATAATGCCAGCTCAAAAAAGCTGGTAACTTCCAAGCTAGCAGCCTTTAAGCCATGATTCGTCAGGCTTATCCTGCGGACTTCTGCGTTGTCCTCAGTGGACACGGTAATATCAGTCTTAGTATCAATATTAGCCATCTCGCGAAAATAACTGGCATGGTCCTGAAAAAAGCGCACTCGGTAAAAATCAGGCTCCTGGTCAAAAGGGGCCATAGTTGCCGACCACACCTGATCAGTATTCAGGCTCCTGATAAAAATAAAGGTGCCGTACTTGCTCCCCATATTTTTTCGCCAACGGCTGATGCGGATGTTTTCATTGCTGCTGTATCCGCTGCCGCTGTCGGTAAGCAAGATCGAATAGCTGCCATTGGAAAGCAGATGGCAGTTGGGAGGGTTTCCCTGGGGAAGGCCAAAACTTCGCACTACTTCTTTTTCTTCCACAGTCTCCCCCTGGAGTTGGAGCACTGGCTCCCGTAATTGCTTGGTAAAGACCGGATGCAATGGCGGTGTTTCTTGGAGTAGCAGTTCTCCGGCCCGCATATGGGGATCCTTATGAAAACGCCGAACCATGGCAAAGTCATGGAGGTAGTTGGCCAAAGATATTAAACCCATTCCCTGATGGTGGGCGAAGTAACTTTGCACCCTGGCTTTCTCTTTATTGGCTGGCATCCGCTGTGGAGTATAGTCTAAGGCTTCAAAAAGGCCATATTCCCCGCCCATACCTTCAGATAGCAAGCGGCGGATGTTTGCAATAGCGGCCTTGGGGGCAAAGGGCAGGGCCAGTAAAGTAGAATAGGGAGACACCACCATGTCGTCCACCAAGCCCCGCTTTAAGCCAAGATCGGGAATGCCAAAGGCCCGATACTGGTAATTAAGCCGGTAATCAAAGGCATAATATCCTGATTCTGATACCCCCCAGGGCACATTACGGATTTTTCCGAAACTACGCTGGGCTGAAATCACGGAAGTCGTCGTCTCCGCCAAAAGAGTGTTAGGATAATTCTTCATTAATAGCAGCGGCATCAAGTATTCAAACATCGTCCCTGACCAGGAAGCAAGAGCTCCGGTTCCATTAGCCCGCACTAAAGCCCTGCCCTTCTTGCCCCAGTGTTTAGCAGGCACATGGCGCCTTACCACCGCCACATAACTAGTGAGCCTTGCCTCGGAGGCCAGCAAATCATAGTAAGAATCTACAAGTTTTTCATCATCGACGCTGTATCCGATTGAAAAGAGATTGCGCTTAGGGCTATAGAGGGCGGCAAAATCCGCCCCTTGAACTAGGGCGTCAATTCTGGCGATGACCCTGCGGAATTTTCTCACCAAATCCCCTGCAGCCACCGACACCCGTAGCAAATCGTCTTTCCATACCAACAAGTAATCCCGTTGCCAATCGGGGTTTTCAGTAAGAAGAAAATCGATTTCTCCCAGAATCTCGCCGTAACTGCGGGCTAAGTTCTCTGGAGATGGGTTTTCCCTTGCCTCCACCGCCAGCTGGGATAAACGCCGGAATGCAGGATTTTCCCGCAAAAAATCCGGAGGGTGGACAAGGATTTCAGTATTAGGGAAAAGAGTATACAGCTCTTCCCGGTACATTCTAAGTAGCTGCATCCCATGGACCCCGCCAGCCTTAACTGGAATCGCCAAGATCTCCTGCCAGCTATCCAGATTGTTTTTAAAGGCTGGAGCGCCTGCACCCTGCATTCTACGGATTTCTTGGGCAGAAGCCCCGTCAAATACTGGCCCCACCATGTATTCTTTAATCCCCTGAGCTAAAGCCACCAGCATTCCGACAAAATTGCCGCTGTCCACAGTAGACACAAAGCGGGGGCGCAATAGCTCCAAATCCTTAATTGCATACCAGTTATACAGATGGCCCTTCCATTTCTCTAACTTTTCCACCGCTTTAAGGGTTTTATCAAGGCGGTCAATCATGTCGCTGGTAGTAATAAACCCAAAATCCCTAGCCGCCAAAGTGGACAACAGGTAAAAGCCAATATTTGTAGGGGAAGTTCTGTAGTCAATCCCTGTAGGGGGATCTACCTGGTAATTATCCGGGGGCAGGTAGCTTGTCTCTTCCCCAATGAGATCTACGTAATACTGCCAAGTTTCCCCAGCCAGTTTGCGCAGCATAGCCCTGTCCTCTTCCCCGGGCTTTTCTTCCTCTTGTGAGCTTCTGCTGACCCTCATGGCAATTGCAGGACTCATTAGCCACAGTACCAGCAGAGGTAAATAGATCCACAGGCCTAAGGGCCGGAAGAACACAAGTAGCAAGGCAATCGCCCCAGATACCAGCAAGGATGGCCTAAACTGGCCTCGGTAGTTATCCGCTAGTTTTTCTGCCTCGGCGGCTGTGGTCCATTCTAATAAGTTCTTGCGGGAGATAAGCACTCGGTATAAAGTGCGGAGGATGGCATCTGTGTTTACCCATGCCTGGTAAGGAAGAAATGCCAGCTGCCAGCCCAAGCGATGCAGCCAAGTCCGAGGCCTGCTAGCAAGAGTTTTTATTCCTGCAGCTTTACTGAGCAAGTATCCTCGCCAGTTGTAATCCAAAAGGGACCATACCTGGGGTAATATCAATCCCCCCAGAAAGAGACTGAGCCCAACCCATATATTCCCGGTGGACAACAAAGAAACGGCAATAAAAATCAGCAGCCCACCAGGCACAAGGCTGCGCCGGAGGTTGTCAAATATCTGCCAACGGGTAATAGCTGTTAGGGGATTCTTTCTCCCCTGAACTCTACGCCCCAGCCAGGGTAGAAGCTGCCAATCTCCCCTGGTCCAACGGTGCCCTCTTGCCATATAAGAACTGTAACGGCCAGGAAACTCATCTACCAATTCAAGGTCTGTGGCTAGGCCTGTCCGGAGCAGCCCACCCTCCAATAGGTCGTGGCTGAGAATGCTGTTCTCCGGCAAATCCGACAACAACTTGTCAGCTGCCACCAGATTATAGATGCCCTTGCCTGTAAAAATACCTTGCCCAAACCAGTCCTGATAGATATCGCTAATGGCAGATGTATATGTGTCCGTACCCCCTGGTCCCGCCATAACCATGGCAAACCATGTCTTACTGGCACTTTCCACACTGACGCCTATCCGAGGCTGAATAAGGCCATAGCCCCGGGCAGGAAGTCCCTGGGCCGATAGTTCTAATTCGTTAAGGGGATGCGAAATTGTCCCCACTAGTTTCTTTGCCATGTCAATGGGCAGCCTTGTATCGGCATCTAATGTAAGGACATAGTGAACCGAAGGCAAGTTATCGGGAGGAGAGATAAAAGAAGTATTCTTACTGCCCAAAAGGAGCCGATTTAGTTCCACCAAAGCCCCCCGCTTGCGTTCCCAGCCCATCCACTTTCCCTGGGTTTTGGAGTATTGCCGTTTTCGTACCAAGGCAAAAAATCTCTTTCCCGGGTATTTCTTATTTAAGTCTTGTATTCCAGTGGCCGCTGCCCGAGTTATCTCCCCATCACCCGCTGCATCTTGCTGGGAGGAGTCCTTAAAGTCCCCTAATAGAGCAAAATACAAATTCTCCTGGGGGTTGGACAGCCAGTGCACTTCCAGGTGCTCAATAAGCTCTTGGGTCTTCTTTGCACTAGGTAGCAGAGCGGGTATGACAACTATAGTGGCCTTATCCTGCGGAATACCCTGGCGGTACTCTATCTTGGGCAAAAACGCCGGCTTTTTTAAGTGAGTCAATACCCGGTTAAAAAAAGATACGATTACTTCGCTAGCGGGAAAGAGGAACAACAAGCCGAATACAAAGGGCCAGACCCCTCCCAAAGGCAGGGCGGCCGCTCCTACAGCCGCCGCTAAAGCCACTGAACAACCCATCACCAGCAGTATGTAACCGCTAATGCTGAGGCTAAATTTTTTATACCTTACTCCCACCTGGGCATACAATTCCCCTTTCCCTTGATCCAGCAGGTAGTAACCGCAGTGACCTTGGCATTCGCTCCCCCCTCTTTGAGCCATTTTCACGGCCAAGGTAGACACCCTGATTTCACTGATCCTCAACTTTTTGGCCAGAGCCTGAATTTGGCGGCGGTAGTAATTGCGAGAAGCCTGATCCATCTCCCGGTATACTTTATCTGTCTGAAGAATTTCATCAGCTAAAGAAAGCTCTTCAAATATACGCTCCCAGTCCAAGGTCGACGCACCTTTCAGGCTGGTAACCGCGTTGCCCATTGAAGTTGCCTGGGTTGCCCTTACCTGATGCTCACTATGGACCAACTTTTCCAAGGTAGTATCCTGTTCCAAGAGCTTCTCCGCCAGATACTCACGCAAATCATTACCGACCATCCCTTGACGACTCTCTTCCAGCAGGTGTTCCGCAAAGGCAGGATAAAGTCTGCCTAAGGCGGAGAGCTTTTCTTTCAGCTTTTCCGGTTTTGTCTTAGACAGAAAGCGCTCAGCCTGGCGCCACTGGTTTCGGGTTGTCTCCAAGCTGGTGCACAGGTGGCGGATTTTTTCGATTAGGGCTATTCGCACCATCAGGGACAGTGACCAAATTTCGCCAATGCTAAGGGGGGTTTCCTCTTGGTAGCTACTAATAAACTTAACCAATGCCGGTTCAGTCAAGCTGCCGTCGGAATGGGAGATGACCTCGAGAACAAGGGCATATATTCTGGGGTTGCCCCGAAGGTTTCCATAGCAGAGCACTGGCAAGTCCCGAAAATTAGTCTGTTTGACGGTAATCAGAATTTCCTTGACCTGTTCCTCGATAATATAGTAATTATCCAGCAACCATTCTTCCGCCGGGATCATTTGACGCTTATTTCGTAAATCTTCGGCTACGGCTGTATACACTTTTGTGATGAAGCGAAAGTTTTCTTGAAGCCGTCCCTGGAGTACCCTGCGGCCAAATCGGTTGTGTTTAGTCTCGTGGCATCTCCCTAATTCCCGAGCATGGGCATCAAGATCCTCGGGGCGGAGGATAGCTCCCTCAAACCAGATTGAATTTTTCCGCCGGCGGCGCTGCAAAAAATACACTCCGGCTAGGGCCAGCGCTAGCAGCAGTAAATCCATTTCTCTCAACCCCTGTATTAGTTTTTCTCATCGTATTTCGAATTCATCAAAGAGCTGACTCTTTCACTGAACTCGGCCGCCAATTCTTCAGCAAATTCCTCACTATTCCCTTGGGCGTAAATATTAAAGCGAGGCTTTTCACTGTCCGGAAGGACTAAGGCCCAGCCTCGGTCATCCCATATTTTTACTCCTTCGTATAGCTCCATCTTCCGCTTGTTCTGTTCTGCTACCAGTTGCCTTAACACCCTGCCCTTATCCGTCCATTGGCAGGGGACCGCCGCAGCCCTGTAATTTAAGTCCGGTAAACTTTTTAACACCTGGCTTAGGCGCAACTTTCTACTGGCCAGGAAATCTGCAATTCTCGCTGCGGCTTGAATGCCATCAAAATGCAATAGGTATTGTAATGTAGCCCGCTCATCTCCACTCCCTCGACTCAACATAGCCGTCATCACTTCAGCGGGTTCAGACTTTACTTGAATTATTTCCGCTCCCTTGGCCATGTTTCTAAGTGCTTGAGGGGCATCGTGGGGGATTATCACTGACTTGCCCTTCACCTTTAGAGCCAGGGACATTGATAGAGCCTTGTAAACATCCGGGCCAACTACCCCACCACTTTCATCCACCGCCAAAATACCTTCGCCATCGGCAGCTAAAAAAACTCCCATGTCAGCATTGCTATTCCTCACTTCCCCTTTGACAGAGGCCAAGGAATTCTCAGCCCGCTTGACAACACAACCGATGTAGCTCAAAAAACTTCCCCCTAAGAAAGTCATAAGCTCTGACTCTGCCCCTAGCACAACTTGCAATGGCCTGGCTTGCTTTCTACCCGGACCAAGGGCCCGGAGTTTTGATGCCCATTCCACAAAATACAACCTGGGAATGTCGTCTGTGCGTTGTGTAATTTCCACTTGGCCACTGCCTACACGTTGAAAGCTATCGCCATTAATAGCTTTTTCCAGTTTACGCTCGGTATTCCTGTCAATGTTTGCCCCAGAGGCGTTGACAAACTCCAAATGTAACTGCTCAGGCTTATCTGGATCTAAGCGCACATGGATACCGCCCTCCGCCTTGTAGTGCCGAACAGCAAATCTAACCATAGGCATAACCAAACCTGAAGCCCGAATAACCCTGGTGCCACAAGCTAATATGCCTACACTAAGGGCATCCGCCACCAAAGCTGCGGCCTCACTATTGTCTCCGGCCACCATTAGGGAACCATTATTAGCCGCCAAAGAGGCAAAGGAGGAGCCCAATCTAGAGGCGAATTCCGGAGTCACTTCCATATTAAAGCGGCCTTTAATATCCTTCCGCCCAAACAACCTGCGACTTAGCCTGGAACCCCAAACTAAATTCTGGCTGACCACCGTATCCTCGGTAATGCGTTTATCCGGCCAAACCTTAGCTCCCTGACGTAAAGTTACCCCCTGCTCCAAGACAGTCCGGCACCCAACCACAGAATCATCAAATAATCTGGCTTTGGGACCAACGCATACACTGTCACATATGGTCGCACCCCTGACTTCCGCTCCCCTGGCCACACTGGAGTCTTTCCAGGCCACCGTTCTCTTTAGGGATGCTCTATCCTCAATAAGGCAAAAATCATTGAGAACGGTTAGTGGACCGATTCGTGCCCCTTGGCCAATAGTGCAGCCTTTACCCACGTAGACTGGAGGGGTTATTGTTACATCTTCCGCCACATGACAATCCTTTCCTAACCAAATTCCGGGCTTTTGCAAAGTCCCCCCTACTTCTACAGCTACCTTGCCTTCAAGGACATCAAACTGGGCCTGGCGATAAGAACGCAAATCCCCAATGTCACACCAATAACAATCAGCAACATATCCATACATGGGCTTGTTGTCTTCTAATAGTTTTGGAAAGACGTCTTTGCTAAAATCAAATTGTTTTCCCGGGGAGACATAATCCAATACCTCCGGTTCTAAAATGTAGATGCCGGTGTTGACAGTATCGCTAAATACTTCCCCCCAACTGGGCTTCTCTAAAAATCGGGTAATTCTGTTCTCCTTATCGGTAATGACCACACCGTACTCCAAGGGAATCTGCTGCCGGTGCAAAACCAAAGTGGCCAAAGAACCCCGTTCTTTATGAAAAGCCACTGCGTCACTAATATCTAAGTCAGTTAGGGCATCGCCGCTAATGACCACAAAGGTCTCCGGCAAAAAACCCGCTGCGTTCTTAACACTGCCTGCGGTGCCTAATGGGGCATCCTCCACAAAGTACTGAAAACTAACGCCGAAATCTGTTCCATCTTCAAAATAATCCTTAACTACCCTGGGCAAGTAAGCCAAGGTCACCGCAATCTCTTGAATCCCGTGTTTTTTCAGTAAATCCACTGTATAATCCATCACTGGCCTGTTAAGCACAGGCACCATTGGTTTTGGCAAATCGCAAGTCAGGGGGCGCAGCCGTGAACCGCTGCCGCCTGCCATAATAACTGCACGCATTAAAACCCTCCTGTTGTCCATTTTTTGACGCTATCCGTATTAGTATTGACCGGGAAAGAAAATTGTAATAGCAAATAAGCCTGGCAACAATTATTGGCAAATCGGCAACAAAAAAAACAGCCATAAGGCTGCAATAAAAAAAACCGCGGTAGTTGCCGCGGCCCAGTAACTATACGCCCCATTCAAAGTTAAAATCGGGAATTTCCCCACCCAGAGCTATGAGAGCAATAACCCCAGCGATAATAGCCAAAACCATAATAATTAAACTGATAACAATAAGCACGCCATTAATCTGAAAATAAGTTTTCAGATCACCCACCAGTTTGTTGATATGCATAGAAACATCGCCTTCGGGAGCCATAGCTAAAGCCTTGGCAGAAGATTTTGCTCCCAGTAGCTTCACACCTAAAATAATCATGATTATTGCAGCAGGAATACCAACAATGGTAAGTGCCGATAAAACTCCGGCAATAATAGTCCAAACCCCCATGAAACCGGACCACTTGGCAAACTTTTCGAAAGTTAGATTATCAAACATTCTAAACCCCTCCTAATTAAAATAATATAGCTGCATACATGGTATCACATGTGAAAAGAGGTCGGTTGTTTAATATTGCTAAAACTATGTTTTGTAATTGCCCTATTCCTTCACCCTGCACACAGCTCAAAAAAACCATGGGGGTATTCCCTGTCATCAATATAACGACAAGGAATACCCCACTCTCTTAACCTGTCATATTCACGATATTGGCAGGACAGCTTTCTAAACTCATTACCCGGAATCCCGGGACCCCAGGGTCGCCCCACTGAATCTGATCATCTACTACCCTTCCAGTCCAAGCCACTACTAGCTTTTTATTGGCACTAAGAATTCCCAGGGCAGACCAAAGATCAATCTTCAGTTCAGGCATAAATAATAACTCAATATTGTCCAGTACAACTACGGGATGGATATGGGTGTCAATCAACTGGCCAAGAATCTCCAGGGCGAATTCCCAACGTTTTTCCTGAGCAAGGGGAATCAGTTCCCGGGCCAGCTCTTTTCCTACATTGACGATCCCGACATCATGAAACTCTCTAAGTACTCGGCTTTTACCGGAGCCTGGCGGGCCAACCAACAGAACGACCCTGTGGTCGGCAGCTAAAGAGTGAGTGATGCTATCCTGCAGCGTAACAGTCTCCAAGCCACAACACCTCCCTTTATTCTTATATTCTTATTCGCTTTACGTACCCCAGATTCCTCTCCAGTTTTCAAAGTTACTAAAAATAAATTCTCTTAAAGTTTCCCGAGCACAATCTCAGTACAACTATATCCAAAATATGTCGAAAGATGTAAGATTCTATGATTGCCCAGGAAAAGAACAAAATAGCATTCCATAAAAGCCTGCCAGCTTAGGCGACAGGCTTACTTTTGTAGTCCCAGGGTCCTTTTTAACCCTATCCTATCCTGGTTAACTTTCTAAGGCCCACTACGACATTAACCTCTTTTCGCCGCTAAGCTCCTTGAGGGGTTTAATATCCTGAGTAACCTCCAGGACCCCTAAATATTCTCCACTCTCGTTGCGGATTGCATAGTAGCGGATGAGGATAAAGCTACTGCCCTTGTTAATCCAAAAATCCTCATGATCTTTTTTCCCGTCTTTTAAGTCCTGGACGATTTTTTCTACTAAGGATGCACTAGCAGGTGGATGACAGTTTGACACCTTCCGGCCAATTATTGCCCTGGTCCTGGGGAAAATCCGCTCTGGTCCCTCAGAAAAATATTTGACCTCATCATTCTTATCGACAAAGGTAATGTCAAAAGGCAATGTGTTCAATAGAGAAATCAATTCTTCCTTATCCAGCATACCGCTGGGTAAAGATATCCCCCCTGCCCCTTCCTCAATATTGGCATCTGTGAGGGAGTATACCGGATTCCACATGGGAACTTTATCAATCATAAACCCAAGTTCCCGGCTTTCAAGGGCTACCTGCTTCCATTCATCCTCAGACAAGGATTCAACTAGCATGGGCAACAGGATATTTTCCTCTTTATAAATCATCTCGGTTATTTTCGCCACTAGGCTATTTAAGCTGTCTTTCAGTTTGGAGGCAGAGGGATCAGCTAATATTAACCCTCTAATTTCCTTCAGCTCTTGGCGGATTTCATCGTCCACTCCCCACATAACTTTAGGCGGAGCGGTAATTCCATACTTCTCCAGGTAGGGGAAGAAAAGATTTTCCTTCCTCAGGTAGTGCAAATCAATGGTGGCCAAATCAGATAAAGATTCCTTAAGAGCCTCCACCACTTTGGCCTCAGGCAGGGCGGAAATGTATGGTTTAACCTTTGTATCCAATAGGTCTTTAATAAAGAGGTTCTCCAGCTTAAGAACATTGGCCGGATGCCCAGGTATTTCTGAAAGCTCAGCAGGTTGGTGAATCTCTTCTATAGACCCCTTAAAGACTGCCGCATGCACATCACAAAGTTTTTGCACTTCCTCAACGGGAAGGCCTTCAGCTATAAGGGCACCCTCAGCTTCGGAGATTTCCATAGCCGAAACTCCCTGGAAAGCGGTCGCAAATATCTTCTTTACTTCTTCAACACTTTTCCCGTCGTGAAGTTCTGTTAAGATTTTTGTGATTGCCTCTTTTCTGTACTCACGATTGTTTATCTGCTCACTCACTTTATTTCCCTCCTCAGTATTTGTCTCTACTATACTAAGGGAAAAAAGAGAAAGCTGTGATTCAAATCAGGTATTAGCAACTAAATTTTATTCCAGTCCAGCCAAGTCCCCCAGGGAGTCCCTATCTCTCACCTGTATTGTCTTCAAATCCACAGACTGAATAAGACCGTCATCTTCAAACTTGCTGAGCTTTCTGCTCAAGGTTTCCCGAGCGATACCCAAGTAGTTGGCCATCCCCTCCCGGCTGATGGGCAGGGTTATCAAGGGTCCCCCTGGAGCATCTACCCCAAATTTCTCGGCGAAATCCAGCAGTAAAGTTGCCACCCTGGCGTCGACATCCCGTATGCCCATGCTTTGAAAAGCATTCTCCATCTGGGCAATCCGCTTGCCTAACTCAGATATAAGCTTAATTGCCACATCGGGATGGGTGAGCAGTACTTTATGTAATTGGCTTTTTGTAAGCAAACAGATTTTTACAGGGGACAGTGCCTCCACATTGTACGTGGCCCTGAGATTACTGAACAGATACTGTTCCCCGAAGAAATCTCCTTCCGAAAATAGGTACAATATCTGTTCTCGTCCAGCAGAGGTATAGCGAAACGCCTTTACTCTGCCTTGATGGATGATGATAAGAGATTCCATACTCCCCCCTTCGGAAATGAGGAGTTCCCCTTTTTCAAAGGACTTATGTTGAATGAGACCGGCGATTTGAAGTAGATTCTCTTCACTTAATGAGGAAAAAAGGGGCACCCGATGGATACATAAATTTCTGTCACAATGTCTGCAGTTCTGAGGACTATCCATTGCCTGACCTCCTGATAATAAATATTAACTCCACCAATATTTCGACGACCTCCCTTGCCAATCCTCTTCAAAGCCTTTTGTTGACGGATACTCATTATTGCTATAGGATTAATATGGTAACACTCGCACTAATATGGAGGTGATTACATGGGATTCTTTTCGGAGCTAAAGTCCCCGGAGCAACCAAAGATAGTCACCAGCGCACTATACGTAATGATGTTCCTAATTCTCGCCCTTGCTTCGTACATACTCTTTGCGTTATTAGAAGCATTCATCGGGCATTGGGCTTACATCATCTGGCTTGTAATCCTAGCGATTGTAGGAGTACTGAACATAAAAAAAATAGCCATCATCAATCCCCTTCTTCTCATTGGATTTCCCTTGATGCTGACTTCCTACTGGCTTAACCAACATTTCTATGCCGGTGTAATTTCACGCTGGCCCACTGTTATTGTTACCCTAACATGGACTCTAGCCGCATGTGTTGCTGCCAAGGTCAAGAAAAAACACCTTAGGCTAGCCATCTGCGCCCTGGCCCTGTCAATTATTGCCTTTACTACCTTCACAAGCCTCCCTAAATACACTTATGCCGAAGCCAAAGAGATTATCGCCCAAGAAATTAACATCACTGCCGCTGATCTTGGCCCCGGCTTGGGCCGCATGCCCATTCTTCGCCATCTGGATTCGCGCCCCTCATTCTTTGTGGATAGCAGCTACTTTTTCGATGACCTTTCGGCAGAAAAATCGACATCATACATTTTTGATCCCGTCAGCGGTAGGTGGGGAAAAGCAACATCTACTACAGAGCCATTCCTGCCATAGCACACCTGAAGTATATCAAGGGGCTGTCGCACTAACGGCTCCTGAAAAACACACAAAAAGCGGCAACTGGTAGTACCCCAGGAGCCGCCTTTTGCTGTAGAATATAAGCATGATAAACCACATTCTACAGCCAAAGTATACACTAACCGGGGGTGTGTATCAACTGGCAATACCCATGGACATTGGTGACCTAATCCCGGAGGACGGGACATTTTGTTGGACTTCTTTATACTGCTAAACCAATACTTCGTCTGCCATTGGGCTCATCGCCCCAAGGGACATCTTAATTCGCTCGTCATTATACCACCTTAGATAACGATCGAGTTCATCTATAAACTGATTTACAGAAACACCCTTCCATGACTTGAAAAAAACATCTCATTCTTGAGTCTTCCAAAGAAGCCTTCACACGCGGAATTGTCTGGCGTACAGCCTTTCTTGGACATCGATCTCGTCAATCCAGCACTTTCCATTCGTGAGATCCAGCTAGGCCACCGATAATGGCAGCCCCTGTCCGAATGTACTATTGGGTGCTCCTAGCATCGTGTTGACCAACTCTGCATCCGGGCTGGTCCCGATCTTCCAGCTGACCGCTAACCCATCGAAGCAGTCGAGGATTGGCGAAAGATAAACTTTTCCCGCTGGTATATGGAACTCAGTTAGATCAGTCAACCACTTTGAATTAGGCGCATCCGCATGGAAGTCACGATCCACCAGGTTTTCTACCGCTGGGCTTATCTCTCCTTTGTATGAGCTATACCTGCGTTTTTTCTTATATGGTACGACAAGTTGTTCCTCCTGCATAATCCTTCGAATGACTTTTTCAGAGACAACCGTCCCCTTGTTCCTTAACACACCATGTACGCGCCTGTAGCCATAACGGCTATGGTTTTTAGCAAAAACCTTTTTCACCTCTGCCCGCAAGTAGTGTATTTGTCAGGACACATTTGGGCTTTTCTCTGATAGAAATAGCTGCTTTTTGGTATTCCCGTTATCTTAAGCAGCTCATTCAACGGGTACCTCATCCTTGGGCATCGATCAGGCTAGCTTTCTCCTTGTTCGCTAGCTTCCGGTGATCGATACCCGGGTCTTTTTTTATTATTTCGGCTGCCTTTTTCAGTATATCTAGTTCCA
>DIOR01000004.1 GCA_002423965.1 Firmicutes bacterium UBA5509 | reverse complement strand
CCCTACAATAACTTTACACTAACTTTACGAACTATATAATATATTAAATCTACAACCAGGTATGCTACAATAAAGAAAATGCGAAAGGGGAATATTTATGGAATCAAACGTAACTGTCAATGTTCAAGTCCCTGCAAGCAAAGGAAGTTCTTTCTTTGATGGTGGATTACTATCTTTAATAGGTTGGCAAATTCTCGGAGGACTAATTACAATACTTACTTTTGGAATCTGCTACCCCTGGGCCCTTTGCATGATTTACGGCTGGAAAATCAAGCATACCGTTATTGAAGGCAGGAGATTAGAATTCAGCGGCAGTGCCATCGGCCTGTTTGGCAATTGGATTAAATGGTTTCTCCTTTGTATTATTACTATTGGTATATATGGCTTTTGGCTTGGTATCGCCCTGGAAAAATGGAAGGTAAAACATACAACCTTCGCCTAAGAGTTTTGACATAGACATTGCAAGAATTCATCCCTTGGGGGAATACTAAGCTAAGGTGATGAAATGGATATCTTTGGCTTAGTTCAGGAGTCGTCTCCCCAAGAAAATGTGCGAGTAGTGCATCGACAGCTGCGGGTGCCTAAGGAAGAATATTACCAGCACATTCTTTCATATGGCGGCGGTGACTTTCAAGATACTGCCCAGCTCTTTGTCCGAGAATATTTGCTTGCCATGGACGAAGAGCAAGGAATGGTCGGTATGGTTCGAAGTTGGGAAGAAGGGGACTGGGTCTTTATGGACGCCACTCTTCGCTACCCTCAGGAGGCGGAGCAGGTCTACTTAACGGATTAGCTACCTGGAAAAGTAAGCAGAACTCCTGCCTACCTATACCCATACCTTATACTTTGGTCTGCTATCTATAACAAAATATAGTAACAATAATAAGCTTCCTTGATGTATAATGCTGGTGTGTATATATCTAGGAGGCGAAAAAATGATTCTTATTGTTATTGTCGGCTTAGTGGTTGGCGCTGTGGCAATACTCCTGACAGCCCTTGGCAATCCCGCCAATATGGGTTTTTGCATCGCCTGTTTTTTGCGGGACATTGCTGGCGGTCTTGGCTTGCATGGAGCTGGCGTTGTCCAGTATCTGCGCCCTGAAATCATCGGCTTAGGCTTGGGGGCAATGATTCTCGCATTGGCCCGAGGCGAATTCAAGGTCCGCGGGGGTGCCAATCCTCTCCGTCGCTTTGTTTTGGGCTTTTTGATGATGATCGGTGCTCTTGCCTTCCTTGGCTGCCCACTGCGCATGGTGTTGCGCCTGGCAGCAGGGGACCTTAACGCTTTAATCGGTCTTTTTGGATTTATTGCTGGTATTCTTGTAGGTATTGTTGCTCTAAAATCCGGCTTTAACCCCGGTCGCTCGGTACCTCAGCCAAAAGCTACTGGTTATGTCTATCCTGTTATTCTCGTCGGTCTATTAGCTGCGTTATTACTAAAACCAGATTTTATCCGCTTTAGCGAGTCTGGCCCCGGATCCATGGCGGCTCCTATTTTAGTAGCATTGGCTGCCGGCTTAGTAGTAGGGGCCTTGGCCCAGCGCTCTCGCCTATGCATGGCGGGTGGCATTCGAGATACCTTCCTCATCAAGGATCCTCATCTACTCTGGGGCTTTGTGGGGATTTTTGTGGCCGCTTTGGTAGGAAACTTAATTCTAAGTAATTTCAGCCTCAGCTTTACTGGGCAACCTATTGCTCATACTCAGCATCTGTGGAACTTCCTTGGTATGGCTGTTGTGGGAATTGGCGCTGTCTTGGCAGGAGGTTGCCCCCTCCGCCAGCTGATTCTTTCTGGTGAAGGCGACACAGACGCAGTGCTTACCGTAATCGGCATGGTTGCCGGCGCAGCCTTTGCCCATAACTTTGGTTTAGCGGCCTCGGCAGCAGGGCTTGGCACCAACGGCCGGGTGGCTGTAGTCGTTTCCTTGGTGATTCTTGGGATAATCGGCTTCGGTCATCGCCTGGGCGGAAAAGCTTCCGTAAAGAGTTAGGAGGGAAATAATGTATAAACTTGATGTCATAGGTCTCGGTTGCCCTCACCCCTGTATCGAGGTAAAAAAAGAAATAGATGCCGGACACCTTCCCCTACAGGTTTCTGTTAGTGTGGGGGCCCCCCGGGAAAACGTCACCCGCATGGCAAAAAGCTCTGGCTTAAATGTCTGTGAAAAGCCAGGTACTGAAGAAGGAGTCTATATCCTAGAGCTGACTAAAGCTTGAGGAAACTCTTATTCCTATTTCCTTCGACTCACGATGCTCTCAGAGCGGAGAAATACTGGCCCTTGTCAGGCTTTTCTGGAAAGCTGCGGCCGATTCCCAGAGTCCTGAGTTCCAGCTGCGGCCTGTGTCTGGCCACAGAACTACCTCTTGACAAGGATCCTATCCAGCTTCTCAAAGAATGCAATTTAGAGTGGGAGCAAATTGTCGAGGTGCAAGGGAAAGAATATAAGTCTATTGCATCGAAATAAAATGCTAAAGACGGTACTGGCAAGTGTATGTATACCCTGGCATTACCGCTCGAGAACTAAAATCACCCTCTAGTTTGAGGGTGATTTTTCGTGTAAATAGATTACAATATCATTCCAGTTCCAATGGCACTGGCCGAAATTGGACTACGTCAACAAGTCCCTTATCAGTTAGCTTTAGAGCTGGTATAACAGGAAGAGCCATAAAGCTCAGGGTCATGAAGGGACTGTCCCCCCTTACCCCTAGCTCCTGGGCAGCGGCTTCCAAGGCTTCAACTTTAGCAGCCACGGTTTCCAGGGGTTCAGGTGACATCAGGCCGGCAATGGGCAATGCTAGGCTGGCAAGTACTTTCTCCTGGGCAACTACTGCCAGTCCCCCTTGCATCTCGATGATTGCTTCAACAGCCGCAACCATATCCTCGGGGTTGAGGCCGGCAACGATGACATGATGGGAATCATGGGATACAGAGGCAGCTATTGCCCCTTGTTTCAAACCCAATCCCTGAATGAGTCCCAGGCCAACTCGGCCGCTACCATGGTGACGCTCAACCACTGCCAGCAGGGCCAGATCATTGGCGGCTAAGTCCGCCACCTGCTGGGCGGTAGCCTTGCCCTCTGCTGTAATGATTTGACCGGGAATAAGCTGAATGACCCGGTAGCTGTTAGCAGGGGGAAGGATGAATTTCTCTCGGCTAAGGCCCTTAATGTGGACAGAGTGAGCTATCTTCTTTGGCAATGGTTTTTCGTCTTGGAAGGCAAACAGGGCCTGACCATCCTTGGCCACTAGTTTGCCGTCTTTATATACTCTTGCTGGTTTAAACTGAACAAGGTCCTCCAACACCAGCAAATCCGCCTTGCGTCCTGGGGCAATAGCGCCAATATTGTTTACGCCCATGGCGGTAGCAGTGTTGATGGTGGCCAAACGGATGGCATCTATGGGATCTACTCCTAATCTTGTAGCCTCCATAAGCATCCAATTAATATGGCCCCGGGCAATGAGATCCCCAGGATGGCGGTCATCGGTGGCAAAGAAGAAACGATTGAAATTCTTAGCGTCCACTGCCTTCAGCAGTGCCGTTAGATTCCGGGCAGCAGAGCCTTCACGTATCATGACATACATCCCGGCCCGGACCTTTTCCAGGGCCTCTTCCGGGGTGGTTACTTCGTGGTCGGCACAGATCCCCCCCTGCAGGTAGGCGTTCAAATCTTTCCCTGTCACGCCGGGAGCATGTCCATCAATAAAGCGGTTGGAAAATAGCTTTAACTTTTGCCATAGATTGGCATCACCCTGGATGACGCCTGGGCAATTCATGACCTCACCCAGTCCGAAGACTCCCTGCTCGTTAATGAGCTTTTCCAGGTCCTTGGCCTCCAAGACTGCACCAGCAGTTTCCCAGGGGGAAGAAGGGACGCAGGAAGGAAGCATCAAGTAAAAGTTCCAAGGGTACTGGCTTCCTTCCGCCAAGAGGTAGCGAATTCCATCCAGGCCTGCCACATTGGCAATCTCATGAGGGTCAGCAAAGACAGTAGTGGTGCCCAGAGCCGACAGGCAACGGGCAAACTCTCCTACTGCCAACATGCAACTTTCCACATGACAATGACCGTCAATAAAGCCCGGGGAGAGGATGCTACCGGCTAAGTCTATTTCTTCATGACCCCGGTAGCTACCCATGCCCAGTATAATCCCTTGGCCCACTGCTACATCTGTTTCCACCAGTTTTCCGGAAAATACATCTACCACCCTGCCGTTTTTAAAAACTAGATCTGCAGGGATGTCACCTCGAGCCATAGCCAGCAAAGTGTTGCCCGGGTCAATCATTGTACCTGGGAGCAATGGCCCCAAATTTACAGCGGGTAATGCACAAACCGCAACCCACGCAGCGATCATAGTCTACTCGGGCATACTCATCAATTTCAATTGCATGGTAGACACAGGATTGAGCGCAAAGACCGCATGCTGTGCAAAGGTCTGCAGAGATATTTGGCTCCCAGCGCTGGAGGTCTTCCTGGCGTTGGAATTTGTGAGCCACACCGTGGATTTCCTCCAGGGACTCAATTCCCCGCTCTTCCATGAACTTGTCAATCTGCCCGGCAATCTTGCCGTAAATCCCTGGCCCTTCCAAGATGGCTGCAGTACAGACCTGGACAGCTGAGGCCCCGGCCATAATCATCTTCACTGCATCTCGACCGGAACTAATGCCACCGACACCAAGTATGGGAATGTCCACATGCTTGTATGCCTCGTAAACTGCCCTTAAGGCCACCGGAAGAATTGCGGGGCCGGACATCCAGCCATAGCCTGTGGTACTGCCCATGAATGACTTCCCAGTTTCGATATCAATGTCCAGGCAGGGACCTAAAGAGTTAATGAGGACCAAACCATCTGCGCCTGCATCCTGGGCAGCGGTAGCAAAGAGCTTGATGTCAATTTGAGGACTGAGCTTGACAAAGACAGGCAAGTCTACAGCCTTCTTAGCCGCTTTGATAGCTGCCACCACCGGAGAAGGATCATCCCCTAGGTAGTGGGTGGATAGCTCCAGGGCATCGGCGAAGGGTGCGACTTTCCGGGCCAGAGCCTCAATCTGCTCAGCACTATACCCTAAGCCAACAATAATTGGCAGCCCGGTCTCTTTGACAATGGGGTATTCATGTTCCAGCCAATGTTCCGGGGACTGTTCCGCCCACAATTCAGTGTTGAGAAAACCACCCTTGATTTGAGCCATGTTCTGTCTGGGGACCTGGGCTGCTTCGGTGGAAATGGTCTTGGTTACAATTGCCCCCGCCCCCCCCTTGGCGGCGGCCACCGCCGCCGAGCCATCCTTAATGGGCGGTCCGGCAGCAGGCATAACTGGGTTCTTTAACTTGAGACCTGCAAACTCCACTTTTAGCCTATTCATGTTCAACCTCCCTGTCTTTAGCCTTTATCGCTGCCAGCACCTTTTCAGGCGTAGCAGGCATGTCATATAGTCTGATGCCTACTGCATCTTCGATGGCATTAAAGATCGCCGGGGCAGTAGGAATCATAGCCGGTTCGCCGATACCTTTGGCGCCAAAGGGACCGCAGGCATCGCCGCTTTCGACGATTATCGTCTCTACATCAGGGACATCCAGAGATGTGGGTATTAGATAGGTAGACAGGTCTGGATTCACGGTAATACCCTTGTTGAATATCTGCTCTTCCATGAGGGCCATGCCTAATCCCATGACCGAGCCCCCTTCGCTTTGTCCCTCGACGCCTGTAGGGTTAATTGCTGTGCCCACGTCAGGGGCAGCTACAATCCTAAGGACATCAACCTCTCCGGTTTCAGTATCGACCTCCACCTCAACATACTGAGTGTTATAGGTATAGGCCACATACACTACATCCCCTTGCCCGCTACCATAATCAATGTCGGTGCGGGGGAAGTAACAGCCTTCAGCTTCTAATGGCTCTCCCTTATCTCGGGCAATTTTAGCCAGTTCCCCCAGGGACATCTGACGAGTAGTGCCATGGAGAATGAGGTCCCCATCAATTGTCGAGAGTTCTGGATACGCTCTCCCCAGCTCCACATTACCGCGATGGAAGATCTTACCCAAGAGGTTCTCTGCCGCCAGTTTCACGGCGTTGCCAGAAAAGATGGTCTGACGAGTTGCCGAAGTTGAGCCGGCATTCCGGGTGGTAGCGGTATCGCTATCTGCCAGGTCGATACTCTCTGGAGGGATATTTAAGACATTAGCAGCAATCTGAACCATGATGGTCTTGACCCCCTGGCCAACATCTGCCGCTGCTGAGGAAATAAGGATCCTGCCGTCATCGGTGACCTTGGCCCCAGCGATGGAGTGGTCGGGAAAACCCTCCCCATATCCGCAGCCAAACATAATTGTCGCCATACCCACACCCCGTTTTTTATGGGGAGCTGTAGCAATTCCCTTACCGCCAAAATGTTCCCGCGCAGTAAGGATGGTATCTACTGTACCCACACTGGTGGTAAGGATCTGGCCGTTGGATGTACAAGACCCAATACGGAAAGCATTCTTTAGGCGGAATTCCGCGGGATCCCAGCCCATATCCCTGGCGATGCAGTCCATCTGGCGTTCATAGGCAAAGGCCGCCTCGGTGGCGCCAAAACCCCGCATGGCACCGGAATAGGTATTGTTGGTGTATACTGTATAGCTTACGCCCTTGACATTGGGAATATCATAGGGCCCTGAACTAACATACATGGCTTGATGGATAATGGAGCCGGCGGTGGAAGCGTAGGCTCCGGAATCTCCGATTACTTCTGACTGCCAGGCGGTAATAGTGCCATCCTTTTTGATCCCAGTCTTTAGCCGGAAGATAAAGGGGGTGCGCTTGGTCATCATAATCATAGATTCCCCTCTGGTCATGGCCCATTTTACGGGACGACCAGTGAGTTTGGCCATCAAAGGCAGGATGATGTGGACAGAAATATCTTCCCGCCGGCCAAAAGCACCACCAATGGCACCGGGCTGGACGATCCTCAACTGATCCATTCGGATTCCCAGCACCCGAGCCACATCAGTCTGAATGTCATGAGTCCACTGGCAGGGTGCCCACAGGGTGTAGCAATCAGTATCTGAATCATAGAATGCCATTCCGGCCTCTAGCTCCAAAGCCACATGGTCCACATGCTGAGTGCGGAATTCATTTTCAAAGATATGGTCTGCCTCAGCGAAGCCTGCTTCTACATCCCCTTTGACCAAATGGTCAATGGCAAGGACATTGCCTTTGTTGTATGGATGATCACACAGGACTTGACCTGACTCATGAATCCTGGGTGCATCAGGCTCCATAGCCCTTATAGGATCGCTTATAACCTCCAGAGGTTCATAATCTACTTCGATGAGTTTCAAAGCCTGGCGGGCGGTTTTTTCGTCCTCAGCAGCTACTACTGCAAGCCTGTCTCCCAGGTAGCGACTTTTTTCTTTCACCAGCACTTCCTGGTCCTTGAAGATTAGGCCATAGGTCTTGAGCCAGGGCACATCTGCGGCAGTAATGACCTTGACAACCCCAGGCAGCTCTCTGGCTTTGCTGGCATCTACTTTCTTGATGAGGGCATGGGGGTGGGGGGAATACAGCACTTTTAAATAGAGCATCCCTTCCATGTCCAGGTCGACGGAATACAGCGGCTTGCCCAGGACTTTATCTAGGGCATCCACTTTTTGAATCCTTTTGCCCACATAGCCTTTCACTGCTCCAGCCTCCCTTCTGCAACTGCCTGAATGGCATCGATTATTTTTACGTAGCCGGTGCAACGGCATAAGTTGCCGGCTAACCCTGCTCTAATTTCTTCTCTAGTGGGCCGGGGATTATTATCCAGGAGGTACTTTGCGCTCATGAGCATGCCAGGAGTGCAAAAACCGCACTGCACGGCACCGTGCTGGATAAACGCCTGCTGCAGGGGATGAAGAGCTTCCTCTCCCCCCAACCCTTCAACAGTGACTATCTCTGACCCATTGGCCTGGATGGCAAGGACTAAACATGAGGCCACGGATTTGCCGTCCATGAGTACTGTACAGGCACCGCATTCTCCTTTACCGCAGCTTTCCTTTGTCCCCAGCAGTTTCATTTGCTCCCGCAAAAGATCTACCAGGCGCAAATCTGCCTCAACTTCAAAATGGTATTTACTGCCGTTTACCACTAAGTCCAGGGGATACTTAGCCATGTTGTGTCACCCCCACATTATTTATCGCCTGAAGCAGTGCCCGACGGAACAGTGGTCCTGCCGCCTGTCGCCGGTATTCTGCGCTGCCCCGGATGTCATCAATAGGTGAGATTTCTGCCTGCAGCTGCCTCTCCCCAGCTGCCAGTTCTAAGAGGTCAAGTCTCTGGCCCCGCAGGAGGTCCTCGGTCTTGTGGGCCCGAAGGGGTACCGGTGCCACCGAACCAAGGCAAATGCGAAGATCGGCTAAACGATTATTATCTACAGTTACAATGACAGCAACGCTAGCAGTGGCGATTGCCATAGCCTTGCGTTTGCCCAACTTTAAATACGCTCCCCCTTGATTAGCAGCGGGCTTGGAAAATTTGACTTTCGTGAGAATCTGGTTTGGCTCCATAACGGTCTTGCCGGGGCCTTTAAAGAATTCCTCTAGGGGAACCTGGACCTGTGAGGAACCGGTAAGCTCCACCACTGCCCCCAGGACCATTAGGGGGGGAGCCAGGTCCGCTGCTGGAGAAGCATGGACTAAGTTTCCTCCTAAAGTGCCCCGGTTGCGGATTTGCGGCCCTCCAACTTGGGCGGCTCCCTGACATAGCGCAGGCACATGCTGCTGCAACCAAGGATGGTCGGCGATTTCCTCATGGGTTACTAGAGCGCCAATTTCTACCTCTTGCCCGGTCGTTATGGTCTTCAGCTCAGCGATATTGCCGATGTCCATCAGTCCAGGCAGTCTGTCCAGCTCTTGGTAGTGAGCTACCAGTAGGTCCGTCCCCCCAGCGATGATCTTTGTTGTTTGGTTTTCTTGCATGTATGCTACTGCTTTAGATAGGGTGGACGGTGCAAAGTAAGTAGTCATTCCGTCACCTCCGTTAATTTATAGCCGCTTCCAGACAGATTCTGCCTGTATGCGGGCTTGAGCGTATACTTTTTCCTCATCGACGGTAAGCAACTCCCGATCCTCCATGAGAATATTGCCGTCAACAAGGACAGTGCGAACCATTCCTCCCGACACTCCCATAAGCAGATGAAACCACCAATTATCTGCTGTCAAGGCGGTATAGGGTTTATACTGGACGATGATGACATCGGCCTGCCAATCTGGGAGCAGGCGCCCTGTGGGGACGCCGAAGTGGCGGCAGACAATGTCAATATTATTGGCAAATGCCATCTCAGGCACCTGGGACGCTGCCCTGGGATCCCCTTCTCCATGCTTGTGAATTAGATTGGCCACCTTCATCCCTTCGAACATATCGGTGGTGTAGCCATCGCTGCCCAGACCTACCCGCAGACCATGTTCCCACATGGCGTCGATATCTGCACGACCGACTGCGTTGCCCATGTTGGATTCAGGATTGTGAATTACGGATACATCCCGCTGCCTAAGAAGCTCCATTTCTTCCTGGTCAATATGGACACAGTGAATGGCCAGACTGCGAGGATTCCAGATACCGAACTTGTCCAGGCGCTTAACTACCGGCAGGCCGAAATGCTGTAGATTGAAATCTCGGTCCTCAATCCCCTCGGCAGTATGCACGTGGAACCCAGTGTCCCCAGCAGCTTCTGCGCAAGCCTTCAAGGTGTCGTCAGAAAGGGTAAAACTGGCATGGAGACCGAAAGATGCTGCCAGGCGCTGGGGTTTTTCTTGTTGACACCAGCGGGCGAAGCGGCGGTTTTCCTCGATACCGGCCCGGGCAATTTTTAGGCCATCCCGATCTGATACTTCATAGCAGAGGCTTGTTCGTAAACCCAGTTGGCTGAAAGCTCGGGCCAACTCATCCAATGAACCCTCTACAGAGTTGGGACTGGCGTGGTGGTCAATAAGAGTAGTGGAGCCGTTCTTGATAGCTTCAATGCCGCTGACTAGAGCGCTGTAATAATTGTCCTGGGGAGTGAGAAGCTTATCCAGCCGCCACCACAGCCCCTTAAGAATGTCTGTAAAAGTACGGGGGTCGTAATTGGGGATGGCCATACCCCGGGCAAAGGCGCTGTATATATGCATATGGGTGTTTAGCAACCCCGGCATAATTAGCCCTCCCTGGGCATCAATGCGCCGGGCATCGGGATACTTGGCCAGCAATTCTTCAGTACCCAGCTCTTTAATCTTATCCCCATCCACTACTACCACCCCCCGGTGGATAACCGGGTTGGCGGGGTCAAGAGTAATTACAGTGCCGTTATACAGTATTTTCATGCTATCCCTGCCTTTGCTATAAGTTCTCTGGCTGCGGCATTGCCCATGCCAGCTATTTCCCCTTCCTCCATTGACAGCAAAGTGCCATCCCTAACTACTACACGACCATTGACAATGGTTGTGTCCACGGTCTTACTGCTGCCACAGGTAATCAAGGCGGTAATAGGGTCGCTGCATCCAGCGTAATCAAGGCTGTCTGCCCGCACTAAAAACATGTCCGCGGCCTTTCCCGGGGCCAGGGAGCCAATATCTTTGCGCCCAAGTAATGAAGCCCCTCCCCGGGTGGCAATGGCCAGGACGTCCCGGGCCGACAGTGAATCTATCCCCCAAGTCAGCTTGGCAATTAGCAAGGCTGCTTTCAGTTCCGCCAACATGTTGGAACCGTCGTTGCTGGCACTGCCATCCACCGCTAGCCCAACGGGAATTCCCAGCTTCAGCATGGCGGGAATCTGGGCGGTACCGGAAGAGAGCTTTTGGTTTGATACAGGGCAGTGGGCAATACCTGTGCCTGTAGCTGCCAGTTCTGCTAGTTCCTCTTGGTTAAAGTGGATGCCATGGGCAAACCATATATCCTGCCCCAACCAACCTACGTCTTTCATGTATTCCAAGGGACGCATTCCTACTTGCTCCTGACAGAACTTCGTTTCATCCTTTGTTTCTGCAAGATGGGTGTGACAGCGGACTTTGTGCTTCCGGGCCAGCTCCACCGACTGCTCTAAAAGAGAGCGGGTGACGGAAAAGGGAGAACAAGGTGCCAGGGCAATGCGGCACATAGAAAAATCTTCTGCGTCATGGTAGGTGCGAATTAATCGCTGGCTGTCTTCAAGTATTTCCTCTTCTTTTTGAATTACCGAATTGGGAGGTAAGCCGCCGTCATCTTCACCTAGGGACATGCTTCCCCTGCAAGGATGGAAGCGAATGCCCAGCTTTTCTGCTGCGGCAATCTCGGCGTCAATGAGCCGGGACTCTCCTTGGGGAAAGACATAATGGTGATCCCCGGCAGTGGTGCAGCCGGATTTAAGCAATTCCCCTATCCCCACTAAAGCGGCGGCGTAGACGGAATCGGCGGTGAGCCCTGCCCAAATGGGGTAGAGATATTTTAACCAGGGAAAGAGCTCTGCCTCTTGAATCCCGGAGACACAACGGGTGAGAATTTGGTAAAGATGGTGATGGGTGTTGACCAAGCCAGGAAAAACCCAGCAGTTTGAGGCATCCACCACCTCCGCAGTTCCAGGGTTCAAGTTTGGACCAATGGCAGTAATTGCAGGGCCTTCAATAAGTATATCCTGCGACTTAAGCTCCCGGCTGTGGTCATCCATGGTGGCAATGAAGGCGGCATTTTTAACAAGGAGAGACATTATCCTTCCTCCCCAGCGGCGGCATTGACAGCATCGACTATTTGCTTGTAGCCAGTGCAGCGACAAAGGACCCCTGAAAGACCTTGGCGAATTTCTGCTTCCGATGGGTGGGGATTTTTATCCAACAGGGCCTTGGCGGCCATGAGCATTCCAGGAGTGCAGAACCCGCACTGGACGGCATTATAATCGATGAAAGCCTGCTGTAAGGGGTGGAGTTTGGCGGCTGTACCAAGACCTTCTACGGTCTCTACCCTGGCACCGGTGCATTGGCCTGTAAGAACCATACAGGAGTTGACTAGGTTTCCGTCCAGTATTACCGAACAGGCGCCACATTCCCCAACTCCACAGCCTTCTTTAGTCCCGGTCAAACCCAGCCGCTGGCGCAAAGTATCCAGTAGCCGCTCATTGCCATCTACTTTCAAGTTATATTCTCTACCATTGACTGTCAGTGTAACTGGCAGTTTATTCATCTCCATTCCACCTCCAAAGCCTGTTTAATAGCCCGCTCCGTCAATGCAATAATTGCCGGCTCCTTGTAGGGGGTGGACCAGCGCCTGCCGGATGAAGTCATGGCAGCAGCCACCGCTTCCCCTGCCTGGTGTGCCAAAGCCTCATCGGGGTGTGTACCCACAAGGAGTTTCTCTGCCTCGGGTACCCCAGTGGGTCTGGACAGCACCGAACCCGGGACAATGCGAGCATGTTCTACCTTGCCCTGACCGTCACGAACTATGATGACGGCTACGTTCATTCGGGCAATGGCCAGAGCTTCTCGTCGAGCGAGGCGCATAAAGCCCCAACTAGCGTTAGCTGGCAGTTTAGCAAAGGCAATCTTCGTCAACAATTCATCTTCCGCCAACTGGGTGCGGTTAGGACCGGTAATAAACTGGTCCAAAGGTAGCCAACGGCTTCCCCCCTTACGCTCCAATTTCACAGTAGCCCCAAGAGCCACTAGTGGAGGGACTGTGTCAGCGCAGACGGCGGCATTGACCACATTTCCACCGATGGTTCCCCGGTTGCGAATCTGGGGGGACCCTACCGCTGCTGCGGCCTCAGCTAAGACACCGGCATTCTGGCGGAGGACTGAGTCTTCAGCTACTTGAGCAATAGTTGTTAGGGGGCCTATTTCCAAGAGGTCTCTCTCCTGGATAAAGGCCAGCTCCTGAAGACCGGTGATATCAATGACGTTTCTTACATCTTCCATGCCCTCTTTGGCCCGCAGGGAGATTAAGAGATCGGTGCCCCCTGCCAGGACCCGTGCAGTGCCCTTAAACTCAGCCAATAGGTCAAGGGTTTCCTGTAAACTTTGGGGCCGGAATAGGTTAAACTCTAGCATCCGCCTTCCCTCCTCTTATAGCGGTCTTGTTGCAGGGAACGGCCCAAAAGCACCCGTTCCAAATCCAGGGGCAGCTGCCGCACTCGGCGGCCTGTAGCCTGAGCCACTGCGCTGGCAATTGCAGGGGCAGTCATCTCCAGGGTGGGCTCCCCAATGGTCTTTGCCCCATAAGGTCCGTAGGAATCGGGGTTCTCAACAATAATCGCCTCTATTTCCGGCATATCCTTGATACCGGGAATTAGGTATTCGTCAAAGTTTTTAGACTTAATTTCGCCTTCATGCTGCTGCACTTCTTCCAATAGAGCATAGCCAAGACCCTGGGCGACCCCGCCGTAAATTTGGCCACGGACGGTCTCGGGGTTAATGGCCCTACCCACATCATGAGCAGCGGTAATCTTCAGGACCCTGGTATAGCCCGTCTCTGTATCGACTTCGACTTCCGCTATTTGGCAACCATAGACATAGGTAAAATACGCGTTCCCCTGTCCATGACTGTCGTCCCAAGAAACTTTAGGAGCCTTATACCAGCCCAGCTCCGTCAGGAGTTCCCCTTGAGAGCAAGCCTCATTAATTGCATCCTCAAAGCTTATGCTGCGGCTGGGATCTTCTTTGACCCAGATTCGGTCCTTGCCCCAAGCCAACTCTTCGGTGCTAGCCTTGAGTTTTCCCAGCACTGCACCTAAGAGGGTTTCCCGCACCTTTGCGGCGGCTATGCGCACGGCATTGCCCCCCATTATGGTGCTGCGAGAAGCAACAGTGGGCCCTCCATCGGGAATATTAGCGGTGTCTGTTTCCATAAACCGCACCCTCTCCACATTAATGCCCAACTCCTCAGCGGCTATTTGCGAGAAGATAGTCTGTAAGCCCTGACCGTTTTCCGCCAGGCCGGCAAAGACATAGACACTGCCGTCATATTGTACTGAAACCATTGCCCCAGTGGCGTCGACGCCTTCTGCACCTAGGCTACACCCACGGAAACTGCAGGCCAGTCCGATGCCCTTGCGGAAACGACCTTTCTGGTTGGCGTATTCCTTAAACTTACGGAGATAATCGGATCTTTCCACTGCCTTGTCTACAACCTCTGAGAGGCTAACTTGATGGCTGTCCAAGGTTTGGCCTGTGGCTGTCACTGAACCCTGGTGATATCCATTGAGTCGGCGTAGCTCCAAGGGCTCCATTCCCAATTCCCCTGCCAATTCATCCATTAAGGATTCCTGAGCAAAGATTATCTGGGGAGAGCCAAAGCCGCGAAAGGCACTGGTATAGCAATTGTTTGTATGGGCACCATAGACGTCGGTGCGCACATGGGGCACCTCATAGGGTCCCGTGGCCTGGACCACAGATCGCCACGTGACAAAGGGTGTTTGTGCAGTGTAAGCTCCGGCGTCGGCAATGATGTAGATCTTCATGGCCATGAGCTTGCCTTCCCGGGTTACACCCACCTTGTACTTTAATTTATATGGGTGACGTTTATATCCTTCCCGAAGAGATTCCTCTCGGGTGTTTACCATCTTCACAGGTCTTCCAGTCTTCAAGGCCAGCATCGCAGCCCGGGCGCATTGGGCAGACATAACCTCATCCTTACCGCCAAAGGACCCGCCCATAAAGGATTGGATAACCCGAACTTCGTTGAGCTTAAGACCCAACATTCGGGACAGAGCCTTGCGGCAGGAAAAGGGATTTTGAATAGAGCCATAGACTGTTATTCCTTTGCGCCCAGGGTCAGGCACTACTACAGCAGCTTCCGGCTCAATATAGGCATGTTCCACCAACTGGGTCTTATACTCCCGCTCCAAAATAATGTCTGAAGCGGCAAACCCCTTTTCCACTTCACCTTTCTCCAAGACATGATGGGCGGCAATATTGCCGGGTGAGTCGTCGTGAAGCACTGGCGCGCCTTCAGCTAAAGCTTCCTCGGGATCAAATATCGTGGCAAGCTCTTTATACTCCACCTTAATAAGGGCCAAGGCCTTCTCGGCCAGGGCAGGAGATGTAGCCGCCACGATGGCGACGCCATCACCCAGGTAGCGCACCACTTCTTTGGCCAAAACCTGCTGATTGGGAACGACGGTGCCAAAAGTATGCAGGCCGGGAACGTCGGCTGCAGTCAAGACTGCTTCCACCCCCGGTAGTTTGGCGGCGCTTCTTGTGTCAATGCTGAGGATGCGGGCATGGGAATAAGGAGTGTAAAGTACTTTTCCGTAAAGCATTCCGTCAAACTTTAGGTCTGCTCCATACTTGCTTTCCCCTAGCACCTTGCCCAAGGCATCCACCCGTCGTGCGGGTTTATTAACTGTATCCATGGGTTGATCCCCCCTTTAGTATTCAAAATGCCGGGCCTGCGGCCCGGCACTGGATGACGGCCGCTAATGAGCTATAGTAGCCCATAATAAGCTTGAAAATACAGGTATCCGTCTTTAACCTAAAAACTTGGTGGGGCAATGGCAGAGACGAAAATCAGCTCTTCATTGCCGGTATTGGTAATCTTATGAGGAAGGGATGCGTAGTAGTAAATGCAATCCCCTTCACTAAGAACGTAGACATCGGAGCCAACTTGGATCTCCATTTTTCCTGCCAGTACGAGGGTTGCCTCTTCCCCGGAATGGGGCAAGGGATCTTCACAGGTCATGCCCCCGGGTTCCAGGCGGCCCTGAATGATCTCCATGTCCTGGCTAAGGCTGGGGCATAACAGCTCGAAAGTCAGCTGGTAGCCTGGAAAAGAAATACGCTTGCGCTGATCTTTCCGCACCACGGGGTTATGGCTCTGGGAATCCAACATAAAGTAGAAAATCGGCACTTCCAGGGCCCGAGCAATGTCTCGTAAGGAAGTAATTGAAGGCTCAGCTAAATCCCGCTCCACCTGGCTGAGAAAAGAAGGGGTCTTGCCGATTGCTTTGGCCAAACTCTTGAGGCTTAAGCCTCGTTCCTTCCGCTTCTCCCTGATCCTATGCCCCATATTTCCCCCGTTCATACTTATCCCTCCTCAAAAATCCCTGCTAACTGGTCAATATCTGGTGCCACCCGCAAGGGCTCACCGGCAGCCTTGAGGGCATTGGCTATATCCTTTAAGCCATTGCCAGTAGAAATTACAGCCACTTGGCTTTCACGCCCAACCAAACCCTGATTCACTGCCCGGACAAGACCAGCTACAGACGCAGCCGCCGCTGGCTCGGCAAAGACACCGCAGGTACGGCCCAGCAGCCGCATAGCTTCCAAAATCTCATCGTCGCTTACCGTCACCATATTCCCCAGGGAATTTCGAACTTGGCACATGGCCTTCTGGGGATTGCGAGGAACCCCTACTGCTATGCTGTCTGCCATGGTGTTCTCCTCAGCGGGAACCAACTGGTTGCCGCTGCAAAAAGAATCGTAGATGGGGGCGCAGCCGGAGGCCTGCACTCCCAGAAGACGGGGGACTTTGTCAATAAAGCCCAATTCTTTTAAGTCCTGAAGACCTTTACCTACACCAGCAATGGTGCACCCGTCCCCCACTGAAAGGACCAGCCAGTCAGGCATATGCCAGCCTAACTGTTCCGCAAGTTCCAAGACCACAGTCTTTTTCCCTTCTACTAGGTAGGGATTGATGGCGGCATTGCGGTTATACCAGCCCCAGCGCTTAATGGCGGCGGCAGAAAGCTCAAAGGCTTCCCGATAGTTGCCTTGGACAGAAATGACCTTGGCCCCATAGATTAAAAGTTGGGCCACCTTGCCCTGGGGCGCCCGAGCCGGCACAAATATTACCGCCTTCATGGAGCCTCCCAAGGAAGCGACATTACCCGCTAAGGAAGAGGCTGCGTTGCCAGTGGAAGAACAAGCGACAATTTTTGCCCCTGCTTCTGCCGCCTTGACAACTGCTACTGCAGAAGCCCGGTCCTTAAGAGAACCGGTGGGGTTGACACCGTCGTCTTTAACCCAGACAGGCTCCTTCATGCCCATAGCCCGGGCCAGGGCTCCGCTCTTATATAGGGGAGTCCAACCTGTGCGCAAAGGCGAGCGCCTGCTGAAAGGGCCTACAGGTAACAGGGGCAAGTACCTCCACATGCTGTAATCGCTATTATCTGCCAAGGAGTCCCTATCCCATTCTTGTTTAAGGAGCTCGTAATCATAGCGTACCTCCAGAAGGCCACCGCAAGGGCAAAGATAGCGGTCGGGATCAGGAGAGTACTGCCGGTCACAACTTATGCAATGCAAGTCTTTGACATAGCGCATGGTTGATCACCCTTTCATGGAAATTACATCTTAGCTAACAGACCAGTGCGCTTGTTGAAATCACTTACCAAGCGGTCAATTTCAGAGGCTTGTTTTTGGATGCCTTCCCAGTATGACTCGTCATACCACTGGGCGTTTAGCTCATCCAGTTCCCGCTGTTGCTGCTCAATCCATGTGTAATACTTGAGGTTGTGAATTCGCTTGCGCTGGAGATAGGACAGTTCCAATAGATTATCTGTGCCTTGCCCCACTAAACTGTGGTGGTAGTCCACAGCAGCTTGGACTGGAGTATAGGGGTTATCAGCAGCCAGTTCTTCCAGGCGGGAACCATACATTTCCATAGAGTCTGTAAAGACTGTCATCACTACGTCTTTGTCGCTAAGCTCATAATAGCGGGCGAACTTAATAGCTCCAAGGAGGTTGGCGATGCTGGAAACACCAAGCAGAGGCAGTTTCTCTATAAACTCCGAAGTGACGCCAAGGCTTTGGAGATACTCCTTGCCCTCCGGCTCGTTAAACAGCCGCATTACTCCCATAGTGTCGTTGTCATCAATGGCGATGACCATGTCGGTATTGCGGACATTGTGGATCCAGGGAACATGCTTGTCGCCAATACCCTCTAGGCGGTGAGCACCAAAGCCGTTGTTCAAGAGGGTGGGGCATTGTAAGGCTTCCCCGGCAGCGATTTTGCTGTGGGGGTATGTTTGTTTCAGGCGGTCACCAGTAGCAATAGTGCCCCCGGAGCCGGTGGTGACTACTAGGCCAGCAAAGCGATCCTTACTGTCCATAGCCTGGGCCAGCACTTCCAGCATAGCACTACCTGTCACCTCATAATGCCACAGGTAGTTACCTTGCTCCTCAAACTGATTAAAGATAACGATATTGTCCCTGGTCTGCCGAAGTTCCCAACACTTGTCGAAGATTTCTTTGACATTGCTTTCGGTGCCGGGGGTGGGGATAATTTCGCCAGCGATTTGAGCAAGCCAGTCGAAGCGTTCCCGACTCATACCTTCGGGAAGAATGGCAATTGATTCGCAGGCCAAAAGGGCAGATTCATAGGCACCCCCTCGACAATAATTGCCTGTGGAAGGCCAGACCGCCTTCTGAGTTGTGGGGTCAAATTGGCCGGTGACCAGCCTTGGAATCAGGCAGCCGTAGGCCGCCCCCACTTTATGAGCACCAGTGGGAAACCACTTGCCCACCAGAGCGATAATCCGTGCATTAACTCCTGTAAGTTCAGGAGGAAGTTCAATGGCATTGACAGGCCCAAAGCCGCCGCCAAATTTCTTGGGCTCATTCTTCCAGGTGATGCGGAACATATTTAAAGAATCTAGGGCCCAAAGCTCTACATTGCGCAATTTCTCCTTGATGCCTTCGGGAATAAGCTGGGGATTCTTCTGCCAAGACATAGGAGGAATGATGATGTTTTTTTCCCTGGCCCTGTCAACAGTCCTCGCCAACTGCATTTCATTGATACCTAAATTAATCAAAATACAGCCTCCTTTAATTTAATAGCCTTTTAATTTTATGGGGTTATTTTTATCCTGCTTAATTATTTCTATGTTATTGTTATTTTCTCCTGCATAAAGGGTAATTATTTTTCCACCTTCTTTCTTTCCTCAAGAGGAAGATTAGCTTATACTGTATGCAGAACAGTTGAGGAGGTAAAGCCATGAAGGATCTTTGGTCTGCAGTCTTCAATTCCCTGAAAAGTGGGCAGCCCGTTATGCTGGCAACAGTGCTAAAAGGTGAATGCCCTGGGGACACTGGTCTCTACAGCAAAAAAGGCATCTTATTGGCCGGAAAAGATATTGGCCAAAGTGAAGATACCGGCCTCATCACTGTCGGCGCAAATACTCTCTTCCAGCAATGGTTTTGGCCCCGTCCTGGCCTTGTTATCTTTGGTGGCGGCCATGTGGCATTGCCGGTAGCGAAAATTGGCCATCTCCTGGACTTTGAGGTGACAGTCTGCGATGATCGCAAGGAATTTGCCAATAGCCAGCGTTTCCCCCAGGCCAAAGTGCTAGCTATGCCTTATGACCAGGCCTTTGATCAATTAGCCCTCAACTCCAGCCACTATGTAGTAATTGTGACCAGAGGACATAGCCATGACCGGGCCTGCATGGTTAGGGCATTGGACACCGAAGCTGCATATATTGGAGTTATCGGCAGTCCCAAAAAAGCCCGTGAGACCACTGCCTGGCTCCAGGACCAAGGCTATTCCCACAACCAGGTGCAAAGAATCTTTTCACCCATCGGCCTGGAAATCAATGCCAAGACTCCCGAAGAGATCGCCGTCAGCATCTTGGGAGAAATAATCCGAGAAAAAAGCAACCGCCCTGCCCATGCCAGCATAGAAGAAATTGCTGAAGCTCTGGGGAACAAAGCGGAGGATGAGGGCTGCTGCCTGATTACAATAGTCTCCTCTCAGGGCTCCACGCCCCAGGGAGCAGGAGCCAGAATGGTGTTAAAAGCAGATGGCCATACTGTGGGTACCATAGGGGGCGGGCTGGTAGAGAAGATGGCCCTAGACAAAGCCCTTCAAATAATGAGCACCCAGGCTCCCCGGCTACTAGAATACAATCTGGACAACACTATGGCGGCCCAGGAGGGTATGATCTGCGGAGGAAGGATGACTGTATTTATCCAGCCGGTATAAAAAAAAGGCCTAGGGCCTTTTTTATCTGAACTTAAACAGTACTTTATTGACTGCGTCAACAATTATGGGAAGGACTGTAGGGAAGGTCAACAGAAAAATTAGGAGGTTGACACCTACACCCACTAAGCCCCCCCAGAGCCGTGTCCGCCCCTTTTTCTTGGAAATGAGCACTGAGATGGTGAAAATTACAAATCCAATCAGAAAAAAACCACTTATTGCAGCCAAGACAGCCATAATTATATACTTGATAAATTCCGAATCCATAAAATCATCCTCCTGACCCATTTGAAAATAGGACAACCATAAACGTTACTATACCATATTTCCCTGCAAACATTCCACAAAACCAAAGAAGCATGGGGACGGTTCTACTGCTTCCCCTAGAACTCGTAAGACAAACGAACCATATTACCCGCAACTAATAATGATTGAAATCGCAAACCAGCAGTTACCTTTATACCGTTTTACCATTTCCCGTCGAAGCCCCTCGTATTTTAATGCACTAGGCTTTTCATACATGAGTAGTAGTTGTTGGCACTAAATTCCATACATAATACCGTCTTGAATCCGGCAGATGTTATTGCAAACAGAGGATACCTGTGAACTATGCGTGGCCAAGATGATTGTATTGCCTTTTTGATTTAAATCCTTGAATAAGTTTAAAATGTCGTGCTCAGTTTCTTCATCTAGGGATCCTGTAGGTTCGTCTGCAAGTATCACTTCAGGTTCTTGAATCAATGCTCTGGCAATGGCAACCCGTTGTGCTTCTCCACCAGAGAGTGTGTCGGGCTGTCTGTTTACTAAATGACTTATATTCAATGAAGAAAGAATCTCATTGACTTTCTTATCTATCTCATTTTTTTTATGGTTGCTGTACTGCAGTGGCAGGGCAACATTATTAAAGACATTTTTGCTATCGATAAGAGGGTAGTTTTGGAGGATAAAACCGATTTTTTCCCGGCGAAAACCGGCCAGCTCATCTAAAGTTTTTCCGCTAATCTGATCTTGTCCATACCAATACTCCCCACTATCTGGTTGATCCAATCCAGCAAGAATATTAAGTAAGGTTGATTTACCTGCTCCGCTTCTACCCATAATTGCCAACATTTCGCCTGTTTTTACCTCCAAATCTATTCCTTTAAGTACTTTGAAACTGTTTTTGCCTACTGGAAAAGACTTTTTCAATCCTTTTAACCTAATCATCAACATTACTCCTCTCTCTTTAGCAGTTGGCTAATGGGCAAACGCCGAAATTGCAGATGGATTGGGATGACAGAAAAAATAATTATAAACGCAGCGCACAAAGCCATAAACAGAACGTACAGCATTAGTGCCAACGGGGATATCACTAGGACGATTCCTCCGAAGACCAATGTTACAAGAATTGCTGGGATACCTACTAAAACAAAAACTTCACCAAGCACATACCGAAATAACTGACCCAAAGTGCCTCCTGAGATAAGATGAAGCATCATATTCTTATAGTTGTCTTGAATCTTTTTCCGCATTAGAATTGTAATACCTAATATACAAGCAACCATAAGCACAATTGAGAATGCCTGAATCAGGTAGAGCATCTCATCGATAGCGTTAAATAGCTTTCCTAGAGGCAGCGCCGGCATGCCTAGCAATGCACTATGGGGAAAGTTTACATCTTCTTTAACCTGCTCTAACTTTGCCTGCACTATATCCTTCTGGTCTTCGCTATAAATGGCTCCGTTGATAATCTGCAAATAGTGTCTTTGTTGAAATGCAACATCATCTTCATCTGTAGGGATCCCGAATTGTTGGGCTGGCATAACAATATATCTGTCCAGAAAAATCTCATCGTTTCTTACTACAAATGAGTTTTCTTCGAGCAATCCGATTACCTTTACCTCAAAATCTTTACCCAAGTAATTAGCGGTCAATGTATTGCCTATCTCGAAAATACCTGAATAGCTGGCCCCAAGCAAAACCGGTAATATCTGGCTTTCATGAAAATCTTCTGGTGAAAAGGACTGCCCATCCTTTACAGTAATGGGAAACATACTAAAAGCCTGGGCATTTAGCTGCACTGACTTTACTGAATAATATGTTCGGTTGTCCCGGGAGCTGGGGGGCCACGGGTTGCCAGACTCATAACCTTGTAAGAAAGATTCATCTATTTTCGAGTCATTTTGAGATAATCCGATGGGTTGGGTATGGACATAAACATATGCATCACCTAGGGTCTCCAGGCCATCATAAAATAGCTTTAGCCTGTCTAAAGCGTTAGGTTCATTCCAGAAGGACTGCAACTCATCAGGAGGTAATGTGTCCAATAAACTGTATTCCTGCAACGACCTAAAGGATTTAATAATGCCTTTTTTGCCTAAGATTTGTGTATACCCCTGAAACAATGCAGACACAGTAATCAGGAACATAATAATAACAAGCATAATGGAATAGGTAAAAACTTTTTTCCTTTGAAGGCTTTCTTTCACTTCTTGGACAATCATATGTATCAGTCCTATCCTGTGTATTTTTTTAACCTTCTAAATGCCATCCACAAGGAGAAGGCTGAAGAAAACATAAAGAGAATGTAGCCAGATAATAAATTAACTATGTGCACTCTAACTTCTTGAATCGAAAAGAAGGCCAGCATCCCAGTAGCACTGACCAGCCCCACAAGCCAATAGCATAATGATATAAGCACCAAATAAAAGGAAGCAAAACGCTGATAAGGTTGCCAGATGCGGATACCCGATAGCCATAAAATATACAATTCCATTGTTTTTTTGCCCGTCCAATAGTGTGTAGCCAAAAATACTATGCCAACAATAAGCAAAACAACAAACCAGCTAACAACGGAGTAACCACCATCCAAGAATCGCAGTACACTTGCGTCTTCCCGGTCAATTACTTGGATAGATAGCTCCCCATTTACAGGCAGTGTATCATTGTCCAATAAGTTTTGGTTGCTATACAATATATGCACATTGTCTGTTGGTATCATTGCATCGATGTTAACCAAGACTAGATCATCAATTGCTGATGCGTAATAGGCACCCATGATGCCAATAGATTCATATCCAATTTCCTCAAACCGTTGAATAGTTTCCCTAGGCACCGCCTGACCACAAACCATCTTCATCTCACCAACATAAAAATCTTCTTCACGAAAAAATCTCCCAGTGACCATGGGCGGGATGTATGTTGTCTTGTGATAGTAGATTGCTCGATATGAATCAGCCTCGACAAAGACAGTAAATGGTTGACCAGTGTCCAATTCTCTCCAATCTATTGTTTCCCCTTGGTCAACAATAGTAAAAACCAGGGAATCCTGGCGATACAATCCTCCAGTTAACATTTCTAGCTGATATTGTCGGATGCTATAGAAGCTTAACGATGTGACAATCACACTTAGTAATAACATCAGCACCGTTACAAGAATTGTACCATCTTTTTTTAGCTCGGTGATGTAAGTTCTGTTCATAGCCTCATTCCTTTTCACTAGTTCAATGTGCTAAAGGAATTATTTTAATACAAGCTACCACCATGTGGTAGCTTGTATTATACTTAAATACCTAATTACCGTAATATGAGTATGCTATATTCGCAACCGCATCCCATGGAGATTCTGCCCTTGTAAAGTCATTACCCCATACCCTGCCGCTATCTGCAACAACCCATCCGAATATTGGAGCCTTCAACTGTGCCCGTGAATAGTGATATTCACCAGTCCAAGTTGTTTCTCCGACAGCCCGTGCACTGACAAGATAGCGTACCTCTTTCCATCCATTGTGTAAGGGGGCAGCGCATACTATCCCTGCAGTCAATACAAAAATTAAAGCAATTGCCACCAAAAGCTTTCGTACGATGTTCAATCATCTCCTTAATTAAAACATTTACGACAAAGGTACCTTATAACTTAGCATTCTGTACTAGACTGGTAATTCCTGCCTTAGGAGATAAGATATCGTGCTCTGTTTTTCGACAATATTCGACAAACGAGAAGTGAAATCAGTTTTACCTGTAAGGCGCCAAATGCAGACAGCGGGAATGGCGGCCCCGTTATTTTCGGATAGCGCAGTGAGCCGCATCCACGCGGCCAGCCAGGGGATTCCCCGCCTCATTAACCACTTCTGCAGCCAGGCGTTGTACGATGCCGGACAAAGAGGCCATGAGGTTGAGGAGGCCCACATCTCAAGGGTGCTGGCTACTATGACCGGCAGAGAGGGGTCGCAGGGTAAGGCTCTTTTGGCGAAATAAGAGTGACGGCTGAACTCTCACTTCTGTGGCGTGATGACGGTCAAACTGCAATGCCATTGGCGGTGAGAGTTACGCCGTCAGAATTCGTGAGTGGCGACAGTACATCTCGGACGCAGTTACCGGCATTTCTCCGTAGAAAGTCTTGCGCCGTTCTTTCAATGGGAGATCCGAGGTAAACAACAGCCTAGCCGCATCATTAATCCTGGAGTTATCAACTCATCACCTTGTCCATTAGGGCAGCATAGCTATCCACCACGTCATAGACCACTGAATCGGTGCTGATGGCCTTAAAGTGCTGCCGGGCGCAGTGAATTTTGGCATCCTCAATATTGCGGAGCTGCATGGTAGACATGGAACCTTTTGTTTCGGCAACAAAGTAAATATGCTTCACCTTGCCCTCATTAAAGGCAATTGCCCAGTCTGGATTGTACTTACCAACCGGCGTGCTTATATAAAAACCGTTTGGCAGCTTGACATAAACCGCCACCGCGGCACTGGTATCCACGCTTTCGGCAAAGGATCTTTCAATTTCCGAATCATAGAGTATGTGGTCATACAAATGCTTTTTTGCTGCCATTGTGTTGACACCAAGCTGTCCTTTTAGTGTTGGCTCGGTGAAAATCGTAGTGTCATAAACCGCATCCAGCTTATTGTAGGTAATGTGCTGAATGATGGTGGTTGCCTTCTGCTCGTCGATGATTCTAGCCGCCTGAATAATAAATTCCTCTGGATTGCCGACAAACTGATTGAAGACATTCTTATCTATCCCCCTCAGGATTGCAACAACTGCTTTCCTTGTCAGGCCAGTTTCGGCAACAATTTTTCCGATGAGGTCAAATTTTACTGCGGCATTAGCTGCAAATTCAGCCTTGTAAACAGCGCTTTTCTCCCTGGAAAAACCTTCTCCCTGCTCCAACTGTTCCCGAGATTCTATACCCTTTAGCGTGCCGGTTTCAACGGTGACAAAGATCTGAGCAACACGCAGATCCTTGTTCAGAGCTGCAATAGCTTTGGCAACTAGCTCATCCTCAACGAATTCCACCGTATACACGGATTTTGCATTGATCTGTGACCACAGCTTCTGGAATTCCGGCAAGCCCAGCTTGGATTGGTCCAACTTCAACTCGACATTATTTTTCCTTGCATTCTCCGGCTGCATGGAACGGCTGTCATAGATGGAATCAAGAATTGCAATTATCGACTCCCCGCACTCGGCGGCTTCCGATGCTATCTCAGTATTGCCATTTTTCTTGTCCTGATAATACTTGTCGGTAAGGACACCTTTCTTTACATAACCGCTGGTGATAAGTCCCTCATAAATGCTCTGGGCAAGGTCAATATCAACTACCTGCTCAACGCCTTGGCTGTCCTTAATGACCTTATCCTTAAACAACTCTACCGTTACCCTCTGGGGCCTATCAGCCACAGCCTCTGCAATCTCTGTTTGTAGCCCCTTGGCGAAGCTGTCATAGCTCTCATTGGCGATAACGGTCAACACATTTACATTATGGACATCTACTCCCAGCAGGTTTGTATCCATGCGCTGGCCAAACTGGTTAACAGACAAGCGCAAGCCACGCCCAACCTCCTGCCTTTTGCGAACGTCGCTGCCGCTCTGCTTCAACGTGCAGATTTGAAACACGTTGGGATTATCCCAGCCTTCCCGAAGGGCAGAGTGGGAAAAGATAAAGCGCACCGGCTCCCGACGGTCCAGCAGACGCTCCTTATCCTTCATGATCAGATTGTAGGCATCGGTATCATCGGATGTGCGTTCCTTCCTGTTTGCCAGTTTGCTGTCCACTATGCGCCGGCTCTTTTTATCAATGGAAAAATATCCAGCATGGGTTTCCTCGGCAGTGATGCCCCCTAGATACGCCAAATACCCATCAGCATCGCCAAACTCCAACTGAAGATTGTTGATAATCTGCTGGTACTCTTCCTCAAATACATCGGCATAGGGTCCATTATGGGGTTTCCCCTGGGCATACTGCTTGTACTTCGCCACCTCATCAATAAAGAACAATGACAACACCTTAATGCCCTTGTAGAATAGACGCCGCTCCTGCTCAATATGGGAGAGGATGGTCTCACGAATCTGAATCCGGCGCAGTTGATCCTCACTAACCGCCCCGATGACATCCCCAGCAAAGAGTTTCTTCCCATTGACAAACTCTACCGAGCTATCTCTGCCGTCGATGCGTAGCACAGTATACCCGTCCTTATATGCCTCTAACTCACCCGAATTGGGAAAGAGGTTATATCGTTCACCGATGATACGCCGGGCCTTGCCAACGCCCTTTGCCCGCTTGATATCAAATTCTATCGTGGCGGTTGGGTTGTCCTTGGAAAGATTGATGCCCTCCAAATACACATACCCCTCAGTAGCCGTACTGCCAGAAACGGATATGCCCTTAACGGCGATGCGTTTGACCAGCTTCTTATTATAGGCCTCCATGGCGTCCAAGCGGTATACCATATTGTACTCGCTGCCCTTCTTGTGGGTCGCCGAATACCGTAGCGTAAAAAGCGGATTGAATTCTTTCAAGCGCTCCTTTGTGACCTTTCCCTCCACCGACTGGGGCTCATCGATAATCAAAATGGGGTTGGTCTTGGCGATGATGTCGATGGGCTTGCGGCTCCGAAACTCATCCAGTTTCATGTAGATGCGCCGGGCATCCTTACCCCGGGCGTTAAAGGCCTGGGAGTTGATAATCATAGCATTAATAGAACTGTCGGAGGCAAAGCGATCGATCTCGGTTAGCTGTGCGGAATTATAGATGAAGTACCTTATCTTATTGCCGTACTCCTCGGCAAAGTGATCCTCGGTTATTTGAAATGATTTGTAGACCCCTTCCCGAATGGCGACACTGGGCACGACGACGATGAACTTGCTCCAGCCGTAGCGCTTGTTCAATTCGTACATGGTCTTTATATAGGTGTATGTCTTGCCGACGCCTGTCTCCATTTCCACCGTCAGGTTGTACCGCCCTTCCAACTGTTTCGACGGCTCAATTTGATGGCTGCGCTGAATCTTATTGATATTTTCCAGGATAACCCCATCATTCAATTCCGGTACTAAGGGAGAGTTGCCAAAACCGGTGAAGCGTTCTGCTTCATCCATTGTTATCTGTTCTTTTTTTACATACCCCTGATCCATCCTATAGCTGGGCTTGAGGTAAGGCTGTCCGGCAAAGACGTCGCATACAGCCTTGGCTGCTTCTGCCTGGAATTTCTGATGCTTAAATTGCAGTTTCATTGGTCCTTGCCTCCTCCCTCACCCTTTAGGTATTTCGCCACGGCTTTATCGAATTGGGAGATATAGTCCCTGTCTTGCTTAACCCGGAACTGTTCATAAATCTCCTCAGCCCTTTTAATTGCATCCTGATGGGAAATGCTCCCCTTGCCTTTAAGAACCCTCCGGCGAATATTCGACAGGAAATTGTCCGTCTCCCGCAGCCAATCTGCCATACTCATCAGCACCTGATCCTCTGCCATTAATTCGGCGTGGTCAATGAACATGGTCACAATCCTATTTAACCGCGAAAGCTCCTGCTCGTTCAAGTAGTTCTTTGCAATTACCACATCGCCCTTGAGGATTTTCCCCTCGGGAGCAGCTTTCCAGGTGGTCAGTCCCATGGTGGGGTGTTCAAGGCTGGCCCGCTGTGCAATAAGCTCGGCAGCGGTCATGCCTGTAATGGCATAGTGGAGCTTATTCTGAACAAAGGCATAAAACTCCCGGGTCAGGTTACTGTTCTTATCATAGTCATAACTGCATTGTTCGAACACATCTGCGATCTTCTGATATGCCCGCCGCTCGCTGGCCCGAATCTCCCGGATGCGTTCCAGCAGCTCATCAAAGTAATCTCGCCCAAAGGGCTTTCCATTCTTCAGCAGGTCGTCATTTAGGACAAAGCCCTTTTGGATATACTCATGCAGTGTCTTAGTGGCCCACTGCCGAAACCGAGTCGCCTTTATTGAATTGACCCGGTACCCCACGGCGATAATCATATCTAGGTTGTAAAAGTCCACCAGGCGCTTTACGCTTCGGTTTCCTTCGTCCTGAACTATTTCCATTTTGGAAACAGTTGCGTCCGGCGATAATTCCTCGTCGTCATAAATATTCTTAATGTGCTTGCTGACGGCAGCGACCCCCACACCGAACAATTCCCCAATAGCCTTTTGCGTCATCCAAAAATCTTCATCCTCAAAGCGCACCGAGACGGCTACATTACCGCCGTCGGTGGTATAGAGGATGATTCTTTCTTCCTGCTTCATCCTATATCACCCGCACACTGGTGTTGGGCGCCAGAAGCTTAAAGATCTCCTCTACATTGATTTTCGCGGGACTGTTGGCAAAGCTTAAGTCCCGGAATACTGCGCGGGTAGCCAGTCCCTCCCGATCAGGACTACCACAGCGCCGGGCAATTTCCTTAACTACATCATCACTGATATCCTTGTCGAAGCAGGCGATAAGGTCGCCGTCATTATAGGTGTGCACGGTGAATCCGGAAATCTGTTCCTGGGTATGGGGCATGGACAGGGGCAGCCCCCAATCCAGCAGACAGGCAAAAAGCAAGTCCATGTCATTGCGGTCTTCCTTGATATTATCCTCCAGAGCAGAAAGCATGTCCTGGCTGTATTCCCCGGCAGAATAATAAACATCCCGCATGTTGGTGGAATCCAGCTTCAGGACCCGGAAGCCAATGTCCAAATCCTGGCCAATCATCCCAGCCTCAGACTTAATCTTATCCCCGGCCCGACGAATGCGTTCCTTGCCGATTTCGCAGATGTTGGCATAGCCAGCTTTAGCAGCCTCACTCTTTTCATCGCACACCTCAGGTAACTGCACCATGATGAATTTGCGTTTGCCATTATCTTCAGCGTTCAGCTGCATTACTGCATGGGCGGTGGTTGCGGAGCCAGAGAAAAAGTCGAGGACTAAAGAATCTTTATCAGGAACTGATTGAATGATTTCTGATAGCATTCTTAAGTTCTTAGGATTGTTGAAAACGTTAGAATCTCCCATTACAGAGTTCAATGCGATTGTTCCATCATTTGTTGAGTAGTCAATGATGCTCCTGAGGTTTGTTTCACTATAAGATATATATTGTTTTCTTCCATCTAGATCTATGACTAGTGCTTTAGGAACAAACGTACGTTTTTTGACAGCATAAGCACCCTTTTTCCCGGTGATAATTGTATTATTTTTCTGTTCATTGAATTTTTCTAGTGACCAAGTCCAACAACCTAACTGGCCACGCACTCTCGGTGGACGAATGATGACATAACCGCTTGCAAGCAGATCGGCACGATCACTGTATAGTTCATCATAGTCTGTTGCATGCTTGGCCTTTGCTATATCATAATCACATATTGCAATCTTATCGTTTGTTTCCGGATTATAATAGATACTGTATCCTAAATTGGGGCGAGCACTTAATGTACCTCCTTCCCCTCTTGTTGTAATCGCATCATTAATGTAATAGTAATTTCCACTCTCTTCAAAAACATCACGGGCCCTTGAAACCCTGTTAATTAATGTCGAGGCAACCTTAGTTTCGCTATCAAATTGTTTTGCCCTTCTATAAACAAGAATAAACTCGTGGTTTTTCTGCACATTTAAGGTATCATTTTTTGCATTCTGCTTGTTTTGGATAATCGGACCGATTCGGTTACTAGAACCAAATACCTCATCACAGATTTTTGTTAAGTTTGCCTGTTCATTATCGTCAATACTGATGAAAATTACCCCGTCATCACTCAGCAGATTCCTCGCCAGAACCAGCCGAGGATACATCATGCTGCACCAATCAGAATGGAACCTCCCATTGCGCTCGGTGTTGCGGAAGAGACGGTCGCCATCCTCGCCGTAAACACCCGCGTCCTCTTCATATTCGTCCTTGTCCCGGGTGAAATTATCCCGATATACAAAATCGTTGCCAGTATTGTAAGGCGGGTCTAAATAAATCATCTTGACCTTACCGAGATAGCTCTCCTGCAAGAGCTTAAGCACATCAAGGTTGTCGCCCTCTATATATAGATTTTCGGTCGCATCCCAATCCTTGCTCTCCTCTTTGCAAGGCCGCAAGGCCTTGCGAATGGGCCTCCCGGCCTCGGCGATGGCAGCCCTTTTCCCCACCCAAGTAAACTCATAGGCTTCATCTTTATGTACTTCATCACCTAAAATTGAGCGCAAGAAATCAAAGTTTATCTTACCCTCGGTTACAACACCAGGGAAAAGCTGAGATATCTTCTGGATATATTCATCAGTTATATCAGGCGACTCAAAACGCATTTTGTCCATTTGGCTAACCCTCCTCGTTATAAATAGTTGGCACCTTTAGGTCTGTCCTTAAGCCAGCGATGTTCGAACACCAAGTTGTTAGGTCTTGCTCAGCATCTGGCAAGTGGGACAATATATGACTTTTATTTAAGCGATGTATAAAGCACAAAATATCCTTAGCGGTGCGTCGCTTTTCATCTGGAGAAAGGAAGCTAAAGAAGCTCATTTCGGGAGCTCCTTGTATATTCTCCTCGAAGTGGCTTTCATTGTGTAACACCAAGCGATACATTAAGTTTCGATAATATATCGACTCCCCTTCGGACATTAATTTCAAAACCCGCTCGTCTAGGCTTACTTTAGTAATGCTTAGTTTAAAAGAAAAAGCAGCAAAAGCTTCCAACACTCTTCTCATCACATTGCCTATAACCAAATCTATGTCGTTGTCAATAACGGCGCTCGTCGCGTATTGGTAGATTATCTGAAGTAATTGAGTATACTCGTTGTGTGTATCCTGAAATTTGGATAAGCACTTACCCTCGAGACGAAATAGGCGGCATTCCGCGTTAACAGACGTCTTCTTGTCTGATATTTCTTTCATTGCCTTTCTTAAGTCAAACATCACGCCAATATCATGTGTCATAATCAAAATTTTGGTGGTTGCACACCTGCTGAGAATCTGCCCCAATTTCCACCTCAAAAAGGACATTATTCCGACTCTATTTTCCATGTCAAAACTTGAAACAGGGTCGTCTATAATCAAGAGGATTTCATCGGAATATAGAGCTTTTGCATCCATGTCCTTCACAATTTCCGTGAAAAAATAGCACAGCGCCAGAGCATTTCTCTCTCCGCAAGATACCTTATTGGGCCTTACTTCATTACCGTTTACCTTGAGATGATAAAGTTGCTCAGGACCTAGTTCTAGCGAAAGACGCTTCTTGCTAAAGAAAATATACTCCAAAGCCCTATTAATCTCATCAGCAGCAATCGTAAAGTTCTTGCGTTGGGAGTCTAATTCAATCTTTTTACCGGTTAAATCTTTATGGTTGTCTTTTAATTGGCAAAGACGGTTAGCGGCGTTTTGCTTTGCAGTCTTTTGTGTTTGTAGTGTGCTATACATACCCTTAATTGCATAATGGGCAATATCATTATTTAAATCTATAAGCTCCTTCTTCACAGAGGATCTCTCAGTAATGGAACGGTTATAACTGATTCGATCGGCTTCCAATCTATTCAGTGCATTATTTGCTGCTTCGTATGCAGTCATTATTTCCATAGAACCCTCATATTCCTTCGGCTCGAAGGGGTTATCGATCTTAGCTCTGATAACAGAGTTATGTGTCATGATAGCTTTGCTATAACCATCTAGGCAATCCCGTACGTTTTCATATGAAGGCAAATCTCGATAGATTTTGTATGTATCAAAAGGTGATTCTGTAAATAATAGTTCCTTGAGCTCACCTTTAAATTCTGTGACATCACGGTTTAAAATCCTTTCTATTTCTTTGAGCACCCTAGCTCGGTATTCATCACTAATGGGCTGAAAGCATTTGTTACAGATATTGTTCTCTTTGGTTGAAATGAACGATCTTGCATCCTCCGCGCCATTTACTCCGAATAATTGAAGTAATTTTGTTTCCCGATCTGTCAGTTGCGGTTTTTCAACTACTTTCTTAAGAAGGGCCTTTGCTTTCTCACTAAAATCCCTGATAATATTTAGCTGCGTGACTTCGACACTCAAAGGCGTTGAAGATGAGGCTGCTGCAGAATATTGCGCGAGCAGGATCTCCCTTTTGCTTAGCAAATCTTCCAATTGCTCAGTTGGAAAAATACTCCCAATCTCTTCAATTTCCTTTTCTGTGACTTTAAGATTGTGTTTGTGTTGGTGAATTTTTGATCCAATTTCCGCCCATCCATTTGACTCGCGAAGTTTATCTTGAATTTTAAAAGTCCAGTAATCCGGAGAGTTTACATTAATTTTATCGGTAAATTGGCCGCACTTAATTTCCTGTTCTTGTATCTTTATTTCTAGCTTTTCAATTAGCCCTTGAACCTTCTCAATCTGTTCATCTAAGGCAACCTGATCACCAAACAACACAATGGCATCCAATCCAGAGTTATCGACCTTGACACGGTTAGTAATATATTCCTCATCAAAAATAAATATCTTTCCCTGGGCCTCCCCGGGAGAAAACCCAATATCAGATGTTCCATCCGTAAGTTTCAAAGCAACGGTTCGAGGAATGACCGAATCCCTATATTCACGAAAACCTTGAGCTATCATGCTTTTCCCGCTACCATTCCTACCGTATAACAAAGCTACTCGATTCTTTTTTGGAGGTTTGGCATGCCTTGGGAAAAACTCCAAATAAGTGGGTTTAGAGAAATGATCAGAAGAGATACTTACACCTGTCATTCTAGTAATTACCGATGCCAACTTAGTCCCCCCTTAAATATTAGAAGTCTTGGGCAAACACTTAGCCCTCTTTCTCCTGGGTATCCTTTTGGCGACCAACTTGTATTTTGAAGTCTTCTATCTTTGAAGGAATTATATAAAGGTAGTCGATTATATACTCGGTGAATTCTATCAAGCTCTCCATATCATTTTTATCGATAGGATCCTCCCCATGGGCGGCAGAATCACCGAATTTCTTTGTGAAAAAAGAAGCCTCCTTTAATGAATCTGGCAATAGTCCTCGTTTTGCTATTTCCTCTATTTTATCTGCAAGCCCCCAAGCTGTCGCTCCTTGATCCTTAAAGATAATCTCCAAAGTTCGTCTTAATAGGAGCACACATGCGGTAGCATTCACATTTCGAACTTTTATCGCAGCCTCATAAGATTCTTTTATCGGCTTAGGTAATACGTTACTTTTAAAGCTGTTTATGGGAAACAATATTGTTTCTTCTGCTGCCCGCCACAAATCGGGATCTATCATTGTTTCGTCACGGTAAGCTTGCACCAAGGTGATCTTATGGCAAACAGGGCATGTAAACATTTTATACGTATATTGAAAATCAAATTCATCGTTCGATCCCCACGAAGATTCACCAGTTTGGCGCATGAGTGTTTCATTCCCACAATGATAGCATTTGACAACCTTCTCCTTAGGTGAATCCAAGTTTTTCACATTAACCCCTCCAATTCTTTCTTCAGCCGCTTTAACTCACTGTTGAGGGCGACTTGGATGTTGAATTGATTTTCCCTGCGCACTTTGTTCTCTAGTGCTGCAATTTCTTTTTGCAGCTTTTTCCTCCGCTCATCCCGGGCCACCGCTTCCTTCAGATCTCCGGGCTGGTCCTGAAGTCTTTCCCCGGCAATCTGACGGACGTAGTTTTCATACACTAAGTCCATATTGAGCCCTTCAAGTTGTAGCGATAGCTTGTCCATGGGTAGCCACTGGGTATGGTAGTAAGCGCCGATCTTAAATGATCCTGCCATGCCCTGCTCCTTATAGCCAATCCAGGCTTGGCCCCTTTCTTGATGGATTAGAAGAAAAAGAATGTGGTAGGGGATTTCCTTGTCAATTAGCTTGAGCACTCGTCTGTCCAGACTGGGTTGATTAAGGTGAATTTCAATAACCTCTATCTCCGTTATCATTTCGCCCTCAGCAATGTTAACAGTGCTGGGGGCAATCTTGTTCCTCCAGTATATCATGCTGATTTGGTCTATGAAGACCCGTTTTAGCTCTTGGGTAACAGGTAGGTTATCGTAAAATTTCTGCTTGGGTATTCGCCGATTAAATATCGTGCTCTTGGGTAATTGCATATGCTCCCTCCCCACAGTTAACGTACTACCAGGAAACAGATCAGCTCAAAATCATCCAGTCCCGTGATGGTGGAGTTGAGAGCAGAGGTGCCACCACTACTGAACAGGCTGTCAATATCCTTTGCATCCTTGATGTGAATGATGGAGTTAACTGTAGCACTCAGTAATTCAGATAGCCTGTCCATGTTTTTCCCGTCATTGGTCTCTTGATTAAAGGCTCGACATAAGTCTGCATGGGGCGCCTCTTTTCCCTTGCACAGGTGCCGCATCCTGTCCAGCATTTCCTTAGGCGAGAGATGGTCGCATATTACGTCGCCATCATCGGCGACATACACCATGTAAAAGGGATGCAGGCGGTTCTGGTTGTCGATATTTACGCCGCCATTGATGTTCTTCAGCACATAGATGACACCAGGAGGGGCATCTGCGTGGGCAGCAACCACTGCATGAAGCCCCAGGGGGGTCCTGTCCATATCCCCGTTATCCTTAATATAATCTAGCAGGTCGAGGCGAAATTCATTAAGCCCTAAGTCCATTATAGAGATACCTGATGACATTTCTTCGATATCTACGACTTCCTCTTGTAGGCGCTGGAGTTGTGCCTTGCGGTATTCTAAGTCGCCCTTCTCTTCGGCATTGATGAGATCATCATCTCCGGTGGAAGTCATGACGGATATCCTCATCCGAGTCTCCACCCGGGATTTTAGATTGATGTAATCATCTAGGGTCAAATCTGGCCAAAAGTTCACCAGCTGAATTCTGGCATTTTTGCTTCCGATTCGGTCTATCCGGCCAAACCGTTGGATGATGCGGACTGGATTCCAGTGGATATCATAGTTGACAAGGTAGTCACAATCCTGCAGGTTTTGCCCTTCAGAGATGCAATCGGTGGCAATAAGTATGTCAATGTTATCATTGGAGCCTGGCATGAGTAGTGCTTTGTCCTTGGAGATTGGAGAAAAGCAGGTCAATACATTGTTGAAGGTTACCCGGAATTTCGGAATCGTCGTTACTCCATCCACTGTACCGGTTATCATGGCGGTGTTCAGACCATAGTTATCCTTTATATACCCGCTAATATTATGGTACAGGTAATGAGCTGTATCTGCGAAAGCTGAGAAAATAAAGATCTTTTTGTTACCATCGTTAATTGGATGATTTATCTTCTCCGTGAGAAGATGCACCAAGGTCTGCAATTTTGTATCATGCTCCGGCGTGATGTCGGCAATCATCAGGGCCAGCAATTCTAAGATATCCGAGTCCCGCTGTAATGCGTCTCGCCAAGTAACGTAGTCCATATCTTTAAGGTCAATTTTCTGCCGCTTATCAGTGGTGAAAAAGTCGGTATTTTGGTCGTCATAATCAAAATCTGCATCCTGGAATTCAGCCATTTCGATAGCAGCATTTCCATTAGTCACAAATAAATCAATATCTGCGATGGTATCATCAATTAACTTCTTAATGCGCTGAAGAGTTAAGCTGAAGGAATAGACGGAGCTTTCCAGTCGTTTGAGCAGGTTGATGCTCATCAAACGCCGGATACCCCTCTCGCGCCCAGCACGGTTGATATTTACATCCGAATCAACATATTTTTCCCGCCTGCTCTCAAAAACGAAGTCAGTTGGGATATAAATTGCTAGGTTCAGCTTGATTATCTCGTCATATATCTCATTATAATTGATGGCATCACTCAAGTCGGTTAGGTTGGGCCGAAGGGATAAGGGTATTAGCCTTTCGGGGAATTGACCTATTTCATCCATGTTGTAATACTTTTCAATATGCTTGCGGGAACGGGCGATGGTCACACTGTCCAGTAACTCAAAGAAGTCAAAGCTCAACATCTTTAATAGTGTGGCAGTTTTTCTTTGTTCTTGGGCTAATTCGCTCCAGGCATTGAACGCTCTTTGCGCATCACGGAAGATTTCATCGATGGACTTCCTTGTATTTAGTTTTTCATTAATGAAACTGACGTCACCTTCATAGGCCAGGGCAAGCTGATTGCGCAAGTCGGTAAAGCGATTATTTACCGGCGTTGCGGACAGCATCAGGACTTTAGTTTTTACACCAGAACGTACTACCTTGTTTAGTAGTCTAAGATAACGATTTTCCCGGTCATCATGCCCATACACCTGACCACCATTGCGGAAGTTATGAGATTCATCAATAACCACAAGATCGTAGTTACCCCAATTTAAACGAGCTAAATCCAGCCCGTTGGAGTAGCCATGACTCCTGGATAGGTCTGTGTGATATAGCACATCGTAACGCAGACGGTCAGCTGCAATGGGGTTATTTACATAGTTATCCTTGTAAGTGTTCCAGTTGTCTGCCAGCTTCTTTGGGCAAAGCACCAGTACTGATTTATTTCTGTTCTCATAGTACTTCATAACCGCCAGGGCAGTGAAGGTCTTGCCCAGACCCACACTGTCGGCCAAAATGCAGCCATTGTACTTTTCCAACTTGTTGATTATGGCCAGGGCCGCGTCCTGTTGAAAGTCATATAGGATCTGCCAAATCTTGCTCTCCTTAAACCCTGTCGCTTCGTTGGGAAGCACATCCTCGGAAATGTCCTCCAGGAATTCGTTGAATATATTGTACAGAGCAACAAAGTACAGGAACTCAGCCGAATTTTCATTGTAAGCAGCAGTGATGGTATCTATAACCTCATTGGTAACGTCCTGCATTCTTACTTTGTCGTTCCAGATGCTCTCAAAAAGCCGGACGTATTCCTGACTGTGGGGGGCTACAAACTTATTCACCATGTTGTAACTGTAATTACCCCGTTCACAGCCAATATCTACTGTAGTGAAACCTGCCAGCGGTAAATAGGTAATCTGTTGATTGTTGGATTCTATGTTTAGAAAACCACCCATGCTTTCCTGAGTAGTATTGGATTTAAATGTTACCTTCTTTCTAATCCAATCAGCACATTCCTTGGCTATTGCCTTTTGGGTTAGTTCATTGCGGAGCTTAACTTCAAATTCTGTTCCATACAAGCTTCGTTCACGGTTAAGGCGGGGGATGTAAAACTCACGCTTTTCTTTAGGAGCTTTTTCAGTAACAAATGCCGGTGAAGTAAAGATAAAACGCATCTCGTCTATGTTATCTAACTGCTTTTTTAGCTCCTGGTAAGCATATATGGAAAAACAGGCAGCAGCTATAGACACGCGACAGCCTAGGCCAATCGTGGTCTCCAGATCATCTTTGACCACCCTTGTAACATTATCGAATATCTCCATGCCCCCACCTCCCCAAAGATTTTCATGCGGTTGTCATTGTTTCGTGACATTCCGGCACCAGTTCCATAATATCCTCGAACCCTACCTGCAGAGTAGTACATACCCTGATGAGAACATCCATGCTTACATTCTCATGATGGGAGAGCTTGGCAATGGTGGCAGAGCTGAGGCCTGCCCCCTGCTGCAAATCCTTTTTCTTCATTTCCCTGTCGATTAATAGCTTCCATAGTTTTTTGTAGCTTACCTTCATCCTTGCCACCCATTCCTCTATATTATCCTGATTATACCAATAATTGCATGCATTCTACAAGGAATTTCTTTAGATAAACAAAGATTTATACTGTTGTCCTAAAAGAAAATAAGCCCCTGGGGGGCTCAATCCTTTCGGTCTACACGTTAATCAAGTCTTCTATCTCGTATCTTGCTTTCTCTGAAACATACTGGTTATACCGAAGGAACCCTTCTTTCTGGAGTCTTCCTATTAAAACATAATTAGGTACTCCTACTTCAGAACAAAAGTAATTAATATGGTCTAGAGAGTAATTTTCACTTTCTACGAATCGTTGGTATTCGTCTGGTCTAATTAAGGCGTTTGTAGCATACTCATCTGCTCTTTTTTCTACGTCACTGTCTACAGATTCATAGTCAATCAACTGATCTTCAAAGTCACCATGAATAACGTGTCCTATTTCGTGGAAAAGGGTAAACCAAAATATATCTGCGAACTTCTGTCTATCTGTAACAATCAAACTTAACGAACCATCGTTACCCTTCTTTAGCACACCCTGAACCGGTGCGCCGGTAAAATACTTAATGATTGAAAACCTTATTCCACACTGAGCAAAAATGTCCTGTAGTCGAAGTTGGATTTTGCTTACATCAGCAAACATTACCTCTTTGATAAGGGGAATCGCTTTCTTTAGTTTTTCGACATCTAGTACTTTGCTAATCTTATACTTTGAGGTAATCAAATCGCACAACCTCAACCAAGTAAACAATACGTAGGGGTCAATGTTTGCAGATGCAGGCAAACGATAAGCTCCTGCCTGACAAATATCTGGGATTCTGAACAGACTGCTTATATTCAATAGTTTCCTTAAGTCAATTACACGTGATAAATCACTTGATTCTACGGGGATAATACCATTTTGCTGCATAAAGCTAATTATATTTTCTAACTTACTTAAGACTCTAACCTCCCTATCGGAGATATCATTGATTTCTTTATAGTCCTCCAGTTCCTTGTCGTAGTTAGACTGCAGGTTAATCCAAAAGCTAGCGTCAACATTTAGGACATATTCCAGCTTCTTGGCAAAAGAAATAGAAATACCCTTTTTCCCATTTACCAACCAACTGATATGTGTTTCAGTTACGCCTGTCCGCAGAGCTAGTTCTCTTTGACTCAGTTCCCGATTCTCCAGCACTTCTTTCAATGTCTCACCTGGATGGATAATAAAATCACGAGATAAGCCAATTGTATTTCTGACCATAATAATCTACCACCCCCTTTATAGTTACCACATCGCATTTCTTTAAACTGGCCGGGTCATTACTATCTACGTCAGGACTAATAATAAGTCTAAAATTACGGGAAATTGTTATCCTATAACAGCCTTTGAGATCCCCAACAAGTGAATGGGGCTTGCCAAGACCCGTACTCAAAAAGATGTCAAAGCTTGGTGCAGCCTTTAGTTGATCACAGCGCAGCTTGATCGCTCTTGCAAGCGTTTCCCCGACCCTTTTCTTCATGACCACGGAGATGCAAAAGCAGCGTTCCACTTTTTCATTCGCATACTTAATTACCACTCAGCCACCACCAAACAAACTTAACTAACTGGTTAACTTAACCTCTTGGTTAAGTTGATTATATAGTTGTCAGGTCCTTTAGTCAAGAGAAAACTAATTAATATCCTAAAGTGAGTAAACGGCTCGGCACCAATGTATTTACGGGATTCTTGGGGAACCCACAACATAAGCCAACTCATTGAGTTGGCTTATGTTGTGGGTTATGTAAATAGTAGGTGTCCCCGTTAATCCGAATGGTGTCCAGGCCTTCAAAGATCAGGGTTAGCCTTTCGTCTTCTATCGGTTTATTTTTATAACTGGGTGCTTGGTCGGATCTGGCAAGATCTGGAGCCCAGCTAGAGGTCTGGGAATACAGGACCAACTCATCCCCTTCAAGTTTATACTTACCCTCATCCATTGCCACACCGCTGATGAACTGGCCCGAGCCTGCGATAATATAACAGAAGGTTCCATCCTCCGAAAACACATACCACTTCCCGCTATAGGCGCTGGTTATAGGAAGCCCCGTGCCGGGATCATACATCTCACCGAAATATCGGTTGTTGTCACTCCATGTCCCCACCAAAAGCGCTTCCCGCTGAGATAATTCTACTGTCCTGACATCGGTTATGATGGAGGCAGTCGAGCCCTCCCACTGAACCCGATGGCCTAAAGCCAGCGCAACGGCCTCCAAGGGTACCATTAGTTCTGATCCTTGCAAGCTGGGGGCCATCGGCAGAAGGTAGGGAGCGTCATTTAAATTGGCATAGACATTGTTTGCCTGAAGCAGAAAGAGAAGCTCATGGTCCTGGATGCCCATGGTTTTACTTTCTTCATCCCAGACAGGCTCACCGTACAGGATGCGAAACAATTGTTCGCCAGGAACCATAAGTACTCCGTCCACCACTTCGGGACCATGGGAGAACTCCACCTTTTTACCATCTACCATCACCTTGGAGTCCTGGGACCCGCCGCAGCCACCAAGGATAAAGGTAGCAACCATAAACGCAATTGGAAAACGCAACTTTTTCATCTCTTTGTCCTCTTTTCATGCTAAATAGTTACTGCTAGCCCAATTGCCCAGAACGGGGATGTGGACTTTTTGTAAGAAGCAGCAGAATCCCCATGCTTCTAACTATCAATTACAAGAGCATTGACTCGCTCTTCCAGCTGAGCCAGTGCTTTCTTCTCACTGGCCTCCATTTCCATAAGTTTCGACAAAGCTTATGGTCAAGCACCTGAAGCTGGAAAATCACCTCTTGAGCTTCTACTAAACGCCTGTTAATATCTGCGTACATATCCTCTCCCCCTTCCCACACTTTCCTGGTAGTAGAACCCTCTTATCTTCCTCGAGTAATCTACCCGGGGTTTGTTTTCACAGCCTTTAGGGAAGCAGCAGAACCCCCCATGCTTCCGTAAATTATACTATATTGTATCGCCCTATTGCAATAGTCTGTAATCATATAACGCCTGCCAGAAAAGCCTGAATAAATGGCGCCCATCCAATTTGTTTCTGCAAAAGCATCATTTGGTAGGAAGAACGCCTATGCATCCGAATTTCAGCCAGGAGCTGCAGTGCAATAGGGTGGGCAAGCACCCACCCTATTCCCTATTCTATCTTGTAGCATAAATGCTAAAGTGCTACTCCGAGATGGATCTACCTTGGTTGACACTGTGCGAATTGATCAATTAGGGCAATGCGAGTGAGGTTGGGTGTAATAAACGGGGGAGAGACTTCCGCTGTTACCACGATGTCCTGGAAAGGTGCAAACTGTTCTCCAGGTCCAAAGAGGATGGCACCGACCCAGACACCTGGCTCAATTACAACAGGTCCCGTCTGGTATAGCTGGAAGGGAATTGGCGGAAAACCTGGCCGGCGAATCCAGGCTACATATACATTGCCACCAAGACTGGATGGCGGGGGCAGGCCAATGGTAGAAACCAAGACATTGCCCTCCTGGGAATTCTGAACCACTCGGGCAACACCCCCTGCCTCTGCCCCTGGTAGAATCGGTACATTGGCTGTGCGGAATAGCAACATGCAACATTCAATTACCGGTATCGGAGGAGCCCCTGAGGGCACACAGATTCGCTGTCCTGGAAATATCAAATTAGGGTTAGGAATCTGAGGATTTGCAGCAATAATGGCATTGAAACTTACGCCGAATCTTTGAGCTATAAAAAATAAGGTATCTCCGCTGACCACTGTGTAAATAAAGCCTGAGCAACTGGCCGGGGGAGGGGGAATTTGTACACTCATAGATAAACCTCCCTTCATTTTACTAGTTCAGTATATGAAGAGAGGTATTCAACTGAATTCAACAATAGCCCAGCAAAAAGCTAGATGGTTAGCGGAAACGGCTATCTTTATTTGAGCTTATAAAGAACAACGTTATCATCCTTGGCTTCAATTACCCCAACTGGGGAAAAGGCAATAAATTCCCGCGCGTTTGTGAGTACTATGCCGGTATGATCTAACTGAGTGCTAATGACATCATAGCGGAATAAGTGTTGTTGCGTTAGGATAGTAAAAAGTCCGTAAAGTGTTCTTCCATCCCATAAGTACTCATCCAACAAAGGATTAAAGGCTTCCCCTAAGGCGGTGATTTCACTGATTCTACCAGTAGCAAAATCCAACAAGTGATAAGTATCGTTGGTTGTAGTCCACAGTTGGTCGTAAGCAGAATGGAAGAGCAATCCCGCTTCTTCCTCAAGCCATAAAATATCCACCACATCTGGTACTGACCCGACAAAGGTCTTATCTATGGCATCACTCTTGACGACGATTTTTTCCTCGGCAACCAAAACGAATCCAAGATCCCCCTTGGGAGATACGACGGGAGAAAAACCTTCAGGAATATTCTGGGCCGCTGTTTGTTCACCAGTGACAGTATATTGATAAACCTTGCTGGCTCCGGAAACATAAAGCTGATCTCCATTCCATCCCAACACCTTGCCAGGAGAGGACACCCTTCCGACGATTTCCAGGTCGGCCACCCTACGAATCTGAATAACACTGGACTCATCCGACCTCCACTGGGCAGCGTACTTGCTATCTCTGCTCCAACTTACTACATTGGTTAGGGTATCGAGTCGGACAACTTTTCCTGTAGAGGCTTTCCACCAATAGCCTGGTGCTGGGAATAAGGCCTTTTGAATTAGGTCACGTTGGGGAGCACTACTATCCTTGATTACCGCCAAGGCATTATTGTAACTGGTGATATCCCCAATGTCATGCCGATAGGCTGCCAATTTGGCCAAATCTACTAGACTCAGGTTATTCATAAGGTTTGCCGTTAATTCCAACTCGGGAAGATCGAATAACAAAGAGGATTTTATTGCACTGAACTCCCTAGAGTTTACAGGCAATGGTTGCTCTTTCTCCAGTTTGCAAATTAAATCTAGGCCTTTTTCGTATTCCCCTTGTAAAAGATATATATTTGACAGCTTCCCCTTCACGCCAAAAACCTCCTTGCAACCTCTCCCGGATACTTATCCCACTCTCATGTAGTAAATGCGGGGATGCACCACGACTGCAGTGCAACTATATATTTCCATTTACTGAGATCATGTTAATATTTCCCTTTCGAATGTCAAGTTTTTCAAGTTAGATTGTCCCTGATCTCTTTTATTTAAATGCCCGAGTTTTAGGAAGCAGTAGAACCGTCCCCATGCTTCCAGCAAGTGGCTGGGGCGGTCAATTGTCTCCGGGGCCTAGATGCAGTATAATACAGACGAAGGAGAGGACATATAATGAAGAAATATAAAAGCTTAATTTTTTTAGTAGTCATTTTATTTGTTGCTGCCTGTGTTCCCGGAACTCCCTCTATTCCGGACCCCGACCCAGGGAAAGATCCTGGCCTTGTAGAACCAATCCCCGACCCTGAACCGGAGCCAGAACCAGAGCCAGACTTTGATTTTGCTTTGTACAAGCCCAATGAATTAGGGGAAATCCCTATCTGGATGTACCATAATATTCGGGAACCTGAATCAATTTGGGTTCGCACTCCTGATAATTTCCGTGCTGACCTGCAGCGCTTCTATGACTTGGGTTATCGCTTGGTTTCCCTTACAGATGTCATTACAAATAACATCGATATTTCTGCTGGGACAAGCCCCCTTGTTCTTACTTTTGACGATGGCAACGCCAACAACTTTAATTTATTAAAAAATGGTGAGGAAACAACGGTAGATCCTGATTGCACTGTGGGCATCATTATGGACTTTGCAGACAGCCATCCCGACATGGGCACCGCCGCTACGTTCTTTGTTCAGTTGCCACATCCCTTTTCTCAATCTGCTTCCTGGTACACAGCTGAGCATCGCCAATGGAAGCTGGAGAAACTGCAGGAATGGGGCATGGAAATCGGCAACCATACTTTGGGCCACAAACACTTGAAAAAAGATATTAAATCCCTTGACGACCTTCAGGAACAACTTGGCAAGCCTCAATATCTTCTTGAAGACCTGCTCCCGGGGTATAAGCTAAATTCTTTGGCCCTGCCCTTTGGAGGGCGTCCAAAGGCTGAATGGGCAGATTATGTGCATCAGGGTCAGTTCCAGGGAACGACATACCAGCACGATGCCATACTCCTGGTGGGGTCCGCCCCAGCAAAGCCCTTTAACCACACAAATTATTCTCCCTTGGCCATGCCCCGAATTCGCGCCAGTAACTATCCCGACGGTGACGCCAAAGATTTCCTTGACAAGGCGCTGGCCAGACTGGAGAACACCCGCTATATTAGCGATGGGGACCCGGATATCATTACTGTTCCTGAATCTAATTTGGACAAGCTCAATAAGGACAGCTTGGAGAAAAAGACCCTGCGCACCTACACACTTGAAGAATCTATCGGCCCTTAATCCCTAAGGGCTTTTTTCTTTGACAAAGAGAGGGCTATAAGTAGTCCGTTAGTGTAAAATTACTGTAGGGATATTTGGAAGGATTTTCCCTCCAAATAATAGAAGAGGAACCTCACATCAGTTCGAATGAATACCCCACAAGGAGGTAGAGGTTCCTCATGGACATTATTCGCTTAGTAGAGGAAAAAACCCTTTCTGTATCGGTGAAAATTCTAGAGGCTTTAGAAGATGGTTGTACCTATCAAGATTTGGAGGCCAATCTTAAGAAACAGTTTGATCAGCTAGGTTGTGAGATACTGAAAGTCTTCCTCGAATCCCTGGACCAAAAGCAGCTTACCAGCAAAGCTCGGAAACGCAGATGGACAGTAGTAAGAAGAAATGACAGTAAAGAGATACTGACTCCCTTTGGTCCCCTTACTTATGAGAGAAGCTACTATCGGAATAAAGAGAGCAAAAATTACTGTTACTTGGTGGACGAAAAAGCTGGAATTACGCCCCATTCCCGGGCATGATGATGCATATTTTTGAACAATATAAATCCCATAATTGATAGCCTTACATGGAACAATGTATCTTTGCTCTTTCTAAATATCTACCTTGGACAGTTTACTGGTTGTGGTGAACACTTTGCCCCGGTTAGAAATTATTCGCTATATTAGCGATGGGGACCCAGATATTCCTGAATCTTTTTGGGCAAGCTCAATGATGACAGCTTGGGGGAAAAGACCTTACGCACTTATACACTTGAAAAACTGATAAAAACTGCCCCCTGAGCGACAGCCTCAAGGGGTGGTAAAAGAGCACACTTATGTAAAGCGTTGTCCCGTTTCTTAACAAACCCTTTAATCATTTGCCGCCAATGCTAAGTTGAAGATTGTTTTCGGTGACTGCGATATCGAGGATTTCTGCTTAGTTGCATCACCAAATCATGTTGAAATAATGGCACTACTACAGGCGAGGATCCCATGACAAATCTTGAGTTCTCGGCAGAACCGCTCTAGTTACTAAAACATCTGCCGCCGTCAATTGTAAACCGCCGCAGTATAAGCCGCTCCGTTTCCAGTGGGCTGTACCTTTATGTACTATAGCTTGTCCTCGTTTCCTCTTCGAATCATTGTGCCTTTCATGTATTCGGAATCATTGTGAAACCGCATGATGACAGCTTTTTCTTATTCAGTACAGCCAATCAATATCTTGATTTCAGAATCCTTTTTGAGCAAGTCAATGGTGCAAATGACAGCATCGCATATTGTTTTGGAAAGACTCCCGTGCCACACATCAATACCTCCGCCATCTGGCGAGGTAGTGTCTTTCAGATAACCGTAATCCAGTATTTAACCCGCCAACAAACAATGAAATTGCTTAATATTAAGAGATTCTCGATTACTATTCTTGATTCATCTGCTTTCGTCCTTAAGAATTTTTTGACAAAAGGGGAGGTTTGAGGCTACTATTCATTGAGGAGGGATTACCTATGCTTTTAGCTACAGAGAAAATTTACAAAGAATACAGTGCCCAACCGGTGCTGGAAGATATAGATATTCAGGTTCGAAGGGGCCAGAAAGTCGGCCTGGTGGGAGCCAATGGCAGTGGCAAAACTACTTTGCTGCGCATTGTGTCCGGACAACTGGAACCAGATAGCGGCAGAGTGATGCTGGCCAAGGGCTGTAAAATTGGCTACCAAAGCCAAAACGTTTCTTTTTCTCCAGGCAACACCGTTCTGGAAGAGGGAGTAATGGTATTTACAGAACTTGTGGCCATGGAAGAACAATTGCGCAGCCTGGAACATCAGTTGAAGTTTGAAGATCCTGAGGTCATGGAACAGTATGCCCGCATTAGCCACGAATTTGAAGAGCGAGAGGGGTACAGTTATCCTGCCCGCACTAGGAGTATCCTCAAGGGATTGGGTTTCCAGGAGGAAGAGTTTTCTCAATCTGTCAGCCTTCTTAGCGGTGGGCAGCAAAGCCGTTTGGCCCTGGCCAAGCTCCTCCTTACCGACCCAGACCTTTTGCTTCTGGATGAACCTACAAACCATTTGGATATTGCCGCCATTAACTGGCTGGAGGGTTATCTCAAGGGTTTTCGTGGGGGCCTGCTGATGGTCTCCCATGACCGCCGCTTTCTGGAGGCCCTGGCGGATACAATTGGGGAAATGGAAAACACGAGATTAGTACTATATCCCGGAGAATACAGCTTTTTTCTCAGGGAAAGAAAAGCCCGCCGGGAGAAACTGCAGAAAGAATACTTGGCGCAACAGGAATATATTAAGCGCACAGAAGATTTTATTGCCCGCAACATTGAAGGGCAAAACACTAAACAGGCCCAAAGCAGGCGCCTGGACCTGAAAAAGCTAGTTCGCCTTGATGGCCCGACCTCTGAAATTCATCGGGCCGCCTTTATATTTGAGCAACGGCGTCCCAGCGGTCGCCATGTGCTCCACTGTCAAAACTTGTCTAAGTCCTTTGCCGGGAACAAGGTCTTTGACAACGCCAGCTTTCAGATTGAAAGAGGCCAACGGGTTGGACTAATCGGTCCCAATGGTTGCGGCAAGACTACATTACTGGAGATCATCTGCGGTCTCCAGACCCCCGACACCGGTTCTGTTTCTTTTGGCCATTATGTGGAATTAGCCTACTACAGCCAAATGCGGGAAGATCTCGACCCAGCAAAAACCGCTGCCGATGAAATCTGGTCGGTGGTCCCTGGATGGACCCGGGGAGAAGTGCAAAGCTTCTTAGCCCGCTTCCTCTTCCGGGGGGAAGAGGCCTTTAAAGCTGTGAAGTATATGAGCGGTGGTGAGGCTAGCAGATTAGCCTTGGCCAAGCTGCTCTTGAGCAAGGCTAATTTTCTCATTCTGGACGAGCCTACTAACCACCTGGATCTGGACAGCAGAGAAGTACTGGAAGACGCCTTGAACCAGTTCCCTGGCACTATCCTCATGGTGTCCCATGACCGTTGGTTTTTAAACGCCGTAACTAATATTACCCTGGAAATGACTTCTCGGGGAATTCAGCGTTTTCAGGGCAATTACGATTACTGGCTGGCAAAAAAAGAAGAGAGGCAGCCTGTGGCCGCCCCTCCCTCTCCGGTGGCAAAACCTGAAACGAAAAAACCTGTATACCGGCTTTCCCCCAATGAAATATTTCGGCGGCAACAGCGTCTGAGCCAGCTGGAGAAAGAGATTGCCCAGGCAGAGAAACGGCAAACACAGTTAAACGCCTCCTTGGCTGCTCCCCAGTCCAACCATGAAAAGCTTCACCAACTCTCACTGGAAATGCAAAATGTCCAGACTTTACTGGGACAGTATTACAGAGAGTGGGACACTCTGGCCGATGAACTGGCTGATAACCAAGAATAAAGCAAGGGCAATGTCATATAGAGTAGGGTTGTAGCTGCAGCAACTATTCCTGAATCATTTAGGGCCAGGGCCGCCAACGCCGCTGCCAGAGCACCCCGAATCTGAGGCCAATAGGGACTAAAGCGCTTCGCTAACATTCGCCGCTGGGAAATGAAAATCCAGAAGGCGGCAACAAACAACGCAGCAAAGGCCTTGCTCCACATGGACCAGCGGATTAAGCGCCAGTTCATTACAAGCTTGCGCTCCACAACCCGCCAAAATTCCCCTGGGTTTGCAGCCACATCAATAAAGAAGCGGCCCACATGAGATTGCTTTCCCCCAATATTGACTACCACTAACACCACTGTTGCCACGGTTAAAACCAGTGCTGCCGGCAGGCGGTGTTTTTTATTCTTTACGATACTAAGCCCAGTAAGGGCAATTGTATAGCCGACAACGGCGGCTAATGCACCTCCGAAATTGGCTCCCACCCCTGGTAGCATAAGAATCAGGACAATTGTCCCCAATGGCAACAGGGCCAGCCATTTATTCTTTGCCAACACTTCCCTTATACCCAGTAGACTACTACCCAGGAGAACCCCCATGTATTCATTGCCAATGCCGTAGTAGCGGGCACCGGCAATAGCATCATAGCCAAGGATGGATCGTTGCTGCAACCAGGATCCTGTGAGGGCATCAATTACTACCACCAATGCTGTGACAGCACCTATTAGGGTCATGGCCTTAACAGGATCCATCCTCCGTAATGCCAAAGCTATCGCCAAGGTAAGGACAATCCAAGCTGGCACCAGCCAAAGGGAGGGGGGAAGGGCCGCCAGCACCAACAAGGCCAGGGGGGTGGCTACCGTCATAATCAGGGATAACCGAAGAAGTCCTAGACTGCGCCATTTGCGATAAGACGCCACCAGGGATAAGGCCACTAAGACTATCACTGCTGCAATAAATCCTTTGATTAAGGGAGGACGGAGCCGATAAACCGCAGCCATCTCTCCTTCCCGTTGTAGCAGGAAGTCAAGGGGATCGGAATGGGGGGTGGACTGGAGAGCCTGACCATGAATCTCTCCCGGCTGATAGAGATCAAAATAATCTAGCACCGTTGCGGTGACATCAATACTTGCCACTACCCCCTGCCGCCGGGTGGTCGCAGAGGTAAGTAGGCCTTGAAAGCCGCTGCCATAGGCCAGGACTGGCACTAACAATTTCCCTTCTTCCTGGGCCAAAGTCCTGTCTCCTTGTAAGACCACTATCAATAGGAGGTCGTCCTCCTTATGAAGGGACAGCAGCTCTCCCAAGAATTGATCCATCTGGAGTAATGCTTTGTGGCGAAAGTATTCCCGCCTGTCCGGCAACACCAAGGGAAGATAATCTTGGGTCCTGCTGGTATCCCCCAAGTCCATAACCAGTAAATCTGCTTCGGCGAATTCTTTTACGGCGTCAACAAATCCCCTAATGTCAGATTGAAGTCCAAAGGGAAGTTCGGGTTTCACCGTCAGGGCAGTTTCTAAGTTTCCCATTCGGATAACGCCGTTACTATCGGCCACAATTGCTGCCCCTTCCCGATACTTGCCGCCTACGTCCCCATTTACTAAGGCGGCTACATTCTTGCCTGCAGCTGTTAGGCGTTGGGCCAAGTAGCCCACAGATACTGTATGCAACAGTTTGTCATTGGCCTCGGCAATAAGGGCGATACCAGGTAGTACCAAGGCTTCCGGCGGGGCAGTCACCCCGGTGCAGCCTCCATGAACTTCCGCCGCCAGGCCGGTTTCTAACTCTTCCTGGCCGGAATAGATATCCTTGGCACCGGGGCCCAGGGCCCTGCTGCCGCTGGCCAAGGTGAGAACTGAGTTTTCCCGTGTCCTGGCGCCGGCAGTGTTGGCATTGGCCAATCCTAGAGCTCCCTGTTCTATGAGGGTATGAAAATTAATATAGTCTTCATCCTCCAGATGTTCAAGGTTTATGCCATCCATTATTACCAGGCGCAAATTGCCGGCAGCGGAAACAGAACCCACTAGCAATAACAAAAATATGGAGCCTGCTATAAGGACTTTATTCATTGACAACCTGCTGGTAGATTTCCAGAGTGCGCTGGAACATGGATTCAGAGCTAAAGTTTCTGGTGGCGTTGTCAAAGGCAGCCCTTCTTATGGCTTCTGCCCTTTCCTTATCCCGGAGTAGCTGCCTGACGGACCTGGCAATGGCCCCGTAATCGTCGCGGCGCACTAATATTCCCGTATGATTATGACGAACAAGTTCAGGTATGCCGCCAACAGCTGTGGCAATTACCGGCACTCCCATGGACATAGCTTCCAGCACCGAAATCCCCAACCCCTCACTGCGGGTGGGGAGGACAAAAACTGCCATCTTTTTTAATTGTTCACCTACGTCCTCTCGGTATCCCAGGAATTCCACCGTTCCCCCAAGGCCCAAATCCTCAGTAAGGGCCTTCAATCTGCTGGCACTAGGCCCGTCGCCGATGATAACCGCCTTGAGACCAGGAATCTCCGGGCGCAGTAACTGCACTGCCCGAATAAGGATGTCTATGCCCTTGGCGGGGATGAGCCGTGCAACTGTTCCCAGCACCGGCTGTTGCTGCCAAGGAGGGATTTCTGCAGGCATCTGGACACCGTTGGCAATTACCGCCATCCTTGCCTCTGGTATCCCCAGCTCCTTCCAGGCATAATTCCTTAGATAAGAAGATACAGTCACCCACCAGGCGGTTTTTTCTCGCATCCAGCTTTCTGCCAGCTTTGCGCCCAGCCTGACAGGACCAACCACCTGCAAAGTATTGTGGATGGTTACAATGGCAGGCACCCCGGCCATGGCAGCTGCAGCTCTTCCCACTGCCCCACCTTGAAAGCCATGGCAATGAACCAAGTCCCATTGCCCCTTTTTGATTTCCCTGTATACCTTTAGGATAGATCCCGGGGCCGCCACTACGGGTTTCGCCACCTGGGAACTGACACCCAAAGGAGCTAGTCCCTTTTGAAGCTGTTGAATGTGACATGCAATCCCGCCTTGAGCAGGACCGGAAATATGTAAGACCTTCATACTTCTCCCTCCATGCCCCATATTTTCTCCCAGAGAGCCTCGGGTATTCATAAGGTTGCCCCGGCAGCATCTTAGTTGTAGAATAGGTTAGGAAGTGATGATCTTACTACGTATAAATTTAGGAGGAGTATAAGGATGGTTGAAAAAACTCGTCTTGCCCCTTATGTATTTAAAGTGCCTATTGAAAGGGTACGGGCAGGTTATTACGCCGATAAGTACTTTACCCGCTTTGTGGATATATTGCGGAAGGATAATTTACACCAGCAGGTGGTGTACCAAATTTTTCCCCGAGCCGATGCCGTCATGGCCGGCCTGGACGAAGCTTGCGCCATCTTGCGCTGTGGTACCGGCTACTATACAGACGAACAAAAAGTAGACAAGCTCTTCCACGATCTCTTGCACATTGAAAATGAACTGGCAATTGCTGAGTACCGCTATGACGTACACAGCATCGAAGCTAATACCACTAAGCGTTTGCAGATTAGGGAACAGCTGATGAGCTTATGGGTAGATAAATGGCATGAAATCAATGTCCGTGCTCTCTTTGACGGGGATTCCGCTGCAGATAAAGAACCAGTGTTGGTCATCGAAGGAGATCCTGCTTATTTCGGGCATCTAGAGACCCTAATACTTGGTGTCATTGCCAGGGCCACCAGCACTGCTACCAGCGTTGCCAAAGTCGTTACCGCCAGCCAAGGCAAACCGATTATTTTCTTTTCTGCTCGCTTTGACCATCACTGGGTTCAGGCCACCGACGGCTATGCCGCTTTTAAGGCGGGTGCCTTTGGAGTCTCCACAGATGCCAATGCAGATTACTGGGGCTCCGAAGCTCAAGGCACTATTCCCCATGCCCTGATATCTTGCTATAAAGGCGATACCTCCGCTGCCGCCTTTGCCTTTGATCGGCATATGCCTTCTACCGTCAACCGTTTAGTCCTGGTGGACTGGGAAAATGACTGCCTCGGCACCACAGAAAAAGTTGTAAGGGATTTCTACAGTCATTTCACCGGCAAAGATTTCATTGCCGGCGAAACTGATCCCTCACCTGTAATTGGGTCGGGAAGGGGAAAGCTCTGGGGAGTGCGCTTTGACACCTCCGGCAATATGCGAGACTTTTCTGTAGAACCCCGGGATGAATCTTCCTTGGGGGTCAGTCCTGAATTAGTCTGGAAAGCCCGGCGCCGCTTTGACCAACTAGGGATGGAAAATCTTAAAATAATGGTTTCCGGAGGTTTCGGCGCAGAAAAAATTAGCCTCTTTGAACGGCTGGGAGTACCTGTAGATATGTATGGTGTTGGATCCACCTTACTGCGGAATAAAATTGACATGACCGCTGATGTAGTAGAAGTTGAAGGACAGCCTTATGCTAAAGTGGGCCGTAAAAAAGGAGACTTTTCCCGTCTCTCTCCGGTAAACCTTAACAATGGTATTTGAGGCTCCCCTTGAAAACTATTGATTTCAAGAGACTGGCCGCAGAACGGGGAATTACAGTTTCAGCTGCAAAGGCTTTGATTCGACGAGACCTTAAGGCTGGACTGATATGGTCACATCTAAATCCCGATCTCCTCAACCCCGGCGAACTCTTTCCCTACATCAGTATAGATACCCCTCCATCTTCTCCTGCAGCCTTAGTCCCCTTTCCTGTAGCCAAGGACAAGCTTAAGGCGGTGGATTTCCTGGAACTTGAATGTCTCGCCGCAGAGAAAATTGCTTGGTGTTACCGCGGGCAACGGGGGGCCGACAAAGGGGTGGAAAAACACGTAACGCACCTGATGATATATTACCAGTCTTCCCCCATGGTGGGCACAGATTATTACTGGTATTATCTTGACCCTGAGTCCTGCCCTTACCGGCCATTGCTCTCTTTGATCTTGCCGGCCTTTGCCAACTTCACCCTGGACAACCCAACTCTCCCGAAGCCGAATCTTGGCCAGGGGGAGGCATGGCAGACACCCGTCTCAGATGATTATGATGGCAGCATCCAGTTTTCTGCTACCCTGGAAGCTGAGGAGATTATCTTAGCAATTTCAATGACGGGTGGTAAGAGTGTTTACCTTGAAAATTATAAGCTTTCTCCCGACCGCTACGCATTTTTGCGCCAACAGCTTTTTTATCTCTTAAGTGATCGCCTTGAACCCTGGCTCCCTTCTGGGAAAAAGCTTAATTCTTTCCGAGGGACTATTTATAAAAAACCCAGTTCTTCAAGTCGAGAAACCCCCACCAAAATTTAAGGGACGGTGCCAAGGCACCATCCCTTTTAATATTTACTTAGTTTATCCTATATCCCCGTTGGCGAAGGAGCGAATCAATAAATGAGCATACCTGCTCTTCATTTTCCGGGGAAAAAACCAGGCGAGCCTCCACCTTTGGGGATAGGACAACAATGAATAGTTGGTCAATGGCGCATATTTCCACAGACTGCCAGGGGATAAAGACAGAACTTGTGCCGTAGAGACCCAGGGGAAAGGCGGGCAGCCAAGAGAGAACAGTCACACCCTTGCCAGTAATGCCATAGGAGGGGGGGAGCAAGTACAGAAGCTGCCGTAGCAAGAGATAGAACCCCAGGGTAACTGCGATGACTAGGACGGTGTCACTGATTTCAAGGGCGAATAACAATATTAAGAGCAGTGCATATATAAGAAGAGAAAACAGAGGCCGCAATGGAGAGGTCCTGGCAAGGTAATCTCGCCAAGTATTTTTGTCAGGAGTAAACTTATGGCCTGTGGTTTCCTGCAATTGCTTGAGTAGTGTGTGATATTGTCT
>DIOR01000002.1:50330-56211 GCA_002423965.1 Firmicutes bacterium UBA5509 | reverse complement strand
TTGACAACGGGGGGCATTATAAAGATTCTTGACTTCTTGAGGTAAAGATTTTTGACTTCAGTAGAGTATCAGGAGATTCAATGAATTTCTTGAGGTAGATAAGGTTTGATTTTGTGAGTCTTTACCGTTCTTCTTTAAATAGACACCACAGTGCTAAGAATCATAATGCATCTGTAAGCAAAAAAGCCGGGAAACGGGGATTCCGTCCACCCCCCCTAAAACCACCCCCTGGTTTTTGTTAGTGAACTAAATGGATTTTCCTTAGTGAGGGCCTGACCCGCGAATTCTGAGGTTCTTGAATCGCTAATTTTGCGGTTCAGTTGAGGCTCAGGGGCTCGGCAAACAAGGTTCAGTCGGATCGGGCTATTCACATATTTATTTATATATTATATAGCATCCTTACGACAAGGCTCCTAGCGTCGAAAAACTTGCCTCCGGGAAATCGAGTTAAGGCATTATGTATGCAAAATGTGCACATGGTTTGTCCCTGACACATAAGGCCTACCCCCACTTGTGTAAGACAAATATCGTTCAATTTCAGATTGGCAGCAAATCTTGTCTTACAAAACCAAGACGGAGCTTAGAAACCCATGGCGAAAAGCTGTGCACATTTCATAATATCTTGTTTACACAGGTTCTTCCGTCAAGCCAAAGCAGTATATCCGATTCGCGTTGACTACTGGCTTACTTCTATAGAATGTTTACACTGTTTCCCCCTGACACACATGGTGTAAACCCACTTTTGTATACAAAATAATATTATACTTATTCCGAAAGCAAATTTTGTATACAAAAGGTAGACGAGGTTTAGAAACTCTTGGGGAAAAGCTGTTTACATTTTCCCCATAAACGGGCATCTCATTGTTCAACTATTAATTTCTGAGGAAGTCGCAGAAAATAAGAACTCCTAAATCAGTGGGGCATGATGGCACTATTGAATCCGTTTTCCTGGGTCAGAGGCGCCATTTCTTGCTTCAATCGAATTTCAAGCGGTTAAAGGGATAAGCGGTTGAAATTCGGCCTCGTATTTTGCGTTCTGAGGCGTTTTGAGAAGGTAGGTAATGTCTTTATACCCCCGATTCCTTAGGCTTTTTATCAATTTCTATCCTCTTAATTATCCGTTCGATGGTCCTCACGGAAACTCCATTATTGTGAGCAATCTCGGCATATGAAACACCAGATTTTCTTAATCCGTAAGCTGCGTATTCTTCCAGGGGGGTAAGTTTTCTTGGCCTTGCCATTTCATCCATCCTCCTATGTTTTATCCGCCATAACTCATTCCCTTACTAATAGGTTATGTCCGTCATTATTCCTTAAAAAAGAGCCCCTAAATCGTTTACAACCATTTTAGGGACAAACCCCTTACTGAGGTCAGGAAAACCTCCCAGCGTCAAAATTATGGAATTGAGGACCGTTTTATCGAGTCAGCTCTTGTATCGTTCTTCGTTTTATACCGTCCCGTTTTTCTTCTTGTTCGTGGCCAAGGATTTTGCCTATGACTTTCTTGGCAGCGTCAAGGTTCTTGATTCTCTCCTCTATTTGCCTGAACTGCACACCGAGTTCACCTGTTTTTTCGGAATGCTCTTTCAAGAACTCTAGAGCGCTATTCATATCCACCGGTTCAGCACCCGCACTTAGCAGCATTTTTTCGGCATGTGCAAACACACTAAGCTCTGAGTCATGGCTGCTAAGAAACTTCTTCTTTTTCCATTTCGGTAGTTGCTCATATTGTTGAACCAAAGGAAGATGCTTGTTATAAGCAACTAGGAGTTTGGATACGTTTCGATATTGAGCGCTTTTATCATCAAGATCCTTGAGTGTATTCCTAACAGCCTTGCATTGCTCCTTCAACTCATTAAGCCTAATATCATAGTCTTGGTAAGAAAACACTTTCTCTCTCCGTGTTAAGACCAGCGCATTAGCTGTCCTTTGGATCTCCTGTATAATCTGTCTACTGGACATCCTATATATAGCCTTCTCAATCTTGGTATGTGGTAAGAATTCGACAACCTTACTCTTGCTGGGGTCAGCAATCCTCGCCTTTATCTGTTCTCTCTCGTATTGAGGGCCTATACTCTTTCCCCTTATAAACCGCTGCTGCCCGGGCATTTTGAAGGCAATATGTTGCCCTTCCTTTATCTCTACTTTTTCCGTCTTGAGCAAATCAGTAAATTCCTGATAATTTGTTGCTGTGTATATTGCCTTATCAATGGCCAGCTGCAAGCGATCTCTCCAGCTGGGCTGCGTCTGCCACTTCCGCTTATCTTGACCTTTACCCTTGGGATTTTCAATGACGTGCAACCCATTTTCTCTGCATATTCTATCGCTAACCTCTCTAATCTTGCGGGCTGTCTCATATGGCCTGGTCCGGAATTTATTGAAGTCTAAAAAGGACACAGAATTAGCAATTATATGGTTGTGGATATGCCCCTTGTCTATGTGAGTAGCTACGACATATTCGTGCTTGCCCAGGTACACTTCATCTGCCAGCCCCTTGCCAAGCTCATGAGCTTGTTCCGGAGTTAGCTTGTCTGTCTTTGAGAAGCTTTGAATAAGATGATAGGCAAGATTATCAGAACCACCCGTTTTGGTATGATCTCCTCTTATCTCTTTTGCTAATAGAGAGGTCATCTCGAAATCCAGGTGAGCTAGGGCAGGCTCGCAATGAAAACCCGAGGCTAAAAGAGTGCCATCAGTCTTAGCCGGATCTAGTATATATTTAATTGCCTTAGCTACCGTGGATTTTATTGCATGGATCTTCGTTACAGCCATTTATACCACCTCCCCCTTTTAGCAAACTCCCGGGCATACTCTGAAAAGGTATTGCAATTATGACCGCAAAACACGTCTTATCTCAGAATCTACAACGCGCATTACCTTTCTCATACAACCCAATACTTCGTCGATATCTTCTTGTGGTACTACCCTTCTTTCATTTGCACGCTTGGCAATCTGGTTAACATTGCCTCCAATCCTTCCGATCTGAGTAGTAAGGTCCTTTAGGTCTTGAAATTCCTGTCTTACTATCTGGCCATTTAGCATCATTCGCCGAATGTATTCACTCATGTTATTCAGGCCAGCTTTTTTCATTTGTTCCCTGGCCTGTTCCTTTTCTTCCTGTGTCACCCTTATAAAGATCCCTGTCTTCTTAACCGATGACATGCTTAACCTCCTCACCGTTGCTTTATAGGGGTTTGGGGCGAAGCCCCAACAAGCCGGGAGAAAGCCGAACTCTGACCAAAATGCGGGCAGAGGGAGGCTACTGCCGTGGCAAATGTATATACATTTGCAATGCTTGCTACTCTTCCCAAGGGCACATTCTTATTCCATCAAGAGCCTCCCCCGAGTGACAGAGGAATGTAACTTGCGGGGCTAAAAAAAGGAATAAGATGTGGCTCCCCGGATACTCCATCGTGTGACCCGACGACTCCCCATGGATGCAAGATAGCTATCCCTTCCTGAGAGACTACTTGAATCGTCGTGCTTGGAGCGGAGGTTTCCAAGTATTCCCGTATGCCAGTTTAAGGTCATACTATTGCTATTCGTTTTTTAGCCGCCTTGAAGTTTTATTGAACCCTCCAATATGTCACCCATGATTTCAGCAGCCTGGGTGTGCATTTCTTTAGTAACGTGGCCGTAGATATTTAGGGTTGTTGATATATTGGCGTGGCCTAAGACAGCTTGAATAGTCTTGGGGGATATCCCTGCCTGAAGGGCCATGGTCGCATATGTGTGCCTTAAATCGTGGAATCGTACATTTGGTAACCCGGCCTTCCTAAGAATCCTTTTAAATGACTTGTAGAAGCTATCTGGGCAAAGCGGCCCACCTTCTGGAGTGGCGAAGACAATATCAGGGTTCAGATAGGCTCCCCCCATTATTAGGCGTGCCTCATGCTGCCGCTTCCTATGATCCTTTAGTGCATGGAGAACATTGCTGGGCAGAGATAGCTGTCTATGCCCCGCATTCGTCTTTGGTTGTGTAAAGAAGAGCCTGTCCAGATGCTTCTCGGCAGTCCTGGACCGCTTAGAGAGTTGGCGACGAATCGTTAGAGTAGATTTTTCGAAATCAATGTCATCCCACCAGATTCCTAGTAATTCCCCCCGCCTGAGTCCAGTTGATAGATCCAGCAAGAAGGCTGCAAAATTCGGATCCTGTTTGGCCTCTTCAAGAAATATTCCAACCTGTTCGATGGTTAGAGTTTTCATTTCTTTGGGAGGGATTTGGGGACGCTCAACGGCTTCCGCAGGGTTGACAATCAGTAACCTTTCCTTCACCGCCCGTTTTAACGCGGACTGAATACAGACATGGATATATCGGATTGTGGCAGCTGATAAACCACCTCCTCGTACTGCCCCGTCCACCATCTTTTCATTTAACAAGGTCTGAATGTCTCTTGTTGTGAGTCTATTGAGCTTTATATCCCCTAAAGCAGGAGCAATGTGGACTCTAATAAGGGAATCATAGAAGGCTCTGGTTGTCTCCCGAATATTTGGCCGTCCGTTGATCCATTCATTAATCCATTCACCTAAAGTCACATTAGAAGGGTTAGCGTAAGTTCCTGTTTTAAGTTGAGTTGTAATCTCTGCTAGCTTTTCTTCAGCTTCTTTTTTAGTTCTCCCATAGATAGACCGGTACTTAGGTTTTCCGTTGTCCGTTCCAACTCGCACCCTGGTCTCCCAGCGCCCATCTGGCCTCTTACTGACCTTCGGCATACAGTTTCCTCCTCTAGGACCTTAATGTATTTGTAGACTGTATTCGTAACCTCTTAAATCGGACTGAAAACTTGAGATGAAATACCTCTTCCCGAACGGGCTGTCCCTAATGCTAGTTCTGGATTTCGTCTTCCTCCACAACACTTTGAATCAAAAGATTCTTGTCTGTCTCGCCCTTTTGCAATCTATCTCGCATCTCCATAATTTGATCCAGCTCACGGGTTCTTTTCTGCTGCTCCTCGTAAAGCTTCACAAACCTGGGCTGCATAAACGCAGGATCAGTGTTATCGATTGTATTGATTCCAATCATACGGACAATTCCCCGGACCTCTTCGCTTAGGCATTCTACAAACTCGCTATATTGGTAATATGGGCTATATCGGGCAAATGCCCTTTGTAGTTCCTCCCATCCCTCAAGACCGGTCCTTTCGGGCCTTGGGTCAACCAGTTTTCGTGCTTCAGCCGCTAACTGTCCAGGGAGCGGAGGCCGTTCTGTCCCCTGGGAAATAAACTTATCAGCAGCTGCAAGTGCTATATCAGCTGGAATATTTCTTAGGATGCGCCGATAAACCAGGATCATCCAATCATCTCCGGAGGGTGTACCGGTAGGAAATCTTAACCTGCCTTGATATGCCACTGCAAGATAGTGCAAAAGGTCTGCTGTTTCCGTTCGATTCATCTCATGTTACCTCCTTATACTGTAATTCTTGAGCATCCAGAGCTATTTGGCGCTCCCTAGCTGCCCAATACGGGTAATCGTCGTTGTCGTACCGACCATCTAACACCTTGGCCATATTATCTCTGCTAAGCAACCAAGTGAAATTAGCTCTAAAATTTTTCCCACTCCTACCATTTAGAAAGTCAGATTGCCCAGCTTTCTTAAAGTAATCAGTCCAAGCGTCAAGGTCCTGGCATTCCTGCCAACGTGCTCTTATTTTCTTTTTTGTTTCTTCCCTAATTTTCCCCACCTTCGGCATACAGGGACAATACCGGAGGTAGAGTTCTACAATTTGTTCATAAAGCACCTCGTCGTTCTGTCTATCGAGTGATATAGAAACTGCATTGCTAGGCTCAGCTACGGCACAGCTAGGCGCAGTACTTTCTTTTTTTAAAGTTACTAGATTAAGTTGTTCTTTTAAGTTACTCGGGGCAAATTCTTTTCCCTCAG
>DIOR01000002.1:0-50179 GCA_002423965.1 Firmicutes bacterium UBA5509 | reverse complement strand
CGAAAAAATCTTTCCCTCAGGGTCATTTGTGAGGGAAACTTCCTTTCCCTCAGCCTCTGCTGTGAAGGAAAGATTCTTTCCCTCAATATATAGCCTTGTTGGCCTGTTCTTGCCCTGAGATACTTCCCGAATCAACCCTGCAGCTTTTAGTTCCCCGAGAGCCTTGGTTGCTGTAGGTCGGCTCACCCCTAGAAATCGCGCCATTTCTTCCCGGGAAAATAAAGCAAACGTGTCTCGGTTTGGGTCTTTCCAATTGTTCTTCTCTGACAAAGATAGCCTGTCCAGTATCATGGCATAAAGCACTTTGGCAGGTAACCCTATCGTGGGGAAAGCATTTGTGAAGAGTATCTTCGGCAATGAATAATATCCTCCTCTCATACCTCACTTTCCTTTCTCCTCAACAACCTCGGCAATTGCCCATTCCCATAAATATAGACAACCCACTTTGGCGCAGGGAAAAACCGTGGATGACTGGCGGGACTTTCGGCACGGTAAGTTAACCACCGATTTTAGCTTGCTCATTGACCCACCTCTCCAGTGCTACCTCAGGAATAAGGATCCTATTGCCTACCCTGAATGCAGCAGGACCATTGCGACTGTTAACTAGTTCATATGCCTTACCACGACTGATACCCAACATCTTTGCCACCTCAATAACTGAATAGGTAAGTTTTTTTTGCGGTTTTAGAGCTTCCATCCTCATCCACCTCCTCTAACCGCACTGTCCGTTGTCAATGTCGTCTACTTCCTCAAAGAGCTCGTCCCCAGGAACGCCAAGCACCTTCTCTAGGCGTAGAATCCAGGGGTCGTAGGGCTTTAGCCGCCCACTTTCTATTCTTCCAATTTCGCTTGGATGAATGTCTGCCAACGCACCTAACTTTGCCCTCGTGAGATTCCGTTTCCGTCGTTCCATTGTCAATCTAAGCATTACTTGTCCTCCTCCTTGAACATGCTTTAGGAGAATGATATACTTTTCCCTAAGCATATGTCTACTGATTTCATGCTTAGTATTATTCTTATCTTTTAGGAGGTCAGAAATGGAGCAAACAAAAGACATAGAAGAGCAGTGGAATAGTACAGCTTACTTTTTTTCCAGAATGAGTTACACTGGCGTGCAATTCGTTCATGCACCCTACACTCTTGTTGAAGGTCTTTCTGTTCAGGGGCGGAACCGAGAGGAGTATATTGTTGCCCAATGGTTTAAAGAGAGTGATGAATTTAAATGTGAGTTCCCATCTAACCATCAGCCGTCTCCTCCTAACAACACCTCCGAAGTTACGCCCTATGTTCACTCAAAGGTATACAATCCTTTCAAGGCTGAGTCTAGCCTATTTAGCATCATTAAGATGAATCCTCTAGATATTGATGAGACTATTGCTTTTTACAATGAGTATGGACCCCTAAATCAAACTTCAAGCAGATATGATGTATCTTCATTCGCTGGTAATTTATTGATGGATGGGATAATGGAGTCACGTAAATTTTTCATCAAGTCAGTCGTTGAAATACAAACCGTAGTCAAAGGTTTTTATAATCTTGAAGATGTCAGAGAAGGGAAAACCTTCACAGATAAAGAGCAACTAGAGTTTTTGGAGCACTACGATCCAGGTTATTGGAAACCTAGATGGGAGCACGTAGACATACCTTTTGAGGACCTATTACAAGCCATGTTATTCAAAATAATTAACGTTAACCTTAAACCTATTTCTCCATATGCTGAAGTTTTCGAAGACGGTAATTTCTACCCCGGATATTCAACTGAAAATTTATTGGGAGCTATATGGTTTATTTTGTATAATATACTCACAAAAATGCCGGGAAGACAGGTGTTTAAAAAATGTCTCTATTGTTACGACCAATTCCTTGCTACTTCTGCCAATCAGAAATTCTGCCCCGATTACAGTGCTGTCCGCGCTGACCATTCTCCATGCGAGAATAGTCACAACCAAATGGTATTCCAGGCAAGAAAGTGGTTTCGTAATGGCGAAAAGTCAATTCAAGAAATAGCTGATCATTATAGGCGAGCTATTGATGAAGTTGAGGGGTGGATGACGAAAAAGAGAAAGATAACTGCAAGGAAAACTGAGCCTTAAAAACATTTTAAAAACCTAATTCCGTCAAAATTACGTCAATCCCGTATTCCTCTCGTATTTCTTCGGGTAAAATAAAAACCTCAAGTGGCGATACCACCTGAGGTTCAAGGACTTTTATGGTGGGGCTGGCGGGTTTCGAACCTGCGACCTCTTGAATGTGAGTCAAGCGCTCTCCCACTGAGCTACAGCCCCAATGGCTGTATTATACACTTTTCAGATGTTGAGTTCAAGGAAGATTTATTGGCTGAGTTCTCTCTTTTTTTCGACAAGCCTTTGAAATTCCTGATCCAGTTCAACATATTGTTCATCTTCTGGAGTGTATTTGCCCAGCTCGTTAATAACCCAGGCCATTCTTGTCTCTATTACTAGCAAGTTCTCTTTATCTGTTTTTGCTTTTAAACCTGCTCCTGTCTCTTCTGCTTTTTGCTTATATTCCCGAAAGCCATAAGCCAGTTTGGTGATGGTCCTATCGGCGAATACCAGGAGCTTGTCACAGACCCGCTCCAGCAGGTAGCGGTCATGGGAAGCGATAATAATAGTGCCGTCGTAGCCCAGCAGGGTAGCCTCCAACTCCTCCCTGCTGTGGAGATCCAGGTGATTAGTAGGTTCATCCAGGATTAAAAGATCATGTTGTTGGATTATCATTGCGGCCAGCTTAAGCCGGGTCCCCTCGCCAAGGCTGAGCTTTGCTACCGGCTTTGCAACCATGGCAGCATCAAACCCCATATTTGCCAGCATGGTTCTGACCTGGGTAACTTCATCTTTTTGGCTTACGCCCATTATCTCCAGGGCGTTTTTTTCTGTGTCTATATCTGTTATATCCTGGCTCAGGAAGCCTGGTTTCATAGAGGGACTCCGCCACAATTCTCCCCCGTCTTGTTTCTCCTGGCCTAAGATGATGCGAATAAGGGTGGTCTTACCGCAACCGTTAGACCCTATGAGCCCCAGCTTTTCTCCCCGCTGGATAAAGAAATCGCTGTCTGTGAAGAGAGTTTTTTGCCCGTAGTTCTTACTTAGGCCTGTGGCCTCGATGATGCGCCGGCCCCGTTTGCCTGCAGCCTCAAATTCAAACTGGGGCATATTTTCCTCCCGGGGACGTTGGGTTCCTTCGGTTCTTTTCCTTTCCAGCAGCTTTATCCTGGACTTAATCTGTTGATCCCGGATTTTTGCCTTTTTCCGCCCATACTCTTTTAGCTGTGCGTCTGTCTTACCAGCCTCCCGATGAGCTTTGGCAGACCATTGTTTTAGCCGGGTTATCTCCGTTTCAATCTGCCGCTGCTCTCTTTGCTCTGACTGGTAGTGATGGAGCTGACTGGCAAATTGCCGCTGCTTCTCCTGCTGGTAGAAGGTATAATTTCCGGGGTACGCTTTTGCCTTCCCCCACTCTAGTTCATAAATGCGGGTCACTGCCTGATCCAGAAACCAGCGGTCATGGGAGATTATCAGGGCCGTCCCTTTGTTCTTTTTCATTTCCGCCGCCAACCACTCCACCCCGTGAATGTCCATATGGTTGGTTGGCTCATCAAGAATAAGGAGATCTGGCCGGGAAGACAATACACCCGCCAACGCTAGCTTGGTCTTTTCACCGCCGCTAAGAGCTTGAAATCGCTCTTCGTCCCAGTGGGTTACTCGGCTGAGACCCATTTGACTGGCTGTCTCTAATAAGTCTGCTTTTCCCTGAGCTAGAGCCCTGTTAAGGGAATTGAGGGAATAAGGTGCAGCCTGACGCAGGTAGCCAATCCGAATATCTTCATCATAGGGCAGGATTTTGCCGGCATCTGCCTCTATTTCCTGGGATATAATATTGGCCAATGTGCTTTTGCCAGCCCCGTTGCTACCCACCAGGCCGATCTTCTCACCTCGACGAATTTCCAGGGATACACCTTTCAAGATAGATAAATCACCGAAACTTTTTTCTATGTCAATACAGCGCAATAGCAAGTAAATCACCTCAGTATAATATTTTTTTCATGCTCTCTTTATCCTGATCATCCTTTACACCTCCAACTAAAAAAGCCGCTGTGAATAGATCACATGCAGCCATGAGCACTCTGGAGTTCCAGAGTACACTGTGCCTTTGGCACAATAGCAATATTTAAAGACTGCTGTGTTCTTAACTTCCTGGATTGTATACCAAACAGCCTCAAGTTGAGGACAGTCCAGGCCAGTATATAATTACCGGATGTTAAGAACGAATGAACATGGCAATCTCCTTTTAAGCTCTAGCGTATTTCTAACCAAGTATAGCACAAAAAAAGGCAATTGGAAACACTAACTGGAATGGATGTCAAGTCACTGTATTTCACCACATACTACCACCAGCTCCGTTCAGGTCTGGGCTTAACAGTATAGAAATAATAAAGGCCATTAGCAGGAGTTTGCCTCTATTTGCAGAATATCACCCGTAAGAGGGTTAAACACAGGGATTAACCCTGTCGGGGGTGTTAATATGGGAAAAATAACTGTAATAACTGCAGATGTAATTCAATCCCGGAAATCCGGACTAGATCAGGCTGCCCTGACCCACAGCCTCAGGGAAATAGCCCATCCCGCTCTACTGATCCCCTTTGCTGTTTCTCGGGGAGATGAAGTGCAAGGAGTAATCTCCGGGTGGATGTCGGTTCCCCAAATGGTAAGGATGCTGCGCTGGCGGTGCCGGCCTCTTCAACTGCGGATTGGCATTGGGATAGGGTATTATGATGGAAGGCTTGGGGATGACCCATGGAAGTTAAGCGGTCCTTCATTCTTCCTTGCCCGGAAGGCCCTGGACGGTATTGCCGCCAGTAAGGACCCGGCAACCCGGGTAGCCACAGGGGAAGATGGACTAGACCCTTTGATCAATTCCCTCTGGCTCCTGCTGGACACCCTAATGTCCCGGTGGACTCCGGGGCAGTGGGAAGCAGTCATGACCTATGAAGAGACTGGGACCTATGCCGCTGCGGCCAAAGTCCTAGATGTGGCAGCCCAGAATGTCCAAAAGCGCTGCAAAGCAGCCCATTGGCACCAAATTCGCCAAGCTGAACAGGGCTTGTCCAAAGCAGAAGACTTGTTCCTCACCCTATGTAGGGTGAAATAGTATATATCACCCATTACCGGGTGAGGGGGGGAGAACAATGCTGTATTTTTGGTTGCTGGTACTGGCCCATGGCCTGGCAGACTTTATTCTTCAGACCAACGGAGTAAGTGCCGCCAAAAGCGCCAATAAGTGGCAGGGCTACGCCCGCCACGGTCTGGCAATATTTTTGTGCACCTTTGCCGCAGTTCATTTTTTCGGCTGGAAGATCGCCCTGTTGTCAGCGGGGTTGGTGACTGGGGTACATTTGTCCCTGGACTGGCTGAAAAACGTAGGCCGCGCCTATTACGCCAAGAAAAAGAAGCAACCCAGGGTACAAGGATTGCTTATCGATCAGTGCCTGCACATTTTAACCTTGTTCTTAATGTGGCGTCTTGTGGACAGTCCCGTAGATACTGCTGTCGCCGGATTCTATGCCGAAATCTTTTCCCCTATGGGTCTTCCTGGCACAGAAAAGATTGTGTCCGGGCTGGCGGTCTATACCTTTGTGGTCTTCGGAGGTGCGGTGCTAATTCGCTTCACTCTGGACCAAATCTTCCCTCCGGGCTACATAATTGCTGGTCAGCTAAAGCCGGACTCCACTGCTAATTCTGAGAGTAGGTCAGTAGCGGCGGGGAAATATATTGGAATTCTTGAGCGTTTCCTCATCATGACCTTAACGGTGACGGGGAACATTTCTGCCATAGGTGTGGTCTTTGCCGCCAAATCCATCGCCCGCTTCAGCGAATTCTCCAATAAACATTTTGCCGAATACTACCTGGTGGGAACGCTGCTCAGCGTGGTGCTTGCACTGGCCGGGGGAATCGCCCTAGCACAAATCTGGATGCAAGGATGAGTGGTTAGGGTTATCGGAACTAAGACACCTCCCGGATAAGCGAGAGGTGTCTTAGTGTCATGAACTTTAAACGAAATTGCCTCCTTCACCACCGTATTGACAGCCTAATACTGCATTGCTATAATCAGCTAAAACATAGTGGTTTACTTGGTATTAGGAGATGGTTTAATGTTTCGCTTCTTACGCACACAAATTCGGGTGATTCGGGAATATGACCCGGCAGCCCGTTCTGCTTTGGAAATAATATTATGTTACCCTGGTTTGCACTGCTTGGCGATGCATCGCCAAGCCCACTGGCTGTGGAAGAAAAAATGCCTGCTCTTAGCACGCATTATCAGTCAGATCAACCGATTTCTTACCGGCATCGAAATCCACCCTGGTGCCAATATTCATTCCTCTTGTTTCATCGACCATGGTATGGGCATCGTCATCGGTGAAACCGCAGTTATTGGGGAGAATGTGCGTATTTACCATGGTGTCACTCTGGGGGGAACAGGAAAAGAAAAGGGCAAGCGCCATCCCACTGTTGGCAACGATGTCCTTATTGGAGCTAGGGCCACCATTTTAGGGCCAATAATCATCGGGGATGGTGCAAAGGTTGGTGCCGGTGCTGTTGTCTTGGACCCAGTTGCCCCTGGGCGGACGGTGGTAGGATTGAGGGCTGAGCCAGTGGCTCGAGGCCATCGGGTGCCCCGCTGCAATCTCTCGGAGCTGCAGCAACGTCTGGAACAGTTAGAACGGAAGCAGCAGGAAACGGAGGGCTAAATTGAGAGAATATCTGCTTTATCCAACTAAGGTCCTTATAAAACTGAATGCAATGAATAACCCTCAGTTTCTAAGGAAGCAGCAGAACCGTCCCCATGCTTCCATGCATTATGATGCCTGAACTGAACTTCTTTGAGAGATTTGTAAAGGTATTTCAGCATGACACAGATCAAGGATCTCCGGGTCATGGGAGACAACGATGATGGTCTTGCCTCCTTCATTAAGCAACGTAAGCAGGTTGAAGATAATATGTTTATTATCCTCATCCAAGCTACCAGTGGGTTCATCAGCTAAAATTAGTTGGCAGGGTTTGAGGAGTAGGCGCGCAACTGCTATGCGCTGCTGTTCACCACCAGAGCACTGATAGACCTTTTTCTTCTCAATACCTGCCAATCCTACCTGGGTAAGAGCTTTGGCGATGCACTGGTCCTTATCCTTGCCCTTATGGTAGGCCAAGGCGACCATGAGATTATCCCGAACCATCTGATTATCAATAAGGGCAAAGTTCTGGAACAGGTAGCCAATTTCGTAGCGCAACATCAGCATGGCCTGCCGGGATGTCGGCCGTATATCCCTTTTTCCCAAAAGTTCAACGCTGCCTTGGTCAGGTTTCTCCAAGAGACCGATAATGTTGAGCAGGGTCGATTTGCCCGAGCCAGAAGGTCCAGTAATAGCGTATATTTTACCGGCCTCAAATGCGTAGTTAAAGCCCTCGATTACCTTCTGCTCCCCATAGGATTTATTAACATCGATAAGGTTTGCGATAGTCAAGACATTTTCCCCCTATTCATTTCGCTTGAGAATGCTCTGCATCGCTCTAGACTTAAAACTCATAATGGACAGCAAGAGAATAGCTGTGTCTAAAACCAATAACGTGACAAAAGCGACTTTTATCCCTTGCTGAATGCCAAAGGCTACATTAATTCCCATGTAAGAACCCCTTAATACAAGATAAAGAAAGAGAAGGCAATCTAAGACCAAATTAAAGGAAAACAAACCCCGGAAGCGACCAAAGAGGCTCTGACCATGAAGGACCTTGACAGCCACCTGTTGCTGGTTGCCCTTGAAGTAGAAAAAGATTGTTAAGTAGGAAATATAGACTAAGAGCACAAGGTAGATTAAGCTCTCCCGCAGGGCCTTAAGTAGAGCCGCCTTATTTTCCCGCATGCGAAAAGAAAGAATCTCGTCAGTGGTGGCATAGTCTAAGAACATAGGCAGACCGTGTTTTGCCAGGGCATGTTCTACTACCTGGGGGTAGTCATCTATATCTCCTACGTCGATATAAATGCTATCAATCCGGGGAGAAAACTGAGGGGAGAATAAATGATCATTAATCGTTAGGATGTAATCATCGATGGTGCCATCGGGAGTACTCAGTGAATCGAGAGCAAAATTGGGTATGGGTTGATTATCTTGGATTACCGTGAAATACTCTGCAGCCTCTGTTACCAGAGCCTCTACTTCTGCCCTAGAGGACTCAAAGGGATTAAAGTCCTGAGGGACCGAGGGATAGAAACTTGATATCAGTATAGGCTTATTGCGGAATATATCAAGGAGGGTAGGATAATATCTTTCAGGAACCAGAGTATATCTTCTATCTGGCTCGAGGTGAAGCAGGTTGCCTAGGACATCAACAATACCAATTTCATTGATAAAAGTACTATTGGTAGTCCCAATGGTCGTTTCTTGGGGGAAATCATCCATTATAACTCCGCCGATAAATTGAGCCAAGCCCTCGGCATTTAAGGCCGCGAACACTTTGGTAGAATAGCTCTTACCCTCAGCATCTTTGGTTGTTTCGGCAGGTGACATGCTCCCCACGAGGCGCACATAATTTCCGTACTGGGTTCTATAAGTGTCTAACCTACCCTGTAAGCGCAGATTGTCCACTAGATTATGGGTACTACCCGCCAAGCTGAGGATAATCAAGGGGACGGTAACAGCCTTAATAATAAAGGCCGCACCTATAAGAAAGGGGTTGGACTGCTTCCGCTTTAGCAAGGAGACAGGTTGTAATTTACCTATATACAATAGCAATAAGGCGCACAGAAGCATGAAGACTGCTACAAGCATAACTAAGCCTAGAAGGTATAGGGCAAAGACGTTGAACAGTCGGACATTTACATATCCATTGTGAAGCAGGTGGTATGGTACAACTAAGGGCAGAACCACAGCCAGGGAAGACAGGAATAACTCCCTTACGTAGCGGAAGAGGACGCGGCCGTTGGCGAGACCATGTATCTTGGCGATAAGAATATCGCGCTGACGATTGAAAATATAGATTAATGTCGTCAGTAAAAGAAAGGATACAGCTACTAAGATGTCTACACTGAGATAAGAAAAGTAACCTAACACAAAGAGGAAACCCTGTGGCTGGATGTGCTGATTATACTCTTCTATCCCTACGGAGGGGAGGCGAAGCTGAAGTTCGTTGACAAATACGGTGAGAAATTGTCCCTGGCGGTGGGCAATGTATATTTGTCCAAGAGGCTCATCAAGGGGCAGGGATTGCAGAGAACCGACAACATATGTAATGTCTCGGCTAGTGGTAAGAAAGTGCCCCATCTTCTCTTCAAATTTTTTATTGGTTATAATTCCACTAGCCTCATTGAACTGAGCGGTAGTTTGAATCTGCAAACCCTTAGCAGGTAGATGTTCAAGGTACTCATCATCTTGGAGCCGGGCGTATAGCTCTAAGTCCATATCGGAGATTGACATAGTGGCGGTATGGGGATGTAGCGTAGGCTTTAGCCCTAGGCGAATAAATATATTGACACCATATATGTCCGAAAGATCACTAAGGGTCTTAATGATAGAGGCAGTATCTTCCCCCCCTAAATCGGCAGACAGATACAGTTCTTTGCTTTGGAACCCAGGCTCTTTATGCCAGCTCATAATATTTGATGTGTCCATGCTGACAGAAATGGCAAAAGCCACTTCAAAGACAAAAAACGCAAAAACTGCGAAGATGACGATAAAGGTCTTTTTCAATGTTCTCGCTCCCTTCGAAGTGGCTTTTCAACCGAAGATTATTGCGCCCCAGGAGAAAGGAATTCTTTATAGTAGATATCTTCTTGGTATAAATGAATTCCGCTGATTACATTGTAATGCTCTGTTCTGATTTTGTACTGGACCTTATAGTCAGTAATTGGTACGGCATAATGTTTGTAAAGATAATAATAATTTATTAAAGTGCTCTTAGGTGACAGTTTTTCAGGTTGGTTAGCAAAGACGTATTTTCCCGTTTCATATTCCCAGGTAACGGGGACAAGGGATTTGTAATCAAATAATCCATTATTAGGAGCCGTGCCATTGTATTGGTATTCACGTGTAATAACGGCAGCTCCAATATCAACTGCACTGAGCACTATTATAGATAGTGCCAAAACAAAAATGAAAAAAGACTTTTTCATCGGCTTCACCTCCTCTCCAAATTAGGATATCATTTCCAGCTCAACCTGTCAATATTAATACGGTAATTAAGACTATTGAATAGAGCGTTAACCTCCACTGGAATACCGCAATTATTCTATAATACTGTAATCTACACCCGCTGCAATCTCTCGGAGCTGCAGGAAAGGAAACAAGAAGAAACGGAGGGCTAAATTGTGATCACCTCATTCATCGGCAATACACCATTGCTGAAAGTCGCAAGCAACCCAGGGAGCGGGGATATCTATATTAAAATGGAGTCCTTTAATCCCGGGGGAAGCATCAAAGACCGAGTTGCCACGGCAATGCTTCAAGACGCCTTGGATAACGGGCTTATTCAACCAGGGACCACCATAATAGAGGCCACCAGCGGCAATACGGGAATCGGTCTCGCCATGGCCACCGCCGCCAAAGGAATCCCTCTAGTTTTACTTATGCCCGACACCATGAGCATAGAAAGGCGCAAGCTCCTCAGGGCTTATGGCGCACAGCTAATCCTCACCCCCGGGACCAATGGCATGCAAGGTGCCATTGACCAGGCAAAGGAACTGCTGGAGGATCAGAAATACTTACATCTGGATCAGTTCTCCAACCCCACCAATCCCCGCATCCACTATGCCACAACAGGGCCGGAAATATATCGCGGGCTGGAAGGCAATATTGATGCCTTTGTGGTAGGAGTAGGGACCGGTGGCACCCTGACCGGGGCAGGAGGATTCTTGAAATCCCGTATTGCCAAGCTGCAGATATGCGCCGTAGAGCCTGCTCTGTCGCCTGTTCTCTCCGGTGGAGAAGCCGGCCCCCACCCCCTCCAGGGTATCGGGGCAGGATTTATCCCGCCGGTGTTAAATATAGAACTAATAGATAGAATATACTCTGTCCAGGGGGAAGACGCCCTTCAGACTGCCAGGGAACTGGCCAGCAGCCAGGGAGTGCTTGTGGGTATTTCGTCTGGAGCTGCTATTTGGGCCGCTCTTCAGGTAGCCAAGGAATTGGGTCCCGGCAAGACCGTGGTGACAATAGCTCCCGACTCGGGAGAACGTTACCTCTCTACCCCCTTGTTTTAAGTCGAGGAGGAAATCTAATGAAAATACTTGTGGCACCGGATTCTTTTAAGGAGAGCATTGACGCTGCCAATGCCGCTAAAGCCATAGCCAGAGGCATTAGGGATGTTCTTCCTACTGCAGAAATTGTCCTCTTGCCCATCGCCGACGGTGGCGAAGGCACTGTAGATGCACTGACTACCTCTGGAAAGGGCAAATTTTTTGACACTATGGTCAGCGGCCCCCTGGGGGACCCGGTTTTAGCCCGCTGGGGAATACTTGGAGATAAAACTGCCGTCATCGAGATGGCTGCGGCCTCCGGCCTCCCCCTTGTTCCCCCCTCCCGCCGCAACCCTTTGCTGACCGATACCCTAGGCAGCGGTCAACTGATTAAGGCCGCCTTGGATCTAGGGTGCACCCGGATTGTACTAGGGGTAGGGGGCAGTGCCACCAACGACGGCGGCGCTGGTGCCCTCGTTGCTTTGGGGGCAGTGCTGTTAGACAAAGAGGGCAGGGAAATAGCCCCCAATGCCCAGGGACTTTTGAATCTACATACTATAGATACTGAAAATATTGATCCCAGGTTATCCAGGATTAGGATAGATATTGCCTGTGACGTCAACAACCCCCTTCTCGGCCCACAGGGAGCATCTGCAGTATACGGTCCCCAAAAAGGAGCAGATTCGGCAACAGTTGCTGTCCTTGAAAAAGCTTTAACCAAGCTAGCAACAGTTGGGAAAGCGTTATTTGACAAGGATATTGCCTCCTTTGCCGGCAGCGGTGCCGCCGGGGGATTACCTGCGGGGTTGAGCTTAATTACTGCTGTATCTGTGGTACCAGGCATTGAACTGGTTCTGGACACCATCAATTTTGCCGCTCACCTGCAAGGGGCAGGATTGGTTTTTACCGGCGAAGGCAAAATCGATAGCCAGTCTGCCATGGGCAAGGCTATATCCGGCATTGCCAGAATGTCGGAAAAGGCAAATGTTCCCGTCATCGCCCTTTGCGGAACCCTTGGCAAGGGTTACCAGGAGCTTTATCGCATTGGCGTGGCTGGAGTGCAGCCCATTGTCCCCGGCCCCATGTCCCTCCAGGAGGCCATTGCCCAAGCAGACAGCTTCCTTGAAGAGGCGGCTGGGCGAGCCCTGCGGATTTTCCTAGCCCGACAAATTTGAGGACTGGGCCGAACTTGTCAAGTGCTGTACTAGGACATATAATGAATGCTCAAGGAGGTTATTCCATGGAAGTAAAACTATATAACACCCTTAGTCGGTCCAAAGAAACATTTGCGCCATTGGTGCCCAACAAGGCAGGCATGTATGTCTGTGGACCCACGGTATATACCTACGCTCATATTGGCAACCTTCGCTCTTATATCTTCGCCGACTTACTGCGGCGAATGCTGGAATATAACGGTTATGAAGTAACCCATGTCATGAATATCACTGATGTGGGCCACCTCGTCTCCGATGCCGACGAAGGGGAAGATAAATTAGTTGAAGGTGCGAAAAGAGAAAAGAAAACTCCTTGGGAAATTGCTGAATTTTATACCCAGGACTTTATGCACAGCTTAGAAGAGCTCAATATCTTGCCCCCGACAATTGTATGTAAAGCCACAGACCACATTCAGGAAATGCTGGATTTTGTTAAGGAGCTGTATAGTCGGGGTTTCGCTTACCGCATCGAAGGTGACGGCATCTATTTTGATGTATCGAAGTTAGCTGACTACGGCAAGCTCTCTGGTCAGAGCCTGGACGAACTTCAAGCCGGGGCCAGAATTGAGATTAATGAACACAAACGCCATCCCGCCGACTTTGCCCTTTGGAAGGATGCGCCTCCTGAGCACATTATGCAATGGCCCAGTCCTTGGGGCCCAGGCTATCCCGGCTGGCATATTGAATGCTCCACCATGTCTATGAAGTACTTGGGCAAAAAAATTGACATTCACACCGGCGGCATTGACCATGTGCCCATCCATCATGAAAACGAAATTGCTCAGTCCGAAGCCTTGACCGGGGAAACTTGGGTCAACTACTGGCTTCACGGAGAGTTCCTCCAGGTAGATGGGGGCAAGATGTCTAAGAGCCTTAATAACTTTTTTACGGTATCCAGCCTCCGGGAGCGGCACTTTGACCCCATTGCCTTTCGCTTTATGTGCCTCAATGCCCATTATCGCACCCCTCTGAACTTTACCTGGGAAGGAATGTCCGCGGCCCATACCGCCCTTCAGCGGTTGCGGCAAGCGTACCAGCAGTTGCCCACCAGTCCAGATCAACCCTCTCCCCAGTTAGCCGCAAAATTCCACAAAGCAATAAATGATGACTTAAATGTGCCCCTAGCCCTTTCCTATGCCTGGGAAGCGGCCCGTTCCGATGAACCAGGGAGCAAGGCACTGTTGGACCAATTTGACCAAGTGCTGGGATTGAACCTAAACGCTGCCCCACTTCAACAAGAATTGCCACCGGAACTGAAGGCACTATTGGAAGAGCGCAACCAGGCCCGAGCCAATAAGAATTGGGCTCAATCCGACCAGTTGCGGGATCAGCTAACCAGCAAGGGTGTTACCATTAAGGACAGTAAGGATGGGACTCATTGGGAATATAAACCACAATAAGTATAGATAAGCCGTAGTCCTGCAAGGGACTGCGGCCTTTTCTATGTATACTCCCTTTCTCTCTGGCGTAAGTATTAAGCACAGGAGGGGAGCTAAGTGAAGCAAGTAATCTTAATTGGAAATCTCAATCGCTGGGAAGCAGAAGCAAACTTTATATGTGAAATGCTGCAGATGACCGCCACTAGGGTCATTTCAATTAATATTGGGCGCAGGGAAGTCCCGGCAGATTTAAATGCCAAGGAACTGCGCCAACTATTCCCGGGAAAACCTTTGGAAGAGTGTGTCCACCAGGCTGTATCTAAACTCTATCTCCAGGGAATTGCAGACGGCATCCTCGTCCTACTGGGCAAGGAACCTCATTATTACATTCTGGCAGACAAAGCTTTTGCTGCCATGCCCTTCGGCCTGCCCAAAGCTGCAATCCTGGCTGGAGACTGCACTTGGCAGGGTAGAAGGGATATAATGCACACTTACCTGCCGGGAACGGGGTATAACATGAATCCGGTAATAAGGATCCTCTTATGTAACACCGCCTTTGCCATTAGTGGCATGTGCCTGTGTAGTATCCACAACTTTGGCAGTGCTACCCCCACAGTCGGAACAGTGGGCATCAAGGGAGGTATTGGCAAGTTTTTAGCTATTGCAGGCCTGAATTACATAGCATTTTCTGATGATGACCCGCTGTTGCCGCCTTTGCTCCGCAACGGATACATTCATGGCCTGATCCTGGCCAGTGAGGTTGAAAACTATCTGCCCTATCTTGACATCGCAGCTGCCAGGGATATTCCTGTTGTATTTATCAGTAGGAACCCGGGCGCAATCAAGGCGACCCTGGGCTATCTCCAGGAAATCTCGGGCCAAGTGACCATTATTAGCTCCCATCACCAGGATACTCCCAACATGATCTCCCAGGAAGCCTCTCCTCTGTGGGTTCATTGCCATTCTATTTCCTACAAATATGGCAGCGATAGCTTCTACCGCTATGCAGTAAAGACTTTAGCAGATCAAATTACTTAATTTTGCAGGAAACCCCTTCCATTGTTAGACAAATCCATATATACTATTTATAACGAATGGCAAAGGGGGTGTCCAGATGCATTTCGACTACCTACGAGCCTTTTGCACGGTAGTTAAGGCAAAGTCTATTACTAAAGCCGCCAAAGAACTGCATCTCAGCCAACCTGCATTGAGCCAACAGATAAACTCTCTTGAAAACAAGTTCCGCACCAAATTGCTGGAACGTAGCAACCGAGGTGTCACTTTAACCCGCACCGGCGCAAAAGTATATCAATATGGGATTCGTATGCTGACGATTATGGAGACTCTGGAACAAGAAATTCGCAGCATCCACGACCCAGCAAGCCTGAAAATTTCCATTGCTGCCTCTCCTATCCCCGGCAACTACCTAATGCCCATAAAGATGTTGTATTTTATAGAAGACCATCCCAGGGTCAAGTATTCATTGACAATTAAGACCGTGGAACAGGTCATAGATTCGGTAATAGACAGAACAACCAACCTGGGCATAGTCTCCGGTCTAATCTCTTCCCCAACCATGGACAAGCTCAGCACAGAACAAATAGCTCTCCACCTTCTCGGCCACGATGAAGTAGTTGCCATCTGCGGCAAGGGGGGCCACTGGAGCGGCGAAGACTACCTGATATCGGATTTGCGCGCCTTGCCGATTATCGTCCCCAATGAGCAAAGCGGTACGAGAATTGCCATTGAACATTGCATCCAGGACACAAAAATGTCTTTAGATAAACTCAACATTGTCCTGGAAATGGACAATTCCATCGCCGTCATCAGTGCCGTAAAGGCTGGGGCAGGCATTGGCCTCATTCCTCGCCTGGCGGCAAATGATCCTGACATTGAAATCCTCAATCTTCCTGGGCTTAGCATTCCTCTCCCCTTTTATCTACTAGTTTCCATTAAGTTATCAACTAACCCTCTCCTCAAGGAACTGATTGCTTTCCTGGAAACCGGCTTCCTGACTACTGACATTCGGGGGACAGCGAAGTAGCACCCTGGCTACACGGTCGCATGACCGTATTTTTTTGGGCATAATACAGTCTAGGTGATTAGAGATGTCTAATAAAAACAACCCCTTTGCCCTACCGGAAATGGAACTGGTGGAAAAGCGGCTCCAGGAAATCAATTCATATGACAACCCCTATCTTTCTGAAGTCACGGGTTATGTCCTCCACCAAGGGGGAAAACGGCTCCGCCCCCTGCTGGTTCTTCTTTGTTCTGACATCTATGGGGCTGCTCTGAAGACCAGAGTGGATGTGGCGGTGGCAGCGGAACTGATTCACTCTGCCTCCTTGGTCCATGACGACATTGTGGATAATTCATCCCTGCGGCGGGGACAGCTCAGCACCAACAAGCGCTGGGGGAATCCCTCGGCAGTGTTGGTAGGCGACTTCCTCTTTGCCCGGGCGTACGCAATTCTCAGCAGCTACCCCAAAATCTTGGGGATTATGACCGAGGCTATTTCCAGCATGTGCCTGGGAGAACTAAGACAGATGTATTGTCACTTTGATCCCGACACTACTCCAGAAGACTATATCCACACTATTGTCAGCAAGACTGCCAGTTTAATAACAGCCAGCTGTGAATGTGGGGCCATCATCAGTCCCATGCCGGCAGATGAAGTGAGGATTATAAGCAAGTTTGCCCTCCACATAGGCATTGCCTTCCAAATTTCAGATGATATCTCCGATTACGTTCTCGATGCCGATGAAGCCGGAAAACCTCAGGGAAATGACATCCGCAACGGCATCGTCACCCTGCCCTTGATGTACTTAGTAGCAAACCCCGACACCAGGCAACGGGTGCAGGGATTATTAAACCAAAAACAGCCCCTGGAGCCAAAGATGTTGCACCAGGAGCTGGAAAAAACTAAGGCAATCCAAAAATCTGCTGCTGTAGCCTGTCAACACTTGGATCGGGGGATTGAGCTCTTAGGTAATTTCCCCGCCAGGCCTTCGGTCATGATGCTAAAAGAATTGGCCCTGCAAGTAAAGGAGCGCTGTACTGCCCTTTCACAGCATGCCCCCCTTGCGCAACAGCCCTGCCAACCTTGCCAACCTTCTAGCCCGCAATTCGGCCCCCGCTAGGATTTTACCGGTGGAAACAGTCAGCTCCGGGGAGCCAGCCTTGGCATCAGAAAGATACAGAGCCAGTAGACCATCAATAACTACAGAGTGAAACTCACTGTTTGCCAAGGGTTCCACTGCTTTTACCGCCATGAGGTAAAACCAAAGGATTCTTTCCACCTGTTTCGGTGGACTGTAGTAGGATACCAGGTTCATATCCCCATGGAGGCGGTCTTCCTCCTGATCAATATAGTAATCCAGCATGATATGCAAGCCATTTATCCAAGGCATGTATCCCTTCCAGATCCTACTGGGATTTCCCCCACCTGCAACTAAGACAAAGATACTAAGAGTAGAACCGCAAACGGCGGCAAACTCCCACCAATAGAGGCCAGGAAAGGCTGCGGAATTCTCCTCATAGAGAGCAGCCAATTGCTGCTCCCCGGCTGTAAGCTCCATGTGTTTATAGCTCTGCAGATCTATGTAGTACTTCACTGATGTAAGTACATGCTCTCGGCACTGGGGATAATGGGGAAGGTGAGCCAGTGCATCCCGACATTGATCCACTAACATGGCCAAGTAACCACCATCGTCTTTATTGGGAAAGTAGCGATAATAATCGCTATGTTTCTTTTCCTCGGGATTTAAGCTGTCCTGCATGGCAATATGCAATTGTCGGAAAACCCTTTCATCCTTTTGGCCTAAGCGGTCGCAGAGATTATCTAGGTAGTCGCTGATGCTTTGAAAGGCGACGACAAAATCCAGGACGTAGCGGCGCAATTTTCTGGGGGCCAGCAAAGCGTAGACCCCGCCCCCCAGGCAATGAAACTCTTTATCTCTAATGCTGTCCAGCCCCTGCCCGGCAAGGGATCCCCCCACTCCCTCCAAAAAACTACGATATTGGTGTAGGCGTCTCTTGACTGGAGGAAAAACACGGGTAAGCATCCTCAAGACTAACATTTTTTTAGCTCCTTCTTGACAACCGCCGAAGTATCAAGTAGTATATACCTTAATTCAACAAATAAAGGCATTGACGGGAAGCAGTAGCGGAAAACCAAACATACTCCAGAGAACCGGTCCCAGGCTGCAAGGCCGGTGTATGCAGGCCGCGAACTCGTCCCCGAGCTGGCAAAAGGTAACAATTTTGCCCGAGTGGCATCGTTAACGCCATATAAGTTGGCATCTCCGGATGCAAACAGGGTGGTACCGCGGGAATTCTCGTCCCTGAATGGATGAGGGTTCTTTTTGTTTATCCAGAAACTAAAGGGGTGATTAGTATGAATTACAATTTTACCGAGAGCGAAAAGAAATGGCGGCAGCTATGGGAAGAGCAAGGGCTGTATAAGACTTCCCAAAAGAAGGACACGGAAAAATATTATGCCCTGACAATGTTGCCATATACCAGCGGGGATTTGCACATTGGCCATTGGTATGCCATTGCTCCCTCCGACGCCAGGGCCCGCTACAAGCGGATGCAGGGCTACAACGTCCTCTTCCCCATGGGATTTGATGCCTTTGGCCTACCAGCAGAAAACGCCGCCATCAAGCGCAATATTCATCCCGGCAAATGGACCTATGCAAATGTGGAGCGTATGCGCAAACAGCTGAAAACTATGGGGGCCATGATTGACTGGGACACCGAGATTATTACCTGTGATCCAGAGTATTACAAGTGGAACCAGTGGCTTTTCCTAAAGTTCTTCAATCAAGGCCTGGCCTACAAAAAATTCTCTCCTGTAGACTGGTGTCCCAATTGCAATACCACCTTGGCCAGAGAACAGGTTATCGGTGAGGGCCGAGTCTGTGACCGCTGTGACACACCAGTTGAAAAACGGGAACTCAACCAGTGGTATCTCAATACTACTCATTATGCTGAGGAGCTATTGGACTTTACCGGTCTGGATTGGCCCGAGCGGGTCAAGACCATGCAGACCAACTGGATTGGCCGCAGCCAGGGGGTTGAATTCTCCATGACCGTCAAAGACCATGCTGAGACCTTCCCTGTATTCACCACCCGAATAGACACTATCTTTGGCGTTTCCTTCGTGGTCCTAGCTCCTGAACACCCCCTGGTAGAGAAGATCACCAGTCCTGAACAGGCAAAAGCCGTCAAAGACTATGTACACACTGCTACCCGGCGCACAGAGATAGAACGCCTGAGCACTGCCATGGAAAAGGACGGGGTCTTTACCGGGGCCTATGCCATTCATCCATATACAGGTGACAATATCCCTATCTATATTGCCGATTATGTGCTCATGAGCTATGGCACCGGTTCAATTATGGCCGTCCCAGCCCATGACCAGCGTGACTTTGATTTTGCTGACAGGTACAATTTACCCATCCCCCCGGTTATCTCTTCTATTGAAGGGTTAAAAGAACCTTTGGAAGAGGCTTGGGCAGGCTCAGGAAAGCTAATTAACTCCGGCCCCTGGTCTGGCTTGGACAACGAAGAAGCTGCCGCCCAGCTGACTGCAGACATTGAAAAAAAGGGACTGGGGCACGCCAAGATCAATTACCGCCTCCGGGACTGGCTGGTCAGCCGTCAACGCTACTGGGGCACTCCCATCCCCATTATCCATTGCCCCCAATGCGGTCAAGTCCCTGTTCCAGAAAACCAACTGCCGGTACTGCTGCCGGAAGACGCGGAATTCCGCCCCACCGGTGAGTCCCCTCTTCGCTTCCACCAGGACTTCCTCCATACCACCTGCCCTAAATGCGGTGGCCCAGCAGAGCGGGAAACAGATACCATGGACACTTTCTTTGATTCTTCCTGGTACCAGTACCGTTATGTCAGTCCCAAAGAAGAAAAATCTCCCTTTGATCCTGAAGCCGTAGAACACTGGCTGCCAGTGGATCAGTATACCGGCGGCGTTGAGCACGCTACTATGCACCTCCTCTACGTCCGCTTCTTTACCAAGGCCATGAGGGATATGGGACTGGTGAAAATATCCGAACCCATGACTGCTCTCTTTAGCCAGGGCATCATCCTAGGGGAAGATTCGGAGAAGATGAGCAAATCCAGGGGGAATGTCATCGCCCCAGACAACTTAGTCCAACAGTTCGGAGCTGACGCCATCCGGGTCTATATGATGTTCATGGCCCCCTGGGAGTTAGGTGGACCGTGGAACACCGATGGTATTGGCGGAGTCACCAGGTTTCTTAACCGAGTCTGGCGCATTGCTACCGGAGAACCTTCTGGACAAAACTCTGAGCAAATAAAGGCAGAAGATTTCAAGCGCCTGCTTCATCAGACCATCAGTAGAGCTACTGGCGATATGGAGAGCTTTAAATTTAACACCATGGTCTCTGCCCTTATGGAATTCAGCAACCTTCTCAGCAAACACCAAGGTGCAAAAATCAGTCATACAGATCTATGGCAGCAGGCAGTTGACTCATTGCTCCTAATGCTGGCCCCACTGGCCCCATTTATGGCTGAAGAGCTGTGGCATCTCCGGGGCCATGAGAAGAGCATTCATCTGGAACAATGGCCAAATTTTGACCCCGAAGCATTAATCGAGAAAACCATTACAGTCCCCATTCAAGTTAATGGAAAGCTTCGGGACACTGTCAGCCTTGACGCCGGCTTAAGCCAGGAGGCTGTCCTGGAAGTAACCCGGAAAAACGATAAAATTGCCCTAGCCTTGGAAGGAAAAACTCTCCTTAAGGTAATCTGGATTCAGGATAAATTGCTCAACCTGGTAATAAAATGAAATTAATACTCGTATAGCTGTCCTCCTCTGTCAAATAATAATAAGGCGAGGAGGTGAACAGCTTGCGGGTAGAAAGAGAAGATTCCGCTATTTCCCGAGTTAAATGTGTTGTCAGTTCTTGCAGTTACTATGGCCATGGTGATCATTGTTTGGCATCACATATTGAAATTCAGCCCCCTGGTGCCATAGACACTGAGGAAACGGACTGCGCCACTTTTTCCCCTAAACGATAAATCAGGCACCAAAAAGACTGCTACAAGTCCACCAGTAGCAGTCTTTGCTTATGTAAATCTAGATGAGCCTATCAAATAAAATATCTTCCATATTCCTTCTTCCATCAATAATTGCCAGCACCCATACCTTACTATCTTCAGTCTTATAGATAATCCTCCAAGGCGGACTGACCAACTCTCGGTACATAGGAATACCAATTTCCCGTAACTCAGGAACAATCCTTCCCCGGGATGGCATGAAGAAAAGGTTTTCAGCCTTTTCCTTTATAGCAAAATATACTTCTTTTGCTCTGGCCTCGCTGTCAGCAGCAATGAATTGAATAATCCTCTTCAAGTCCAGTTGAGCAGTCTGGGTCCATATAACCTGATAATGCTTTTCATTCATGACTACCTGCATCAAGACTGGCATCTATCTCTGCAAAAAAGTCTTCTTGGGGAGTGGCTTTTCCCTGGCTAATGTCTTGTTCTCCTTGCGCCAAAAGCTTTAACAGTGCCAGAGCTTTTTTCATCTTGTCAAAGGAGTCCGTATCCAGCAATACCGCCCTGGCCTCACCATTTTGGGTAATATAGATTGGCCGGCGAGTTTCATTGACCTGTGTTAGTATTTCGGCTGAATTTGCTTTGATGTAGGAAATTGGCCGGATATCCTCTTTACTATTCATAGCTATCACCTCGGTACAAATATTGTACTAAATTTGGACCGCAGAGTCAACGGATATGCTAACTTATGCATTGGGAAAAGGTAATAAAAAAGGCTGTCGCCGTATACTTTGCAACAGCCAAAATTTTAGTCGTTGAGTTCTACTATGTCTTTATCTGACAGGACATAGTCATGATTGACCGCTTGACCGTCGAACTTAGATGAACCCCACACCTTGGCGGTCCGTAAGTTATCTGCCAGATCCTTGTGGATTGAAGTGGCCAAATCCGAGACAGTACTATGGTCGGGCAAGATAAAAGGCTTATTCATGTCAGGTTCTTTGCCAGGGCGCTTGGTATATACCCGCATAACTTGGAGGCGCTGGAAGGTTAGTTTACAAAACTCGTCCAAGTTGAGGCCAGTTACAGCGGAAACAGGCAAGATTGTCGGACAATCGGGCACCAGTTCTTCAATCATCTCTAGCATTTCTTCCCACTGGGCGATATCTGCTTTATTTCCCAGGACCAAGACCTTGTCCGAGGTTAGGGCACGCACTCCAGGGGGCACTTCATCCCGCAATATCCGCTTTTCTCTTAAGTACTCAAGCATTGAGGAAAGATGGTCAATGCAATCTGGGTCGGTAAAATCAAGGACCAAGGCAAGCATATCGCTGTTGCGAATTGCAGCGGAAAAATTCCCTGGGATTCCTTCGGGAATGAAGGGTGGGGTGTCTACAAGCTGAATAGAGACATCCTCAAATTTCATCATCCCTGGAATCGGCAAAGATGTGGCAAAGGGATATTCTGTCACCTGGGTTTTAGCATTAGTTAAGTTTTGCACCAAAGATGATTTGCCGCAATTTGGGGGCCCCAGCAGCAGCACCTGGCCGGCTCCCTGGGCATCAATAAAAAACGGGTCTTCTTGGCGGCTGCCGGTACCTTGAGTCTGATTGCTCTCCTTTCGCATGCGGGAAAGGCGCTTTTTTATGTCAGCTTGGATTTTTTCGGTTCCCTTGTGCTTGGGAACCGTAGCAAGCATCTCTTCAAGGGCTGCCAGTTTTTCCTCATAGGAGGTGGCGTTCTTATAGGCTTCTTCAGCCGCGTAATATTGTTGTGTTAGATTCGCTGGCACAAAAGATCACTCCCAACAGTATTATCGTCTAAGCCCGTTAAACCGAGGAAAGCTGGCGGCAATAGAAGTAGTAAGAGGCAGGAGAATTAAGCCAATGGGTCCAAAGAGCTTGAGGCCCAAGTATACCGAGAGCAATGCCATTATGGGATGGATATTTAAATTGTTGGAAAGGAGTCTGGGTTCGATTAATTGCCTAACCACAGTGATAACCCCATAGAGCACGATGATCATTATTGCCGTAAATGGCTTGCCGATAATAAAGTACCAGATTGTCATAGGAATCAAGGCAGTGCCCGGCCCCACTATTGGCAATAAATCAAGGAGGGCAACGAGCAATCCTAAGACAAAGACGTAGGGGATTTTCAGTAGTAAAAAAGTAAGCATGCAAATGGCTGCGGTGATTACAATGAGAAAGGATTGGGTTTTTAAATAGCCATGCACGGACTTGATCACCTTGTTGGAGTTGCCTTCAGCACCCGGGAAAAGATTAAAAACCCACTTCTTGTCGTAAGTAAGATAGAACACCAGCAACACAGTAACCATAAGGGCCAGGAGAATTCCCGGCAGAGAACTGACCAAGGAAATTCCTGAACCGATTAAGCTTTTGGCCACCTCTTGTACCCAGGACATTGCCTGAAGAATAACATCGTCAAGAAATACAAAAAAAGTATCTTCATATCTGGTCCCCTTGACCATAGGGAGAATGCGATCATTATACAGGGTTTGAAGGTTGGATATGACCTCGGGAAAAGAAAGGACGAATCTCTCGGCTTCACTGTAGATTTGGGATATTGCCCACCATAATCCCAATAGTAAGAGGGCGAAGGTAGGCAACAACACAGTGCCAGTACCTAGAATCCGAGATTGAAATTTTTGACTTAAAAAATCTACCAGGGGTAGCAACAACAGGGTTAGTAGTACTGCAATCATCACCGGAGTAAGGAGGGATATAATCTTGCGTCCATAAGATAAAAGCAAGAAAATCCCGGCGATAGCCACTAATGCTTTCAAAAGTTTGTTTTTTTCGTCCATCTTTGCACCTCTCATAATAATATTCAACACGTACAGGCTGCATCCCTGCTAGTACTAAGAAAATCCTCTGGTTAAAGCTATATGCTTCCGCACAAATATTAGTACAAAAATATTTTATAGAAGAAAAGACACCCCGATGGTGTCTATAAATCCTCTCAAAAACAGAGCAAGTATGTAGAGAGCTGAGCAAGCTTGTAAGCCGGGTTCTGTACTTCTTCCGAAGCAGCAGCCATCTATCTCGACCGCCAGTTGCCTGACAGCTCATGCGACCATACCCGAGGGGTGGACGGGCAGTCCTTAATCCCTTCTATTTGGTCTTGCTCCAGGTGGGGTTTACCTAGCCAGACAGTCACCTGACTGCTGGTGCGCTCTTACCGCACCGTTTCATCCTTACCCCTGAAAGGGGCGGTTTGTTTTCTGTGGCACTTTCCTTAAGGTCACCCTCACTGGACGTTATCCAGCACCCTGCCCTATGGAGCCCGGACTTTCCTCAGTTTTTAAAAAAACCGCGGCTGCCCAACTTACTCAGCTATTCCTATAGTAGAGTAACACAGATTTACTCTACTAGTCAAAGTAAATCTGTGTCAATTTAAAAAGGAAATTATTTTTTCTTTGCCATTTCTAAAGCAATTTTTGCCAAGCGACTGCCTGCTTCCGGCTTGCCAAGAGCTTTTGCAGCGGCGGACATCTTTTGCAGCCTCGCAGAATCTTCCATAAGGGAGCGAATTTCTTTGGTAAATTTTCCAACTGATAGCTGAGACTCTTCAATTACCAAAGCTGCTCCAGCATCCGCCATGGCCCGGGCATTGTGTAATTGATGGTCATCGGTTACATTTGGCGAGGGCACTAGCAGTGCAGGACAACCGGATACCGTCATCTCGTGGACCATTCCTCCGGCCCGAGCCACAATGAGATCACAAGCACCCATAGCTTGAGGCATATTGTGATGATAGTCCATAATCCTGTATCTTTCTCTTAGGTCGGGGCTGGGGTTTTGTCTCTCCCAGGCTTCTCTTACCCGTTCGTAGTAACGACTGCCAGTAATATGCATGAGGATGACATCAGGATCTGCCAGGATGTCTTTGGCGGCTTCCAGGGTAACCTGATTGAGCTTAAGAGCTCCACCACTTCCGCCCACCACCAGCACTAATTTTTGTTTTTCACTTAATCCCATCTGCTTCCGGTGGCGGCTGGAATCTCCTTCAAAAAACTCCCTGCGCACTGGGTGGCCTGTTACTACAACTGCTGCACCGGATTTCAGCCCCTTAATAGCGGCCCCATGGCTTACTGCAACCCGGGTCACTCGCCGGGACAATAGCCTGGTAGTAAGGCCGGGAAAAGCGTTTTGTTCATGGATGAGGGTGGGAATCTTTAACAATGTCGCAGCCAAAACCACCGGTCCAGATACATAGCCACCGGTCCCGATTACAATATCCGGATCAAAATCCCGAATTATTTTTTTAGCTTCAATAACTGAAGTCAGGGCTTTATATATCGTGACGAAGTTCTTCAAGGTCAAGCGGCGGACAAGAAAGCGCACATCAACAAATTTTATTTCGTAGCCCAAGGGGGGAACTACCTTGCTTTCCAAGCCCCGCTTGGTGCCGACAAAAAGAATCTGGGCAGAGGGATATTGGCGCCTGATTTCATCAGCGATGACAATTGCTGGGTAAGCATGGCCGCCGGTACCACCACCAGTTAAAAGTACTTTTATGTTTTCGTCTGCCATTGCGATCTCCTCATTCCTGCTCTACTTCATCACTGGCAATTAATATTCTGCCACAATTAATGCAGCGGGTATACTGACCGCTCTTTTTTAAGGCGTTGACATTGAGGACAGTCTGAGCGATACCACAACCACTACAGTTTTCCCCTACGAGAAGTGCCATTGGCCTTTTCTTCTGCATTACTAAATCATTGTATATGGCCATCATGGAATCAGGAATGCTTTGGCGCAATTCTTCTCGTTGATCTTTTAAGGCGTTATACCTTTCTTTGACCTCATCATTGCGTTGAGTTAAGCGGCTGAGCCTGGATTTTCTTTGCTCATCAAGACGTTGAGAGCGCACCGTTTCATTGGCAATTTTTTGTTCTAAATCATCTAAGAGCTGAATGCTGCTCAACTGTTTTTCCTCTAAAATGTCTTTGCGTCGCAGCAATTGCTCAATATTCTGCTGGATTGAGACCAATTCTTTGCTTTGGGCGCCTCCCTCATACAACTGACTGTTGAACTGTTCCAGTTTACGGGCGATTTCTGTAACTTCGGCTACAATTTCATCATACTCTGCTTTGTTCTGCACCCACTCGTTCCTGGCTTCACTGATGGCAGCCTGGATTTCCACCAAGTCTTCCCCCGTCTCCCTGTTGGACAACTCTTTGATTTGATTCCACTCTTTGCGAAGTTTCACCATCTCGATTTCAGTATTCTGCAGCTGCCACAATTCATTTAGGTGACTCATGGCTTAAACTTCCCTCCCCAATTCCCGTTGCACTGTCTTTATCCAAAAGGGGTCTGTGCCAGGATACTTGATGATGGCAATCTCCCCCAAGGTGTCATGTAAATAGGATTTGAGAAATTTAATTACGGGATACTCACTGGCATAATGTCCAGGATCGACTAAAGCTAAACCCAGCCCAGCTGCATCTAAAGCAGTATGGTGACCAACATCTCCCGTAACCATTACATCGGCACCGCTGTAGTGGGCCAAGGTAACTAGGTCGCCTCCGCTGCCACCGCACACTGCAACTCTTTTAATTATCCTGGCCTTTTCTCCACATACCTTCACGGCAGGACAGCCAAGCAAATTAGCCAGCTGAGCAGCAAAGTCTCCTAAGGTCATCGCTTCCGGCAAAAGCCCAATCCTTCCAAGCCCATGCTCCCCATTTTCCAGCTTGCAGTAATTGCCGCTTCCCTTGTCCAATACTTGAATATTGTTTAGTTGCAACAAGGCTGCCAGGGCGTCAGAAACCCCGCCGGGAATTACATCGAGATTTGTGTGCATTGCATAAATGCAAATTCTATTTGTCAAGGCCTCGGCGATGCAGGAGCCAATAGGTGTTGAGGCATCGACACGAGAGATTTTATGAAATATTAGCGGATGATGGGATAGGATAAACCCGCATTTTTCTGCAATAGCATACTCCACAACTTTCGGAGTTATATCTAGGGCTAAAAGAATCTTGTCCGTCCGCCAGGAAGGGCTTCCCACTTGTAGCCCAGAGTTGTCCCAGTCTTCCTGGAGGCTCAAAGGAGCCAGTTGCTCAAGGGTGGAAATGATTTTTCCTGTCTTCACAGACATTGTAAGATCTCTCTCATGGACAATATTTCTGCTTTGAGTTCTTCTATACGCTCATGGGCTGCAGGGGAATTAGAATACTCCGCTCCTGCCAGGGCGGCCTCCTTGTGTTCCAACCGCAACTCCAGCATTGGCTTTAGGAGAGGATGTTTCTTGGCCACTAAATCCGGCCCTATTGAAAGATGCTTTGTTTCGATAAGATTAGCATTCCCTGACCAGCGGGCAACAATTACTTCGTAAAAGCTACTCTCCTCCTGGGCAATATCTTCTTCTATAATGGCAAACCCGTTTTCCGCCAGCCAAGTCCGCACCTTGCCAACACAAGTCATAGGCTGGAGAATCAGAAGGATGTCCTTAAGTAAAAACTTAAATCCATCTGCCAGGATAGAGGAAATGGTATCGCCACCTAAACCTGCAATAATGATGACATCAATACCGTCCTCTTTCCTAAGGACGGTAAGCCCTTCACCTAGGCGTAGCTCAGCCAACTGGTTGAGCCGGAAGAGTTCTAAGGTCTCCGCCGCTGCCTGTAATGGTCCGGTGCGGCTGTCAGTGGCAATAACACCTGAGCTCATGTGGTTCATCAGTAGATAGACAGGGATATATGCGTGGTCAGTGCCAATATCTGCAACCCGGGAACCAGGCGGCACCTTGTCGGCCACAGCTTGCAACCTTGGCGTCAATTTCATCTGCAATCCCCCCAAAAGATATACCGCAGTAAACAAATTATCATTATAGTATATTTCCATATCCTGCAGGTAAATTCCTTTTTTGTAGCGGTCACAAAGAATATCTGCTTTATCCTACTAAAATCCTTATAAAACTGAATGCAATGAATGATCCTCAGTTTCTAAGGGAGCAGCAGAACCGTCCCCACCTTTTCGCTGTATAGGAGAATACCGGCTCCGGCATTTGGATGAATATGATCTAGAAGATAATCAGTGGGAGCATATTTAGTAAGAACTTCAGCGATGGCGGGGTTAGGATCGATAAAGCAAAATCCTCTATCTGCACAATATGACCTTAGTGCTTCGCCATACTCCCGGAGCATTGTATCTCTCTGGTCTATTGGCAGGGCGGTAAAAGGATCATTAGCTTGGGCCAACCACGGGCTAATAAAGGCAAGATATGCCTCGGGATTATTAGCCAATATCTTGGCCGCCAACAAGTCCATATTGGTTATATACTCCTGGGCAGTCATAGCACAGGTGGCTCTATCCCTGTAGCGGACATCGTTGGTGCCAATAGCAATTACATATATGTCAGACTTATGGGCACTAATGGCATCTGCGTTCTCCAGCAGCACTGTGGTGGTGGCAGAAGCCCAAGCCTCCCTAGTTACATGGAGATTGGGGAATGCCGCAGCTAAAGGCTCATACCAGCCATACCCACCATTGTGGGAACCAGCAGTGACGCTGTCCCCCACAAAACATACGGATTCTGCTTGGGAAAGCATTTTGTATAGTTCCTTTTCTTCCATTTCAGCGGTTATTGTCATTGCCTCTACCTGCTGCCGAAAATAGCCTTCTGGAAATAAGTAATAGCACTTTTGTGCCTGGTCAAGAGTCAGCCTGGTGCCAAGCATAACCTTTGAGACAATTGATTGCACTGCCTCCACCCGCTTCATTTCATATGTGGAAACCTGGCTATGCAATAGGGGATCATGCAAAATACTATATATCGGCAGTGCCCGATAATTGCCATTAGCAGGGGATTGGGTGTACATAGGCACTACACCGGCACAGACAATTTCGTTGCTGTGGGGATTAATGTAAATTTCCACTATGGAGGTTGCATCTCCATTATTCTCAACGTAGGAGTTGACAAAATTTCCCGGGCAATTGACGATAATGGCCTGGTGAGAGCTACCAGGTTTACTGCGAAACTGAATGGGCTGAACTGCATGAGCATGATCACCGAGTATTATGTCCGCCCCAGCAGCGATAAATATATCATTCCACGTATCTTGAAAGGCATCAGTGCTGTGGGAAAATTGTTCCCCCATATGGGGAAGCACCAGAATAAGATCAGGGGGATTTCCCATTTCTTGAAGTCTCCCGAAGTCTTTCAGCACAGCCTCCTTAACTTCCGGGAAGAATGCATCCTTAGGGTCAACAAGAATAGATGATAGGGCGGGGTTATCCCGGAGGAAATATTCAGCGGGATAGCCGTTGCTCCCATAGGTATAAGCCAATACAGCAATGCGCACCCCATTTACCTCAACAAGCAGTGGCGCATCCTTTTCCTCCTGGTTCCGATAAGAACCTATATGTAATAAGCCTGCTTCCTCCAATATGTCCAGAGTGCGCATGGCTCCAGCTTCTCCTTTGTCTAACAGATGGTTATTAGCTGTCGAGACCAAATCAATCCCTGAGTCCTTTACGGCCTGGGCAAAGGAATCGGGATAATTTAGGAAAAGGGGCAGACCATCGCCAAAGTTACTGGTAGAATAGCCTACATCTGGACCGGCTGTGGGACCTTCAAATACTCCGATGGCCAAGTCAGCACCAAGAAGATAGTCCTGAGCGTATGTAAACATTGAGCTAAAGTCGTACCCCCCGGAAAGGTCCGAATATGCTCTCCGCACTTGATCCTGCAATAATATTAAATCGCCTACAAAGGCAATGGAGATTGCATCCTCTAGGGCGGCTTCCTGTTCCGCGGCCAGCATCCGATGGATTGCTTGGGCTTGATCCTTCTTTACAGGCAAGGCTGTTGAATTCGTAGGCATGATGTCTGTCAGCAAGGGTAGCAACAATACCAGGAGCAGGAAAAGGCTTGCCAGCTTTCGTGTCCATCCCCCCCGGCCTCCCCCCTCCTGGGAAAACGCCCTCACTATTCCCCGAATAAAGCTATCAAATCCGTTGGAGACAGCATCCGAACCCAGCAGTAATAGTGTCAGGACAGTGGCCAATAAGGCTAGATAAATGTAACTAGGACTGTAATTAACGGCAGGGAGTATCTTCACGAAAACTAGGGTAATAAAGCGGTGGACGACATAGATAGCCAAAGAATTCTTACCCCATTTAGTTATTAACCCCAGGGACCTGTTGGGAATAAGACTGATAAGGCTCACAAGCATTAGGGAGGCGACACAAAAGATGCCGAGACGAGTAATGCTTTCAGACCAATGGCTATATGTGCCCATTGTCAGTACAGCCTGGCTGAGTCCGTTGTACTGACGAATAATATGGAGTAAATATTCGCCAGGATGAGTCCACTAAGACATGACTAAAGAGCATAAGACCGGCATTTAAAATAATGTATATAATAAGTAACTTGATAATTGCTTCCTTGGATCTGGCACGGGGGCTTTTGCTCAAATAACCCGCAACAAAGATAAAAGCCGGCATATGAAAAAAATATATAGCGCTAACAAGGTCACCAGCAGCCCCCAGCCCTCGGTATTCCCATAAGAAATGACCCAAGACCACAAGAGTGATCAGGAGTCCCTTAAAATTATCCCAAAAAGCAATTCTCTCTTTCAATGCTTTAACCCCTCCCGAGGATTGATAAAAGTACAGCAGGTCTGGACCTGTATAATTTCTACAATCCAGATAAATAATCCTGCAGGAATTGCAACAGCCATTCCCCGCTGTCATTATACTTCATTGCAAAATAATTATGTGTTGACAAAATAATAATATTAACATATTATGAATATAAGATGGAGCGCAATATTACTATTAAGGAAGGATGTGAATGAAATCTTTAAGTACCTTGTTCCCACCGTTCTGGTGCTATTGTTGTTGTTTTCCTCTTCAGCAGAAGCTCATTATAATCTTACAGGCCTTAAGTGTAATGATGAAGAAGACTTTATTTACTGCTACTATAACCCTGGCCCGAATTATGGGTCAGCAATACCCTATGAATGGAGACCATATATTGGTTTCGCTGATAGGGCGTGGTCTTCAAACTCTTCAGCTGTAGATTTTGGCTCTGTAGCCGACTCTAGTGATGCCAATAATTATATCTATAGGGCCAACTGGATATCAGAGATTGCACTGACCGACGTTTACTATAATAGTAGCGGAAATGTACTGTTTTGGGCAATAATGTTTAATGAAGATAACAACTTCCACATAAATGGGAAAAAGTATGATGTAAAAACCGTTGCACTCCATGAATTTGGTCATGTACTCGGAATTGCTCATGTAGGATTTTCATTATTAGCAGACACCAGGGCGCATATGATGTACTTATATTACACAAAAGCTAAACCATTGCATGCTCACGACATAAGTGCACTCAAAGCCATTTACGGCCCTTAAGTTTCCATAAAATCTTGCGCTGTTTCAAGTACCCACTCCCATTTGAAGTTAGGCAAGGAAAGTTTAGTTCACCAAAATATGATTATAAAGGAGATGCTAGACCTTGAAAAAAACAATCCCGATAGTGATTGTGGCTCTCGTGATTGTGTTAGGTTTTACTCTGCCAAAAGTCCTAGGCGGATTTGGGGAGAAGAATGAGGCTTTCTATAATGATGGCTTAATGGAAGGCAGTAACACCACTTTCATAACAGAACCCGCTGAAGGTGAAGGTATAGTCTTACATTCATCCAACTTGTATGAAGTTAAAGATTTAAGGCAACAAGCTCAAGAATCCACAATCATTGTCAGGGGCCGGGTGAGTAGAATACTTGGCACCGTAGAGACTAAAGATTACGGTGCACCAATACCTCCAGTGCAAGAGCAAGGGGGCAAGAAACTTCACACCGACGTCTTATTAGATGATATAGAGTATTTTGGCCCAAATTCCTTGCCCTTCGATGAGTTGGTTATTCGCCATATTGGTGGAAAAATTGAAGGTTTCACCCATATATACGAGCAAGAGCAATTCACAGTAGGAGACGAAGTAATCATTTACCGGTTGTCTCAGCATGAACTTTTAACAGACGTCCCAGAGGGCTATTCTCAACAACAATATTTTCTCTTTCATGCTGCTTCAACCTACTTCCGCACAGATGACAACAGGTATAGAGACTGTTTCAACAATGAGTATTTCACCATTGACGAGATTAAGAACGCGGCAAAGCAGGCACCAAAAAAGTAAACTGAAATCTATTTGGAATACGACACCAAGGCTCCGTCCCCGGTGGCGCAATTAAAAGGGCTGTCGCATTGCGACAGCCCTTTTATTTACATGGTGACCCCTAGGGGATTCGAACCCCTGAATGCCAGCGTGAAAGGCTGGTGAGTTAAGCCGCTTCTCCAAGGGGCCATTATGGTGGGCCCACCTGGATTCGAACCAGGGACCGACCGGTTATGAGCCGGTTGCTCTGACCAGCTGAGCTATAGGCCCAAAAAATGGCTCCCCAGGCAGGATTTGAACCTGCAACCTACCGGTTAACAGCCGGTTGCTCTACCATTGAGCTACTGAGGAACATTCTTGACACTAGCAATTATACTTGGGTTTAATCTCTTAGTCAATAGATAATCTTATTCAAGATAATCTTTCAACCGCTTGCTGCGACTAGGATGTCGAAGTTTCCTCAGAGCCTTTGCTTCAATTTGACGAATGCGTTCTCGTGTAACACTAAACCTTTTTCCAACTTCTTCCAATGTCCTGGGTTTGCCATCATCTAATCCAAACCGTAGACGCAATACCATTTCTTCTCTCTCAGTCAATGTATGCAAGACTTCTTCAAGTTGCTCTTTTAATAATTCAAAAGCTGCTGCGTCGGCGGGTGCCAAGGCATCCTGATCCTCAATAAAGTCACCCAGATGACTGTCGTCCTCTTCACCGATAGGAGTTTCAAGGGAAACAGGGTCTTGAGAAATTTTTAAAATTTCCCGAACCTTTTCTGGGGTTATATCCATAAGCTCAGCAATTTCCTCAGCCAAGGGCTCTCGGCCTAATTCTTGCACTAATTGCCGGGAGATGCGAATAAGCTTGTTAATGGTTTCTACCATATGAACTGGGATGCGGATGGTTCGCGCCTGGTCGGCTATGGCCCGGGTAATAGCCTGCCGTATCCACCAGGTTGCGTAGGTGCTAAACTTATAACCCCGGTGGTAGTCGAATTTATCCACTGCCCGCATTAGCCCCAGATTGCCTTCCTGAATTAGATCGAGAAAAGACATTCCCCTGCCAACATAGCGCTTAGCTATGCTGACAACTAGGCGCAAGTTAGCTTCCACAAGAGATCTCTTGGCTAGCTCACTTCCGGCCTCCATTGCCATGGCAAGTTCTACTTCTTCATCTGCTGTCAGTAAGGGAACTCGCCCAATTTCTTTTAAGTACATCCGAACCGGGTCAGTAACACTGACACCGTCAGGAAGGGAAAGGTCCGATTCCTCATCAGCTGAATCTTTTTCTTCGTCTTCTACCTCCTGGACTGGTTCGTCATCCAACTCATCGACTATTTCAATACCCAATCCGGAAAGTTGTTCATAAAAAGCTTCAATAGCCTCGGGGGTCAATTCAATTTCTTGAAGACTGTCGGCTATTTCTTTGTAAGTCAATATCCCCCGCTTTTTGCCACGGGTGATAAGTACTTGCTTCATATCTTTGAACTTATCTGCTTGGTTAGCCACGATATCCCCCCTTTGAGGAGAAAAAGACCATAAGAAATAATAGATTCGACAGAAAAAGATTTTCTCCTGCCGGATACAGAAATCTTTTATTATGGGACACAGTCTATTGTTTAATTCGCTTTAGCAATGAATATATCCTGCTGAAAAAGTAAAAAAAAATGCGGCTGACCAAATTTATTATAGACAATATTTAGTAAATTATACTCTATATAGTCTGTCTCTATCAGACAATGGATACCATTATTTACCTAATTCTTTTTTTAGCAAAGGAATTCTTAAAATCTTTGCATTGGAATTATTACCTTTGCCTCTATAGTGCTTGTCCTGTATAATTAACAGGGTCGGTAAACACGGGTGAGGAGGAGAAATAATGAAAAAATACTTTTGCATGCTCATTACGCTAATTCTATTATTAACAATGGTTGCACCAGCTGAGGCAGTGGTGCCTGAAACTGCGGCCTTGATAATGGATTTCGAAACAGGACAGATCCTATATGCCGATAATATTGATACTCCCCTTCCCCCTGCCAGTATTACAAAACTGATGACCCTACACTTGGTCTTTGACGCCCTAGACCAAGGCAAAATAAGCCTGGATGACCAAGTAAGAGCCAGTGCTAACGCCTCTAATCTTCCCAACGGTTCTTCCACCATCTTTCTAGGAACGGGGGAAGTGTTGACAGTCAAAGAACTATTAGAGGCAGTGGCCATAATCTCCGCTAATGACGCTGGTATCGCCTTGGCAGAACACATTGCCGGCAGCGAAGGGGCCTTTATTGTAATGATGAATGAAAAGGCTAGGGAACTTGGCTTAAAAAATACCACTTTTATTAACGCCCATGGCCTGCATGCCCAGGGGCATGTCATGTCTACACGAGATATCGCAATCCTGTCCAGGGCGACACTGAAAAAACACCCTGAAATCCTAGAGTTTTCTTCAATAAAGTACCTGCGCATGGAAAGAGAGACTCGCTATGTCCGCCAGGGGTACTTTGACCTGCATTCCACTTATGCCAGTCTAATCGGGTGGCGCAAAATCGATGGGCTAAAAACCGGCTGGACCCCTGAAGCTAACAGATGTATTACTGTGACAGCCGAGGAAAACGGACGCCGTTATATTATTGTGGTCATGGCTGAAGAGACTATTCCCCTCCGGGACAAAAAAGTCAAAGAGCTGCTGGCCCGCGCCTTTGACCAGTTCCAACCAGTTGTAGCCGTCAAGGCTGGGGATGTTATTGACTCCATCACCATCGACCTGGCAAAGGAATCCGACACTGAAATTGTTCCTGCTCAGGATGTGACCCTGGTAATCTCTAGGACAGAAAACCAAGAAGAATTTGAGGAAAAGATTGAAATCCTTCCCGGACTAAATGCACCTTTGAAAAAAGGAGATGTAGTTGGATCCCTGTCCTATTACCGGGGAGAAGAAAAGATTACCGCTGTAGACCTGGTCCTCAATGAGGATGTAGAAAAAGCCAATATATTTACCAGAACCCTACGCTTCTTCAGTGAGCTCTTTGTGGAATTGGCTGATTGGATATTGGGTCTGTTTGAGTAAAGTCAACAAAAAGAGGATGTCCCAAGACATGGGACATCCTCTTTTTTGTTTCTTTGCGTTGGCTATTCTTTCAACGCAGCTTGAGCTGCTGCCAGGCGTGCTACAGGCACCCGGTAGGGAGAACAGCTGACATAGTTCATTTTTAAGCTATGGCAGAAGGCGATGGAGCTGGGTTCGCCACCATGTTCACCGCAAATGCCAATCTTAAGGTTGCTATTTTTGCCCCTGCCCAGGCTTACTGCGATTTCCATTAACTTACCTACACCCTTTCTATCGAGAACGGCAAAAGGATTGTCAGGAAGAAGCTTTTCCGCCAAGTACGCTGGCAAGAATTTTCCCTCGGCGTCATCCCGGCTAAAGCCAAAGGCGGTCTGAGTCAGGTCATTGGTGCCAAAGGAGAAGAAGTCAGCATACTGGGCGATTTCGTCGGCAGTAACACAGGCCCGAGGTAGCTCAATCATTGTGCCAATAAGGATGTCAAGGTCCTTGCCAGCTTCCACTGCCACCCTGTCCCGAGTAGTGGCAACTAGCTTCCGCATCAACTCCAGTTCATTGACATGAGAGACCAGTGGGATCATGATTTCGGCTTTAACGCTGATCCCTTCCCCCATGAGTTCTGCAGCGGCGTTGAGAATTGCCTCTACCTGCATCCGGTAAATCTCAGGGTACACCAGCCCTAGGCGGCAGCCCCTGTTTCCCAGCATGGGGTTTGCTTCTTGCAGGTTGCGGACCTGACGCAACAAGGCCCGAGTTTCATTGAGTTTGCTGACATCACCTATACCTGCTTCCAGCAAAGCCACATCCACTACCAATTTTTCCACTGAGGGCAGGAATTCATGAAGGGGAGGGTCTAGGAGGCGGACAGTGACAGGTAGCCCCTCCATAGCCTTGAAAATTCCGTAAAAGTCTTGCTGCTGAATTGGTAGAAGCTTAGCCAATGCCTCTTCCCGACCTGGGGTATCTTCCGCCAGTATCATCGACTGAACCAAGGGCAAGCGGTCGGTAGCCATAAACATATGCTCGGTGCGGCAGAGGCCGATGCCTTCAGCACCAAATTCCCTGGCTCTTAAGGCATCCTGGGGAGCATCTGCATTGGCCCTAATCCCCAGTTCTCTAAATTCGTCTGCCCACTGCAAAATGGTATTAAAATCATCACTTAATTCAGGTTCTACCAAGGGTACCTGGCCAAGGATAACCCTGCCGGTGCCTCCGTCTATTGAAATCTTATCTCCCTTTTTAAGGACAACATTTCCCACTTGGGCTGTCTCGGCCTTCATGTCAATTTTTATGGCTTCACAGCCGCATACACAAGGCTTGCCCATGCCCCTTGCAACCACAGCGGCGTGACTAGTCATGCCTCCCCGGGAAGTAAGGATACCTACGGCCTCCACAATACCATGGATGTCATCAGGGGTTGTTTCAGGACGCAGGAGGATGACCTGTTGCCCTTCCCTTCCCAAAGTTTCGGCCTCGTCAGAATCAAAGACAATAATGCCACAGCCTGCTCCCGGCGATGCCGGCAGACCCGTAGCAATCACATCCATTTTGGCATCTGGAGAAACCTGACGATGGAGGAGTGCCCACAACTGGCCAGCATCAATTCTCAGCAGGGCCTGTTTTTTATTAATGAGCCCTTCGGCAACCATATCCACAGCTATACTCACCGCAGCCCGAGCTGTGCGCTTACCAGTCCTAGTCTGAAGCATAAAGAGGTTGCCCTTTTCGATGGTAAATTCAATATCCTGCATTTCCTGATAATGAGCTTCCAGCTGCCCGCAGATGCGGTTTAGCTCATTCCAGGATGCCGGCATAAGTTCTTCCAACCTCTCAATGGGCTGGGGAGTGCGGATACCAGCCACCACATCTTCTCCTTGGGCGTTGATAAGGAACTCTCCATACAATTTATTACTACCAGTAGAAGGATTGCGGGTAAAGAGGACCCCGGTGGCGGAATCATCGCCACAGTTTCCGAAAACCATCTCCTGTACATTGACAGCAGTGCCATAATGCTCCGGAATCTTATTGATACGGCGGTAGACAATAGCCCGGTTATTATTCCAAGAATCAAAGACCGCCGCCACTGCCATTTTTAACTGCTCCACAGGGTGTTGGGGGAAGGGTTTCTTTGTTGCTTTTACTACAATATCCTTATATGTTTCCACCAGTGCGGCTAAATGCTGCCGATCTAGATCTGTATCCAACTTAACCCCTGCTTGCTCCTTTAGCAAGCTGAGGGCAGTCTCAAAATTATGGTGGGGAATTCCTAGCACCACATCGCCAAACATCTGGATAAAGCGACGGTAGCAATCTAGGGCAAACCTTGGGTTGTTGGTTGCTTTTGCTAAGGCAGCAACAGTAGTGTCATTGAGGCCTAAATTGAGGATGGTATCCATCATACCTGGCATGGAAACCGGTGCCCCGGAACGCACAGATACCAGCAGGGGATTGACATTACTGCCAAGGGTCTTGCCCGTCCCTTTCTCCAGGTCTCCAATTGCTTGCTCCATTTGCTCCAGGAGCTCAGGCCACAGCTGTTTCCCTTCTTTGTAGTACTCCTTGCAGGCCACAGTAGTGATAGTAAATCCGGAAGGGACAGGAAGCTTAAGGTGGGTCATTTCGGCGAGATTTGCACCCTTGCCCCCTAGTAGCTCTTTGTCTTCAGCCCTTCCGGCGGTAAAAGGTGAAACAAGCTCATTCCTCATTTCTTCTCCTCCTTATTAGTTCTAATAATCTGCCAGCGGTTTCTTCAACTGCTTTATTAGTAACGTCAAAGACTGGGCAACCCAATTTTTTCATAATGCCCTCAGAGAACTCCAGTTCCTTGAGGATTCTATCCAAACTGGCATAGCTGGACTGATGCCGCAATCCCAAGGCCAGCAGGCGCTCCTTGCGGATAACAAAGAGCTGGTCAGGGGATATGGTGAGCCCCACCACTTTGTCCCTACCAATCTCAAAGAGCTCATCAGGAGGTTGCACTTCGGGGACCAAAGGAACATTGGCCACTTTAATCATCTTATTAGCCAAGTACATGCTCAAAGGAGTTTTAGATGTACGTGATACCCCCACCAAGACCATATCTGCCAAGGCAAGTCCCCGGGGATCTTTGCCATCATCATATTTTACGGCAAACTCAATTGCCTCAACCCTGCGGAAATACTGAGAGTCCAATCTTCGCACAAGGCCGGGCTCCATTTTCGGGTCTTCCTGCATAACCTTGGCAAAGGCATCCATCACTGGTCCCATAATATCTGCTTGGGGCACATGGGCCCGCCGTGCCAGATTGCGGACAAGTTCCCGTAAAAACGGGGTGATGATGGTATAGACAATTATACCTCCGTTTTCCCGAGCCTCAGCCACAGTTTCGCGGATAGTATCTTCATCATTGACATAGGGAATGCGTCGCACTTCCACCTGACCACCGTTATATTGACTGGCAGCTGCTTTGGCCACCAGCTCGGCGGTTTCCCCTACTGAGTCAGACAGTATATATACTGTCGGTTTAACCTTATTATCTGTCATAGACCCCTACCCTCCTCAAGATACCGATGAGCCATCTCTTCGAATAAATTCATCACTACATTTAAATCAAAGCGTCCTACCGGAATTCGTCCTTTTTTTAATACCGGCAAACAGGCCACCTGGCTCTGCCTCAGCTTATCTAGGGCAGCGGCAACGGAGGCAGCTTCGTCAACCCACACGACTTGGGGAAAACGGGTCATGACCATCTCTACAGGCACTGTCTGCAAATCCGCCTTTCCCGTAGCCGCCTTTAACAAGTCTTTACTGGTCAGCACACCAGCTAGCTTGCCTTCTTCATCAACTACAAAGAGAGTGCTGAGATCCTCAAGAAACAAAGTAACCACAGCATCGTACGCTGTCTGCCCCTGCTGAACGACAACTGGCAAAGCTTTGACGCTCCTTACCTCTAGTGTCTCCAACTGTTGGGCAAAGAGACTATCTGGACGGCGTCCGGGATAAAAGTAGCCTACCCGGGGCCGGGCATCTAAGAGTCCAGACATGGTCAAAATCGCCAGGTCCGGCCGCAAAGTCGCCCGGGACAAACTAAAATTAGCGCCAATATCCTCACTGGTAATAGGACCCTTCTCTTTTACTAGCCTTAGGATTTCTTCTTGCCTTTTGGTCAAACGAATAGCACTCACCACCAATTGTGACATACTAATTAAGAAATATCTATAACTATATTATACTATTTATCTGGGAGAAGTCCTCCTTTTTTCAGCAATACTTTTTAATCTTGCAACTTCTTCCCCAGTCAAATTCCTGAAATGACCTCGTTTCAGTTCCCCCAGGGTTAAGAAAGCAAAGCCAACACGCTCCAGCTGTAATACCTTGAAGCCAACTGCCGCAAACATACGTTTAACCTGGCGTTTCCGCCCCTGGTGAATTGTAATCTCCAGGACAGTCTGGCGGGGAGTCATGCTCAGTCTCCTGACCTTGGCCGGGGCCGTCATGCCATCTTCCAGCTCAACACCGGAGGCTAATTGCACAAGTGCGTCGTCAGTCACTTGGCCTACAGCCACTACCCGGTATACCTTATCCACTTCCCGGGAGGGGTGAAGCAAAGCATTAGTCAGCTCTCCATCATTGGTTAAGAGCAGTAGCCCCTGGGTGTCCAGGTCCAGCCTACCCACCGGGTAGACCCGGGGCTCCTTGGGCACCAATTCCATTACAGTATGTCTGCGGTGAGTGTCAGACACAGTAGAAATATACCCTGAAGGCTTATTCAAAATGTAGTAGACATGGGTTTCTGCCCTCTCGATCTTTTTCCCGTCCACCGCCAATTCATCCTCAGGACCCACTTTAAAACCCTGGGCAGTAATAATTTGGCCGTTGACGCTGACCCTACCCGTGGCAATTATCTCCTCGCACTTTCTCCGGGAAGCTACCCCTGCAGCAGCAAGGACTTTTTGTAAACGTTCCACCCTTTCACTCCCTTAAATGGCAAATGATAAACCCACAGTTGGCTGTGGGCTTTAACCGGCGACGATTACTGCGCCCCGGCCTGCGTATGTGTGTACTGTTGCCCCTGCATCCTGAACATACAGGAGCTGGGCTTGGCAACGCTCTTGGATGTTCCTGGCCACCATGGCGGCTTCTGTGCCAGACCCCACGTGGACAACAGCAATCTCAGGGCAGCTTGCTTCTGCCATCAGTTCTGTCAGCCTATCTAGAGAGGCCTTCCGTCCCCTTACCCGCTGCAAGATATGGATGCCCCCTTGGGGATTACATGTAAAGATCAGCTTTATTCCCTCTCTGCCGGCAGCATGAAGGGCAAATAGGCTGGTCCTACGACCTTGGACAATTGCCTCCACATTGTCAAGGGTTGCATAAACCCGGATACGTTTCTTTTCTTCCTCAGCCATGAGGGCTAATTGATCCAAAGAATGACCCTGAGCGGCAAGGGAGGCAATTCGTGTGACAAGAAGGCCTTGCCCTGCCGAAACCAACTTCGTATCGATGACACGGATATTTCCCCCTAATTGCCTAGCGGCAATAGTAGCACTTTGATATGTACCACTAAGAACTCCAGACAAGGTCAGGCAAAGCACATCTTCCCCCGTCTCTTTCAGCCCGGTAAAGACATTGATAAAATCCCAGGGAGAGGGCTGAAAAGTAGTTGCCCCCACAATGTCTGCTGGAAGTAAATCTACCCCATCCCGGAAACTGGTCCCTGCGATGATGACTCGGATAGGCACAGTGATAATGCCCAGCTCCTCAGCATATTTCCTAGGTATATCCCCTGCAGAATCAGTTACAATCCGTACCCCCACGCCCATCCCTCCTATTAAATGCAATAAAAAAAGGATCTTGGTGCCATTATACCAAAACCCAGCCCTATGGAAAACCTGGATGTAATATTACTCTCTCATAAAGCAACGCTCTTATCTGCTATTGCTTAGCCAAATACCAATTTACACACAAAAACGGAAACCAAGAAGCCTGTGATGTCCGCCAAAAGCCCTACCTTAAGAGAATAGCGTGCATTGCGGACGCCGACGGAACCGAAGTAGACTGTAAGAATATAAAAAGTTGTGTCGGTGCTACCCTGCATAGTACAGGCAATTAACCCCAGCAAAGAGTCCGGCCCATAGCGCTGCATCGTCTCCGCCACAATGGCCAAGGCCCCATTGCCTGAAATGGGTCGCATTATTGCCAGAGGCAGCACCTCCCCAGGAATACCCACCAGACTTGTAAGCGGTTCTAGGAGCCTGACAAAGAGGTCAAAAGCCCCTGATTCCCTGAATATCCCTAAACCAACCAGCATGGCAACCATATATGGGATGAGATTGACGGCAATGGCGAAACCTTCTTTTCCGCCTTCAACAAAGGTTTCAAAGACCGGAACCCGCTTCCAGGCAGCATAAGCTACCACCACAACCACCAGGACAGGAATTGCCCAAGCGGAAACGGTGTTCATAATGTCAGTCATTTTTTTCTCGCCTAGTATAGAAATAGCGGAAGAGGCGGTCAAGGCAGATAGCGGTAGCAAAAGAGGCGCATGTAGCCACTAAAGCGGTAGGAATAATCATTGAAGGACTCAGGGATCCCGTAGCCCCTCGCAAGGCGATGATGGTAGTAGGAATGAGAGTAATACTGGAGGTGTTCATAGCTAAAAATGTGCACATTGCCGGCGAGGCAGTTTCCTTGTCGGGATTAAGCTCCTGCAACTGTTTCATGGCCTTAAGGCCGATAGGGGTGGCTGCGCTGCCCATCCCCAGCATATCTGCGCTCATGGTCAATAATATCGAACTCATTGCCGGGTGATCCCTGGGAACAGATGGAAAGAGGAATGTTGCCATGGGTCCCAAAGCTCTGACCAAAATGGCGCTAAGTCCCGACTTTTCGATAATTTTCATTATCCCCATCCAAAAGGTCAAAATAGCCACCAGTCCAAGGGAAATGCTCACCCCACGCTGGGCATTGTCCAAGATCACCTGGGTGAGCTTTCCCATATTACCTGTAGCTGCAGCCACAATCGTGCCAATAAAGATAAAAAAAAGCCAAAATTTATTGATCACGTCACCGCCCCCTCACTAGCTCCAAGAGGCGGACGGCTATTCCCTTTTTTTCCTCCACTGCTGAGACGGTCCTCAGCTCTACCTCTGTAGTCCAACCCCCATCTACCTGCACTAAGGCAGTACCTGTCAGCTCCCCCTGTTTCAACGGTGCCAGCATCTTATCTGGGGTCTGTATCTGGACGGTAAAGGACACCGTCTCCCCCGGAAAAACTGGATAGCGCACCGAAGCATCCGCAGTTACAGCCACCTTCTTGGCCCCCCCGTATTGCACGGGAAGTAACCCCAGTACTTGACCCTGGGAAATCAGTTCTTCCATCTTAATGTTACCAAAGCCGTAATCAAAGAGCTTGCTTACGTCGGTGTATAGATCTGGTGCGTCCAGAACCACTGCCACTAACTCCATTTCCCCTACTCTCGCCGCCGCCACCAGACAGCGACCTGCCTGCTCTGTCCAGCCAATCTTTATGCCGCAGGCCCTGGGATCCCTAAGTAAAAGCTTGTTGTTGTTTTTAAACAATCTTACGCGGCCACAGGTCAATTCCCGGGAAATATGCTCCTCAGCAACGCAAGCTTGTTGAAGCATAGGCACTTTTAAAAATGCGGCTCCCAGCAGGGCCATATCATATGCGGTGCTATAATGTCCTCCATTGTCCAAGCCATGAGGGTTTTCAAAATTAGTATCATGCATCCCCAGTTGCCAAGCCCTTTGATTCATAATACTGACAAAATGGTCGATATCCCCTGCGACATATTTCGCAATAGCTGCGGCCGCATCATTTCCCGACCGCAGTAGTAATCCGTAGAGCATGTCAAACATAGTCAACTTTTCATTCTCTTCGAGATACAGGGAAGTCCCCTCTATTTTCACACAGTCGGCCTGTACGCTGATGACATCTTCGGTCTTGCTCAGTTCTGAGGCAACCAGCGCAGTCATAATCTTGGTGGTGCTGGCCATCGGCCGCTGCTCACTGGCATTATGTTCAAACAGCACCCGATGAGAACTAGACTCAATGAGAATTGCCGAAGCGGCGCTGAGGCCTTCCGGCTCATTAACAGAGCCTGAATCAGCTGCAGCTGCCTGCGGTAACAAAAGCAATATTGCCAATGCAATTAGTATCTTTTTCATATCTTCCTCCCCGGGTATTTATATTCACCGGGGCAAAGAGAATATGAAAAAGAAAATCCCCTTATAAGGGGGGAATAGGTCTTTGCTGTACTTGATTTTGAAGTTCTACCATTTGCCTTTCCAGCTGTTGCTGCCTGTTCATCAAGTTCTCGCGGCTACCATTGCCATTGCCATTGGAAATTGTTTGCTGCACTCTATCCATTACCTCAGGCACCAAGTCCACAAGCCTGTCAAGAATTGCCCCTTGGCTGACAGGCAACAGACGCACCGTCTCCTGACCAACAACTAGGAAACCAACGGGCTGTACAGAAACACCGGCACCGCTGCCTCCGCCAAAAGGTAGTTCTGTTTCTTTAGGAACGCCAAATTCACTGCCCCCGGCGGCAAACCCTAAGCCTACCCGAGATACGGGAATAATTACGCTTCCGTCAGGAGCCTCTACGGCATCACCGATTACTGTATTCACATCTACCATTTCCTTGATACTCTCCATGGCTGTCTTCATCAGGCCCTGGATTGGATGTTCCTCCATTATTTGCACCCCTTCTCTTTAATCTAAATTTAATTGCCTGGAAACCGGCAAAAAAGGCTGTTATTATAGCATAGCCCAGGGGAAATTCCAATATGCAAGAAAAGGCCACCCGAAAATAATTCCTGTTAAACCGCGGAAAAACTCTGATTGTAGGTGGCGTGGAAAAGAAAAAGAAATTATGAAGACCGCCTAGAACCATTCCCTTTACTGCCCACAGGCTACCGGTAACTATGGCCAGACGGTGACTTTCTCTCATCCCCAACTCTGTATGCCAGACAAATCTTTTTATCCTTATGTGCTTGCGAAAAAATCGAAAAGTTCTTATCCCTGAACTCCACAAATCTCTGTACTGTCGCCAGCATTTTATTAACTCCGGAGGAATGGAAAAAGTAAATCTTCGCAGTTTTTTCTTGCTTCCACTTTGCATCCCTAAAGTCAAACCCTTATCAGAAGAACTGATAACCGGCACTGTTAAGGAGTAACAAAAGACCCCTGCCAGCATACTAATCTGCACCAGCAAACTATCTTCCGTCTTTCCCCGGTGTTTATAATCTATCCACAAGCGAACAGGCAAAAAAAACAATAATAATAAAATGGCCAGCACCGCAATGCATCCATATACCATAACCTCACCATATGTAGTATGCCCAGTAAAATCCATAAATCCTGGCAACTCATAACTCCATACTGGAAAAAAGAGGAAAAAGAAGCAGCATGTAGAAGTTACCAGATTAGGTATCGATATTAAGGAGGTGCTATATTGTTTACACTGTTTAGACGCAAAGAACGCTTTAGTTTGCTGATCTTAGGCATCCTTCTCATCTCCGCTGCCGCAGGCTTGGCTGCCGCTACCGCGCAGTCGGTCCAAGGCACAATCGATGAGGACCTTGCTAAACATTGGCGCACTGACTACGACCTCTTGGTCCGCGACCCTCTTGCTGTTACTGAGCTTGAGAAATCAACGGAAAGCATTAATGGCAAGTTCCAATCCGGCACCTGCTTTTCCCTGTATAATCACAGACTTGCCCACCCGGGAATATCCCTGTATCAATTAAAGCAAATCCGCTCGATTGAGGATGAGAAGGTCGCAGCACCACTGGCTGTGGTCGGGCCTGCGACCTTCTCATCCCATATTAGCCTGTCTTTGCCTTATGAGGCCCTGGAACCCGGCATATACCATGAGGAGATCTCCATTCCTGGCAACAACGGCATCGAAGAAATTACCACTACCCATACCCGCTATTTCATAATAGAAGATACGGATTCCCCCATACCTAACTTAATGAATACTGCATACCATGCTGGGTTCAGTATGCAGTATGACCTTGATTACGAAACCATCCTGGAACAATCTATGCCCGCCACCCCGTTTCTCATAAACGTGGTGGCCGTAGATTTTGAAGCTGAAGCCGCTATGCACGGACTGGATGAGGCCATGCTGGAAGGCGCCTTGCCCCCGATGGGTCAATCATACAAAAGTGATGTTTCCATAACACTGCCAATGGTCCTCAGCAGTAATTGTGTTCCCAAGGGTACCGCCAATATAAAGATTTCCAAACTAATTGACCTGGAACCTAATTCCGAGACCATGGAAATGCTGGCCAACACAAAGGACAATTTAATTGAACAAAGCAAAAAACAGCTGGTCAGAGATACCGTGTTGGATTTGGGCAGTGCTGAACTGCGGCTGCCTCCCATGGGTGAGAATGTGGCTATCTCCCGCTATACGTCTCCGGAGGCACTGGAATATACCCTGGATAAAGGTGCTTTGTCCCTTATTGCCACCGGAGTGGGAAGCTGTTTCGGCTTTGATAGAGGAGATGGTATCCAGTCTGTCTTAGGGGAGACCTTACTAGGCGAGTACCTGGCACTGGAAGTGCGGGGTTACCACTTTATCCTCAATGCCCTGGTCTTCGCTTTGTCGGGCTTGGCCATCACCGACACTTTGTTGGTAAACCTGCAGGAACGCCAGAAAGAATTTGGCCTCCTTAAGGCCGTGGGCTGGCGGGACGGCACTATCTCCCAACTGCTAATCTGGGAAGGAATGGGAATGGGCCTGGTTGGCGGCATCATCGGTACAGGTATTGCTGTAGGGGTTTACCGTTATATCTTCGGGTTTCTGCCCCCCTATCCGCTGTTACTGGCTTTGTGCCTGGTGGCTGCTCCAACCATAATTGGTGGTCTGGCAGGGCTGTGGCCGGCTGTCCGGGCCGCCAGAATTTCCGCCGCCACCGCAATAAAGGAAGAGTAAGAAGGAGGATAAGATGACTATTTTAAAAACCAGTCAACTTGTTAAGGAGTATAAATCCGGGGACAATATCATCAAAGCTGTTGACACAGTAGATATTGAGATACAGGAAGGGGAGTTTGTGTCCATTGTCGGACCCTCCGGGTCCGGGAAATCCACCCTCCTTTACCTGCTGGGCCTGCTGGAGACCCCTTCGTCCGGTTCGGTATTTTTCCAGGACCAGGATCTGAGCAAATTGCGCAACTCCCTGCAGGCAGATTACCGCCGCAACCAGGTGGGTTTCGTCTTTCAGATGTATAACCTGCTCCCTGTCCTCTCCGCCTGGGAAAATGTCAAGGTCCCCATGAGTCCTTACCGGGCCAAGTTCAACCTCAGTGAGCGGGCTCAGGAACTTTTGGAACAGGTAGGCCTGGGCCATAGGAGCAAGCACCTGCCCAGTCAACTATCCGGAGGAGAACAACAACGGGTAGCCATTGCCCGGGCCTTGCTCAACAAGCCTAAAGTACTGTTGGCCGATGAACCAACGGGCAACTTGGATAGCAAGGCTGGAGAATCTATTCTCGACCTGCTGGAGCAAATGCGGGCAGAATATGGCTTGACATTGGTATTGGTAACCCATGACCAAGGTATAGCGAAGCGAGCCGACCGGATAATCAGCTTGCTGGACGGGAAGGTAGTTAATAGCGGGACAGCGGCAGCAATATAGAAAAAGTACTCCCCTGCTGGCGGGTAGCCAACAGGGGAGTATTGTATTACGGCATTTCAGGCAGTTCGGATAGATCATTGATGCCGAAATGGCGGAGGAACTCCTCGGTGGTGCCATACAGAATGGGGCGCCCAGTGGTATCCCGCCTGCCTACCTCGGTGATCATGTCATAAGCCAGCAAAGTGTTCAGGGCCTTTTCTACCTTGACCCCGCGGATCTCTTCTATCTCAGGACGGGTTACAGGCTGGCGGTAGGCAATAATCGCCAAGGTTTCTAAGGTAGGAGCAGAAAGCCGGGCGGGACGAAGGTTATCTGTAAGGCGCTCAATATAGGCATTGTACTTTTTGTCTGCTGCCATCTGGACAGCACCATCAGCGCGAACTAGGTGTACTCCCCTATCTGCCAAAGCTATCTCCAGCCTTTCCAGCCACTGGATTAACTCAAGTTCCGTCACCTGAAAGACTTCGCAAAGCTTGCCGATTGCTACAGGATCGCCGCTGGCAAACAATACTGCCTCTATCGCTGCCAGGTAATTAACACTATCCATCTATATCATCCTTTGCTGCTGATTCAATTAATATAGGGGAAAAGACCTTTTCCTGAAAGACCATTGCTTCTCCCATCCGCACCAATTCCAGGACGGCCAGAAAAGTGACGATTATCTCCTGGAGGTCAAGGCCCTGGGCCAGTTCGTCAAAAGTGGCAGGACCCTGTGCCAGTCTAATCCGCAGCTGTCCCAGTCTTACACCAATGGGAACGCCGTTACCGGCTAATTGATGCACTTCAACCTTGCTGTTTTCGAGGGCCCGAGCAAAGGCGGAAAAGAGGTTGTCCAGGGACATGGGCATAAGGGGCCGGACCAAGGGATCCGGGGGGAGGTCGGGTTGGCGGGTATAATCATAGTTTTCTTGGGTAATCATTGTCTCCAGAAGGCCGGCTAACTCTTTAAAACGCTTATATTCAACCAGGCGCAAGATCAGTTCCTGCCTGGGGTCAGGTTCTTCTCCCAGAAGCTCCCGCTGCACCCTAGGTAGTAGTGACCGGGATTTCAGTTCCAACAAATAGGCGGCCATGTAAATAAAATCACTGGCCAGTTCCGGATCAAACTCCACCTGGCTGAGACTTTCCAAATAGCTGCTGGTGATATCTGCAATGGCAATGCTGAATATGTCAAGCTTGTCCCGCTGGACAAGATAAATTAGCAAATCAAAAGGACCCTCAAATACAGGCAGGGTGACCTGGACGGCCGGACGAGAGCCAACTTGGTACAGTTCTTGGGATTTCATTTAGCACCTCCCCATAGTAATTTCAGGATTGCATTGGCCATGGAAATAATGCTATTAATTATTCCCCCTGCTATTGGGGTGAGAAAAAAATGATGCAGGCCTGTCATCAGGACAAGGATGAGAATGAAGGGGCCATACTGTTCCAGAATGTGATAGATGTAGTAATACCGCTGGGGCAGCAGGTTAAAGAGAATCTTGGACCCGTCCAAGGGGGGAATAGGCATCAAGTTGAAAACCCCGAAGTAGACATTGTACAGCAGGAGATACTCTAAAAAAGGCATTATACGGACAGCAGGGGACCATTTTAGGGACCAGTAGGCGGTAATTGCCATAGCTATTCCCGTCAGCCCAGCCAAGAGAAAGTTCATGGCGGGGCCGGCAAACCCAACCAAAATCATGCCCTGCCTGCGATCACCTTTGAAATACAATGGATTGACTGGCACCGGCTTTGCCCAGCCAAATCTGACAATCACCAGCATCAGTAAACCAATTGGATCCACATGTTTCAGGGGATTTAAGGTCAGCCTCCCCGCATACCGGGGAGTAGGGTCACCCAGCCTGTCGGCAACCTTGCCATGGGCATATTCATGAAAACTCATGGCAATTAAAAGGGCTGGCACCCAGTATATCAATTCACTAATTGTATCCCGCAAAAAAGTCATCCCTCTTCACCTTCTCTATACAAGCGCTCAGCAAGAGCCAATTCATCCTCCCGGGTCTCTACCTGGCCCTCAAGTTTGGCCCGGTGGACAGCCTTAAGAATTCTGCCTACTCTTGGTCCGGCCTCGACTCCCAGATGAAGTAAATCATTGCCGTCAATTGCTATCTCCAAATCCGCCAGTTTATCCAAGTACAATAGTACTTTGGCTCGTAGGCTTGCTTCCCCGGGATTGGCCGCCAGCAAGGCCAGCAATGCCAATGGGGGCTGGGGATTGAGAATATCATAGATTCCCTGGGGCAGTAAAGCCTCATTCTTAAGAGAACTGCTTAATTGTTCCAGGTTACCTGCTACTAAAGAAATGAGCTGTTGCTCCTTGCCATTCCTCAGGCCTAGGATCTCCAAGGCTTCCCCCCATCTTTCTCGGGGGGTTGCATTAAGCAAAAGCCCAGGATACAGCAACCAGTCCTGGCCAGCCAAATCTTCCCGTGCAAGCCAGCGGCTAACGCCAGCGGCGGCGTCAATCTGCTCTTCAAGCCTTTCAATCCATTCCAGGCCGGGAAGAAGCTTCTGCATTACCCCTAGTTCCTGAGCCAGCATCAGCAGAGATGGAACATTGGGCTCGTGAAACATTTGACGCATCTCTTTACCCAACCTGGCAGCGGGAGTTTTTGCCAGCATTTCATCAGCAAGGGCTGAAGCCAGCAATCCTCGTGTTTCTTCTTCCAGGCGAAAACCATAGCGGCAGGCAAACCGTATCGCCCGAAGTATCCTAGTTGGATCATCAACGAAACTCAGGTTGTATAATATCCTAATCAGCCCTGCCCGCAGATCCTCATAGCCGCCAAAGAAGTCCAGAAACTCGCCAAACCTGTCGCTGTTAAGGGCAAAGGCCAATGTGTTGATGGTGAAATCACGGCGGTACAAGTCATGCTTAATGGTGGTTTGCTCCACCTGGGGCTTGGCGGCAGGAAACTGGTAAAACTCCATCCTGGCAGTGGCAAAATCAATGCGAAACCCGTCGGTTAGGGTTACAGTGGCGGTGCCCATATCTTCATGGGTAACTAGTCTGCCTCCTGCCGATGCTGCCAGTATACGGGCAAATTTAATGGCGTTGTCCTCCACTGCTACATCCAAATCCAGATTAGGCAGTCCCAGCATCAAGTCCCGAACAAAACCGCCAACGGCATAGGCTACAAATCCCTCCTGTTGGGCAATCTGCCCCAACAGCATTAAGATCCCTTGGATTCGCTGAGGCAACCGGCTATTGATCAGGCCGGTGAGGTTGTCTTCCCGTTTAGCCAACCGAAAATCTTCCGAAGTAAACAGGGATGTCTCTGCAGACGCGACGCTACCGGCGATATGCTTTAATAAGTCTGAGCGGGTGATAATCCCCACTAGTTTCCCCCGGTCCAAAACAGGCACCCGCCCAATGTCATTTTGAAGAATCAGTCGTGTAACTTCATCAACAGGAGAAAGAACATCTACAGT
>DIOR01000022.1 GCA_002423965.1 Firmicutes bacterium UBA5509 | reverse complement strand
TACCTAAGGGTGCGGAAGGTGTGTTTATTCGACACCTTAGTTACATCGGAGACGCCAAGAGAAGCATAACAAAAATGCCTTGCCCCCTGGAAGGAACAAGGCACGGATTTTTCATAATCCAGATATACTTATACAACTATCAAACTAGCACACCAGGTTCACTTGCTGTGAGGGTATCCCTAGCCGATACACATTTTCTGACGCCTTTCAGGTGGTTCCCCGATGTCACCCCAATACTCTATCTGGCGATGAATTATTCCGTTCTCGGTATCAAACTCAATAAAAGATACTACTCAGGAAGCTGTGTCGTTGACATCCCAAACCCTCGCTACAAGTATAATCCTATTGTTGTGGTGAGAGCACTCCTCAACTCGCCCTTGCCACTTATCTTGCGGCTATTCGCCAATTATTTTTACTAATACTCGCTTAGGCCGCTTGCCGTCAAATTCGCCATAGAAAATTTGTTCCCAGGTGCCAAAATCCAGCTTGCTTTTAGTTACTGCCACAACAACTTCCCGGCCCATGATAGTCCTTTTTAGATGGGCATCGGCATTGTCCTCATAACCATTATGACGGTAGCGAGAATAGGGCTTCTCCGGGGCCAGGCCTTCCAGCCAATCCTCAAAGTCCTGATGCAGCCCCCCCTCGTCGTCGTTAATAAAGACACTGGAGGTGATGTGCATGGAGTTGCACAACAAGAAACCTTCTTGAATCCCGCTTTCCTGCAGGCAGGCACTTACGTCCTTGGTAATGTTCACTAGGGCCCTGCGAGTGGGAATGTTATAGATCAGCTCTTTTCGGTAGCTTTTCAATCTTGACCCTCCGTTTTCTGGGGTTTCAGTAAGATTTAGTCCCCTAGGAGCTTTACGTACACAGCGTAGGCCTTATCCAGGACTTCTTCTCCTAGAGAATCGTCGGGGAAGTGCTGGTGGATATAGATACAGGTCAGAGAGCTAAGTATAGCTGTCTGCCAATCGAATTTAGAGGGATGAGCTTTAATAACCCCCTCACTTACACTCCTGGCCACCAGTTTTTCCAGCAGGGAAAAGTACTTTTCCTGCATCTCTTCAAACCGGGAATTAAGGGCCTGAATTGCCGCCGGGACAGAAAAGCTATCTGGATTGATGGTTATCAACTCATAGATATGCTTATTCTTGCCGAGCTGAGTCTGGAAGTATCGCAAAAATCCATAATAGGCTTCCTTGAAACCCTTATTTTCCCCCAGGAAAAGAGCAAAAAATTCAAGGGCCCCTTCCCACATGTAGAGCAGGGCCTCGCCGATTACTTGTTCCTTGCTTTGAAAATATTCGTATACTGTGCCCTTGCCAATACTTGCCCTGTCGGCAATGTCTGCCACCTTGATACTGCTAAAGTCATTGCTCTCATATACGAGGCTGAGAGCAGCCTCGTATATGAGAGTCTTTTTATCCGAACTCAATTTACACTTCTCCTTGAACCGGCGTATCCTTTTTGAAGAATAGATCACAGAGAACGGGAATTACCACAAGGGTAAGGAAGGTAGCGTAGGTCAATCCTCCAATAGCGGTTATTGCCATAGGTTGTATTACCTCGGTGCCTGAGCCTACTCCTAGAGACGTTGTAGACAGGGCAATTATCGTGGTCAGGGCTGTCATCAGTATGGGACGTAGCCGAACAGTGCCTGCCTTGATGATTGCCTCTCGTTTATTCATGCCCTCCCGCCTCAGAAGATTGAAGTAGTCAACAAAGACTATGCCATTGTTAACCACCACACCGGTGAGGATAATCAGGCCCAGGAATGCCACTATGCTGATGGGATTGCCGGTGATAATCAGGCCTAGGAAGCCGCCGGTAAAGGCCAAGGGAATTGTAAACATAACGATAAAGGGTGAAAGCAGGGACTGGAATTGGGCAACCATAATCAGATACACCAGGGCGATGGCCATGGCCAACATCAAGTAAAGATCATCAAAAGTTTCAACAATCATTTCCTGTTCGCCGCTGATTTTTACTGTATAGCCTTCAGGGGTTTTATAGGCATCTAGTTTATCTGCAATCTCATTGCTGACTAGGCCGATATTATAACCCTCTCCTAAAGCTGCACTTACAGTTAATGTCCGTTGCTGATTTTCTCGCCTGATTGCCTGATAGCCTGTTCCCTCCTGCACACTGGCGATATCTTTTAAGGGGAGCTCACCTTGAGGAGTGGAAACGACCAAGTTCTCAATATCTTCACGACTAATTGTCTGCTGGCTTTCGTGATCCTCTACCCACACGTCATAATCAATGTTTCCCACCGAAATCTTGGTGGCTATACCTTCTGAGGATAGAAGGTCTTTGACTTCCATAAACACCTGGACTGCCGTCAAGCCGTGGGCAATGCTCTTTTCTTTATCGACGATAACCCTCAGCTCTGGCTCAGATCGGTCAATGCCATCAGTCACTTCCTCGGTCCCATCCACTGAAGTGACCATTTTAGCGACATCTATGGCGATTCCTTCCAAAACATCAAAGTCCCGGCCTCTGATTATCAAGGCTATTTCTTGACCGCCAAAGGCAGCACCCATGTTAGCCCCTGTATCCCCTACAGATATTTCTGCAGGCAGATGGTCGGTCTTTTCCTTGATGTCTATTGCGACTTCTGAGGACTTACCTATATGCTCTTCTTCTACCAGGACATAGATGGATATATTAGAGCCGCCCCCACCCATGTCAAAGCCCATGCCGATAACGCCGCCACCCATACTGGCTCCAACATTTTCAACATATTCCACCTGGCTGATGATGGAGGTGACCTCATCGGCAGTTGCCATGGTTTCTTCCAGAGTGCTGCCTTGGGGCATGGTAATAGTTACCGAGAGCTGCCCTGTATCGGCGGCGGGGAAAAACTCTGTCCCCTGCCTCAAGGCACCAAAGACGCTAACCACTAAAAGGGCACTGACAATGATTAGCACTAATGCCTTGCGCCTAAGGGAAAACTCCAATACCTTTGCGTAGGCGGATTTTATTCCCCGGAGAATCTTGCCATCCTGCTTCACTTCTCTGGTAATCGCCCGAGATGCCACCATCGGCACCAAGGTAATGGCAATAGCCAAGCTGGCTAGGAGGGAATATGCGATGGTCAATCCCATATCGGTGAAAATCTGTTTGGTCAGTCCCTTTGTAAAGAGAATGGGGACAAAAACCGCGAGAGTCGTTAGAGTTGATGAAGTAATGGCCCCAGTAACTTCTCTTGCGCCGGAAATAGCTGCTTCGGAAGCGCTCTTACCTTCACTTCTCATTCTAAAAATGTTTTCAATGACCACTATGGAGTTATCCACTAACATTCCTACTCCCAGGGCCAGGCCACCCATGGAGATAATGTTTAAAGTAACATTGCTAAAGTACATTAGAACCAGGGCAGCAACTAAACTGACAGGTATCGCTAACCCCACCACCAGGGTCGGTCGCAAATCCCGCAGGAAGATCAGCAGAATCAGGAGGGCTAAGACCCCGCCAATAAGAAAGTTAGAAGCCAAGGCGTTCACTACCTGATCTACATAAATGCCTTGGTCTAATAGGGCAACCAGTTCAAGGTCGGGATACCTATCTTTCAGGGAATCCATGCGCTGGCGTATAGTGCTGGCCACATCTGCAGTAGAGTACTCCGATTGCTTCTGAATGCTAATAGTAATGGAGTCGTTGTCGTTAAGCCTGGAATACATGGTGTCTGAGTTATCTGTTTCAACAATGTCGGCGACTTGTGCCAGTGTAATGGGTTGCGCCCCTGGAATGGGCAGCACCATTACCGCCAAGCTCTTCAGCTCGTCAATGTCATCAATCTTATCCCCAATGCGGACAAGGTAATCCGTATTTTCATCTGTGACATAACCCGCAGGCATTTGAAAGTTCTGTCCCTTCAAGATCCCCGTTACCATCTCTCTGGATATCTCAATCTTTGGTGCAGTCTCGGGATCTCCCCCCACAGCCATAAGCATTTGGGCAATGCCAGCGTTAACCGCTGCAATCTTATCCTCCTGAAGGATGACGTGAATGCCATTTTCCACTAGACCCGATGCAGTTACCGATGCAACTCCGTCGATACTTTCAAACTCATGGAGAATATTAGTGGAAATAAACTGGGAGGACTCACCGATTTCCTTGCCTTCTACAGCGGCGGCCAATGTCATAACCGGAAGCATATCCGGGTTTAGTTTCAACATCATTGGCGAGCCAACCTCTTCAGGCATGTAAGTCATAATCAGGTCCAGATATTCACGCATTTCGAGAAAAATAGTATCCATGTTAACCTTGGAGGTAAACTCAAGGATAACCAGGGACATGTTCTCCTGAGAAATTGAACTAATATTTTTCAGGTTGCTGAGAGAAGCCATAGATTGCTCAATGGAAGTGGTGACAATGGTTTCAACTTCCTCCGGACTGGCGCCGGGATAAGTTGTCATCACCACAGCATAAGGCAAATTCATACTGGGCAATAAATCTGTGGACATATTCATCAAAGATACGACACCCAAAATAGCTACAACTATTATGGCGACAATTACGGTATAAGGTTTTTTTACGCTAAGGCTAGGTAGCATAGCAGGCAGTTCACCACTTTCTCAAATTCCGACCGGTTGGTCGGTCGGGTATAAAGTCATTGTATGAGCAGCGTAGGCAAATGTCAACTTCTTTACCTTAGGCTTAGGTACTAGTGTCAGATTAGCCAAGGATTACACCTATGAAAAACGTCCCGGGACTTGCGCCCGGGACGGATTAGTTATGACGTTTTTCTCTTTTTAGCTAGCAACAGTCCACCAGATGACACCAACACCGCCCCTAAAAGAATGTACATATCTACATATGTGCCGGTGGTTGGCATTTTACCATCATCAGGTTTTCCCGGACCACCTGGGTCACCTGGGCCGGGGTCTTCTCGATCACCGGGATCTTCTGGATCCTCTCCCGGGTCAGGGGCCTCCAATGCAACTAAATCATCATGGAAGCGCACGCGGATGCGGGGACCTACAGAACCCAGCGATGCAATTCCCGTTGCCTGGACATAATCGCCTAGGACAAACCGGGACATATCTGCACCAACATACCCATCTACATGGATATGGGCGGGACCACTGCCGTCATCCAACACGAAATAGCTCTCAGCTTGATTGAACTCGGTAATAAATCCCTTTGTCCTGACAAGCATACCTGTATACCCAAGGGACATGGCACCCTGGGTGGAAATTGGCATTGGTTCCACTTGTGCAACGGGACCAACAAAGAGAACTTGGTAGTTGTAATTATCAAAGGCAAGCTCCAATTCCCCTTCAAAATCTGTCACCTTTCCGGTAACAATTACTTCTGTTCCCAGGGGAAGATTATCCTTGGCCTGAGTGCCGTACACCGCCACACCCGAAGTATCATCCTGGATGTACAAGACATCGAAGAAGTGGTTGGTGGGGGCAGTTACAACTCCCCGCAAAGTGACCATGTCACCGCTATTTGCGTTGTCTTTTACATCTCGAATAGAACGCACCCGCTGGTAGCCTGCCAACCAGTCAATCACCCTCAGGGTTAAAGCGGTGTTACTGACATCGTTGCCAATTTCATAATCAGAGTAGAAGTATCTTCCCGCAGCCACTACTTTGCCGCTTCCCACTTCCTCCTTTGCAATCATGGGGATATCTTCGCCATTAAACTGGCCTTCTTCATTGTAAACCCAGGCTGTGGGCCCGGCCAGGGCATTGTAGGAAGTGGCATTGCCACCTAAGAGAATCTCCAGACCTGTGGCGGAATTGTTCACCAAGGGGGCGAAATTGCCCATGGAATCCACTGCAACCAAGGAAGAACTGCTGAACATTCTAATTGCCAGCATGTTGTCATTGAGGCCGGAATTCGTCTGGGGAAGGTTATGGGAATTGACGGACCAAACCATGCCACCATCGTATTTATCCGAACCTTCGGGTTCATAGACATTATCATCGTTAAACCGAATGGATGAACCCACTTCTTCCATGAGACTGTTCAGCATCAAGGGCTCATGGCTGAAGTTGGATTTATTGGCTACTAGAATTGAACCGCCGGATTGGACCCATTGGGCAATAGCAGTTTCCTCTGCAGCAGTGTAGTAACTAGAACTGCTGGTAGGTGTATTGATAATAAGCACATCGACATCTATCAATAACCCCGGGGTTATTGCACCGGATTCATGATTGATGGCTTCATATCCATAGAGCCGAAGCATATCGATTATTTCTGTGGTGGTGCCTGGGACCTCGGAATTAGCATGGGCTCCATCAAAGAGAATCTTTTTGCCAATGGGTTTCACTATATCCACGCCCTTGGACAGGGTTGTGACTGTAGTAACGTCAGGAATGTCCGTCATAACTGCATATATCCTATGCTGACCGTCTTGGTCTGGTGGACTCCAAACAGTTTTTAGTTCCACTGCTGCACCGGCAGGTATCCGTTCGGATGTAGAAACGGTGCCAATTAAGTTTGCAGCGACGCTGGGATCATTGAAGTAAAAACTAACTTCTACCTCTTGATCCACATGACGGATTCCCATATTGGTAATGGTAACTGCCAGTTCTGTCTCCAACCCTGGTAAAGTGGGATTGGGGCTGACATTAAGAGCAGTGAGTTTAAGGTCATTTTCGCCAGAGGCAATGAATATTGGCGAGGCATGGGCCCAAGAGTCGTCGGTGTGAATAACCTTGACTACATACCATTGGGCACCACCAGCGGCAGTGACGCTTGGTTCCCATGTGGCAGAGTTGGTGCCACCTGGGTAGGTGATCTCATCTGCTACCCAGCCACCGTTGGTAATTAGCTGAAGCTTTTCCACCGGTACCTCGGTGTCCTGGGCCAGTACTTCAAAATCTACCTTGTCGCCAGGGCTGACGTCCAATACACTGCCCATCCAGTAGCCATTGCCCTTTACAGTTAGGGCCAATGTCCTGGTTTCAGTGGAATACATCCGCCGTGCATTCATCGCAGCAATAAACGCTTCTTCGCTCAAGTCCGGGGCGATGACAACTGTAAGGTTATCGCCCTCTCCCCAGTTTTCAGCATGGTTGTCTTGGGAGTTCATTGCCCCTAGGCGCCAACCGTTGTCCAGGGCTTTCCAGTAATGGCTCTCTGCCCTAGCATAGCTGTACGGGGGAGCTCCGTTGCCCACCTCAATGCCATTGATATAGCGATCGAGCTCTTCTACATAGGCTAAATCAGAGAAAGAGTCATCTGGCCAGTTGGGGTGGTTGAACATACTAAAGACATCTGCCCCGGGACTGGTGGAAACATCCACAATCCATTGATAATATTCCCGCAGGGGAACCATCTGAGACTTGGCTTCCACGTAGGTATCGCTATTGATTGTGTTCATGTGGCCCCATATGCTGGATGTCATTTCAAAGCCCCGCATCGCCCGGAAATCACCAAAGGAGGAGTTGAAAAGCTCGGCATCTAAGCGTGTCTGCTTCCACTGGGAGGGACTCCCGCTTACGGGATGATCCCTCTCGACGTACTGGTTGGTGGCAACATCATACTCAAAATTACTATCACTGACCCCATCTAACCAATTGGAATGGTCGGTGACAATATGATATTGAAGTCCGTTGCCCCTGGCATGGTAGAACGCTTGGAGGGGGGTGCCGGAACCGTCGGAATAAGACGTATGGGAATGGGGAACCCCAAAGTAAAAATTATACGCCGACTCTTCTTCAGTTACAGTGAAAAACCAACTGAAGTCCTTGGTTCGGCCTTCGGTATCCGGGACTAGTATTCGAACCTCTTGCTCACCAAACTCTAGAGGAGAGGGTACCAGGTAGCTTACCTTATTCCCCTCAGGGTCTACATCGGGAGACACCGATGCGCCATTGAGAAATAATTCGATTCTTGAATAGTCGATTTCAGCTACGGTGAGATCTGACTTCTCCAGACGCACAGATATTATTGGTGTCCTGTTATAAGTTGAACTAAAGGGAGCGGGCCTTGGCTCCAGTACCATGGGTTCCCGAGGGTCTTGGGCTCCCGGGGGTACTGCGACTTCGATATCGTCTCCATTGGCGATTTTAACTTGGGGGCGATTGTAATAGGCTACAATGCCAGTAACCACATACCAGTCCCCCACTTTTATGTCGGCTAAGTTTAAATTCGCCGCCCGCCCTGTGTAGAAATAGACATCTCCTTCTTCATCGGTCCCGTAAAAGCCATAAGAGTCTTTGCCGGTAACCTCAAAGGGATACTTTGTCAGTACCCGCTGTCCTTCAATGTCGTAATTGACATAGTAGGGCATGGGATTACTAGTGGTTCCATCCCAAATCGATACCTGGCGTATGGCAGGAAGGCCAAAGTAATTCTTCTCCTGACCCATTACCACCACCATTTTCCCAACAGCCTCAGGATTGTTGTAGGGACTGAATTCGCTCCTATACCCAGCTGGAAGGGCTACACTAAGGGTCTTGCTGGGATCAAGGCGATCGGCAATTTGCATGCCAAATTCATCGTTGACATTGACCGAAGTGATTACACCCCGCACCACGATGGTGTCTTCATTTCCCTGATAACTAGCTAGTGCCTGGGAGACGTCAATAACATTGGTGGTTTGGCCTAGGTGCTTTAGACTGGTCTCCACCGGTGCTGGCATGGGGTTAGCTGGACTAATTACTGTTATGTCAGTGGGGTTTACTTGAATTTCGCCAGCATATTCTGCAATGCCGCCTTCCAGGCTGACCGCATCGCCCACTGCCACACTGGAAGCTATATTGGATGAATAGAGCATAATCCCTGCGGTGTCGTCTTGGATATATGCTTCACTACTGCCGTGAACCGCCGTAATAATTCCTTCAAGGAGTACGGTATTGCCCACAGGTGTGCATCGGGCTTGGGCAATGGGCATAATTGCAGGGATGGAGTAGGTAAAGGTGCTGACTATGCTATCTGCCAAACCCGGGGCAGTGGCATAGGCCTTGAGCACCAGTGAAGCGTTGACTACTATTGGCCCACTATACTCGGGGCTTTCCACTGAGGGATTACTGCCATCCAAGGTGTAGAAAATAGTGGCATCTGGAGTAGCGGTGGATAATTGCACCGTTGTTCCGACTTCCACCATTCCTGGGCCAGGACTTGCCTGCACCGGTGCCACCCGCTCTTCCACAATACCTTCTTTTAAATCTTCGCTGCCCCGAATCATCAGTTGCATTGCTGAACCAAATTGCCCTACCGGGGCAGTGACATTCAGGACTTTATCCACGGTAAAGTAATCTCGAGCCACGGTATTCTCCACCCGCAGTTCTAGCTGGCGGTCTAGAGAATCTTTGACCTGTACTGTGTAATTAGTTCCCGTGCCTACAGAAACCACCGTCAAATCTTCCACTGTAACCAACTGACCCTGCTTGCTACTGTCCAGCTGGTCTAAGGTGACGGTTTCCGGAGCGGGAGTTCCGGCACTGGTTTCCAGGATGCTAAAGCCCTCGGCAGTGGTGACGGCTACTTGAATGAGGTTGTTAAACACATTCATGGTGCCGGAGATGCGAATTACATCGCCTACTTCAAGGGCATTCGCCCAAGTAGATGCCGAAAGCCTTGCCACCATTCCGGCAGTGCTGTCTTGGAAGTAGATATTTTGGCGGTTGCCAAAAATGCCTACCACCACACCTTCCACCGTTACTGGAGAACTCAAAGGCAGCCCCCTAGCCTCCAAAAGGGTGGTTACATTTTCAGCGGTTTTATAGACGCTAACATTATCAAGTTGCAGATGATTCCGCACATCACTGGTATTTCGAACTGAAAAAATCAGTTCTACATCATCAACTGCTGCTGTATGTTGAAATTTATATGTTATCTTCTGCCATTGATCAGAGTCTACTTGGGTATAGGCACTGTAGGATGAGTAACCCCCGCCACGGTAAACAGCGTTGCGGACATCTCCCTTGCCCCGCACCCAGTAGGTCGCGGTATATTCAGTGCTGGCTTCTATAGAATAAGCTCGACTGGTAAAGCGATTATGGGAAGTCCCAGTATTTATGAGTTGCACAGCACTGGACCCGGTGTGGGAACTGTCTGTATACTGCAGGACTCTGGCTGCGGCAAAATTTGTTGCTGGCCCCACCCAGGCATCGGGTTTTCCCCCGGTCCACAGCTCAAAACTCTTATTTTCCAGAGAGGTGATATAATCTTTCTCTGGTCCCGGGTCCTCGGGATCCGGAATTTCTCCTACATAAGTTATTTGTACATCATCCACCTGTAAGTGATTTTTGGAAGGGTCGGTATTGCGAATAAATAGGATCAACTGGGTGTTGCTATAAGTGGTGTTGGCAGTAAAAGAAACCTCGATCTTTACCCACTCTTGGGAATCTATGCTGTTATATGTGGTTCCGCCAATATCCTTATAGCCCCCATCATGGTAACGAACCCGAATATCTCCTTTGCCCCTCACCCAGTAGGAAACGGTATACTGTACCCCGGTATAAATTTGATAGCCCAGGCTGGTAAAACGTTGCCCTGTACCTGAGGTGTTGATAAGCTGCAGTGAAGAACTGCCGGCATGAGGATTTTCGCTATACCTAGCTACCCCGGATGCGGGTATATTTGAAATGCTGCCATTCCAATTATCGGGGATATTGCCGGTCCACTGTTCAAAATCGTCATTCAACAAATCGGCGAAATGTGGAATACCCTCACCAGCAACCGATAGCCAGGGCATATTAGAAAGAATCAAGGTTATAACCAATAGAATACTGAGCCTTGACTTGCGAGCTTTCATGTTCTCCCTCCTTAAAACTTTTCATTATGGGCGGGAACGTGCCTTTAACCCCTCCTTTCTCCATTTTCGATTGGTCGAACTCAACAAAAGGGCTGACAGCAATGAGGTAATTGGGACAGTTAATACTATTCCTATGCTCCCAGCAAGGGCTTGTATAACCGCTACTGAAAGCAAGTCCATATTACTCACTTGGTTGTATGATAATCCATAGGCGGCAACTAAGAGGAACAATGTCAGCAGGCCACTGGTAAAGGCCAAAATCAGGGAGTTTGTCATGGTGATGAGATCTTTGCCCACGTTGGTACCTACCACAAATAGTTCCCATCTGCTCTGCTTGACATTTACTTTATGGGTCTCAGCCACCGAAGAAGCAATGCCCATCCCCACATTCATTATTGCTCCAAGGGATGCAATTAAGGTAGTAGTAAACATCAGTCCCTGGAGTTTTAATCCCGTTACATCCGCTACGTACATCAGTTGTTCCGAGTTCTCCAAGGTCAAGCCGGACAAGTTGGCAGCTTTTCCTGCCAGATAAGATATAGTCCCGGCAATGATTACCCCTGCTACAGTGCCCAGGATTGCTGCGAAAGTCTTTTTGCTCCAGCCATTAAGGACGTAGAATCCGGCTGTAATGGAGAATATAGCTGTGATAATGGCTGCGAGGATGGGATTGACTCCCTTTAGCACTGCAGGAACCAAGAAACAGATTATGGCAACACCGGTGAGCCCCAGGGATAGCAGTGATTTGACCCCCTTAAGCCTGCAGACACCAATAACGACAAGGAAAAAAATCGCCAGCAGCCACCAGATGACGTGATTGCGTTTGTAGCTATAGACCATAACGCTTTCTACCTCTGCCCTGTCGGAATAAATACTGACGATAATCTCCATGTCATCTAGAACGCACACATTATAAGTTCTCCCCAAGGAATTTCGCAGGGGATAAACATTGCCTTTATATTCTCCAGTAAGAATCTCAACATGAATATCTTGGTAGCCAATAGATAACCCCGGAAATGTAGGGTCCTCATTGAGGTTTTCCTCAGTTATCTCTAAGACCTTTGCCCTTTCAAAGCCTATATCCCTAGTTTTTAAGGGCGTATTGGTGAACACATTCCTGGCAAAGAGTATCGCCGACACCGACAATACGAGGATAACGATGTAGGTAAGCACATCAATATATCTTTTCATTGAGCCCTCTCCCTCTAATAGGAACTATAGTATATTTCCATGAATTATTGGCTTTTCCTGCCTCAAGGAGATATTAATTGGGAAATACGGTCAATAGATAGAATCCGATATTAAGCTCTCTATGATATAATCTAAGGAGCTTATTTAGCAGGAGGTTTTAACATGAAATCATTAGTCCTGGCAGAAAAGCCCAGCGTGGCCCGAGAAATTGCCCGGGTGCTGGGCTGTGTCAATAAGCAAAAATCCTATTTTGAAGGCTCCCGCTATGTGGTAACCTGGGCCCTGGGTCACCTGGTTGAACTGGCGGAACCCGAGGATTATGATAAAAAATATAGCACCTGGAAGCTGGAGGACCTACCCATCATTCCCAAGAATACGCGCCTAAAGGTAATCCGCCAGACATCTCATCAATTCCGGGCCATACAAGCCCTGATGAAAAGGAATGACCTCTCGGACCTGATCATTGCCACTGATGCTGGCAGGGAGGGGGAGTTGGTAGCCCGCTGGATAATGGAACTGATTCATTGGCGTAAGTCTTTTAGGAGGCTCTGGGTATCCTCCCAAACGGACAAAGCCATAAAAGACGGGTTTGCCAACCTACGCCCAGGGCACAATTATGACAACCTTTTTGATTCCGCAGTCTGCAGGGCCGAAGCCGACTGGCTAATCGGTCTTAACGTCACCAGGGCCTTGACCTGTAAGTTTAACTCCCAGCTTTCGGCGGGGAGGGTGCAGACTCCCACATTATCTGCCCTGGTAAAAAGAGAAAGAGAAATCCGGGAGTTTAAGCCGGTAGATTTCTGGACAGTGGAGGCCGACTTTGGTCTTTTCCGGGGACAGTGGAATAAGAACGGCGAAACCCGCTTATTCCAGTTACAACAGGCGGAAGAGATTGCAGCCAAAGGAAGGGGTAAAGAGGGGATAATCTCGGAACTGGTCAGCAAAGAGAAGGCTGAACCCCATCCCCTGGCTTACGACTTAACGGAGCTGCAGAGAGATGCCAACAAAAGATACGGTTACTCCGCCAAACATACTTCCACCATCCTCCAAAATCTATACGAACGGCACAAGTTGGTGACATACCCCCGCACCGACTCCCGCCATCTGTCTGGGGACCTTGTCAGCACCCTAAAGGAGAGGCTGGCGGCCATTGCTGTCGGGCCTTACTCCCAGCTAGTTAAGCCCCTTTTGAACAAGACATTGTCTCCGGGCAAGCGGGTAATAGACGACAGCAAAGTCACTGATCATCACGCCATCATCCCCACCGGGGAAAGAGTGCATTTGCCCAGCTTATCCTCTGACGAAGGAAGACTCTTTGACCTCATCGCCCGTCGCTATGTCGCCCTCTTCTATCCCCCCTGTGTGTACCAGGAGGTTACAGCAACCGCCCTAGTTGAGAGTGAAGAGTTCCGGGCCACAGGCCGAAGGGTGAAGAATGCCGGCTGGAAACAGGTGTACGGACAAGGGTTAGATGAAGAAAGACAACTGCCTCCCATGGAAAAGGGGCAAAAACTGCGGGTTAAGTCCTGTTCCCCCAAAGAGGGGCAGACTCAACCGCCACCACGCTATACTGAAGCCAGTCTGCTGACGGTTATGGAAAAACATAATCTCGGCACTCCTGCCACCAGAGCAGACATAATTGAGAAGTTGCTACAAACAGAGACCATTGAGCGCAAAGACAACCAACTGCTACCCACGGGCAAAGGCACCCAGCTACTGGAACTTGCGCCCAAGGAATTGAGCTCTCCCGAACTTACAGCGAAATGGGAGCGGGAACTGGAAGCCATCGCCAGGGGACAGGGGGATAAAAACCGTTTTCTTCAAGGCATTCGCCAGCAAGCAGAGACAATGGTCAAAGCAGTTGCAAGCAGCGATGCCACCTATAAGCACCACAATGCCACCCGCAGCCGCTGTCCTCAGTGCGGTCAGTTTCTTCTGGAGCGAAAGAGTAAACAAGGGGTTATGTTAGTCTGCCCCGACCGGAACTGCGGCTATAAATTCCGAGAAAGCAAACAGCTGACTAACCGACGCTGTCCCCAATGTCACAAGAAAATGGAACTGCGCCAGGGCAAAGCAGGCAAATTCTTTCAGTGCAAGCCCTGCAACGTCGTGGAAATGTTAGACTCTGATGGGGACCGGGGTAGGAAAACCCGAAATACCAATGTGAAACAATATCAGAAGGAGTCCCCTCTTTCCTCCAGCCTAGGTGATGCATTGAAAGCTGCCTTGGAAGAAAAAAAATAGGGGTATCCCCTATTAGCTTAATATTTTATCGACGCCAAGGCCAGCGAACGGCCGGTGTTGAAACCCTCCCTGCGAGCAGAGAAAAACTCCTCATTGCAGCCGGTACAGAGCTTGGTATCAATGACTTTTTTAATGTCAAGAGTAGCTAAATTTGAACGCAAAGCTAAGGCTATGTCAATGGTGTAGGTGCCATCGGGCAATTCTCGTACTAATTTTAATCTGGAGTATTGGGCAAAGGCTTCCCGCAAGCCATCATCATGCTGGTGATAGCAACACTCCCTTATGCCTGGCCCAATAATTGCTACCATATTTTCGGGAGAAGAGCCAAAGTCCTCTGTCATAGCCTCTAATAGCTTCTTCTCCAAGCGGCCGGCAATTCCCCGCCAACCGCAATGGGCCAGACCCACTGCTTTGTTTTCGGGATCGTGGAGTATTAATGGAAAGCAGTCGGCGGTAGTAATGCCAATGTGCAAACCTGGCACATTTGTATACAGTGCATCAGCTTTATATAGATGCCCCAGCTCTCGGATAACTCCCTTGCCGGCATCTTCTGCCCCTACCCGCACTACCCTAGTGCCATTAGCTAAGTGCACCCGGACAATTTGGTCCAAAGGAATTCCTGTTGCTTGTTCTAGGCCACGGTAATTGTCCAAGACATCTTCTTTGCGGGCCCTAGCAAAAGTAAGATTCCCCGCCGCCCTAGTGGTGAACAGGCATTTAAGGGGCCCCAGATTAAAGGAGTAGCACTGCACAGAATCCATTACGTCTACCTCCCAGGGAATACTACAGGCTTTGCCTGCTATCTCCTATAGTATGCAGAATGAGAAACTTTTGAACCCGTATTGCCCTTAATAATACCATCATTCTAATAAAAATACCCGCCTTTGTCAGGTCGGGTATTTTTATTAGCCATTGCGCTTGAGTTTACCTGTACGCATAGCATAGCGCTCACCCAGGGAAAAGATGAACAGCCCCACGGGGATCAGGAGAATGCCGATAAGGGCCAAGCGCAGCATTTCCGGCCCCAACTTGCTGAGGCTGGCCCCTTCCAACAGAGCTGCCCGGGCAGCCCGGAGGGTATAAGTAGCCGGGGAAAACCGGGACAGGGGCTGCAACCAGGCCGGTAGGGCCTCAATCTCATAGTAGACTCCTGAAATCAAGAGAATAAAGCCCTGGATGATGTGGGTGGCCTGGGAACCCTTTTCCGGGGATAGCAGGGGCAACACTGCCGCCATCAGGCCCATGCCGATAAAGGAAAGGCTGGATACCGCCAACACCGCCAACCCGGCTAGCAAGTTTGCGCCTGTCAGGCTAAGGTTAAAAAACAGGGCAACGGCAATAAGGACAATGATGGTGCGGACTGCTCCATAGCCAATGGCATACAGGCACATGCCCCCTAGATGGGTCAAGCGGTGAATTGGGGCCATAAAGGTATACTCAATGGTGCCCTCCCAGCGTTCCCAGCTCACCGACTCGCCGACTTCATGAAACACCACCGACAAAAATCCCCAAAGGAGGGCGCCGATAATCAAGTATAGGACCAATTCTCCGGTATTGTCTTGGGATTGAATCCCGATTAATCCAATGGTCATTGTATTAATGATGGTGTAAAAGATATCTACTATCTCCCAGCTCAGATAACGGCGTATTAAGTTAAACTGCCGCTGGGCAAAGGCAGTTGTAGCCCGCAGTTCTCTTCTCAGACTCATTCTTCTGCCTCCTCCTTCCAATCTCTGCCTGTAAGGGCAAAGAACACTTCATCCATGGTGGTACCAGGTCCCCCCACCTTATTTTTCAAGCCCGCTGCCGTATCCACATCCTCTACCCGGCCCCGGTCAATTATGGCGATACGTTGGCACAGGCGTTCAGCTTCAGACATGTCATGAGTGGTTAGCATGATGGTGGTGTCATGCTCCGCCTGCACCTCTAGGACAAAGTCCTGCACATCCCGCTTGGATTTGGGATCCAGGCCTGTAGTGGGCTCATCTAACAGCAGCACCACTGGTGAGGTCAAGAGGGCACGAGCAACGGCAACCTTCTGTTGCATGCCCCGGGACAGGTTTTCCATGGAAGCATAGATTTTGTTCCTGGGAAAGCCCAGGCGCTTAAGGATAGCCTCGGCATCTGATTTAGCCTTTCGGGGACTGACATCATACAATCTGGCAGCATACATGAGGTTCTCATAGGCAGACAACTTTTTGAAAAAGGCAGCGTCCACCGAGACCCGGTTTATCATTCTGCGCACCGCCAGGCGGTTTTTAACTACATCTTTTCCCAACACACTTACATAGCCGCTGTCGGGAAGGAGCAGGGTGGCAATGAGGCGAATGAGGGTGGACTTTCCGGAGCCGTTGCTGCCTAAAAGCCCGAACATCTCCCCTCTTTTGACCTCAATACTGACGTCATTCACAGCCTTGGCCATTTTTTTACCAGGGCGTAGCCGCTTAAGCCAACAGGACTCGGGGTCTGCTTCCTGCTCTTCCCAAAAAAACTTACTGACTTGGTTACAGATAATTGCAGAGTTCAAAGTAATACCTCCTTTGTTCCGGAACTAAAAAAGTCATGGTTACCCATGACAATATACCCCGCCCTTGAGCGGAAATATAAAAGTCATCGGCAACCTGGCCGATGACCTGCTTTTGCTCACCTAAATTAAAGGGTGAAAAGTACAGGAACCGGCCGCGAAATGTACACACTGGTGCCTTGGGTGGAATACATGAAACCGAAATTTCTCCTGGTCATTTGCACGGCCTCCTTTCGTAATAATACCTGGTTAGTATACCACCTGTTCCAGAAACAGGCAAGGTGTTTTTTACGAACGATCGTGTCAAGTCATTGTAGGT
>DIOR01000021.1 GCA_002423965.1 Firmicutes bacterium UBA5509 | reverse complement strand
ACAGACAAAAATGGACTTGACCTAAGGATAGGATACGATCAATTAATCACCTTAAAGCTGAGGCTGCTCTATCTTTGTGGGTTGAGTGCGAACAAGATTATGACAAAAAAAAGGTATCTCTTCTTAAGAAGATTATTAACTTCTTTCGGTATGGTATCTCGGATTTCTCCTTCTATAAATTATCGCTGGAGGAACGTATTTCGCTTTGCCAGAGACAATACTACGCTGCAGAAATACGAGAGCTGGTAAGAAGGCGACATATTCTGGAGTCAGAAGTTAGGGGATGCTCTGATAAAATGGAGGAGTATTCGCATTTCTCCAGGCAAGTTTTTCGACACATGCTTGCAGAAAGGTACAAAGGTACTTCCCGTCGTATATTTGAGCGTGATGACCTGTGGAGACGTTCGCATGAGTTTGCTATGGAATATCCGGTTGTACTTAGTACCACTTATTCGTTAAGAGGTAGTTTATCCTTAAAATACGTTTATGACTATGTAGTCGTGGATGAGGCATCTCAGGTGGATATAGCTACTGGGGCTTTAGCCTTCTCTTGTGCAAAAAAGGCTGTAGTGGTGGGGGATTTGAAGCAGCTTCCAAATGTGGTAGATAAATTTGACTATGAGACCACTGAAAAGATCTTTGCCCAGTACTCATTACCGGAAGCATATCGCTATGCTCACAACAACTTATTATCTTCAATAATAGAACTTGTTCCTGATGCCCCACGCACACTACTACGTGAACATTACCGATGTCATCCAAAGATAATTGAGTTCTGTAACAAGAAGTTTTATCAAGGTCAGCTTATTACTTTAACAGAGCCAAACTCTGAACGGCAACCAATGATGGTGTATCATACCGTAGAGGGGAACCATGCAAGGGATAACTTGAATCAACGAGAAATTGATGTAATCACGAAGGAAGTCATTCCAGAGCAAAGGATTGCAATGGAGGATGAGTCTTTGGGGATTGTGACACCTTATGATGCTCAGCGAAACGCATTGCAGGCTCTTTTTAGAGATACCGGGGTAAAAGCTGATACAGTAGATAAGTTTCAAGGACAAGAGCGTCCAATTATCATTATTTCTACTGTTGATAATCAGATTTCAATGTTCGCAGATGACCCTAACCGGCTAAATGTCGCAATATCAAGGGCGCAAGATCAATTGATTCTTGTTACAAACGGAAATAAATCAAACCAGGCGTCAAATATCCAAGATCTGATTAACTACATTCGGTATAGTAATCTTGAGGTCATACAGAGTAAAACCTATTCTATTTTTGATAACCTCTTTGCAGGATACGCGGAGAGGAAAAGAGCTATTTTGAATAAGGGAAAGCCGATTTCAGAGTATGATAGCGAGAATCTAATGTACCAAATACTTGAAGATGTTTTATCTTCTCATAGGTTTACCAAGTACGCAATTGCTTGTCATGTCCCTTTGAAAATGTTGCTACGGGATATCAGTTTACTTGATGCCGAGGAAAGAAGATACGCAATGAATATACTCACCCACGTTGATTTCTTGATTTATGATGCATTAGGGAAATTCCCTGTATTGGCAGTTGAGGTGGATGGTGTTTCCTTTCATAAAGAGGGTTCATGCCAATTCGAACGCGATCAATTGAAAAATGGTATTTTCAATAAATACGATATAAATTTCATCCGCTTTAGAACAGACGGTAGCAATGAGAAAGAGCGGCTAATCTCTGCCTTAGATGCAATCAGTAACGAATAAGATTGCAATAGGTTGTTAATACCCCAGGAATTGCTTCGGTTCCCTCCTGGATGAATACTGGTTTGATGCATTGGAAAAAGCCCGGAATGCCCGGGCGCAGTTGCTGGACGGATTATAAATGGCGACGGCAGAAAGGGCAGTCTCGGCCTCTGGAACTGGGTATGTGGGCAGGATCCCCGTCAGAAACCTCTGGCTCCTGATGCTATACGCCTCGGATCTGTTTCGGCAGGCGGGAACAGGCAAGATAGCCGTGGAAGACAGTCCCGACGACATCCCCGACTTGGTTGCCGAAATCCTTGCCCACCATGTGGAGAGGCGCCTGAAGAGGAACTTGACTTATGGCTATCAGGCCCGCAGGGCAGTCCTGGGCCGCGTACGGGGTAGGATTGATTTTCTGCACACCGAGAGGCATCAACTTCTCCAGCGGGGCAAGAGTGCCTGTACCTTCGATGAACTGACTGTCGACACCCCGCAACCGATTGGTGCGGGCGGCGCTGGATGCCCTGACGACGCGGGCAGCCATTCATTGGCGGCTAGCCTCAGGAGCATGGGCGTTACGGGGGAGAGGCCGGGCAGGGGGGAGGTATCCCTGGACCGCTTCGGCCCCCACGACGTGGCCGATGGCCTGATGGTTGCCGCCGCCAGACTTGCCTTTGATCTGGCCTTGCCCACCGAGGAATCGGGGAGGGTGTTGCATTCCCTGCCCGACCGGGAGGATAGGTGGGTGCGCAGGCTGTTTGAGAAGGGGGTTGCCGGGTTCTACAGTGTTGCCCTGGCGGGTCAGGGGTGGCGGATGGATGCCGGCAGGATGCTAAAATGGGATATAGATGATCAGACTGCGGGCATCGACAGGATCTTGCCGTCGATGCGCACAGATATCATCTTGGAGCTTGGGGCAAGAAATACCCGCACTATTATCGATACCAAATTCACTTCTATTGTGACTGCGGGACGGTTCAGGGAAGAAAGTCTGAGCAGTCAGTACATCTACCAGATTTACGCCTACCTCCGGTCCCAGGAGAGGGATGGTGATCCCCTCTCCTTGAATGCATCAGGTCTTCTATTGCATCCATCAGTGGGATGTATGGTGGATGAGTCCGTGGTCATCCAGGGCCACAAGATCCGCTTTGCCACGGTGGACCTAGGGGCAGGTTCTGCCGATATCCGTAGGCAGCTACTTGCCGCGGTGGAGTGAAGTATAGAGAAGGAAAGAGCGTGACTCTGCTCTTTCCCTTTGAAGCCGCTACTGAATATTAAGATGTTTTTTCAAGCTTTCCTGTAGTAACTGGGAGAAGTTGACACCGGCTTTCTCCGCTCGATCATTTAACCAGCTGGGTATAGTGAGGTTTTTGCGGACAGTGCGCATATCATTGGCCCTGCGATAGGCATCAAAATCTATATCGACTAATGTAACGATATCGTTGGGCTTGTGGGAAAGGAGACCAAGAGAGGGTACAGGTATATTTCTGCCAGCATCTTGTTCACTAATACCCCATATTCCTATAGCATCTCGGGCCATAGCAATAGCATCTGCGAGGTCTGTTCCCTGGGTGCCAATATCCAAGTCAGGTACATGCACAACAAAGCCAGTCTTGCTGGGAGTCAAGACTACAGGAAAAACACTTTTCAATTTTGATCACCCCCTTTCATTGTATTTTCAAATTGGCAGAGGCTTATTTCAGCCCCTGCCGCTTGATAATTGCATGTGCCAGCATCTCATCTAGTTCATTGTGGCGGGGAATGGGTTCACTTTTTATTCCATTAGTATATATATCGTGCTTCCGCCCTTTCCTTTCTAGCCACCAACCATTTTTAAGCAGTTTTTTTATCAATTTTCTTCGCTTCATCGCCTCACCCCTTAATATGATACGCATTTAATACGCATATGTCAAGAGTGTCATATACATTGTTGCATTGGGCCTATCCTATGACTGTTTGGCAATATTTTATGTTAAGCGGTATAATAGCTCTGGTAACCGGCTCCAGTCGCGGCATCGGAAGAGCAATAGCACTGGAATTGGCCAGACGGGGCTAATGTAACCCTGGCTACTGCAGAACTAACATATGAGGTGGATCGTGGATTATAACTCACTCTTGGAGAAGTATCGGGCGCTCCTGAAGGAAAACCAGCTCTTGCGGGAAGAGATTAAAGGGCTAAGGACTCGGCTTGATGGAGAATCTGCACCTGCTGAAAGGGAGCAGGTTGTTTGCAGTGTACCAGAGGTTGGATCGGTGACAAATCTGTCGGATTCTACCAAGAAGGTCGAGCTGTTTATGACATTGTTCAGAGGGCGGCCTGATGTGTATGCCAAGAGGTGGGAAAACGCGAAAGGGGCGGCTGGCTACTCTCCCGTATGTGGCAATGAATGGAAAAGCGGAGTATGTGCAAAGCCGAGAATCAAATGCTCCGACTGTAGCCACAAGCTCCACCTGTCTCTGGACGAAGAGGTCATCACTGAACATTTGCGGGGCAAATTGGTTGCGGGAGTTTACCCTCTGTGTAAAGATGAGACCTGCCACTTCCTTGCTTTGGATTTCGATGAGGGTGAATGGCAGAAAGACATTGCTGTCCTTCGGGAGATATGTTTGGAATTTGACCTGCCTATCGCCTTTGAACGGTCACGGTCCGGGAGAGGAGGCCATGTCTGGTTTTTCTTTGCACATCCTGTATCGGCCTCCCTGGCCAGAAGGTTTGGAACTGCCTTGCTCACCCACGCCATGAGTAAAAGGCACGAGATCAGCTTCAAGTCTTATGATAAGCTGTTTCCCAGTCAGGATACCATGCCCAAGGGCGGTCTCGGCAACTTAATTGCCCTACCTCTGCAGAGGGAAGCGCGAACAAGGCAAAACAGTGTATTTATCGATGAGGGTTTTCTGCCCTACGAGGATCAGTGGGCCTTCCTGGCTTCTGTTGGGAAGTTGTCTGGAACAGAGCTGGAATCGCTTATCCCGAGGTTATGCGCGGGCAATGAACTCGGTCTCCTGAGAACGGATGAGGGTGAAGGGGCAGAAAAGCCGTGGGAAGCAAAAAAGGTAGATATAGCGAGGGAGGAATTCCCCGACTCGGTGGGGATTGTCAAGGCTAATATGCTGTATGTGCCAAAGGCAGGGTTCTCAGCTAAGGCCTTAAACCGTATTAAGAGGTTGGCTGCCTTTACAAATCCTGAGTTTTACAAGGCTCAGGCCATGCGCTTGTCTACCTACAACAAGCCCAGAATTATTTCTTGCGCAGAAGAGACTTCTGAGTATCTGTGCCTGCCCAGGGGCTGCCGGAATGACTTACAGACACTGTTGGTTGCGGCAGGGGTGGAGGTAATTTGGCATGATAAATCAAATCCCGGCAGACGAATCGATGTAGAGTTTAACGGCAACTTACGGGATGAACAGCCTCAGGCGATTGACAAGCTGCTCAAACATGAAACCGGCATTCTGTGCGGCACTACTGCTTTCGGGAAGACGGTGGTGGCCATCAAGCTCATTGCCGAAAGGGGTGTTAACACCCTGATATTGGTCGATAAGGTCAGCCTGGTATCCCAGTGGAGAGAGGGTCTTGCCAAGTTCTTAACGATTAATGAGGTTTTGCCTGAGGAGACAGAAGGGAAAAGACGGGGCAGGAAGAAGAAAAGATGTCTAATTGGGCAATTGGGCAACGGTAAGAATGATCTCTCCGGCGTCATTGACATCGCCCTGATGCAGTCTCTGAACAGGAAGGGGGAGATCAACGACTGCGTTAAAGATTATGGACAGATCATCGTCGATGAATGTCATCATGTTTCCGCCTTCAGCTTTGAGAAGATACTTGCCCATGCAAATGCCCGGTACATATGCGGATTAACTGCTACCCCCACGAGAAAAGACGGCCATCATCCGATCATCTATATGCAGTGTGGCCCTGTCCGGTTTAGAGATAATGCCAGAGAGCAGGCAGCCAAAAGGCCTTTCGACCATTGTGTGATCCCAAGATTTACTCCCTTGAGGCTTTCTGTGGACAGGGACGAGAGGGATGTAACCATAACGGAGCTATACGCAGATATTGTCGAGAATGAAGCGAGGAATCAGTTGATTGTCGATGACGTAGTCAAGTGCTATGAGGCAGGCCGAAACTGCCTGGTGTTGACGGGAAGGACAGCCCATGTTGAGCTCTTGGCGACAAAACTTAGCGACAAAATTCCCGAAGTGATAACTGCTACGGGAGGTAAAGGGATCAAAAAAACTCGGGAAACTTTTTCCCGGATCGCCAATACGCCCACCGACAGGCCCCTAACTTTGGTGGCAACGGGCAGGTATATTGGGGAAGGATTCGACGAACCCAGGTTAGACACTTTGTTTTTGGCGATGCCTATATCCTGGAAGGGAACCTTGCAACAATATGCAGGAAGACTTCATCGCCTGTATGAGAGAAAGAGCGAGGTGCAGATCTATGATTATGTTGACATCCATGTCCGGATGCTGCTGGGGATGTACTACAAGCGACTTAATGGCTATGGGGCAATAGGGTACAAGGCCAAGGGTGAACTGTATGACGCCGGGGGCACGGACTTTATCTATGATAGGCGGAGCTTTCTGCCGGTGTATGCAAATGACATTATCAGCGCCGCCAAAGAAGTGCTGATTGTCAGTCCCTTCATTTCCAAGAAGTGCGTCAAACAGATGCTGCAAATTTTCGGAACCGCAGTGAGAAAAGAGGTCAGAATAGTTGTTGTGACGAGGCCAGTTGCAGGTTTTCTCGACAAGAAACGGCTGGCTCTGGAGCAATCCATTGAGTTGTTGAGGAATTGTGGAATAAAAATTGTGTTCAAGGCGAAGATACATCAGAAATTTGCCATTGTTGATCAGAAAATCGTCTGGTATGGGAGCATTAACTTGCTGAGCTTCGGCAGTGCGGAGGAGAGCGTCATGCGCTTGGAAAGCATCAATATTGCCAGTGAATTGATGTCGGGCTTGCCGGAGCCGTCATTATAGCGACTAATAGCTAATGATGTCGTCAAATTTGATTACCAATCGCTGGAATCCTGACCCCTTCCCGCTTGGATGACCTGGGTTCCCTCTGTTCGCAATTCAGAGTAAGTAAAGGACTTCGCTATTCGCGTCGCTGTAAGGCTTTGGCTTCCTTGGTGTGAAGTGTTGCGTCGCAACCCCTCTGCCCCTTCCCAGAAGCGAATGCAAAATAGTCAGACCCAGGCTGACAATGCTATAATGGCGTATCAATTTGTCGGGCAATGTTTACCCGGTTTCGTTCTTTTAGTCGATAATATGGTTGACTCACGTTGGACCTTAACCGTATGCGGGTTTCTACTTAATGAGAACGGCAGTGGACCAGTATATCCTGTGGCACTGGCATCCACTGCCCAAAGAGGTGATGTATAATGAACTTATCCCATGATAATTTGGCAATACTGTTACTATGTTCCGATCTAGCGATACCAGATAGAAATGCAGCAAAACCTTTAACCCCCAAAGAGTGGCTGGGGGTTAGTCAAACATTAGCAAAATCACCTCTCAAATCTCCTCGAGCTTTTTTTGACAGTGATCCTTCAGACTGGGTTGAACATTTAGGTCTTGATGTTCCCATGGCCCAGCGGATCAAGGTGCTGCTAGGGTATGGCGGTCAATTGGGGTTGATACTGGAACGCCTTGAGCAAATGGGCATTTGGGTGACTACCCGGGTTGAGGAAGCCTACCCATCTCGCTTAAAAGAGGTGTTGGGGACAAGGTCCCCTGTAGCTCTATTTGGGGCAGGAGATAGGTCTCTGATGTTTTCCAAAGCCGTCGCCATAGTCGGATCCCGGAATATCGACCAAGATGACATTGATTTTTCCACCCGATTGGCGGAAAGATGCGTGGAGTGCGGCTACAATGTTGTTTCCGGCGGGGCCAAGGGTGAGGATGCCCTGATTACTGCCATTAACGATATTGCCATCGTGTGTGAGTTTTATGTGTAAATGCCCGGCAAAACTACTTTGCAAATACCCTGGGAATGCGGGCTTACGTAGCCGGAAGGGACAGGGCGGGGGGATTGCTTGCGGCGGAATGCAACACTGCTAGTAAGAAGTTTGCTACCAGCCAATATAAATTTTCCTTGCCAAAAAGAGAGGGGTGCATACATGGAGTTTCAAACGATATGGAACAATATTGTCCGTCATGCCGGTGAACAGTTTTATACAATTACAAGGCTTCAGTTCACTTATAAAATCGTTAATAACTGTGTAGTGCCGGAAAGGACAAATTATCCTCTGGTTCACTGAGCCTAGGGAGTTGTGCCCCCGCTGCGGACAGGCATTGGTAACGAGGAGCGGCAGGAATGGGCACTTTCTTGGTTGCTCCGGCTTTCCCAAAAGTAGGTTTACCGCACCGGGGAAATGATGCAACTATAGTATGATGTATACTGAGGGAAAGCGGCAGAGCAATTCAGTCACTTTTTCTGTGATAAACCGTTTATATTCTTTCTTCAGCTCTCAAAAAGACATTGGAACCTTAAAGTTTTTCTGATATACTGGAACAAATGTTCCCAGGAGGTGCTTCCAATGGTTCAGGAATTCGGAGGTGCGTGGACATTAATTAAGCTTGACGTAATCAGTAAGTACCTACAATTCTATACTACCGCTTTAGGGAAGAAGTTTAAGCTCTGTTATATTGATGCTTTTGCTGGCAGTGGGGAGATTAGAGTTCGGGATATTGGCCAAATTCCAGGTTCCGCTATTCGTGCACTTGATCCCCCATTTGATAAATATGTCTTTGTTGAAAAAAAACCCACCTATAGTGACCTTCTAAGATTACGCCTATCTAAGTATTCGGCTTGCAGCAAAGCTACGATTATTGAAGAGGACTGCAATAATTATCTCACGCATATTACCTCTGCATCTTGGTTTTCTTGTGCTTGGCGCGGTGTTATTTTCCTTGACCCGTATTCCTTGCAGGTCAAGTGGCAGACACTAATTGAAATCGCAAAAACAAGGGCATTTGATATTTGGTATCTATTCCCTTTGATGGGACTTAACCGACTACTCCGTCGAGATAAAGATATCCCTGTTGGCCACCGGGCAATAATCGATAAGGTGCTAGGGACAACTACCTGGGAAGATGAAATCTACCGGTTGTCCCCTCAGATGTCTTTTTGGGGAGATGAGTTTGAGAAAAATAATATAGACTCGATGAAGAACTACGTTTTACAACGATTATCATCAGTTTTCCCTGCTGTCTCCCCTAAAGCTTTAGTTCTTAGGACTGTGAAGACTAATTCCCCTTTATATTTGTTATGTTTTGCAACAAGTAATCCCGCTGAGGGAGCAATGCGCTTGGCACTAAGAGGAGCAAATTATATTCTAACTCATGTCTAATATTCTAACGTAATGGAGGAGGGGGACTGTGGCAAGGTCAAAAATCGAGTGGACTGAAAGTACATGGAACCCCGTAACAGGGTGCACCAAGGTTTCCGACGGATGTGCCAATTGCTATGCCAATACTATGGCGAAGCGCTTGCAGAGCATGGGGAATAAAAAATATCAGAATGGCTTTCGCCTTACTCTCCATGAAGATTGCCTGGAGGATCCGTTGACATGGAGAAAGCCGTCACTTATCTTTGTTAATTCAATGTCGGATCTGTTCCATGAGGATATCCCTTTAGAGTACGTTAAACGGGTATTCTCTACAATGAATGAAGCCCACTGGCACACCTTTCAGGTGTTGACCAAACGGGCAGAGAGGCTATTAGATTTATCTCCATATTTGACCTGGAGTCAGAACATATGGCAGGGAGTTACGGTAGAGAATAGCAAGTATAAGGACAGGCTTGAATGCCTCCGGCAGGTTCCAGCTTCTATAAGGTTTGTTTCCTTTGAACCACTGTTGGGGGATGTTGGGCCTTTGAATTTCCAGGGTATTGATTGGGCTATTGTTGGTGGGGAGAGTGGATTTAGGTGTAGGCCAATGGAATTAGAATGGGTCCTAGAGGTCAAGCGCCAATGTGAAGAACAAGGCACCATGTTCTATTTTAAGCAATGGGGCGGAGTTCACAAAAAGAGAAATGGGCGCGAGTTGTTGGGCCGAACTTGGGATGAGATGCCGCCGCTAATGTGGCATTCTGGTTGGACAGGCCTGCACTAGCTGAAAGGTCCAGAATCTGTCACGGGAACGTGCTAATATTTATTTGTCAGCACTCAGGGAGGGAGAAATATGGACCATCAGAGAATATGGCGGCAAGCTCAAAAAAAGGTGGCAGAGACGGTCAACAGAATTAAGAAATCCGTCGGAGATCTTTCTCGGGATCGGGAGGACCTGGAGCAGAGGATAATTAAGATGCGCGGGGAGGTCAGGAATGCCGGCAGCCAGGATCGGCAATTCCTGTTATCTGATCTGGCCTTTCTGCTGGAAGATGAGGCCCGCCTTGAGTCACGAATTCAAGGTATGGGCGCTGGCTTGTCCAGCCCCTATTTCAGTAAAATCGTTTCCGATGAGGCAATCTATATTTCAAAATACCTTTCGGATCCCGACCATAACCTGGTCAAATATACCTCACCCATTGCCGTTCTCAGATATAAAGAAGTGGGACAAGTCGGCCAGGTTAACGGTATTACCCACCATATTCAGGAAAAGCAGGTTATGGATATCCAGGAGGGCATCCTAAGGCGTCTGGAGCACTCCGGTGGCGAGACCACTTTTGTCTGCGAGGGCAGCAGGTTTTCCTTTCCTCAGAAACAACCTGGGGAGCTCCCGGTAAGCAAGGCAAGCTTGGCCGCCTCGCTGCCTGAGATCGCCGAGACTCCTGAAGCCAAGAAATATGTCCTGGGAGAAATCATCGCTAAAATGAGGGAAGAGCAGGACAGCATAATGCGGGCCCCCTACCAGGGAATTACCCTGGTGAAGGGCGCTGCTGGCTCCGGTAAGACCAATATTGCCTTCCACCGCATTGTATACCTGATCAGCGAGCACCCCGGGGAGTTTTCTCAGCAAGCCATGGCGGTATTTTGCTACAATGTGGCCTTGAAGAAGTATTTGAGCAATATGCTGATCGAACTAAATATCCCCCGGGTCCAGGTCTATAGCATTGACGAGTGGGTTTACTCTATCCTCAGGAAGGTCACCAACATTGGCTGGTTGAATTATGATGAAGACTCCAGGACCAAGATCGCCAAGACCCGCAAGGAAATTTTGCCGGTATTGGACGCTTTTTATAATGAGAACAAAGCTCAGCTTAATAAGACTATATCCACGGAAGAGGTTGGTGAGGACAGCCTGCTGCGCATTGACGGGCTTTGGATTCTCAATTTGCTTTATACATACCAGCCCTTTTTGGAGCACATCAATTGGCATGATCCAGATGACCCGGTTCGCTATAATCCGGGAGACAGGATTAATCACTCGGATCAATACCTCTTGGCATGGCTGATCCAGAAGCTGGCTCAGGACAGGAATCTCAATGTCTTTGGTTTTTACGACCATGTGGTGGTGGATGAGGTCCAGGACCTGATGCCTGTCCAGCTTGCCTTGATTGACACCCTGCACAATAATTCCATGACCATAGTGGGGGATGTAAGTCAAAGGATTTTTGACTTGGGGGTAGATAGCTGGGATCAATTTCCTGTAAACATCAATCATACCTATGAGTTGACCATGTGTCACCGATCCACCCTTCAGACCATCCTCTTTGCCAATGAGCTCTTGGCAGACAGGGAGGACACTATGCTTTCAGCCAGGGTTGGCAAACAGGGAGAAAAGCCATGTGTCTTTCGGGCAGCCAATCGCACCGATGCCCTCGGTAAGGTTGTTAGTTATGTAAAAGCAATCAAGGCCCGGGAGCCCATGGCCTCGGTGGCTGTACTCAGCTACCGAAATAGAGATTTGGATTGGATAAATAGGACGCTCGGTCAAGCAGGGGTTGATGGCTATATTGCTTCCAAGAGTGATTGGGAATTTTCGCCCCGAGTTGCAGTTACCACTTATCATCAGGTCAAGGGTTTGGAATTTGACTATGTTTTCATCCTGGGGCTAAACGACTATCAGCAGCTTAACGTTCCCAACATGGACAAGGTGATCTATACCGTTGTAACCCGGGCTCAGAAGCGGGTGTACATAGCTTATTGCCATCAGCTCCCGGATATACTCAAAGGGGTGGACCAGGATCTTTATCTAACCCATTAGGCTCTTCATTGGGATAGCTTGCATGGCGAAACATAACATTGGAGAGAATAAAGTACATTTCCCAACGTATTCATAAGTAACTAAACTGCTTGCTATTATCCCATAATAGTATGAATTGGGAGGTGGAGTTAGATGGAGGCACGAAACAGGAATTTGAAGGATTGGTATGGTAAACTGCAGCGAGGTGAGATAAAGTTGCCTCGTTTCCAGCGCCATGAGGCATGGGATCGGCCCCGTGTTGCAAGTCTGCTGGAGACTGTTGTCCAGAGCCTGCCTTTGGGTATTACTTTAACCCTTGAGGTTGGTGAAGAAGAGCAGTTTATTTCTAGGTATTTGACAACTGCAGCACCTCAAACCCAGCATCGTGTTCTGGAACAGTTGTTGGATGGGCAACAGCGATTGACGGCTTTGTGGCGGGCTTTTCACAATAATTATGAACGGGAGACGTATTACATTTATATCAAGGCTTTTGATAAAGATGATTATAGCAGTCTGGCTGATCTGTCAGCATTTTGCCGGACACGTTATTTTAAGAACGGTGAAAGGTATCCTCTTTGGTGCGACTCTCCTGTTGAATGTTTAAAGAGGGGACTAATCCCTACTAACCTCTTGAAACCTGAAGACATTCAGGGGCAGATTGATGAATGGATTGATGCAGCAACTTCCTACCTTGAACCGGATGGAAGCGTTATGGATGAAATAAAAGCATTCTTTGATTATAAAAGGAAGGTCAGCGACAAGATTAAAGATTTGAGGTCCATTGTTGCCAACTACAATCTTCCATTTCTTGCCCTCCCCGCCAAGACAGATAAAAGCGTGGCCCTGGATGTTTTTATCAAAATGAATACCAATAGCAAACCCCTTACTCAGTACGACGTAATTGTGGCAGAGGTGGAAAGTGTTATGGGGCGTTCCCTCCATGATCTGCAGGAGGATCTGGACAGAAAATACCCTGCAGTAAGAAGGTATGGGGACCTATCTGATCTAATCTTGACGGCTTCTGCTCTCTTGCAGAACTATATCCCTAACCAGCGGGGCGCTTGGGACATGGATAAGCAACAAATGGTTGCAAACTGGAATGTTATGGAGATAGGTTTAAATAGGATGACGAAATTCCTCGCTGGAGAGGGAATCTACGATCGCCAGAGGCTGCCAACTAATGCTGTATTGGCTGTCATTGCCGCTCTCTACAAATTTATACCGGAACATGGCGATAAGCGGAGCCAGGACGAGATGCTCTTGAAAAAATACCTCTGGTATTCCTTTTTCAGCGATCGGTACGAAAATTCAGCTGCTGGTCGGGCCTTCGCTGATTTCGTGGCCCTAAGACGCATTATCTGTGGGGAAAGAAAGAAGGATGGCCAGCATTTTGGCCAGGAAGATGTGCCGATATTTGCCGATCACAATATTGTTGAGAAGGATGAGTTAATAAAAGCCGAGTGGCCAAAACGAGCTACGATTCTTGGGCGTGCAATTCTCGCCATAACCTGCCGTTTGGGTGCAAAGGACTTTGCAACTGGTGAGAAGCTTACATTAAACAATATTGAACATCGCCATTACCATCATATCTATCCAGATGCTCTTCTAAAAGAAGCTGAACAAAATAGTTATCTTGCATTAAATTGTGCCTTGATTGCCGACAGGACAAATATATCTATTGGGCGTAAAGAACCATTGCAATACTTAAAAGAAAGATATCAGTGGACTGCGGAAGAAATAGTAAAAGAACGCCTTAACTCTCATCTCATACCCATTTCCGAATTAGCCAATGGAGGATATGAAGGGCTCAGTGAAGCAGAGAAGAAGGATAAAATAGAAAGGGATTTTGATAAATTTATTAAGAAAAGAGCTGAGATTGTTTGGAAAGCCGTAAATTTATTAATAAAAGGTAGAGATATTACTCCGTCAATAGTCCTCGACTAATTTTATCGGAGAAATAACATTATAAATGGTTAGATAGCGCTCAACGGGTGTGTACTGCCAATAAGGGACAACAAATCCCATCCATACCCCACTAATTCCGTTCTCACTGGTTTCATTATCATTCCCAGTATCGCTTGGTCCCGGGATTTTCATTTCCGGTATTGGGATCCTCGGGAGGGGCATTGCCATTGCCGGTGTTGCAGCCCACCAGGATAATCAAGGCAATCAAGAGCTTTTTCATTTTTCTCCACCTCTATATTGGGAACAGTCTAGTTTGCTAGGCGTTTAATTATGGATTGTGGGTGATTTGAGTTCTCCATTTTATATATTCTACGTGGGAAAGCGCACAAGAAGCTATCACAATATTAACTTCATCTGTTCTCTTATTGCTGAATTTACTCCTTGCATGGGAAGCTGGCTGGTGGGGGAGTGGTGCCAATAGGCGCTGATTGATAATTCTGGGCCTGCTGAGCTCTATGAGAAGGCAGGATTTAGTAAGATCGCACAACTTGAGAACGCGGGAGTGCCTTTGAGCAAGGCAAAACATCTTTCTGTGATGAATAATAGCCAGACCGGAAATCGGTCTGGCTATGGTGTGGGAAGTTATTGTACGCCTAGGGTGGGAAGGGCGTGGAGTTAAAGATGATAAGTCCAGATGACATAGCCGTCATCGGGAGTGTAGCCCTGGACCAGGAGATACTCTGCCAGGGGGGAAAGGTGGGGTAGCCATATTTCCACTCAGGTCTCTGCTTTATTGGCCACATAGGCTTCAGCGTCATTAATCGCTTGTTGGACGTCCGCCTGGGCCCCGATAGGAACAAAAGCTACAAGAATTCATATTGAAAAGATCGGGAACCTTCATATTTTTTTACAAGAGATGAAACTTGCCAAACTTGATTATTACCCTTGGTTCTATGTTGAACATGAAACAGCTAAAGACTTTATGGCATATTTAGCTGCTGTATTTAGTCAACATAACGATCTCTCAGCCACTCCTGTTACAGAGAATGAAGCAGAACTAAAAAGAATTCTGACAGCGGGTATACAAGTTAGTAAATTCGAGCTGCAATTATCTTCGTTCAGAACTGAGATATTAGACAGCATTCTACCAGTTCCAAGTAAGGCAATACCAGCTAGGAAAATATTACGTTTTAAGGATCGTTATGGCCGAGAACTTCGTAAATTTAGAAGAAGAATTGAACGTGAAGTTATACAATTAGCTCAGATTACAGAAGAACCTTATAGAAACCGCCAACGAGATCTTTTCTTACAAGAAGCCAGAGAAGAAATGATACAGATAAAAGATGCTATGGACAGGAAAGGTTGGAAGGCTCGCCTAGACAGGTTTGTAAGCCTCATTGCCCCTTTACATCCAATACTTGGGGTTGCACGTGAAATCACTAACGTATCTAGACATAACAACACCACTAAAGCAAATTCCGATTTTATATATGCAGCCCATATTGGTCATCGTTTGAAGTGATTATCTTGTGCACTGATTGTCTTCAATTAGGAATTACTATATTATTAAGGGGGAAATAATTCGTGGATAGTGAGCTTTATCGAAATCGAGAAGCAGCACTTGAATGTATGGCAAACGCGGAGAGATTGCATGAAGATGCTAAATTGTTGCTTGTGAAAAATCGATTTCCTAGCGCAGCGGCCTTATCTGTTATTGGCTTGGAGGAAGTTGGGAAGGGTTTGATATTGGCACTAATCCCAATGGGTTTATCCAATAAAACTAGTGATTTACTCAACTATCACAATTTCAAGGAGTATTACTCAATGATTTGTGTAGTTTGCGCAGGGCTAATCACAGAACTGCTTACTGAATTGCAAACAGAATATGAGGCGACAATTACAGATGAGGAATGGGTAATTGAGTTTATTGAAAACCTTTTTAGGGATGAATCCTACAAGCGTATTCTTGTTACGACCGAGCTTTCTTTAGAGAAAATAAGGAAGGCGATTGATGATGCGATTGATGATATTTACTTTGATGACTTTTCAGGTAATAAAGGGTGGAATAAGAACAAAATAAAACAAGCTTCTCTATATGTTGATATAGCTAAGGATGGTTCAATCCGAACTCCTCTTTCAATGACTAAAGATGAGTGTGAGGAGTGTGTTAATGAATTCGGATTCTCATTAAAGGTGCTTTCACGGTTAATGCGGGTGATGCATTCCGAAAAGAAGTGGGCTGAAATTGCCGATGCGATTAAACGTCGTGAGTGAAGTTATAGCAAATGCACTGAAAATTTCAGACCGAAAATGCGAGACTCGTTTATTGAATAACGAAGTGCGCGGACACTGAATTTCATCTGACTAGCATGGAATCAATTTGCAGGAAACCTCTAGGTCTCCTGCATTTTATTAAAGGGAAAAAATGCCTCGGTAGCGAAACACTATATTGAATGGAATGTGTTTTTAGGAGGGTTTGCGGTGGACATTACAACAATCCAAAAGCATATTGATGTTGTATCAAACCAATACAATCGGTTGGTTTTCCTGGTTGGTCCTCCTGACAGCGGGAAATCTTGGTTGCTGCGTCAACTGGAGAATGCAGAGTATATTAACCTCAGCCAAGAGCTAGCTAAGGCCTTGTTGCCCATACCCCATGGAGACCGTGCATTGTAGCTAAGCAAAGTCGCTGTAACACGAGCCGATTGATGTGACGTAGAGTTATTTTATTACAAAAAGTAGAATTTGAAATCCGGATACAAGTTTGCCAGGCAATTGTTTAGCGGATTTGTGGTGAACACTGCAGACGTTTGTTTAACCTTGAACAATTCTAGGGGGAGAATAAAATGCACTAGCAGGATATCTTTGAACTGCTTGGGATGAATGGGAGAGAGGATAGTTTTACAGATTAGTGCATTTAATCAACATACCAGTTTTCAGAAAACCTTATTGCTAATATGGGACTAACTACAGATGTAGCAGCCAACCAGACTGAAGATTATGCTCTCAAGGAGTTTGGCAATAAGGGTGTGGAGGATTTAGACATAAAAAACCATATTAACTATTTTTATTTAACCCTAGACGGGAGCAAGCCCTTGTCTAGAGCTTTTCAATCGATTACATATGGAGAAGAAATTAGGAAGTCTATCCCGAGCAGAGGAACAGGGAAGATATATTTGCTTCTCGATGAGCTTCGAACACGTATTAATGAATATAGAAAATGGCCAGCCCCTAGAAGTAATGATAGGGTAATTAATATTTAGATACCACTTTAGATTCGTATCGCCTTTCAAAGTGCTTTCTTTAGCCCTCAAAGAACTAATTTTAGAGGTTCTTATAGAACCAACATATAGTTCGACAGACTATGGGGAAATTACCTAAAGGTATGATCTATAAAAACCAATACTTAATGGTTGCTTCTATGACTTTCGATACCAGTAAAACCTTTGGGGAGCTTAGCAAGGAAGTTAGCCAGATTATCAATAAGAGTGTGCCAATTATTGATCAAGCAATTATGTAACATATACTCTTAATCTGTGCGGTGGAATTCCATTGAGTTATTTTAAAGGATTCTATCAGGATAGGATGAGTCTGATAAGATGCCTAAGTTAGATAATAAATTAAGTATTCGAAGGAAAGAAGGGGGAGGACTATGTTCATCAAACAGTTATTGATTTTGGTAATTTTACTACTTGTATTGTATCGAGTCTTTCGCCCTCAAATTAAAGGTTATATAGGTGAAAAAATTATAGCATTTGTGTTAAAGCGGTTGGATAAGGAAAAGTATACTGTCATTAACGATGTAATGGTGGAAGTTGAGCGGGGGACCAGCCAAATTGACCACGTCATAGTGTCTAATTTTGGGGTCTTTGTGGTGGAAACAAAGAACTATTCTGGATGGATATTCGGTGACGACACCAGTCGTTATTGGACTCAAGTAATCTATAAGCGCAAAGAGAAGTTTTATAATCCGATTCGCCAGAATCTAGGCCATATCAAAGCATTGAAGAAAGTCCTTGCGGACTACCCGAACCTTTTGTACATTCCTATAGTGGTTTTCTCAATAAATGCTGATCTAAAAACCAAGACCAGCAATCATGTTGTATATAGTACTAAATTGCTGAAGACAATTCGGAGGTACGATGAATCTGTAATTAGTGATACCGAAAAGAAGGATATTGCCCAACGGCTTACCGGACTTAATATTAGGGATAGGGCTGCTAGGAGGACGCACGTTTCAGACATCAAAGCGTTTACTGAACCGAAAGAGGTATGCCCCCGCTGTGGACAGGCTTTAGTGACCCGAGCAGGAAAGTATGGCAAGTTTATCGGTTGTTCAGGGTATCCCAAATGTAGGTTTACCGCACAGATAAAAAAGTAAGTATTTAGTTGTTAGGTCGAACCTGAGATGAGATGCCATACTACTGCACATAAGTTATAGTAAGGGAAGGGTTAGGATGAAACAAATACAGGGTTATGCTGACTTTATTGAAGCCTTGCTGCAAGCCGGGTTCTCCATGGGTGGTGGGAACAGTGAAGGTATATTCTCGTTATTGTCTTGGAGTTGGAACGAGGAGCCGCCTTATGAGACTCCTGTACGCTGGCATACAGGGGACCCGGAAACCGACCCTTGGGAATGGCGGATGCGGGTTCTTGATGAGCGGAAGGATATTGCTTATGGCAAGGTGTTCTTTAAGAAAAGTGGCTATATCACCAGGGAATGGGCACCGTATTTCATCTCTGTCCGCCGGGGAGATATTAGCTTTGAGGAAGAGTATTCTAACGGGACAATCAGCAAATATGCTAAGGGAATTTATGATGTTGTGGTTGAGCATGGGACACTGCCTCTTCATGGCATTAAGGAACTTTCTGGTTTTGAAAAAGGGGAGAAGGCTCAATTTGACAGGGCTTTGGTGGAACTGCAAATGAAGATGTACTTGACCATGTGTGGGCGACAGCAGAAGATATCTCAGAAGGGTGAGGAATATGGCTGGTCATCTACTGTGTTCTGTACGACAGAAAGTTTTTGGGGTCCGGACGTATTTGAGATGGTGTCCAAGCTAGGTAAAGAAGAGGCTATAGAAGCAATTACAGGGCAGGTGCTAAGGCTAAACCCCGATGCGGGACCTAAGAAGGTATTGAAATTCATTAAGGGCTAGCGATGAATTGAATGGAGTCAGTCACATTGCCATGGCGGAGGAATATGCTGGGTCCCTCGATGGAAAATATGCGGATAATGACGGCATGTTCAACATTCATGCTCTGCAGGATCTCAACAGGACAGGGCAAAGCCAGCTCTGTGGCGTGTATAAGGTTCTCAATATCAAGGAGTACTACTTTCTAGAAATTACATTCACTAATTCAGCGATGGAACCAAAGGGCTGAGGCGGAGGGATTGGGAAGGTTTATTTCTTTTAAAGAGATGGATAACAGGGAAAAGAGCGGAATTATATCAGGGAATAGGAGCTTTATTAGTTTGGGTTTGGTAGTAGCTCTGCTTTCCTTAGTGGGAATTAGCGGTTTCAATATTTTACAGATGTTAAAAAGTAGGCGGGAAACAATTGTATACCTGATGAACGGAATGGACTGGTCCAGTCTGTTATTGAACCAAATGGCACGTAACGCAATAATTGTTCTCCTCCCTGCAGCAGTTACCCTGGTGGCAATGAAAATTGGTATTTCTCTTACAGAGAACAATGACATGTTCTTGTTTGGCCCCTTGAATTTAGTTGTTACATGCGGATTATGTGCTGTATTTATGTTGGTCTCATTGATTACAGTAATATTGTTGTATAGGGACAGAAGTCTTTCCAGTCTAATGAGAAGGGATGATAAATGATGTCTTTTATTGAGGTTCATGGCCTACATAGAGTATATAACAGCAACACTCCAGAACAGGTGAATGCTCTTAAGGGCATTGATTTAGCCATTGATAGGGGTGAAATGTTAGCTGTAATGGGTCCCTCGGGCTCTGGAAAGTCAATTCTATTGAACATTTTGGGCTGCTTGGATTATCCCAAAGAAGGCAAATATTACTTTGATGGGCAACTAGTCAGCACACTTAAGCAAAACAAACTAGCACAAATACGTAATAAAAGGGTTGGCTTCGTCCTCCAGGATTTCGGCATTCTCAATGATCGCACGGCGATAGAGAATGTTATTACATCGCTTTTATTTAATCAAGCCGTTAAGTGGCGCGACATGGAAAAGCTTGCCCACAATATTATGGAGAAACTTGAGATTAGTGAACTTGCCAAACGCCGGACCAGCAACCTTTCCGGTGGCGAAAAGCAACGTGTCGCAATTGCCAGGGCAATGGTAAATGAACCAGATATCATCTTGGCAGATGAACCGACAGGATCTCTGGATACAAGACTGTCAAATGAAATCTTGACCTTGCTGCAAAGACTGAATGAAGAAGGAAAGACAGTAATAATTGTTTCTCATAATCCAAATGTCAGCAAGTATTGTAACCGGACCTTGAACATCGTCGACGGTAGATTATGCTCATAGACCGCTTTTGCGCCCTCATGAAAAATTCCACCAGCCGAAAACACGCCAAGATAGCAATAATAGACGCAAAGAGAGCAAGATATGTAGGGTTCTTCTCAGTGCCAGGAAATATAATATAACAGTAATTATTAACACGAGGAGGATTCTTATGAAAAGAGCGACGACCTTACTATTGTTATTGACGCTTGTTCTAGCTGCGGCAGCCTGTGGCGGCGACCCCAGGACTCCATTAACTGCCAATGAATTTGTTTCAAAGATGGAGGCTGCTGGGTTCGAATTAGTGGATGCTGTAAATCAGTTTGATGAAGGTGATGTAGAGGCTGTTTTCTTGGCTGTAGGAGAAAATTATCAGATTGAATTCTATATCGTGCCTTCAGTGGACCAGGCTAAGTCCGCCTTTGAGGAAAATAAGTCAGGTTTTGAATCCATATCCGGCACTGGAACAAACAAGTCTGTGTCGGTGAAAAACTATAGCTCTTATAGTAAGACTACTTCCGATGGGTACTATGTGGTGTCGCGAACTGATAATACTTTCATTTACGTTTCTGCAGGGGCGGAATTTAAAAAGGAAATAAGTGAGATTATTACGGATTTAGGATACTAATAGAGACATAGAAGAGACCAGCCATGAGAACATGACTGGTCTTTCCTTTTACGATTAGATATTTTAGGTTGGCATTAATCGTCCAGTTCTTTTTCAAGCTTTACTTTAGTTCCGTCTAAGAACCGGATTTCAGCCTCAATCTCTTCCCAAGATCCTTTCCAATTAAAGGCTTTGAGCAGAGCATTGATCATTTCTGTATCGCTCATTGATGGATTCAGCTTTAACTTGTTAAATATGGGGAGTAGGTAATCCAGAGCTTTTTTACCTTTCAGTTCAAACTCCCTGTCTTCTTCCTCTTCAATCTCTACCTTTGCTTCATATTTATCGTTTTTAAGTTTCAGTTCAACTTCGAGTTTCTTATGATCGGATTCTATTTCTAGCTTGAAGGATTTAAAGGGAATTCCGGTAATTGGCTGAGGAATTTCCTTGTCATCTTTGTCTTTCCATTCCAGCTCCAGTTTCTTGCCGTCATTGAATTGGACTTTTAACTTGACTTCTTCATATTCGCTGCCCCAACCGAAGGCGGCTAATAGGGCATTGAGGATGTCAGCCTTTGGCATAGAGGGATCTAATTTTAGACCTTCTAAAATGGGAAGCAAGTAATCTAAGGCCTTGGCACCTTTGAGCTCATTATCTTTGGCATTCTTCTGCTTGGCTTTTACCTCGGCCTCTATTTCGTCTTCTTCAAGTTTATATTCTACTTCAAGTTTCCGATCCTTGGCCTCTAACTCCAACTCAAATTCTTTGTAGGCAAGATTGGTGGGAGGTAAGGGGTTGGATTCTTCATCTTCGGGGATTTCGATCTCTATTTTTGTGCCGTCGTTGAACTTAATCTTTATCTTTAGTTCATCATAGGCTTCAGTCCAACCGAAAGCAGTCAACACTGTAGAAATTATTTCTTCTTGAGGCAGGGAAGCATCTACATTCATTTCAGCGAAAATTGGCAGTAAGTATTCTAGGGCCATATATCCCTTTAACTCTATGTTCATAGCACCGCTCTGCTTGACCTCTACCTTGGCCTCTAGTTCATCTTTAGACTCCTTATATTCTACCTGGAGCTTGCGGTCGGCTTGTTTGATTTTAAAGTCAAACTTTTCGAAGGGAGAATACTGGGTCTCAGTATCTGGATCGTATAGTTTGCCCTTAGCAATCATTCTCGCCCGCTGGCGATGGGCGTTGGCAATTGCCCTAGAGAGACCACTTTGGGCTGATTCCGGTGCCCTTTCGGCAATTCTTTTTAGGTGGGCAATGCGCTGCTGATACTTGTCACCTTCCACCTCTTCTTCATCAACCACAGGTGGAACTTCTTCGTCATCTTCTTCTTCGATGATCTTCTCCATATATTTTTCGGTGAACTTTAGCATTTCTTTCAAGGCTTGCTCCAGCAATTTTAACTGGTCTTCGTCGATGTCTTCGCCATCATATTTCTTTTCCAGGGCGGCATATTCCTTGGCCCTTTCATTGGCCAGGTCTGCCAGGAGTTCGGTTTTGGCTTCCTGACGGAAAGTAAGGATTAAGTTAACCCTTTCAAAGATACGTTTGATGAAATACCAGGGGGAGTCCTGAGTGAGAACTTTGTCTAATTCCTCATCAGTGAAATCGGAGTCAAGGCTAGTCTCAACATTGGCCTCTACATCTTCAGTCTGTGTAGCTTGTGCCTGGGGCATAGCCAAGGAAAGAATAATTGTCCCGATGAGACAGATGACCATAAAGCGCTTCAATTGACCTACCTCCTAACGTTGTTCATATATATTATTCGAAACAAATACCCCCATAAGGGGGGTAAGGGAGTCACCGGACCTCAGAAAGGATAGGGGAGTGTTATTTAACTAATTCTAGGGCCAATTGGGCCGCCACCTGGGCGTTGTTGTATACCAAATGAATATTGGCTTCAAGGCTTTCTCCCTGTGTAATTTCCTTCACTTTGGCCAGTAAGAAGGGGGTGGTTTCCTTGCCCTTAATTCCTTTTTTCTCAGCCTCTCTGACGGCTTCATCTATTACCCGGGTAATTAAAGCATAATCCAGCTGATATTGCTCAGGGATTGGGTTGGCGATTACAATTCCTCCAGTTAAGCCCATGTCCCATTTTGCCTTAATGGCATTTGCAAGTTCTTTAGCATTATCTATCCGGTAATCCACTGCAAACCCACTTTTTCTTGTATAAAATGCAGGCATTTCATCAGTGCCAAAACCCACTACGGGGACACCGTTGGTTTCTAAATACTCTAAGGTCAAGCCAATATCTAGGATGGATTTTGCCCCTGCACAGACAACGGCGACATTTGTATGAGCTAATTCCTGTAAGTCGGCAGAGATGTCGAAGGTCTGCTGGGCACCCCGATGGACGCCACCGATGCCACCGGTGGCAAAGATCTTAATCCCGGCTAAAGCAGCAATAATCATGGTGGAGGCTACAGTAGTTGCTCCGTCTAGTTGCTTAGCTACAATAAAGGGAATGTCTCTTCTGCTGGCTTTTACTACATCCTGGCTCCTGCCTAGGTGCTCAATCTCTTCTCGGGATAAGCCAGCTTTTAATTTTCCCTGCAGTATGGCGATAGTAGCAGGGACAGCCCCATTATCGCGAATAATCTGTTCTACCCTTAATGCTGTTTCTACATTCCTGGGGTAGGGCATGCCATGAGAAATGATTGTCGATTCCAGAGCAACCACAGGTTTGTTGTCCTGCAAAGCCATAGATACTTCTGGACTAATATCTAAATACTCTTTTAGCATTTTTACTCCTCCATTAGTAGTTTTACATTTGCCACTGACATATTAGGATTAATTGTATTTTCATGGGATAGGGCCAAGGCGGAAGCGGCCATAGCAAATCTTGCGCAATAGTCAATACTATATTCCTGGTAAAAACCATATACAAGGGCAGCAATAAAGGCGTCTCCGGCCCCGGTAGCATTTACCACATGGATGCTATGGGCCGAAATATATCCACTGTCGAGGCCATTAGTGTAGTATAGGCCGTCCTTCCCCAGGCTTATAAAGACTTGTTTCACGCCCTTAGATAAAAAATATTCTCCGCAGGCCAAAAGGTCTTTTTTGTTGGCTATTTTAAGGCCAGAAAGCATCTCCGCCTCAATTTTATTGGGTTTTATCGTATGAAACAAGCCAATTAAATCCTTTACCTTCATGGCCTTAGTGGTAGATACTGTATCTAAGAAAAAATCTGTTTGCCTGTACTCTGTCAAGAGATACTCAATCACTTCTCTAGAAATGTTTGTATCTAAGACACAGGCCTTGGCCTTCTCGATTAAAGGTCTTTTCTTCGCGAAGAAATCCACGTTAAGACTCTCCAAGATTTCCATCGCGGAAATGGCCACATGCATATCTCTCTTTTCATCCAGGACTGCCAGGTAGCTAGACGTGGGATAGCCTGTTACCACAAGGGTATCATTCATATCCAGGCCGCTGACCTGGGCCTGAGCTAGTACCTGCTGCCCAAAGACATCATCACCTATAGCACTAAGGAGTTTTGTAGGCACCCCAAGCTTAACAATATTTTCGGCGATATTTCTCCCCACGCCACCAAAGGAAACCCTAATGGTTCCAGGATTTGAGTCCTGGGCAACCAAGGGAGAATTGGGAAACCCCACAATATCTACATTTACCCCACCGATTACGGTGACATACTTTGTGTTCATAGGTATCACTCCATCTAGCTAATACTTCGGCGCAGTTGCGGTTCTCCTTGAATAATTACTCTATGAATGACTCAATACCCTTGTATACCAGGTGGGTAACAAACTCAGCCATATTCTGAGGAGATTTCCGATTGCTATCCTCAAGCCATTTGCGGATTACACCAATGCTCCCAATGGCTACATAGGTGTAAATATACTCAGCAGTAGTTTCATCTACCCGTTGTTTTTTCTTCCACTCAAATACTACCCTTTGGCTGACAACCTGTATTATATTTGTTTGGAAATCGATATTGCCATTGTTGCCAAGAAGTACATGGCATAGCTCGCTGTTTTGGTCTATATAATCAAGGATCTTCACCAGTATCTGGACAATGTTGTCCTCGCCTGCTTCCAGGAGAAAATGATCTAGATAAGAATTTATATCGGCGATAAATTCCGACTCTATTTGCGTTAGCAGGTCAAACTGGTCCCTATAATGGGAGTAAAATGTGGCGCGGTTAATATCCGCCTTTTTGCAAAGTTCCGTAATAGTCAGTCTGGATATGGGTTTTTCTTTGAGCAATTCAATTATACTCTCCCGAAGGACCATTTTCGTATACTTCACTCGTCTGTCAACAGCCATAATTTCTCACCTTGTAAATGCACAAAAATATATTGGGTGTACTACATTCTGTCCCGAAAATGTGGGGCAATCAACAAAAGATAACAATCTGTTGGTTGATTAGGTTTCATGTTGTTAGTATACTGTAGCTACGAAAGATAATCAACACAGCGTATTGCATTCACCTTGACTTATACATTCTTCCTAAACAATAAGTTTCAAATTGAGGTGATGAAATGCTGTCAGAGATTTACTTAGTCACTGGTGCAGCCGGGAACTTGGGAAGCAGCGTCGTCAGGGAATTGCTATCCCAGGGCAAAAAAATCAAAGCCCTGGTCCTTCCCGGGGATGTTGCCGCTAGGCGGCTTCCGGAAGAGGTAGTGCAGTTTGAAGGAAACATCTTAAACCCATCCGATTTAGAAAGGTTTTTTGCTGTTCCCCAAGGGACGGAGGTCAATGTAATTCATTGTGCCGGGGTTGTGGCAACGGTGTGGAATTTTAATCAGCAGGTTTTTAATGTCAATGTGCGGGGGACGGAGAATGTAGTCAATGAGTGTGTCCGCTCCCAGGTCAAAAAGTTGGTTTATACCAGTTCGGTTCATGCCATTCCTGAAGCCCCTAATGGTGAGATAATGACTGAGATTACAGAGTTTAATGCCGATAAAATTGTTGGCTTTTATGGGAAGACCAAGGCCTGGGCGGCCCAGATTGTCATGGATGCTGTTAAGGACCATGGTTTGAATGCCACCATAGTATTTCCTTCAGGTCTTTGCGGGCCGGAAGATTACGGCTACGGCTATGTCACTCAGATGTTAATCGACTGTGTAAAGAACAAGTTGCCTGCAGGGGTTAAGGGAGGCTATGACTTTGCCGATGTCCGGGATGTGGCGGCAGGGGTGGTAGCGGCATGCATGAAGGGTGTAATCGGAGAAACATATATCTTAGGCAATCGCTACGTGGCTGTAAAAGAGATTCTGCGCTGTGTCCATGAACTGACCCAAGCCCCCTTGGTGAAGCATATGATTTCAATTACCGCCGCCCGCATGCTCCTACCAGGGTTTAGCCTGTACTACAAAATACGCAAGCGTCGCCCCTTATTTACCAGGTATTCGCTCTATACCCTGACCAGCAACTCCAATTTTTCTTCAGACAAGGCAAAGAAAGAACTGGGCTATAAGGTTCGTCCTTTTAAGGAGACCATTCACGACGCTCTGGTGTGGCTGCAAGCAGAAGGAAAGTTAAAGTTTGGTCAAATCTAAGCAAAAAAGTGGAGTCAATAAAAGGGCTGTCGCACTAGCGTTTAATTAATAACGCAGGGCGATAGCCCTTTTCTATTTGACGTACATCTTGCCGATTATGAAATTAACTAAGGAATGAGGCAGTAGCTTGTTGAGGAAGACCAAGAGTTTGTACATTGCCCCAACAGTATAAAGGGGTTTAACCTTTTTCTTGTTTGCTACTTTGAAAATAAAGGCAGCGATTTTTTCGGGAGCCATACCTGTTTGTTCGTCCTTTTCCATTACTGCAACGCTGCGGCCAATGGCGCCGCCATAGATTTCGTCACCGGCATGGGATTTAACCCTTGACCCGGTAAACCCCGTCTTCACATCCCCCAGCTGCAGGGCACAGGCACTGACTTTAAAAGGTTTTACCTCATTGACCAATGCCGAGACAAGGATATTAATTGCAGCTTTTGTGGCGGAATAAAAGGATTGAAAGGGAATGGCGAAGACTGCTGCCGCTGAGGAAATGCAGATAATACGGCCCTGGCTTTCCTTTAACAGGGGCATGGCTGCCTTAATGCAGTTAAATGTTCCAAAGAAGTTTACATCAAATTGGTTTTTTGCGTCTTTAAGCTCGGTAAACTCAATGGATCCAGAGATGCCGTAGCCGGCATTGTTGATTAGGAGATCCAGACCGTCGCCAGCAGAGCGAATTTGCTCCAGGGCTTTTTTAAGTCCAGCTTCTTCGGTAACATCGGCGGAAATGTCGGTAACCCCAGCTTCGTTAGCGGGCCGACGGCTGAGATTGTATACTTTCCAGCCCTTGCTAGCAAAGAACTTTGCAGTCTCCCGGCCGATGCCGCTAGAAGCACCGGTGATGGCCACTACCTTTGTCATACCAGGCCGGCGTCCTTTAATGCTGCTTCGATAATGTCCACTGACTCGTCAATGAGAGCCTCTGTATGAGTAGCCATGAGGCTGACGCGGAGCAAACATTCATTGGCAGGAGCAGCAGGTGGCAGCACCGGGTTGACATAGACTCCGGCCTCATAAATGACCTTTGCCAAGGTCAAGGTGGTGAGCTGGTCCTTGGTATAAATGGGAATGATAGGCGTCGGGGACTCAATAATTTTTATGTTGCGGTTGTTTAAAGCTTTTTTCATGTAGTTGGATAGCTGGCCCAGCCGTTCCACCCGCTCCGGATGTGCTTCAATTATCTCCAGAGCTTTCATTGCCGCAGCGCAAGAAGCCGGTGGGATTGATGCCGAAAAGATAAAGGGCCTGGATGTATGGCGGACATATTCCACAACAACTTCTTTTGCCGCCATGTACCCACCTAGGCTGGCCAAAGACTTGGAAAAGGTGCCCATGATAATATCTACTTCATCCTCAAGGTCAAAGTAGGAGCCAGTGCCACGACCGCCTTCACCGATGACTCCTAAACCGTGGGCGTCATCGACCATAAGGCGAGCATTGTATTTTTTCTTCAGGGCTACCATCTCCGGCAGCTTGCATATGTCACCACTCATGCTAAAGACACCATCGGTGACGATTAGTTTTCCCGCATCCTTGGGGATGGAGGCCAAGACTCGTTCCAAGTCGGCCATATCGGAATGGTTGAACCGCAGGAGCTTTGCATAGCTAAGCTTACACCCGTCATAGATGCTGGCATGGTTTTCTTTGTCTGAAATGATGTAGTCATTGCGGCCGCAGATGGCACTGATGATCCCTAAGTTGGATTGGAAGCCGGTAGAAAAGGTGATGACTGCTTCCTTCCGCAAGAATTCAGCTAGCTTTTTTTCCAGTTGGGTATGCAGGTTTAAGGTGCCATTTAGGAAACGGGAGCCTGAGCAACCGGTTCCATATTGCTGGACGGCTTCAATGGCAGCTTGCTTTACTTCTTCATGAACGGTAAGGCCCAGATAGTTGTTGGAACCCAACATTATTCTGCGTTTGCCCTCCATGATAACTTCTACGTCTTGTTGAGACTGCAGCTCATGGAAGTAGGGATATAATCCCACTGCTTGCGCTTCCTTTGCCTCGGTAAAGTTGTCACACTTCTTAAAAAGGGGCATATACTCTCCTCCATACAATTTTAGTAGCGATAATAAGTGCGCTATATACTAATTCAAGGCGGATGACTGGATTCCCTGCAATACAGGAGGATAATTACTAAGAATTAACCACCTTGGGGAAGAGTGTACTAAGAGAAGAATCCCCCGGAGTCCGGGGGATTGGAGGATTAGCTTACTGGTACCATCTTGGCCATGATTTCCTGGATAGGTTTTAAGCTAGTTGGAGAATCTTCAAGCTGCATCAGCTGGCTAAACAGGTCCACTCCAATCTGGTAGGGGATGAGGCCTTTTTCAATGCAATGCTCCAGGACGTAGACCAAGCCTTCCTTTGCCAGCTTGCTGTCTGTGGCAGGAGTATGGAGAATCCCCTGGATCTCATGAGAAATATCGGTTTGCTTTAATTTCTCTTCTTGGCGGATAAAGTCACTGATTTCTTGCTGCAGGCTAGACTCCAGATTTAAGTCTAAGGAAGCGCAATTTTCCCGAAGGTGCTGAGGGTCAGTGGGACCAGTAAGGGCGGCGACGACCCCGGGGTTCCCCAGAACCCAGGCAATGGCTAATTGGGACGGAGTGGCATTAATTCTGCCGGCGATCTCTGTCAATTTATCCTTAATGCGAAGGCCCGAGGCCAGTTTGCTCCGCTTGAACAGGGGATCCAGCCGGCGGATATCGGTATCGGAAAAGTGGGGGACCGAGGGGATTTCGCTTGTCAGTAGACCCCGACCGGTTACGCTAAAGGCGATGATGTCGAAGTCATGGCCTTGCTGGAGGGGTCGGAGATCCTGGTATCTTTCCAGGGAGGCGGCATTCATTTCAGCCAGGACCGTTTCTGGGTGGCCATACTCAAGATACTGAAGGGTTTTGTCCAGGGGGAGATGCCCTACTCCATAGCTACGGATTTTCCCCTGGCCTTTGAGGAATTCTAGGGTCTCTACCACGTCTGCCACGCTGACAGAGGGGTCGTCATAATGGATCTGGTACAAGTCGATATAATCTGTGTCCAGGCGTCTGAGGCTTTCATCGCAGCTGGCTAATATATTTTTCCTAGCCAGACCTGAGTCAGCTCCAACCTTGGTGGCCAGGGCAATTTGGCTGCGGAAGGAACGGACAGCTTGGCCTAGTATTGCTTCGGTTCCATACTGGTCTGCGGTGTCAAAGAAGCGGATGCCCAAATCATAGGCCAATTGAATGAGCTCTATTGCCCGGGGAACTTCCACTGTGTTTCCATAGGCACCCCCTAGTGCATAACAGCCATAACCCAGTTTGGAGATTGGGATTTTACTCATATTTCCTCCCGGAGAACAGCCTTGATCTTGGCGGCAAGGCGGGCTAGTTCTTCTTTGACTTCCTTGATGTTCTCTTCCATTGCTTCAACCTCTTGCAGCTTTGTGCTTATTTGCTTGAGGAGGGCCTGGACTACACTGAGGTCCGGGCTTGCCTGCTGGAGTTCCTTCTCTGCCTGGGCATCGGCGGCCAGGATATTCCGGATTTCATCCAGGGAGAACATGAGTTTTTTCATCTTGATTATCGCCGTTAGCTTTTGCAGATCTCCTTGGGAGTATCTGCGCACTCCCCCGTATCGCCCTGGGGAGAGCAGGGCGATACGGTCATAGTAGCGCAGTGTATCTGCAGGGATGTTAAATTGTTTGGATACATCGCCGATTAACATATTAATCACCTCTTAGCTCAGCATACCACCTGGAGTTGGCTCCAAGTCAAGGGTAGGATATAAAGTTTTTCGGACAAAAGGACACCTTCCCGTTTCCGGGAAGGTGTCCTTTACTTGCTGCAATTTTTTTGGAACATAGCGATTCCCACTATAACCAAGATTCCTCCGGCCAGCTGCAAAGGACCGGGGATCTCCCTGAGTAGAGGAATGGCCAGGATAGTGGCGATGACCGGCTCCCCCAAAGCGCCCATGGAAATTGCACTAGCGGGTAGATACTTCAGGGACCAGTTAAGGAGAGTGTGCCCGCAGATAGTTGGCACTACAGCTAAAGCTGCAAAGACCATCCAATCGGATGAAATGTAGCTGAATAAGGGGTTCCCAGCAGCAAGGTTGACAACTAAGAGGAGCAAGGCGCTGCTGCTATAGACTAGGAAAGAATAGATGCTAATAGCTACCCGAGGCCGTACATTTCTACCCACCAGGTAATAGCCTGCAAGCATGAGGCCACCGGCGGCGGCCAGGATATTGCCGGTAACCCCCCCTGCCATTTGCAGGCCACTCCAGCCCAAAAGGGCGATGCCGGCCAGGGCTGCTCCTGCCCAGGGCAGTGCCTGGAGATGCACTTTTTCTTTGCCCAACCAACCGGCGGTGACAACAACCAAGGGATGTATGTTGACCAGGAGGGTGGCACTGCTGATTGACGTCCTGGGAATAGAGGCAAACCAAAAGATGAAATGTAGGCAGAGAAACAGGCCGCTGAGCAAAGAGAGGAGGAGGTCCTTTCTGCATACCGCCTTAAACTGAGCCCTGTCCCTGATGGCTAGGGGAGACAGGAGCAGGCAGGTGAAGATGAGGCGCCAGAAGGCGATTATGGCGGGGGGCGCATCAGTCATCCTGGCCAGAAATGCAGAAAAGGATATCCCTATTACCCCAAGGGCTAAGATCAAGTAGGGGCTGAACCCATGTTTATTATTTCTTTCCATGGCCGTGCCTCCAATACAGTGTCGTTGGGTACAATCAGGCTACTTTATGTCTTGTTTCCTGAAGATGAAGGCACTGAGGGCGAAGAGAATTATTGTTGCAGTTACTAACGCAATGATGCTACCCATGTAAGTAGAGCAATGACCTCCAGCAGATGCTTGTCCCGCCGGAGACCCAGTTCAGTCCTTTCTATTACTTGGTCGGGGGTGAATTTGATCAGCGATACTAGTTTATAGTTATTGAGATACTGGTAGCGGTAGAAATAGTATTTTTTCTCCAATTGATCAAGTTTAGCAGTGTCATCTGGGTTGAGGCTCTCCTTCCCTAAAGGAAAAGGAAACATCCTTTAGCACATGGTGTTTGCCAAAGTACTTGTTCAGGTTAGTAATAGTTACTTCACTTATTCATGCTCCCCCTTAATAAAGTTGGGGTAATTTAACCGTAATTGTAACATAAGGTTTTATATAATACAATATAAAGAAGTCTAGCAAAAAAATAGTGACCCCCTTCACGGGGTTCACTATTTTTTAATGTACAATATACCTATGGTGTTTGGTCCGCAATGGCTGGAGATGACACAGCCTGCCTGGGAAATGAGGACTTCTTTGGCAGCGGTGTGCTTCCGCAGTTTTTCCTGCAAGACAGGGGCGTCATCACTGAGGGAGTGGGTCACAAAAATACGTTCCGGGGAGATGTTGTCTTTGTCTGCCAGGGCTGTGTTCAACAAGCCCTGTAGGGCTTTAGCCCTGGTACCTCTGTATTTTTGGGCGGGAATCATGCCTCCGTCGACTACTTTGATGGAGGGGCGGATTTTTAACATACTGCCTACGAAGCGGGCGAGGCCAGAACAACGGCCGCCCATGTGGAGATAATCCAAGGTGTCGATAATGAACTCAGTCTCAACCTTGGGCACCATGGCCTTAATGTGGTCGGCGATGATGTGAATATCCAATCCCTCTGCAGCTAAGTCCACTGCTCGCATCACTAGCAGCCCTATTCCTGTAGACAGATTTTGGGAATCGACAACTTCAATTCTACCTTCAGGAAATTCTAGGGCGGCTAATCGGGCATTGTTAAGAGTAGCCGATAATTGTTGGGAGAGCCCAATATAGATGATGTCTTCATCGGCATCGATATGAGGTTTAAAGGCGGTAATAATGTCTCCCGGGGAAGGGGCAGCGGTCTTGGGCAGTTTTCCGGTCTCCTCGACTTTTTTGTACAGATCCGGGGTGGTGATATCAATTCCATCCCTATAAGACACCTCATTAAAAAGAACGTATAATGGCAAGATACCAATTTGATGCTGTACAATTAGGTCGGAGGGCAAGTCGCAAGTGCTGTCTGAAAAGACCTTGACTTTACCCAAGTGGGAACCTCCTTTCTTTGAAATTTTATTTGCCTACTGGGGAGGTAGCAATAAATTAGGAGTTGTAGGTTGGGAGTTTTGGATTAGCATTAGGTATTGATAATAATCTATGGTCACTCCACCAGTGGGGTTAATAACTGTATGTGGGTCCCAGGTAAAGGGTGAATCTTCACCCTCCAGCTTATATACCGTAAAGTCGCTGGAGGCGGTTTTAAGCATAGGAAGGGGATCAATGATAAAGTCATTAAATACCTTGTAATTATCGTACCTGCCATAGTAAAATCTGAATTCACTATTATGGTAGAATGCGGCTATGGACACTACCTGATCCCGGAGGACTGAACCCTCTTGGACCAGGAGGGTGCCAAGCCTGTCGGCTTTTCCCAGATGGCCTTCACTTACCTGGCGCTGATAGATATGTTCCATGGTAAGGTTGCCAAAAAACTTTCCCTGGGGATCCTTGTTATAAGCGGACAAAAAGTTTTTGTACAATATATGCTCCCGGTCAGTAAAAAAGTCGGAGCTGAGGTTGGCGGATATAGTATCTGTAAGGTTTGCCAATGTCCCTTCAAAATGATAGAGGTTATCGGTGAAGATGTTCTCAAATAATGCTGGGTCTTCCCGGTAGGCGGTTTTCAGGGTGGAGAGATACCTGTCCAAGGCGTTTGGGTCCCCCAGGTATTCGGTAATGGGAAAATGCTTGCTTAATTGATTGTCAGAGATGTAATTTAAATAGTTAAAGGCGGTGTCGATTTGATATTCCACGTCGATGCCGATGACAACAATTTTGTCTTGGGGAGAAAGCATTGAATTAAACAAATACATGTTTTGCCAGAACAAGCGGTATTCGTTGCAGCTGCTGTTAGAGTATCTATCTCCGTTCAGGGCCATTACGATGAGTTCATAATCGCCTGTTTGGATGTATTCATTATATACCTGAGCCGTGGCGTAACCGGAGTCCATAAGCATGTATTTGACGCCTGCTTGTTTATGAAGGGCAGTGATAAGGGCATAGTGGAGGTCATAGTTGTATGTGGTGCCATGCCACTGTGCACCAGAAAGAAAAACTTGGCGTTCTAAGTCGTCACCCATAAAACTAAGATCCATATTATTAAGGTCAAGGGAATAAGAATTTTTCGCTAGGTAGGGAGTAACAATATCCGGCTGGCTGCCTGCAATGAAAACGGACAGGCAGGCTAACAGGACAATAAGTACTCTTTTCAAAGAGATCCTCCTTCAGAAAAAAATTATGAGAAGCCATTATAATTGTAACATTTTTTGGGCGGTTTGAAAGTTACATTGCTGTTACAGTGCCATGGCAATTAGCTCAGGTCCGGAAGGAGGGGACTGAGAGAGATAATAGAATTCTCTGTGTGGGCAGGAGCTGCACGGAGGAGGCGTTCATCCATTGTGAAATATAGGATTTGCCAGCCAGCCTTGGCCAATTGAGCCAGTAGGGCCAACATTCTATCCAAGCGGGTGGAATCAGCGCAGAGGTAAGCGTCATCGAGAATAAGGAAACCGGGTTTATCAGCCAGTAGATCCTGGGCTAAGGACAAGCGTAGTGCCAAGTAGAGCTGGTCATAGGTTCCTTGGCTAAGGGCTGAGGCAGGCAGCTCTATACCCTCGCGATTTTCCACCTGGAGGTTGAGCTGAGGGTCTAAAATGACTTGGGTATAATTGCCCCCGGTGATGGAGCGGAAAATTTCTTGTACCGGTTTAGTTGGTCCAACCAAGTCCGCCGTTTTTTCTTGCTCCTGGGCTTCAAGGACTTCTAGAATGCCCATAAGATTGCGGGCTGTGTCAAAGCTCTTGGTGACTTTGGCGATAAAGAGCTCCAAGATGGAGGCACTGTGGGCCAGCACTTCAATATCGGCAAATTGTACAGGCAGTGTGTATCCTGTTTCTTTTTCTAGGGGAAGGGCCATGCAGGCGGAGGCGAAACGGTTTAACTCTGTCTGGTGACTTTGGAGTTCATCCCGCAAATGATCAATTTCGGCTGCCAGGAGGTCTTTTTCTTCCCGAAGTTGGCTTAATTTGCCGGCAATATAGGGAATGCCGGGATCCGGTGGAAGGGGTACTTGCCCAAGGAGACTTTGCCAGTCCCCGGTTCGTTCTGGTACCTGACCAAAGGCGTCTTCCAGGATTTGATGCAAATCATCACAGGATGCCTGAGCCTTGTTATATTCCTCCATGTGCTCCCCAAACCGTTGAAGGTCCTGAACAGCTAGGCGCTGCAACTCGCTGTTGACTTCCTGCTCTAGCTCAGTGGCCAAGATGTTGGCTGCCCGGAAATTTTCTTCTAAGTGGCGCTTTTGGCCTTCTAGGTCACGGACTTTTTCATTTAGCTGCTGTTGTCGGGAACGGGCTTGATCGATGTCAGTCTTTTCTTTGGCGGCAGCAGCTGCCAGTTCCTGAATGGTTTTTGCCACAATGCCTGCCGCCGCTCCTTGCTGCACTAGGCGGGCATGTCTCTTTCGTCCAGCGTTATTGCGGATTCGCAGACCGATGTCCACCCCTAGGAAGAGGATGGCAGCGATAAAGGTCCAGTAGGGAAGGGCCTGAAGGTTGCGGGGCAGTGTATCTTGAGCCACCAACAGCAGGGCTAAAGCTGTTAGAATTATAAGGAAAAGGCTCGAACGCCATAAGACGGCAGGGGGAGAAGAGGGTGTGTCTTCCGCTGCTGCCAGAGTAAGCTGGGTCAGGTTGTCCAAGAGACCTCTTCGGGCTTCCATGGGAGTTAATTTTGATTGGAATTCAGCCAGCTCAGCTTCTGCCTGTTCCAGGTGGGGGAGAAGGTGGTCCAGCTTTTCCTTGCTTTCCCCTGCAGTGTCCCTATTGGCTTGGCTTCTGCTTTTCTTCTCCTGAAGCTGCATAAGCTTTGTCTTTGTATAGGGAAGCAACTGGTTGGCGGCCTGGCTGCGCTGGGCATAGTCATCTACTTGGCGGCAGAGATGGTCGTAATCTTCCCGGGTTTTTGCCTGCTCCTGCAGATGTATTTCTCTATCTGTTGCCTTTAGTTGGCGACGGGATTCTTCCAGTTTTTTTTCCAGATCATCCAGCTGATCCTCCCGGGCCTGCTCCACATATTCTCGTATTTCCGCGGCCAGCTTGCCAGCCTCAGTAACCTTTTCGCCTATCCAATCAAAATCTTGGCTCTTAGAGAGATTAGCGGCAGATGAGGCACGAGTCATGCGCCCCTGGTTGCGGAGAATATCTTTGAGTCTAGTTAGGCGGCGGCCATCCATCCCAGTTAATTGATCATTAAGGCGACTGAAATAATCGGCCTGTCCGCTTATCTGCAGATCTTTATTGCGGATGACGAAGATATTGCGCATGTCACTGCTGCCGATACCAGTAACATCTTCTAGAAGGGTTTTGCCGTCAAAGATATGTTCTTTGCCTTGGTAGGTCATGGCCACTCGGCCCTGGGGCATGCCAGGAACCCTGTCGATATCTTTAAAATCTTTTAGGCGTTTGCCCAGCATTAGTTTAAGAATTGCGTCAATCAGCAAAGTCTTGCCACTTTCGTTGGGGCCAAAAAAGATTTGCATTCCTGGACGGGGCCGCTGGCGGACATCCCGCAGGGGACCGTAGTGGTCTATTGCTATTTCTCTGATTTCCATATTACCTATCCTCCGCATGGATTTGGCTAAAAGCATCGAGAAGCATGTCATCCATCTCCTCGGAATTGGGCCCTTGCACGTGCTGGCGGATTCTTTGGTACAAGGGATCGGCGGAGATTTCGCCGGCGCTTCGGAAAAGCAATTCCAAATGGGTATTGACCCGATGGCCAAGGATTTGCTGTATCCGAGCTTGGAGGGAGGTTTCATTTTCCTGGCTGTAGCCCTTGATGCGCACAGTAAGGGTGCAGTATTCATCGGGATGGGATGCCAGCTCCCTTTCTAGCTGATCCAGAGTGGCATCGGTGTTAGTGACCCTAAGGATATACTCCATATCCTGGTAGTACCAGCTGTCCAGCAATACCTGTTTGCAGCCTTTTTCATCAATTATATTCACCCCTCGGCGCCCTTGTTCCCGAGAGGTTATTGACACCGGAGAGCCCGGATAGACAAAGACTGCCTTGCAGGGCAAAATTCGCTGGCGATAACTGGAATGAAAGTGGCCTGCTAGGATGTAGTCATAACCCAGTCCCGTAAGGGTGGCTTCGGTAACTGGCAAGTATCTAAGGTCCTCGCCGCCATAATCCTCATCATTATGGAAGGGTAAGGACCAAGAACAATGGAGCATGAGAATGTTTTTTTTATCCAGGGCCACAGCTTGGCGTAAATCCTCCGAAAGGGAGACAAAGCTGCCTTCTCCATAAGGGACGGCTACCAGGCGCCAGTCGGGAAAGTCTTCAATGGCCAGAGGCTTAGTGGTGAGAGCCTTAAATTCGGTTCCAAAAAAAGACTCTTCGGTAAAAGCTTGTTGGTCATGGTTGCCGGGGATTGCTACAACCTGAAAGGGCAAGTCGCTGAACAGCCCCCGCACTTCCCCCCGCAGCAGCTGGGCTTGATGGTCATCGTCAAAGAGGTCACCGGCTACCAGCAGCAGATCGATGTGTTCATCCTTGCCCAGCTGAATAACCTTTTTTAAGGCTTCAAGACGCCGGGGATGGTGGCTACTCAGATGAACATCGGCTGTATGCATTATTTTCATGCCGCACCTCCTAATAATCTATATTTTTTACTTCGTCATCTTCCCTGGGTTTCCCTGCCTTTTAGATTGATAAGCCCCGGGGTTATTTTTTGGAAACAAACTTATTTCCAGCAATGTAAAAGCGGTAGGGCAAGTCTTGGCCAGCACTGATGCCAATGCGGGAAGCAGTGACTATTGATTGGGGCTTCTTGCCTCGATTAAGGAAGATTGTCTCCCCCAATAAGCTAATGCCGTTATCAGAGGTGGTAATACCCAAGGCCTGACAGAGACGGCCGGGTCCAGCACAGAGGAGCTTGGCATCCCTTGTTCCCCGGGCTTCTTCCATCTGGGGAACGCCCTTTATGGGCTCCAGGGCGCGGATGAGCACCGCTTCTCCAATACCCTCTTTGCCAGTGACCACATTAAAGCAGTAATGCATGCCGTAAATTAAGTACACATAGGCCGTCCCGGCAGGTCCAAACATAGCTGCGTTTCGTGGGGTTTTCCCCCGATTGGCGTGGCAGGCAGGATCATTTTCGGTATAGGCTTCAGTTTCGACGATAATACCAGCTCTAACACCTAGGGGGCTATGGCGAACTAAGGTTAATCCCAACAAGCTGGAAGCCACAGTCAAGGTGGGGGCAGTGAAGAATTGCCTTTCAATTTTCATAAGCGCACCTCCAGTAAATTGTATCATACAGGCTGTGACAAAAGGGATGTAAAAGGGCAATGGAAAGCAGAGTCTTGTTTTGAGAAATTTTATTATTATGGAGGATTCCCGGGGGGATTTGTAGAATTTATATATTTAACTCCGGAAAGGAGGAATTCGTTGTGGCTAAAAAAATCTCTTGTGTAGGGGCAATTGTCCTGGTAGCGGTTTTTTTTGTTGGCTCTGCATACACATTAGTCACCCCTCAGTGGGTTTACCAAGTATCCCTTCAAGATGAGCCTTTAGGTTTTGTGGGAGACTTGGATGAATATAATGCTATTGTAAAGGATATCCAGACCCGGGCTGAGACACAGTGGGAATGTGATTTGGTTATGAATGAAAGAATCTCCGCCTCCAAGGTGCGGATGTGGTCTCCACGGTTTTCTTCCCCCACAATCTCCGCAGGAATTGAGGCAGCTGTTACATATAAAACAAAAGGCTGGGCCATTGTCATCAATAGAGATATTGCTGCCATCGTGGACAAAGAACAGACAGCCACTGATCTTCTTGAGGAAGTTAAGGCTCATTACATAAGGGATAACAAAAATTGTTCATTACTATCGGTAGGATTGCGAGAGGACGTTAGTATTGAGAGCGTTGCCATCACTCCGGAGGCCTTAAGCGATAAGGAAGACGTCTTCTCCATGTTAGTCTGCGGCCAAGCAGAAAATAAAACCTATGTTGTTAGAAAGGGCGATTCTCTATCGGGGATTTCCCGTTCCCATAATGTGCCAATATCTGTCCTTCAGCAGGCCAACTCCATTAAGGGGGACATCATTCAAGCGGGACAGGTTTTGAACCTGCAGTCTAGCAAGACCCTGCTTCATGTAGAGACTGTGGAGGAGGTTAGTACCTCCGAGACCATTCCCTATTCCGTTCAATACAAAGTCAATCCAGACAACTCTGTCCGGGGCGATGTAGTTAATGTTTCAGGGGTTAATGGTCGCCGTTCCGTAACATACAAGGTGGTAAAGGTTAATGGCCAGGAAATTAGACGCCAACGGACCAAGTCTGCAGTGGTCAAAGAGCCACAGACAAAAGTAATATTCACTGGGATTGGCTACTGGTCTGCTCGACCTACGGGGATGTTCCGCTTCCCCGTCAACGGAGGACGGATTTCATCCTATTTAGGTGAACCCCGTCCTAATGGGCGCCGCCATACAGGGGTAGATATACCTAATCCCAGGGGCACTCCTATCTATGCTGCTGCCAGCGGCACCGTTACCACTAAGGCCCGGGTGTCCGGTTACGGTAGATATATAGTGATTCAGCATAGCGATGGTTACTCTACCCGTTACGCTCACTTGCAATCCTTTGCCAACTCCATCCATGTTGGCAGCACCGTGGTCAGGGGCCAGATCATTGGCAGGGTTGGCAACACCGGCCACAGCTCAGGCTCTCACCTACACTGGGAGGTCCGACGAAATGGTCAGGTCCTCAATCCCCTAGATTTCTTTAGAAAATAAGGTTCTGTAGCAATAACGGCCTTAAAAACCTACAAAAGACGGCAACTGGTTAGAAGCCGTCTTTTGATTTAATATCTAGTACACACCAAACTAGGGTGCATACCAACAGGTAGCACCCATATATTGGCGAATTAATCCCGAAAGGCACGAAAAACCCTGGAGGATTCTTTATCACAACAAGATAATCTTCAACACGCCCAGGGCGAGGATTATCAAGCCGGGGAGTATCTTTATATGCTTTAACGGCAAGCTTCTGGCAACACGCCCCAACGCTAACCCGACGTGTACAAAGATGACCTTGACCACCGCTACGGCCAGACCAGTGGCGACAGGGGAGAACCCAGCCAGGGCGGCGCCAAAGCCCGCGCCAAATCCATCCAAAGCCAAGGCCACACCCAGGATTATGGCCTCCCGGGCACTGATGCCCCCCGAGTGATCGGCATCGGCCCGAACAGGGTCATTCAGTAACCCCATAAGACCACCTTGTTCTCCAGCCTTACCGGTCTGACGAAGCATGAATATGCCCAGAACAATCAACAACAAGCCCCCTTCAATACAGCCCAGCGGGGATCAATAAAACTGCCCACCAGGGCGCCCGCCAACATGGAAATCAGGACGGCACTGCCGGCTGCAAGCCCCATCAGTGCTATTGAAGGAAAGGGAATGCGCACACCATTGAGACCGCACGCTATTCCTGCACCGAACCCATCCATGGAAACGGCAATTGCCAAGAATATCACTACAAAAAAGGCAAAAACCCCCCTCCCTACTATGAAACTACTCTCCATAATATTGAGGGAAGACGCCTATTGTGACTAATGCTGGTATCGCGTAGTGGTTATTTCCCGGAAAATTCTTTATGGAATTCCCGGAGATAGCGGCGCACTTCTAGGTTTTGCGGACAGATTCCTTCACACTGACCGCAGTCAATACACTGTGAGAAGTCCCCGTTTTTCTCAATCATTGACTGGTATGCCTTCTCGGCTCCCTGGCGCTCGTCATACATATAGGCGCTATTATAGAGGCTGAAGATAGAGGCAATTCTTATCTTAGCGGGACAGTCTCCACAATACTGACAGCCAGTGCAATCTACCTTGGTTTGGGCAAGGTAATATTCTCGGGCATTAGCGATTATGTCCAGCTCTCCTTGAGACAATGAGTCTACTGCGGATTTCCCGGCTACCCGGACATTTTCCTCCACCTGTTCCATTGTACTCATACCGCTTAAGACCAGGCTGACCTCCGGCTGATTCCACAACCAGCTTAAACCCCATTCTGCGGGACTGCGTCTAATGGGCGCCTGATCCCAGATGGACTGAAGGGCAGGGCTACCGGCCCGGGCCAATCGTCCTCCCAGCAGAGGTTCCATGATGACGACAGCCATCCCCTTGGTGGCAGCATAGCGCAGTCCTTCCCGACCGGCCTGGTATTCTTCATTCATATAGTTGTATTGAATCTGGCAAAAGTCCCAATCATATGCGTCGACAATTTCCTTGAAGGCTGAGAGCTCATCGTGGAAGGAAAAGCCCATAAATTTAATTTTTCCTGCCGCCTTTGCCCTGGTGATGAAGTCAAAGATGTCATGCTCTAAGCATTGCTGCCACTTTTTGCCGTTGAGGGCATGAAGCAAGTAGAAGTCAATCTGCTCGGTGCGAAGCTTTTCCAGCTGGCGGTCAAGGTATTGGTCATATTCAGCTTTGGTCTCAATTAAGTACAGTGGTGATTTCGTGGCCAAGAAAACCTTTTGCCGGTAACCATCGCTGAGGGCCTTGCCCACCAGATCTTCGCTGGTTTCCCGGTGATAGGGCCAGGCAGTATCTATATAATTGACCCCCTGGTCGATGGCGTAGCGCAGCATTTTTATAGCTTCGGCCTCATCAATTTTGCCCTGGTCACCTAAAGTAGGCAGGCGCATACAGCCAAATCCCAGGGCCGATATCTTTAAGTCATGTCTGCCAAATTTTCTATACTGCATAATGTCAACCTCCCTTAATTCCATGAAATATACTTCGCTATGCTAAGCATATTTCCCTGTATTTTAGAGCAAGAATTCCTGAAAAATCTCTGTTAGGCTCAAGGGCAGTGCGGTATAGAGTTCTCCCAGCACCCTGTTCCTAGGGGAAGGGTGGATCTCAGGGATGAGCCATAGGCCAGTTTGGACTTCAAGGGGTTCTTTATTCTTGCGTTGGTTTGCAACAATGGTGGTAAGCTTGTCCTCAATCTTGAGATTATAAGTGTCTGCAACAGCTTTTAGGGCATTGGCTCCTAAAGTCACCAGCAAGCGGGGCTTGAGGATATCAATTTGGCGGCGAAAATTCCTCCGGCATTGATTTAGAGTGTTGGCAGCTGGAGAGGTAATAGAGCGGCCATTTTCCCCCAAGGGGACACACATAATCCCATTGGTAAAGTAAAGGCGGGAGTTTGCTGCTGCTAGAGTAACCCCAGTCTCTTCACAATAAGTTTTTATAGCTCCGTAGAGCACATTTGCCGACTGCTCTTTTTGCCAGCCTGTTTGGGTGCCATGGTAATTGGGGAGCCCTAGATCCAGGACGGCATTGTATTCGCCGGTAAAGGCAATTCCCCCATAGCCGCAGCCGTCCAGGCCGGGTGCCTCGCCTACTACAGCTATTTGCACCTGAGTCTTGGATGCTATGTAGTCTAGCTGAAATTTGCGGCGGTTGGCAGCCAGAGAATGGTTAGGAGGATCATGTTTTGGATTGTGATGGAGGTAGGGGTTCATGAGCTTTTGCTTACAGAGGCTACAGGTAAAAATTTCATCTTGGTAGAATTTTGTCAGTTCTTCGTACATGCTATCTCTCCCTTTGCTTAATTCTAGCAAAGATATTCTCAAGGTGAAAGGGTGGGGGAGGAATGCAAAGGGCACTTGCCGAAGGTAGCTAGGAACAATTATAGCTGGAGGGTGAAAGAATGGCGAAATCTTTGAAGGATATTCGTTGCTTTCTCTTAGACATGGACGGAACGATTTATCTGGGGAATTCACTGCTGCCAGGGGCAAAGGAATTTATATCCCTGCTTACCCAGCGGGGGTTAGAGTATATCTTTCTGACTAATAATTCCTCTAGGGATAAAGGCGCATATGTAGAAAAGTTGGCGACCATGGGAATCACAGCCCAAAGGGACCAGGTCCTTACCTCAGGAGAGGCCACAGCTATTTACCTGCAAACGATCAAGGCCGGTACAAAGGTCTTTCTCTTGGGCACCCCTGCCCTGGCCCGGGAATTTGCTGCCCATGGCTTGCAGCTGGTGACAAGGGACCAATGTCCTGATTATGTAGTTGTGGGCTTTGATACCACCTTGGACTACCAAAAGCTATGGGACGCCTGCGATCTTATTCGAGAGGGTACACAGTATGTGGCCACTCATCCTGATATAAACTGTCCCCTGGAGGGGGGCAGGTACATGCCTGATGCAGGGTCGATAATTGCTTTCATCGAGGCCTCTACAGGTCGCAGTCCTAAAGTCATTGGCAAACCCAACCGGGAGATTGTCCAGGCTGCCTTAACTCGGATAAAGGCTCCCCGGCAGGAAATTGCCATGGTAGGGGACAGGCTGTATACAGATATCGCCATGGGAATTAACGCTGGTCTGAATACAGTCTTAGTCCTCAGCGGCGAGAGCAAGGAGGAGGACCTGGCAAACACCCAGTTTGCACCGGATTTTGTCTTTAAGTCGGTGGGGGAGTTGGCGGAGGCCCTAAATTGGGGTTAGCCTGGGGGATATAATGCTATTAGATGTCATAAATATTTCAAGAGTATGTCCAAAGAAAGAAGGAAACTGACAGCAAATGTAGAAATATTAGTAGATATGCTTAAAATTGAATGAAGGAGGCTATCTGCTGTGAAGAAGAGTATTGCCGTATTTGCTGTCTTATTCTTATGTCTTATCACCATTAGCGGATGTGCTGAAGAAAAAGAAGTGTTAACAGTTGGTACTGAGGCTACCTTCGCGCCCTTTGAATCTCAAGACGAAAATGGAACTTATATTGGCTTTGATATGGATGTTATTGCTTATATTGCAGAGGATAACGGATGGGACTACGAGATTGTAAACATAGCTTTTGATACCCTTATTGACAAGCTGGAAGGCGGGGATCTGGATATCGTCATTGCCGCCATGACCATTGATGATGAGCGCTCCCAAAGGGCAGACTTTAGCAATCCCTACTACGATGCTTCACAAATAATTGTCGTTAGGGAAGAAGAGACTCGAGAATATAGCATGGATGACATTGCCTCCCTGGATCTGAAAGTGGCGGTGCAAATGGGCACTACCGGCGCTGAGGAGGCCCAAAAGATTTTGGGGTCAGATAAGATACACAACCTATATGAATACAAACGGGCAAATGAAGTCTTTTTAGAGTTGGCCAGTGGTAGGGTTGATTTAGCAATAATTGATCAGCCCGTTGCCCAAAAGTATATTGGAGAAATGGGTGGCATGAAAATTCATGGTTCTCCCTTCACCGAAGAAAAATTTGGCATTGCTGTACAAAAAGGGGAGAAAGAAAAGCTGGACAAAATCAACGCCTCCCTAGAAAAAATGGTTTCCAGCGGCGAATACCAAACTCTATACGACAAATGGTTTGATGAATAATTAAGGAAAGCCGGGGAACCGGCTTGTTTTATTATCGAAATATGTCAAAAATATTACGGAAAAAGAAGGACATTGTAAATCAGTGAAGAATAGATAAATTAAGCAACCTGTCTATGGATGTGGATACCTTTTATTCTCCTGGTCCTAAGACCGGTTGGTATTAATAATACTAATGAGGAGGATAAGGACATTGAAAAAAGGTTTTATTTTGCTGGCAGTTCTGTTACTGAGTGTCGCTGCGCTCTCTGGATGCACATCTCAAGGGGGTGGAAAAGTTTTAAAAGTTGGGACTGAAGCTACTTTCCCACCTTTTGAGACTACTGATGATAACGAAAACATTATTGGTTTTGACATTGACATCATCAAGCATATTGCCGAGGACAATGACTGGAAAATTGAAGTAACACACCTTCCCTTTGACAGCCTTATTGAATCCCTTGAAACTGATAAGCTGGATATTGTCATTGCGGCTATGACTATTGATGAAGAGCGGTCTGAGAAAGTTCTCTTTAGCAAGCCCTATTTTGACGCCTCTCAGGTCCTAGTTATCAGGGACGATGAAGATCGTAATTTCTCTATCGATGACATTGTTGATCAGGACTTACTCGTTGCCGTCCAGATGGGGACAACCGGTTCCTATGAAGGCGAAGACATTTTTGGTGCTGAAGACCACCCCAATCTGAAGCAGTACAAACGAGTCAATGAGTGCTTTATGGACCTTAAACTGGGCCGTGTCGACCTGGTAATTATCGACGAACCCGTAGCTAAAGACTACATTACTCATTTAGGCGGTATGAAAATCCTAGGTGAACCCTTCACCAACGAACAGTATGGCATTGCTGTGAAAAAGACCAACACCGATACCATGGATAAGATCGACGCTTCCCTAAAAAAAATGAGGGAAGACGGCGAGTACGACAAAATCTTTGAAAATTGGTTTGGCGAATAAAGGGAAATAATGACTTCAATAATAGATTTCCTAACGGACCTCATCCTAGAATTATTACTACTAATTCAAACCATAAAAGACATCGTCAATTGGGAACTACTAATTCGAACCCTACCTAGGCTACTAGAAGGAGCAAAAATATCCCTCATAATCAGCTTGTTTGCAGTCATTTTGGGGGTGACATTAGGCATTCTCGTGGCCATCGGCCGCCTCTCTAAGTTTTGGCCCACTAAGGCATTAGCCAGTGTCTACGTTGCCTTTATCAGGGGAACCCCGATGATTGTGCAGATCTTTATTGTCCATTATGGATTGGCTGAACTTGGCATCAGATTACCTGCTATGGCTTCAGGGATTATCGCCCTCAGCCTAAATAGTGGAGCCTACATGGGAGAAGTCTTTAGGGGAGGCATCCAATCTATTGATATGGGGCAGACCCAGGCTGGTCTCTCGGTGGGACTGTCTCCAACTCAGGTCTTCCGATACATTGTCTTTCCCCAGGCCTTTAGGCGGGTCATTCCCTCTATGGGCAATGAGATGGTCACCTTGACCAAGGATTCATCTCTTGTCAATTTTATTGGCATTGCTGAATTGACCTACAAGGCGACCCTTGCTGCTGCTCGCACTTACGAATACTTCACCATGTATATCGGCATCGCCATAGTTTATTTTGCCATCACCTTTGTCTTGTCTCAGTTGCTGGCATCGCTGGAAAGGAGGATGGGACCTGATGATTCAAATAGTCAACCTGGAAAAGGCCTTCGGAGATAACCACGTCCTCAAAGGGGTCTCCGCTTCTGTCAGCCCGGGTGAGGTCGTTGTCCTCATTGGTGCCAGTGGTTCCGGCAAGAGCACTTTGCTGCGTTGTGTAAATCTATTGGAGATTCCCGACAGCGGCGAGATATGGATTGATGGTGTGGATGTTACCGCCAAAGGGGTAGTCAAACACGAAGTGCGCAGGGAGACAGGCATGGTTTTTCAGCAGTTTAACTTATTCCCTCACAAGCGGGTAATAGACAACATTACCCTGGCCCCGAAAAAGGTGCGGGGTATGTCTGCAGAGGATGCTGAAGAATTGGCTATGGATTTGTTGGGCAAGGTCGATCTTGCTGACAAGGCCCAGTCTTGGCCCCATCAGCTATCTGGGGGGCAACAGCAGAGAGTTGCTATTGCCAGAGCACTGGCAATGCAGCCGAAAGTCATGCTCTTTGATGAAGTGACTTCGGCTCTTGACCCGGGCATGACCGGCGAAGTTCTTACTGTTATGAAAGAACTGGCTGCCGACGGCATGACGATGATTGTTGTCACCCATGAAATGGCTTTTGCCAGGGAAGTAGGAGACAAGGTTATCTTTATGCACAACGGCGTCATCGTCGAGGAAGGGCCGCCCTCGGATTTGCTGGCCAATCCTATCCATGAGGCCACAAAAGATTTCTTAAGTAAGGTACTGTAAAACAAAAACGGGACAAAGGGATTCCTTTTGTCCCGTTTTTTTTGCCTTATGCCCAGGGGTATCCAAGGCAAGGCAATAAATGATACTATAGAGAAAATAAGTGTCAGCGAAAGGAGAACTTGTCTTGCCGGATTCAATAAAATGCTATGTCTGCGATAAAGATATTCAGGCACGAAAAGATTTGGTTGTGACCAACCGGGCTTTTACCCGCTTCCTTACATTTCATGAGGATTGTTATAAGAAGGCCCTAAAAGCAGGCACTCTTCTTGGCCGCCCAGCTAATACCCTATCTTCGGATATCGGTATGGGGGTAATCTTGCTAATTGCCTTGGCCTTCTATATATATACTCGACATCCATTGCTGTTGCTGGTCCTCGTTGGTAGCCCCATCTACAGATTTATTGTCTGGTGGCGCTTTGAACGACGGTTAAGCTCCTAGACTGCTAGGGGTAAGACCTCCTACCAGCCGCCACCACCGCCGCCGCCACCGCCGCCCCCTGAGGATCCCCCGGAAAAGCCCGAGGAGGAGCCTGGGGCGGTTTTTGCTGCTACAATACTGTTGCTAAATGAGCTGTTGAGATTAGAGGCAAAGCTGACAGCGGAAAAGGTTCTAAGGGACGCGCCTTGGTACCATACAGGCCTGTATCCCTGACCGGCTTCGCTGGCGGCCGCGAGGATGGAAGAGAACTTCTCTGCCCATTGCTGGTCAACTCCCAGGGCTAGGGCATGGGGCAGATATTTTTCAAAGAGTTCCGGAGTCCTTTCCGGGGGAGCAGACCACTGAAGATAATCTTTTTCTGCAACTTCCAAAAACATCTTAAAGCCATCGATTTCATCAATTAGGGCCGTGCCTTCAAGAGTAGGAGCTTTCAGGAGTTTGCCGAAGACAGCACTGATGATAATTACTGCTAGGGATGAAAGGACCAAGAGGATAAGTCCCCAAATCCCCCCGAATTTGATGGTAAAGAATAGGCTGATACCAAGGAAGATGAAGGCCATAAGGATTCCCCACAGCAGCCAGGAAGAATTGGTCTTAAAGTATTTATTCTTGTATGCCGCCATCAATTCTTTATGCAGGCCCAGGCCGGCGCTACTGAAAATCGTGTGATTGGAATTGTTCATTTCCAAGGTGTCTCCTTGGGAAAAGAGAAGGCTATGGACATTTTCTTCTTCGGAAGATACGAATCTGTCTCCATTGGTGTTAATAAGGGAAAATTTTTTCTTACCGTCCTGGCGGATAATTAGCCGACCCTGGACCGCCAAATTAATTATTGCCGTTGTAAAGGCTTTGTCATCGTATCCCATGCTGCGGATATAGCGGATTGCCGCTGGAGAAAAGCCTTCGGGGGGGGTGTATCTGGGAATGATTATCCCTCGGCTGGGATCACGGCCCACCTTGTTCCAGGCATATAAATACCACAGGGACAGCAGGATTAAGGTCAAAAAGCAGAAGAGGATACCGAGATTGTCTTTCAAAAACCAAAGAAACCTTTGCTGGGAACTGGGCTCTTCCACATGACCTTTGGGCCAGCCCACTACAATCGTCAGTCCCTCACTGGATGCAAGGGGTCTGGTAGTAGAAAATTTTATGCCACTATCTGTGGCCTCAGTTTTAAAATCATTGCCTCGCGCACCCATATAACCGGTATAACCGGTTGCATCAGTAACAGAAGCCCCTAGGGGCAAAGTCAGGGTGGCAGAGGCAGATTCGATTGGGAACCCCCAGCCGTTGCCAGTGACGTTCCAATATAGTTCATCGTGGTTTTCAAAGAACCCCAGAACCCGCGTGACTTTATATGTAATGGTGTAAGTGTATTGTCCGGGGTTAAGGAGGACTTTTTCGCTGCCAATGCGAATGCGGATTCCGTTGTCTCGGCCTTCGGTAGTATGGGGTTCAGGATTGCCATCCCGGAGTACCGAGAGGAGAGTGAAGTCCACCCGCACTCGATTGCCTTTACTGTCTTTGTAGGAGGTGGGAATATCACGATAGATGCCCCGACGTATTTCATTGCCTGTACTCTCCACCAGTATGGTTTCACTTACTGTCACTGCGGAGTCAGTGTGGACTTCGATATCCGCATGGTAATTAATGATTCTTTCCTGAGCTGCCCTTGCCTGCCCAGCAGGAAGCAAGAGGATTAGGACAACAAGGGGGAGTAAAAGGCGGCTTATTTTTCGTCCCATGATATTTCAGGGGCCATCCTTTCTGTGGCCAGTTCAAGTGTAAAGAACTCGGCCCGGGAAAATCCCGTAATTTTAGCGATGATATTGCTGGGGAAGGATTCAACTCGGTTGTTGACAAGACGAACGGCACCGTTGTAATAGCGTCGGGCCAGTTGAATCTGGTCTTCCACCTGAACAAGTTCTTCCTGTAGTTTGAGGAAGTTATTTGCGGCCTTTAAGTCTGGGTAAGATTCCGCCAGGGCAAAGAGGTTCTTTATGCCTCCGGTAAGGGCATTTTCAGCAAGACCCTTTTCCTTGGCCCCCTGAGCCGCCATGGCTGCTGTGCGTTTTTCCGCAATTTCTACTAATAAATCCTGCTCATGACTGCTATAGCCCCGCACTGTTTCAACCAAGCTGGGGATTAAGTCGCTTCGTCTTTTTAGCTGGACATCAATGCCACTCCATGCTTCCTTTAACATATTACCTGTTTTTACCAATCCGTTATAGGCAATGACAAAATACAACGCTAAGAAAAAAACAAGCGCAACTGGGATCCATTCCATAATTTCATCTCCTGTCTATATACCATGGGCGTTAATTTCTACATAACACCAACATATTCCTGCAGTGCAAGGTTTTTTTCTTGCGGATAAGATTTGAGCATGTATAATAATATAGTGTAGAAGTATACTTTTAAGTTATGGCTTGGAGTGATGTAATAATGAAGGATAAGAATTGGGGCCTGCTATTATTTTTTTCTATAGCTTTTATTTGGATGGAAATAGTGCTGCGTTTCTATACTGTTGGCGGCAGTATTTTTTCTATGGATCAAGCAATTATTTCTTTATTTGCCATAGCTTTAGCCGTAATTTGCTTTTTGTTTTGCTCTTTATTTACACCCAAGATAAACCGCATCTTCGCTGCAATCTGCCTAGGCTTAGCAGGGGCGATTTTTGCATCCCAACTGATTTACCACAGCATTTTTACCACATTTTATTCTTTATATTCTGCTGGCAACGCCGGCCAAGTCTGGCAGTTTTGGCGGGAGGCTCTCCATGGCATTGTTGGAAACGGCTTGCAGGTTCTCTTACTATTTCTGCCTATGGCAGTTTTGTTGGCTATAGGTAAAAAAATCTTTTCTTTTGCCAAAATCCGCTGGGCCTTTAGGGCAATATTAGCGGTGGTGATCATTCTCAGCTATGCCGGCGGCGTCGCTGTCGTCCAGGCGGGGGAGCATCTGCAGTCTTCTGCCTATTCCTATTACTATGAAAAGAGTTTCCCTGTTCATTCTGTACAAAAGCTTGGGCTCATCACTACTATGCGTTTAGATCTCCAGCGCTTAATCATCAGCTGGACCCCGGCAATTACTCCGCCGCCCTTAGAAGAAGGGGAACTGCCTGTAGGGCCTTCTCCCGAGGAAGAGAGTGTGGAATACAATGTACTGGATATTGACTTTGACCGGTTGCTGACGGAGGAATCCGACGTAGAAATCCTCAATATGCACAAGTACTTTAGCATTGTTTCACCCTCAGAGAAAAATGATTTCACCGGCAAGTACCAGGGTTACAACCTAATCCTCATTACTGCCGAGGGCTTTTCCCACTTGGCTGTCCGTGAAGATGTCACCCCGACTCTGTATAAGATGATGCAGGAAGGGTATAGCTTTACAAACTTTTACACTCCCTTGTGGGGGGTCAGCACCTCCGACGGAGAATATGTGGCTTGTACAGGTCTCCTTCCCAAGACCGGAATTTGGAGTTTTAAAGAATCGGCTAATAATTCCATGCCTCTGGTGATGGGAAATCAGCTCAAGCACCTTGGCTACCAGACCGTAGCCTATCATAACCATAGTTATAAATACTACAACCGCCATCTTTCTCACCCCAATATGGGTTATGAGTATAAAGGTATCGGCAACGGCCTAGATATGAAAAAGGCTTGGCCTCGATCCGACCTGGAGATGATGGAAAAGACAATTCCCGAATACCTTGGCGAGCATCAGTTCCACGCTTATTACATGACTGTCAGCGGGCATCTTAACTACAACTTCTTTGGCAATGAAATGGCGGTAAAGAACAAAAAATACGTTAAGGACTTGCCTTTCTCCACCCCAGCCAAGGCCTACTTGGCTACTCAGATTGAATTTGACCGGGCCATGGAATATTTGTTAAATAAGCTGGAAGAAGCCGGCGTTGCAGACAAGACTCTCATCGCCATCAGTGCTGATCATTATCCATATGGTTTGGAACAGTCGGCCATTGAAGAACTAGCAGGGGAGAAGGTTGACAATAACTTTGACCTCTACCGCAACGCCTTGATCCTGTGGACTAAGGGCATGGAGCCCATGACAATTGACGAGCCATGCTCCAGTCTGGATATCATTCCCACTCTGTCCAATCTCCTTGGTCTCGAGTATGATTCCCGTCTGCTTATGGGCAGGGATATTCATTCGGAGGCCGATCCCCTTGTCATCTTTGCCGATGGTAGCTATATCACCGACAAGGGCAGGTACGATGCAATTACCGACAAGTTTGAGTGCAATTCTGGGGTCACGGTGGAAGATAACTACCCAGTCTCTACCTCGGGCACTGTGGCACGAAAGGTGTATTACTCAGCCATGATTTTGGATAAAGACTATTACAAGTATGTCTTGCCCCAGCGCTGATGCCATTTTTATAAGTTGAGAGATAAGGGTTTCCCCTTATCTCTTTTTTAGTTCTTCATTTCTAAAAACATTCCTTGGGAAGAATGTTTCCAATGAGCTTCCTTTATATTTGTGTGCGACAAAGGACTGAGGCAACAGCTGACCTGCTGTTTAAAATACCAGCCATAACATGTCAAGTATTTGACAATTTGCTTTTCCCAGAAGGTTTCCTGGAAAGTTGTGCTGGGTAACTGTATAATTAGGTATAAGATTCAAGTATCTTTTCGGGGAGGAGTTTCATGGAACTAGATAAGTACAAGGATTTTAAGGATAAGGTTATCGCCAATGTCTCCCAGGTCATTGTGGGCAAGGACAGGGAAATCGAGTTGCTTATAGTCGCTTTCCTGTCAGGGGGGCATATGCTCTTGGAAGATGTGCCAGGGATGGGCAAGACCATGCTGATTAAAGCCTTCGCCAAGACATTGGATTTACAGTTTAAGCGCATTCAGTTTACCCCGGATTTGTTGCCCTCGGATATTACAGGTATAAACTTTTACAATCAAAAAAGCGGCGACTTTCAATTCCGTCATGGCCCCCTATTTGCCAACATTGTCTTAGCAGATGAAATAAATCGGGCTACACCCCGGACTCAGTCTGCCCTCTTGGAGGCCATGGAGGAGAAGCAAATTACCGTGGATGGGGAAACCCGGAAACTGCAGCTCCCCTTTATGGTGCTGGCCACCCAAAACCCCGTGGAATCCTTCGGTACTTTTCCCTTGCCCGAGGCTCAGTTGGATAGGTTTTTCATGCGCATGGGGTTAGGTTATCCCACTAAAGAAGAGGAAAAGGACATCATTAGATTGAATATCGGCAATCCCCTAGAGGCTATTGGGCCCGTTGTAGAAAGCGGGGATATGGAATACATATTTGCCAATTTGGCAGCAGTATCTATTCACCCTGAGGTCATGGATTACCTCGTAGACATTGTCAGTGAAACCAGGGAGAGGGAAGAGTATCAGCTAGGGGTAAGCCCCAGAGGGGCAATCGCCTTGTTTAAAGCTTGCCAAGCCTATGGGGCCATTAACGGTAGGGACTACATCCTTCCTGAAGATATAAAGTATCTGGCACCTTATGTCTTAAACCACAGAATTATTGCCCGGGGGGCCACCGTTTTGAATAAATCCATGGAATTAATTAAGGGAACAGTGGCCTCGGTTGAGGTTCCCCTTGAGAATATACAGGAATAGCCATGATTTGGTACGTCCTGGGACTACTGGCCCTGACTCTAATTATCAATTACCTGGTACTGTTTTTTGGCTATACAGATTTGACCTATAGCTTCGGTATAGAGAATAAAGATTACGAAATCGGCCAGGAGATTGAGGTTTCCTCTGTTGTCGAGAATAACAAAATGCTGTCAGTGTCTTTTCTGAAGGTGGAAGAGCATTTCCCCCCTCATTTCAGCGTACCCAAGAACATCTACAGTATGTTTATTATGCCCTTTCAGCGGGTGCGCAGGAAGTACAAAGTCTCTGTTAATAAAAGGGGCTGCCATCGGATTGAGCTGGCAAACCTTGAGCTGGGAGACTTCGTGGGCTTTCGGTCAGAGCAGCGCAAAATGCCTATCTCCCAAAAAGTAGTTGTCCTGCCGAAAAAAGTTGAGCTGTCGGAAAGCATTGTTCCCCTGGGGGCCCTGGGAGGAGATTTGTCTGTCCGGAGATGGATAATCGATGATCCCCTGATAACTATAGGGATCCGGGAGTATACTGGCAATGAGCCTCAGCGCTTTATTCACTGGCCCTCTTCTGCCAAGTTCGGCAGTCTGATGGTGAAGAAGTTTGACTTCACCACAGATAATTCAGTGCTGGTCATCATAAATGTAGAAACCATGAAGCCATGCTGGAAGGCGATTGAAGAGGAACTAATCGATGAGGCTGTTTCTTTGGCCCGGGCTACCTTGGAAGAGTTTGAATCTCTTAGCATTCCTTACGGCTTGGTTACAAATGCTTATAATGAAGAGGCGGATGCAAAAGGCTTTATTCACCATACCGGCCTGGGAGCAGCCCATCTTGGCACTTTGCTTCATGCTCTTGGCTGCATTCAGTTTAGGAACCCGGGTTTTTTTGAAAACACCCTGCGAGATGTAAGGAGAATGAGGGGGAATTATACCACGGCAGTAATAATTACTCCTCGTATTCTTGAAACCTATATTGAGCCCCTTCAGCTGCTGGCCAAGGCCGTCCCCCGTACTGTAGTTATTGCCGTCGAAGATGAAAATCTGGAAGGGTTGAACAGCAGCATCATTAAATACAGGAGCAAGAAAAATGCTTAGTGTAATTATGCTGGAATTGTTGTCGATTATCTCGCTAATGTATGCCCTGTTGCTGATCTTTTTATATTTTGCACCTGCCCAGGCAATGGCAGTGATCTTTGTTTGGACGGTGGCAGTGTGCCTGTTTTACAATGTCAGCCGCAATTGGCACAGCATCCTTCGAATCAGTATCCTTCTCCTGCTGGTGCCATTACTATTTTTTAATAACAGGGTTGCTTTGGTATTTTTTTTCATCACTGTTCCCTCCCTCTTTGTCTATGTGGACAGATTTCTGCATAGGGGAAACCGCAGTGATTATGTTGGTAACCTTAAAAAAGCTGGGACAGTGTTCATCATTGCTCTTTACCTGCGCTGGATTTTGCCTAATATAGGTCAGGCAATTGCCTTGGCTGCCCCCTATATCTTTGTCTACTTTCTTTCTACAATACTGCTGATTAGATCTATCAGGCATATTGAGGCAGGCATGGAAATCCGCCGCTTGCAGAAATCCAATATCAAGTACTTAATTTTTATTGCCGGAGTATTTGTCTTGACTGCAGTTAAAGATGTGCGGGAGTTTCTCATTACTATAGCGAAAAAAATCATAGATTTGCTGCTTTTGCCTATACAAATACTGCTAAGGCTCTTAGAATGGTTAAGCGATATACTTCGAGGCATAGAAACAAAATTTCCTTCTAAACCATGGACTATGCCGGAAATTCCCGACCCGGTCGGGGAAGCCCCCCCACCCATGGAAGCTGTAGAAGAGGTGCTTCCCACCTTTGCTGTAGCAGAAAAAGTCCTCATTGCCTTGGTTGTTGCTGCTGCAATACTTATCATCTACAAGCTACTATTTAAAGCTGGAGAACGCAGTTATCAAGGCTTAAGTTATGTTGAGGAAAGAGAGTATATTAAGAAAAAGAGGAAGAAGCCCCGGGGTAGATTTTCCTTAAGAAATAAGCCTCCCGCTGAACCGGGAGAGCTGGTGCGGTACTATTACCGAAAATTCCTGGGAAAGCTTGCTGCCAATAAAGTGGAGCTGTCTCCGTTAGATACCTCCCAGGATGTTGAGGCTAAGGCTGAGGCTGTGTTCTCTCATGGCCCTGCGGAAATCAGGGATATTTATATACCCAGTCGCTACGGGGGTAAAAAGACAGATGCAGCCATTGCCACGGAAATGGAGCAATTATACAAGGGTTTGGAGAAAGGTGGCCACTAATTGCGCCTGTTTATCGCGATAAACCTTGATGGGAAAACTAAGGCCGGTATCTGTCGGGTAATAGACCAGTTAAAACCTTATGCACTTCGGGGTAGGTTCATCCCCGTGGACAATTTGCATTTAACCCTATTGTTTATTGGTGAAACCAACAGAGTCGGTGATATCAAGGGTGCTATGGAGGGGCTCAGATCTCCCGCCTTTAAAATGGTAGTGGGGGGGCTGGGAAGTTTTCCCCGTTCTGGAGGAGATGTTTTTTGGCTAAGAGTGAAGGCAGAAAGGCTGGCACAGATTCATCGCCAACTCCGAGATTCCCTTGTGGAAAGAGGTTTTAATCTTGAAAGTCGAGCTTATAAGCCACATCTCACCCTGGGGAGAGAGCTAGTCTTTACCCGGGATCTCGATATTTTTTCCCTGGTGCCCCAAGAGCATCTGGAGATGGCAGTAGAAAAAGTCAGCCTAATGAAGTCTGAGCGCATAGATGGCAGGATGAAGTATACCGAAGTATACAGTGTCAGTTTAGAGGAGGCGGAAACATGAGTGCTAAGGGATACGTTCAGGTATATACTGGCAATGGCAAAGGCAAGACCACTGCAGCAATAGGCCTTGCCCTAAGGGCCTTAGGTGCCGGAAAGAAAGTATTATTTATCCAGTTTATGAAGACAGCAACGTACAGTGAACACAAGATTTTGCCCCATTTATCCCCGAATCTTACCCTAAAGACTGTGGGTAAGCCTTTTTTCGTGGTCAAGGAAGGCTCGATGCCGGAAGAGGAGCTGGCAAAGTGGTGCAAACAGGCGGTAGTATTCCCCCCGGGCAAGCCGCCCCAGGAGTATGTGGACCTAATTAGACAGGGAATGGATCAGGCTCTAGAGGCTGTCAGCAGCGGCGAATTCCAGGTGGTCATCCTAGACGAATTAATTGTCGCCTTACATTTTGGCTTGGTTAGCTGGCAAGAAGTTAAGTCCCTGATTGAGGCAAAATCCCCAGAAGTAGAATTGGTTCTCACAGGCCGTGGGGCCACTGATGAACTGATTGCACAGGCTGACCTGGTAACCGAAATGCGGGAAGTTAAGCACTATTACACCCAAGGGGTCATGGCCCGCAAGGGCATCGAAAACTAATATGGGGGTCCTGTCTCCGCTCTTGGCTGCTACCATAAGTATTACCAGGTAGTACTAACAAGCGGTCAGCTCTGGCCGGGATTCTTCTCTGAAGCAACTCAGCAAATTTCGTTACCACTAATTACCAGCTCCAACCCCTTGACTAATAGTATATAATTCTATATAACGGATTTATCATTGCTAAGCCAAGTCTTACCAATTCGGAGTGATTTCCTTGAACAAGAAAAGCCTGGCATTAAGTTCCGCTGCCCTTACTGTGATCCTCGCCTTGGTCTTTATTGGACCGCCCGGTGCTAATCCCCGGAAGATTACCCTTCTAACGGAAGCGGGAAAGATGGAGTTGTTATCCACCAAGACTGTGGTGGGAGATATTTTGGCTGAAGCCAATATCACATGGGATGCGGAATATGAGCGAGTCTTACCTGGCCTTGAGATGGAGGCTCAATCCAATTGCATAATAATTGAAAGAGGGAAGCAAGTGGTCATCACTGAATATGGCCAAGAGCTTTCGGTTATTACTTGGGCCGATTCTGTTGCAGGACTGTTGGCAGAGCAAGGCCTCAGCTACCAGGGAGATTTGCTCAGCTGTCCCCCGGAACAGAGGGTTGTCGATGGCTTGACGGTGAAAATTATCCGGGTGGATACTCAGTTGGTCACAGAAGAAGTGCGAATATCTGCCAAGACGGATTATAAGAGTGACCATACTCTAGAACAGGGCAAGAAAAAGGTTAAGGTTTATGCAAGGGATGGAAAGAAACTAATCACATATGAAATAATTTATCATGATGGAATTGAAGTTTCCAAACGCATTGTCAGCGAGGACATTGTTCTTCGGCCTGTTGTGGGGATTATCCTTAAAGGGACCAAGTCAGTATCCCGAGGTACAACTGGAAAAGCCGTAGAAGGGTTTGCCTCTTACTACGGGTCCGAACTTCATGGCAGGAGAACTGCCAGCGGGGTCCCCTTTGACATGTATGCATTTACCGCTGCCCATAAGACCCTGCCCTTTGGAACCCGGGTAAAAGTAACCTACCTGGCCACCGGCAAGAATGTGGTAGTGGAAATTAACGACAGAGGACCTTTTATCGCCGGGAGAATTATCGACCTGTCCGCAGCAGCGGCAAAGGCAGTCGGCTTGTATGCAGACGGAGTAGGCAAAGTAAGGATTGAGATACTTCAATAAGGAGGGGGCTGTCGCCTTGCGTTATTTAACGTTGGTGCGACAGCCCCTGTTACTGTAATCCTCAATATATATTGAGTGCTGTTATGAACTCAGCAATAATGTCGAGATCACTATCTGCATTATTGTCTACCTCCCTTCTGTTACCTTAATCGCTAAATACGGGAATTAAGTTAGGAGGTCTGTGGTCACTATCAGAAGCTCTTTGAAGAAGTAGTTGCTAAGTACCCTGGATTGGACTAAGGCATAATTCGTAACGGTAACAACTCTAGTCAGACATTAAGAGCCAAAGAGGGGCCATCCCAGAGGGGTGGCCCTTTAGCATTTATTCTGTTTTTCGACGGAAATAATCGCAGCCGTGGCGGGGCAGGTATTTGCCTTTATCGGTAATGAGCACTTTGCCATTTTCCGAGGCCAGACTTCCCCTTAAGAATACAGCCTTAGCGCTACCTTGGATCATATACCCTTCGTAGGGGGTATAGTCGACATTTTGTAGTTGATAGGTAGCTGTAATGGTTCCCTGGGTGTTGGGATCCCAGACGACGATGTCGCCGTCGCTGCCCAGGGCAATTTTCCCTTTTCTGGGGTAAAGCCCGAAGAGGCGGGCAGTGTTTTCTGAGAGGCTGGCCACAAGCTGATTCTCGCTGATGCGACCAGTGGCTACTCCATAGGAATACATAAGAGCGGGACGATGCTCTATTCCCGGCAAGCCATTAGGGATTTTGCTGAAATCATGACGGCCTAGTTCCTTTTGTCCCTTCCAGTTAAAGCTGCAGTGGTCGGTGGAAATACTGTCGATACTGCCTTGGCCCAAGGCCTCCCAGAGAGCCGCCTGACTGGGTTTTGCGCGCAGGGGTGGAGAACAGACGAATTTCCCCCCTGCAAAATCCGGAAGTGAATAACTGCTATCATCTAAGATGAAGTACTGGGGGCAGGACTCGATATAGATTTCTCCACCCCGCTGCCGCGCATGGAGGGCGGCAGCCAAGCCTGCCTGGCTGCTAAGGTGAACAATATGAACGGGAGCTTCCGCCATTTGCCCAATATAGGTCAGGCGGGAAATGGCTTCTGCTTCTGCCAGGTCCGGTCGGGACTGAGGATGAAAGCAGGGGGATTTTTTACCTTGCCTTAGTAAGGAGTCAGTAAGCCTATTGATGATATCTCCGTTTTCACAGTGGGCCCCAAGGATACCTTGAACTTGGTTAACCTGGCGGAGAATATCATATATTTCGCCGTCTCCCACCCGGAGGTGGTCATAGGCAAGATAGACTTTAAAAGAGGTAACCCCCGCAGCTGCTAATTCTGGTATTTCTCTTGCCACAGCTGGCGTCCAATCAGTTATTGCCAGATGAAAGCCGTAGTCACAGGCAGATAACCCTTTGGCCTTTTCCATCCATGTCTCCAGGGCAGCAGTCAAGGTTCCGCCCTTATCTTGAGTGGCAAAATCAATGATAGTTGTAGTGCCGCCAGCAATTGCGGCTGCTGTGCCGGTTTGAAAGTTATCGGCCGTTACAGTGGTGCCGGCATCCATGTCTAAATGGGTATGGGCATCAATAAACCCGGGAAATAGCCGGCAGCCAGCTGCATCGTAAATATTAGCGTCAGGGGCTGCCAGCCCCTGTTGGATTGCTACAATCCGACCATTTTCAATGAGGACATCCCCAGGGAAAGAGGATTCTCCGGTAATAATGGTGCCGTTTTTTATCAGTGTTTTCATTATTTAAGCCAGCGCTGGGTTCCCCTCTTAAACAGGTTCTGTAAAGTCCCCTGAGGATTCTGGCATTTTGCCAGAAAGATCATGGCCGCAATGACATAGGGCTTGAAGGAAGCCTGTTTATACAAGGGGGTGCGATAGCAATCAAAGACCGAGGCGGCTACTTCTCCTTCCTGACAGGAGATACCATTGATATCTGCAGGCAGGCAGTGGAGATATAGGGCATTGCCATCTTTAGTGGTCTTCATGAGTTCTTCGGTGCAGCACCAGTCTTTATGTCCGGCATTGTGGGCCAGGAGTTCTTTTTCTAGGGCCATAATGCCCTCAGTGTTTCCGGCACCATAGAGTTCAGTTCTCTGTGCCATGGCGTGAAAGGGGGCCCAGCTCTTGGGATATACAATGTCAGCATCTGTAAAGGCTTCTGCAATGCTATTGGTCTTGGCAAAAGAGCCCCCAGAGCCTAGGGCCTGCTTGCTAGCAACTTCTTCAACTTCAGGCATTACCTCATAGCCTTTGGGATGGGCAAGGACTACGTCCATGCCAAAGCGGGTCATGAGGCCAATTATTCCTTGGGGCACTGACAGTGGCTTTCCATATGAGGGAGAATAGGCCCAGGTCATGGCTATTTTTTTACCTTTGAGGTTTTCCACCCCGCCGAACTGGTGGATGATATGGAGCATATCTGCCATGCACTGGGTGGGATGGTCTATGTCGCATTGTAAGTTCACTAAAACAGGTATTTGCTCCAAGACTCCGTCTTTGTAACCTTGGCGGACAGATTGGGACACTTCCCGCATGTAGGTGTTGCCCTTGCCGATATACATATCATCCCGAATCCCAATGACATCGGCCATAAAAGATATCATATTGGCGGTTTCTCTGACTGTTTCGCCGTGGGCAATCTGGGATTTCCCTTCGTCCAGGTCCTGGACTTCCAGCCCAAGGAGGTTGCAGGCTGAGGAGAAGCTGAACCGCGTCCTTGTGGAGTTGTCCCGGAACAAAGAGACTCCCAAGCCGCTGTCGAAGATTTTGGCAGATATATTGTTTTCTCGGAGATAGCGAAGGGCATCAGCCACGGCAAAAACCGCAGCCAGCTCTTGGTCGGTTTTCTCCCAGGTGAGAAGGAAGTCGTTTTCATACATAGCCTTTGTATCCAGGTGGCTCAACTTGTCGATATACCTTTGGAATAAATCCTCCACTTTGTCAACTCCTTATCTAAGGATTTTACTTGCAGTACAGGGTGGGCATGGCGGCATAGACAGCTGCGCAGCGCACCAAATCTTCTTTCCAAGTAATTTCGTTTGGGGAATGGGCCTGAGATTCCTTGCCGGGGCCAAAGCCAATGCAGGGAATGTTGTAACGCCCCATAATCGAGACGCCGTTGGTTGAGAAAGTCCACTTATCAACCTTGGGTTCCCCATACATTCCCCGATATGCCTCAATCATTGCCTGGGTGGCTGGATGAGTTTCGGGAATGACCCAGGTGGGGAAGTAACAATCAGTGGGGTAGACCAAGTTTGTCCATGAAGGGCGCTCATATTTGTACATACTGACCACTGCACCGTGTTGTTTGCAGGCGGGGAGATTGCGAATTTCTTCCAGGGCCAGGTCATATGTTTCACCTTGAGTAAGGCGGCGGTCTAAACTAATGGCGCAGGAGTCTGCAACAGCACAGCGGGAAGGGGATGTGTAGAAAATCTGGGACGTGGTGACTGTGCCCTTGCCTAGGAAAGGATCGGTATGGAGGTTGTCATTTAAGGTCCGGACTTCCTGAATGATGTCTGCCATTTTATAGATTGCGTTATCCCCACGTTCAGGGGCGGAACCATGACAGGCTCTCCCTTGGACATCAACGCGGATCTCCATCCTTCCCCGATGGCCACGGTAAATATAGCCGTCAGTGGGTTCAGTGATAACGACAAACTCAGGTTTGATCTTATCTTCATTGATGATGTATTGCCAACACAAGCCGTCACAGTCCTCTTCCTGGACTGTGCCGGTAACTAGGACTGTGTATTTGTCCGATAGGAGACCGAGGTCCTTCATGATTTTTGCTCCATAGACAGCGGAGACAACTCCTCCTAGCTGATCCGAAGCCCCACGCCCTCCGATTTCAGTGTCTGTTTCATAACCAGTGTAGGGGTCAAACTTCCAGGTGTCTATATTGCCTATGCCAACTGTATCTACATGGCCGTCGTAGGCAATCAGCTTTTCTCCTGTTCCCATGTAGCCCAGCACATTGCCCATTGGGTCAATTTCGACCTTGTCGTAACCTAGGTGCTTCATTTCAGCTTCTATCCGCCGAATGACACCTTCTTCATCACAGCTTTCCCCGGGGATTGCCACCAGCTCCCGGAGAAACTTAGTCATTGCCTCTTGATAACCTTGGGCTGCAGCGTTAATTTCCTTAAAATCCATCCTTTTTCCTCCTCAATATAGTTTTTTCTGAGATAACTTTCACCCCATAAATTAAATATAAGTTACATATGCTACTTTCTATATTGTTGCCCTTGCTTCCTTCTTTGTAATCTAATATTTGGATAGGGCCATTAGATAATTAATTTTTAGGGCTGACAGGATTCGACATTTTTCTCACCTCTTACATGTTATATTGTGTTCGGTTTATCTAATTAGGAGTGAAGCTCTCAACTGCCCAAAGGGCAGTAGCATTTAGTAGAACTAAAGCTTGCAATGTATTTTTATTAGTCCGGATAAATCATTTGGGGGGAAAATTTTGATTGCTAGTAAAGAGTTGTATGCCGGGGATGTTGGAGTTTCCACATTTCGACACAGGCTGGGGGAATGTGGGTTCTCACCTGTATGTAGGAATATCCGGGACGGGATTATTGCCACAGATACTGGCAACTGGGTAGTTTTTATGAATCCTGTGGCAGAAAGAATGACTGGCTACCACCACCTTGGGGGCATCCCGCCCAGGTTGGAGGAGATCTTTGTCCTTAAATCTTCGTCAACTTCCAGGGGGAATGAGGCTCTTTATTCCTGCATAATGGTCCTCCGGGATGGCAGCGAGATCTCCATTGAGTATTGCCTTGAGTCGGTTCTGGATGATGGGGGACTCCCTTTAGGCAGTATTATGATCTTTCGGGATGTCACTGAATACCAGAGACTTAAGGAAGAAGCCCGCAAAACCAAAGTAGCGTTAGAGGAGGCCGAGAAGCGGACTACCCATGTGCTATCGGCAAATCTCCAACTGATTGAGGAAGTAAAACAATGTCATTCGGCAGAGGACAAGCTCCAGGAGACCAATTACCAGTTGAGACGGGCATGCAAAGCCAAGGACAACTTTTTGGCCCGGATGAGTCATGACTTGCGCACCCCTCTTAATGCCGTAATAGGGTTTACCGGCACCCTGCTGATGAAACTTCCTGGTCCCCTGACAGAGGACCAGGAGAAGCAATTGAACAATATTTCCGTCAGTGCAAGGCATTTGCTATCGATAATCAATAACTTGCTGGATTTATCAAGAATTGAGGCAGGAGAAATAAAGGCGAAACGGGAGGGGTTTGCCTGCGGTGCTTTTGTCAACGAAATTGCTTCAACCATGGTTCAATTAGCTGAGAACAAGGGGTTGAGGCTAAATGTCAGGGCCCCCGATCCGGAAATATTTATTTTCACCGACCGCCAAATCTTAAGTCGGATACTTCTAAACTTTATTGACAATGCAATAAAGTATTCCCAGCATGGTGAGATAACTGTTCTTGTTCACACTCCTGTTCCGGAAAGGATTGAAATCTCTGTTGCCGACTCCGGTATCGGCATTGGTGCAGAGGATTTGAATAGGCTATTTGATGCATTCTCTCAGGTGGACCCTTACCACAGTGATGGCATTGGTTTAGGGTTGCATCTGTGTAATATATTGGCGGAATCCATTGGCGGCCGCATCGCTGTTCGCAGCCAGCCTGGGGTTGGGTCTAAATTTACCCTAGTCCTGGAGGAACACTGCGGCAGTACCAGCTGAAATTGCATATGGAAGTGTTGATTATAGAGGATAACTGCATTAACCTTCAACTAATGACCTATCTTTTACAATCCTACGGCATCACGGTTGCCACAGCAACCGATGGAAAAAGGGGGCTAAAACTGGCTGAAGCGCTTAGGCCAGACTTAATTATATGTGATGTTTACATGCCGGGGTTGGATGGCTTCGAAGTGGCCTCAGTTTTAAAGGCCCAGCCTAACCTGGCCCATATACCTCTTGTGGCGGTAACTGCCATGGCAAGGGCAGAAGATCGGGAAAGATTGCTGCAGGGAGGTTTTGATTATTTCATCAGCAAACCAATTGAACCAAAAACTTTCGCCACTGATATTGTAACCCAGATAGTTAGGAGGAAGAAAAATGGCTGAAATAATGATTATTGAAGACCATGCTTTGAGCCGTCAAGTCCTAACATCTATGTTTAGCAGTCTTGGGCATCAGGTGTTGGAAGCCACCGACGGCACGGCTGCTTTAAGCTTGGCCAAAGATAGTAATCCAGATATTATTATCAGCGACATTTTACTGCCCACCATTGACGGAATCGAATTCGCCAGGCAACTGCGTTCACTTCCTGGCAAGGAAAGCACGCCTATAATATTCTACACTGCCACTTGTCGTCTGCCTGGGGAACTGAGCCTGGGACCAAAACTTGGAACATATACTGTAATCCCCAAACCTTCGGAACCTCAGCATATCCTAGCTACCGTCAATCAATACTTGGCAAAGGGCAATATAGGTTCACCCCAAAAGGTTGTTCCTATACCTAAGCCCACCGCAACTTCTCCTCAAGGGGGCTCCCTAAGGGAAGGATTACAACTTGCTACCTTAGCGGATTTGAGTTTCAGTTTAATCTCCCAGCGCAATCCCCAGCAGCTTCTAAATTGCGCCAGCCGTGCTGCCGGTGATTTTTTAGGTTGCAATTCACTTTTGACTATTTGCCTAGATGATGGAGGCAGGCGCTATTACTGGGGGCACAGGGATAATTCCCATTTGGTTCCCGATGCTGTTGGTGAGCAGGTGATGTCCCGGCTAGAACCGGTAAGCTGGGGGCCGCTAACAGATTCCAGGGGGTATGGCTTGGCTGTTCCATTTACTACCTCGGGCTGTGCCTATGGCTGGCATTGCATTTGGGATGAGGAAAGATTTTTTCCTTTCTCCGAAAAGGATAGAGAACTTTTAATGACCTTAAGTGCCTATTCTGCACTGGCCTATGAAAACATCCTGCTAATTGAAGCACTCCATAAGAATGAGGACCACCTTGAAGGACTGGTGAAAGAAGGTACTGCAAAGCTGAAAGAGACCAAGACAGAATTGATGAACACGCAAAAATTAGAATCCCTTGGGGTTCTGGCGGGTGGAATTGCTCACGATTTTAACAACGCCCTTACTGTCATCGCAGGCCATATCCAAGTTGCGAAAATACTGTCCGGGTATGAGAAGGATTTGGTGAAGACTTTGGATTTAGCTGAGAATGCGTGCTTTGAAGCTAAAGACCTTGCCAGAAAGCTCCTTACTTTTGCAAAAGGAGGAGAGCCGATTAAAAAAGCAACCGCTCTAGAGCCACTCCTTCGGGAAACCATTCAGTTTATTTTGGAGGAAATGGCAGAAAGTGCTCAATTTCAAATAGAACCTGGCTTGTCTGCCGCAGACATAGATCCGGGGCAAATAAAGCAGGTAATCACCAACCTAGTCCTTAACGCTCAGCAAGCCATGCCTCCAGGGGGAATAATCCTTATCGCCGCAGACAACATTGAAATCGGTCCAGACAGTCCCCTTCCCCTTCGCCAGGGGGCCTATGTTCGCTTCTTGGTTAGGGATACAGGGGTGGGTATACCTGATGAAATTTTAAAAAATATCTTTGATCCCTACTTTACAACCAAGACATTTGGAAGCGGCCTTGGTTTGGCTACTGCATTCTCCATTGTCAACAACCACGGGGGCATCATTGATGTAGAGTCTAGGAAAGAAGAGGGCACTACTTTTCATGTCTACTTGCCAGCGTCCAAAGAGCAGCCCCTTCCGGAAATGGCCCAAAAGGCACTCCAGCCTGCTGATGGTCACATATTGATTATTGAAGATAATCGCATCATTGCCCAGACATTATCCGAGTTATTGGGTATGCATGGCTATAAAGTCGAGTGGGCACGGGAGGGGAAAGAGGGGTTGGAGCTGTATGAGCAAAGAATGGCAGAAGATAGATTCGATGTGGTTCTTATGGACTTAGTTATTCCTGAGGGAATGGGGGGCAAAGAAGCTATCGGCAAACTGCGAAAGCTAGATCCCAATGTCAAGGCCATTGTAGTCAGCGGATATTCTCAGGATCCAGTAATGGCCAATCATAAAAAATACGGCTTTGCGGCCGCTTTCCCTAAACCCTTTAAGGTTATGAAGCTGCTTGAGGTGATTCAGACACTGGCCAGCAGTTAAAACTAGGTAAAGGCGCGAAATATTCGCGCCTTTTGGGTTGGCAGGGGGCTTTCCTTAGGATAATATATAGGCATTGCGAGGAGGGCTGAGAATGTGGATGATTGTCATACCCTTGGTAGCAGGGTACTTATTTGGCGCAAAGAAACCCCAGTGGGCAGCTAGACTGCCGGTGTCAACCATATCAAATTCCAGCATGTTTTTGCTGCTAATAGTTATGGGTGCCAGGTTAGGAGCTGACCCTCAAGTGGTGGGCCAATTGGGAACCCTTGGTATCCAGGCTCTTCTTATGGCTGTTGCCACAGTCTTCGGGAGCATTTTTGCGGTGTTAGTCTTGGGTTTTTTACTGCCAAAACCTATGGAGGGGAAAGAAGATACAGGGCAAGCACAGGGACCAGGAGGTTATAAGCTAACTATAGCTATGGTGCTGGCTGTGTTGACAGGTTTTGCTCTGGGGCTGACTGTTGCCAAAGGGATGCTGCCATTCCTCACCAATTCCGCTACCTGGTTGCTGGGGCTGCTGTTGCTGGGGGTGGGTCTAGATTTAGGGTTGGCCAGCAGTGTTTTCACTAGTTTGCGTAAACTAGGGCTGGCTATAATCTTGATCCCCCTGGGAATAATTGCAGGCAGTATCCTAGGCGGGGTAATCACCGCCGCCTTACTGGGGCTTCCCCTACTGGAGGGCGCTGCAGTAGCTTCTGGTTTCGGCTGGTACAGTCTTTCTTCGGTGTTGATTTCCGAACTTCACAGCCCACTTTTGGGGGGACTTGCCTTCTTGGCCAATGTCTTCCGTGAGTTAATTGCGATTATTATTACCCCCTTGTTGGCCCGTGGGCTGGGACCGGTGCCGGCCATTGCACCTGCGGGGGCAACTGCAATGGATGTATTGCTGCCGATATTATCACGGGAGGCGGGTAGAGAATATGCACCCTTGGCTTTCTTTAGTGGTGGAGTATTGTCTTTATCTGTGCCGGTATTTGTAAACTTATTTTTGCATTTTTGCTAATAAAAAAGCCGGCTGGGCCGGCTTTAGAAACTTGAGGCAGCGATTAGCTCTTCCAGAGTATTTTCACCGTTTCTCAGTTTTTTTATTGTCTTGGCGTTCCAGAGAAGTACTGCGCGCTGGCCTGCTTCACGGGTGGCAGCTGAGGTATAGCCAGCTAAGGGAACTAGAATTGTGTTGTGACAATTGTTAGTGTTTGAATAATAGCGAGCTTCCTGAACGGTGCGGGGGGTCGCTTTTTTCTTCCAGTCTTTGACCTGGACATAGGTTTTAACACCTTTAGTAGTGACAATGAAATCTGCTCCGTATGTCCCGTGGTAGACGACCTTTTCAATGGTGAAACCCTGTTTACTGAAGAGGAGCAGGATTTCGCTGGCGAAATCTGATTCAAGTTGTGGTAGCGGATCTTGAGTCAGAGTGGGTTTAAATGTAGCAGCCACTTCTTCTTTACCGGGTTCAGCATTCATATATTGTTGGAATGGAGAACTGTAGGTAGTAGGCTGTGAAAGATTTATAAATGCAGGTTTCGGTGTAGAGACAGGGAGAGGCTCCGGTTCCGGAGGTAAGTCAGGTTGTGCTTGAGGAGCAATACCAGGGGTAAACTCAAACTTAGGTTCTGGTGGAATTTCCGGTTTCGGGATAAATGAGAACTCAGAGGATTGAGGCTCTGGCTCTGGAGTAAAATCGAATTTAGGTGCTGGTTGGGGTTCCGGCTCCGGCAGAGGTTGAGGTTCAGCCGAAGGTGTAGGGTTCAGGTCCAGTCGGAGTTCCAATTCTTCTTCGGGTTGAGCTTCCTCCTTTTTCTTGTCTCGTCCATAGACAATCACTGGTTCAGGCCCCACTTCCCAAAACCCGGTATTCTTTTTCTGGCCCTGTTCTTTAACTTTTTTGATCTTTTTTTCCTTGGGAGGTCTTTTTTTTGCAATCATTATGATGATCAGCAATAAAACAAGAACCCCTAAGCTAATATAGAGGAGTAAGTCTGTTGAGATGTTTATAGTAGAAGAGATATCTTGAAATAGTTTTTTTAGGATTGAAATTACTTGTTCCATGTTACTCCTCCTTACGTAGCATAAACCCGGGGCGATAGCACCGGGCTATTAGGCTTAGATAAGTATTCGCCGTGTGCTTCTGGAATTCCTTCCTGAAAGGGGTAAAATAATTAGCCTTCCTCCCTCTGGGGTTCATTGCGGGGTTTTTTTGAGGAAGAGGGGAAGGAGGGCAAAAAGAATCAATCCTAGGCCAAAGGAAACTTGGGCCGTTGAAGTCCGCCACCAGGGCAGGGGATCAACTGGGGCGGTGGCTACTAAATCTGCAGTAAACAATTCCTTACTTTGGAGAGTGTATTTTACTTTTCCTACTACCTGTCCTGTGGCCAGGGATGCCTGTAAAGTATACTCAGATATCCCGGAGACAGGTAGTACGTCCTTGGGGATTATAATATCCAAGAGGGTTTCGTCGATGATGACCTCTTTTTTTATTGCTCCAATATCTTCCCGGGCAAAGAGGTCGGAGAAACCGGCATCGGCAACAAGAACAAGACTGTCTGGCTGGTCCCAGTTGCTGTTGCAGATATTGACGGTGCAGACTTCTTCCCTAGGCTGTACTAGCTGTAGCCAAGTAAATTCGGTATAGCCATAATCCAGCAAGGCTATATTGTCCGCCCAGCGACCGTCCTCGGTACCATTTAAGCATACGGCGATGAGATCCATGTCTTCACTGCTGCTGGAACTAACCAGGCAAAACCCTGCCATACCGGTATAGCCGGTTTTAAGACCGGTGGCGGCTGGATAATAAAAATCACTGCCGTTATGAATAAGCAAATTATAATTTTTCCAGTCTTGAGTCTTGGGTCCTTCCCAAGAGGTTGGGTGGTAGGAGGTAGCGGTTGCCACAGTGCGGATGAGGGGTTGCTTCATGGCTTCAGCTGCGATTAGTCCAAGGTCATAAGCGGTGGTATAGTGGTTGTCGGCATGAAAGCCGTCAGGGCAAGAAAAATTAGAGTCCATTGCCCCTAGCTCCCTGGCCCGGGTATTCATCATTTTACTAAAAAACTTAATAGCTTCAGCAGGGGGAAGCCCAGGGTTCCCAGACTTTAACCGAGCCAAATGAGTGGCAATTACATAGGCCGCATCATTGCCTGATGGCAGCATGAGGCCATATATTAAATCCTCAAGAGAGATTGTATCTCCGATGCTAAGGTGGGCAAGACTGCTGCCCGGAGAGACTAGCTTTAGTTCGGCGCCAACAGAAACTATGGTGTCTAAATCCCCAGATTCCACGGCCAGAAGGGCGGTAAGGATTTTTGTGGTGCTGGCGGGATACATCCTTTGAAGGTGGTTTTTGGCGTAGAGGATTTTTCCCGAAACCGGTTCGAGAAGAATAGCCGCCTGAGATTCAATATCTGGCTCCTGTCCTTCCGCAGCTGCTAAGCTGGGGAAAAAGCAAATGAGGATAAGGAGAGGGATTATTATTTTTTTAAAATTAAGTTTCATATTTTTTGCCCCTTATAGAAAGTGCTTGTATTATTTTAGCTTAAAAATGCTGTTTTTGCCACTAAATTTCATGAAAATGATAGGGCCAATTATTAGCATTACAAAAAACCCTGATGGCAGCTCTGCCAAGGGAACAGTAAAAGCCCCCCTTATCTTTGCTGCTGACAAGGCCATGCCATGGTTCTTCTTTTCCTGGGCAACATGACTATGCTATAATAGGCGGAGAAAGAATTGGGTGGTGGTGTAATTTGAAATTGTTGCGGACAATATATTGGGTAGTAATTGCTATTTTGGCAACTCTCCTAGGGGGATTTTGCCTGCCAGTCCTATGGTTTTTGAAATTAATCCGCTTGAACAAGCAGCGGCAGAGACTGATCTATAGATATGCTCATTGGTGGGGAAGGGTAGTCCTGGCAGCTACCGGCAGCAAGGTTACAGTTCGGGGAGCTGAAAACATTCCCTCGGGGCCGGTGGTCTTTATGGCCAACCACCTGAGTATTTTTGACATTATGCTGCTATTGGGGTATATCGCCAAACCCGTCGCCTTCATGGCCAAAAAAGAACTGGCCAAAGTGCCAGTAATCAGTAGCCTCATGGGGGAAGTGGGTTGCTTGTACTTGGATCGGGAGGATGTTCGTCAAGCTGTCAAGGTCTTTCGTCGCGGTGCGGAGCAAGTTCGCCGGGGTCTTTCTATGGTTATTTTTCCTGAGGGAACCCGCAGTTTGACAGGGAGCATTGGTGATTTTAAAAGCGGCAGCATGAAATTGGCCGTCAAGGCCGATGTTCCAATTGTTCCTGTGGCGATTCACGGCACCCGAGAAATATTTAAAGGCAAAAAAATAACCCCAGCAAAGATATCCCTTCAGGTAATGCCGTCTATCTCACCTGAAGAATACCAGGAAATGGGGAGTAGCACTCTAGCTACTAGGGTCAGGGATATGGTGGCAAAGGGATGGCAACAAATAGCTTCAGAGATTACAATCTAAAGGGTAAGATAGATCTGTCATTTGAAAAGAACAGTTGCCCAAACATGAAAAACATGTTATTTTAGTTGGCAAAGGGAGGGGATAGCTGTGACTGAACCTAAGAGTAACCAGAACAAGCTGGTGACATATATAGTTACAGGAGCGGTAACGCTGGTTCTGGCCGTGGTAGTCTTAGTGGCTATTTTTTCGCCGCCGGCGCCAGAAAATGCTGTTGGTGGAATGTTGGATAGTTTTGCCCACAAAGATGCTCAGGCTTTGGAGAAATATGTGCACAGCTCTGTTCTCGATAGTGTTCAAATTGAGCCTCTAGGTAGCGATGTTTCCCCTTGGCAGATTTTTTGGCGGGATGGGGGCCAGCTTTTTGATTACTATAATATTAGTGAAGCTAAAATAGATGGTGATGAGGCTCATGTGACTGTCAATTATGGTCCAGGCCTAATCCAGGAAGACGATTTTCTCCTGCGCCGGGAAGGCCGACAATGGAAGGTCTATGGTGTCAACGATTAATCCCAGTTATGCCTTGTCTTTTTAAGGCCAGAATGATAAACTATAACAAATTCAGCGATGATGGGGAGAGCTGACCCAGTCTTTGTTTTCAGAGAGCCGGTGGCAGGTGAGAATCGGCAACAAAGGGGGATGCGTACACCCTGGAGTTCTGCACTGAAAGGCTTGTGTCTAGTAGGCTGCGGCGCTGGCCCCGTTAAAGGCTAAAGAGCGGACTGTCCCCAGGGGACGGTCAAGCAGGGTGGTACCGCGGGCATCTAACTCGTCCCTTTTTGGGGAGCGAGTTATTTTTTTTAGAATGAAATGGAGGAAAGAAGCAATGAGCAATGATGTACTAAAGATTTTGGAAGAAAGGGGCCTGGTCAAGCAGTGTACCCATGAGGAACCTCTGCGAAAAAAATTGCAGCAACCCACCCCATTTTACATCGGTTTTGATGCCACTGCTGACAGCCTCCATGTGGGGCATTTACTGCCTATAATGGTTATGGCACATATGCGTCGCCAGGGTCATATCCCCATTGCCCTCATTGGGGGAGGCACCACCATGATCGGCGACCCTAGCGGCAAGTCAGAAATGCGACAGATGCTGGACGCCGACACCATCGCCGCCTATGCTCAATCCATCGGTGCCCAGATTCGAGGCATCCTGGCGGCGGTTCCCGGTCCGGAAGTGACTATGGTTAACAATGCCGACTGGCTCCTTAAGCTGAACTACATCGAGTTTCTGCGGGAAGTGGGGGTGCACTTTTCTGTCAACCGCATGCTCACCTTTGACTGTTTCAAAATTAGGATGGAGCGGGGATTGTCCTTCTTAGAGCTAAACTACATGCTACTCCAGTCCTACGATTTCCTCACCTTGTTCCGTAGGTATGGCTGTAGAGTGCAAATTGGCGGAGATGATCAGTGGTCCAATATCATCTCCGGGGTCGATCTCGTCCGACGCATAGAACATGAAGATGCTTATGGTCTCACCATTCCCCTTCTGGAGACTGCTGATGGCAAGAAGATGGGCAAGACTGAGGCCGGGGCTGTATGGCTTGGTCCGACACTTACCACTCCCTACGAGTTCTACCAGTACTGGCGCAATACCCATGACCAGGATGTCAACCGCTTCTTGAAGCTCTACACCTTCTTGCCTGTGGAGGAAATTGATGCCCTGACTGCAAAAGAGGGCCAGGAAATTAACGCTGCCAAGGAGCGCCTGGCCTTTGAGGTGACAAAACTTGTCCACGGTGAAGAAGAGGCAGTAAAGGCCAAGCAGGCTGCCCGAGCTTTATTTGCCGGAGGCAAGGAGGCAGGGGCCATTCCCTCTACCCAAATCAACCGCCAGCGTTTGGAGGCCGGCATCAACATTGTCGACCTGCTGTTGGAATGCGGCTTGGTAGCCAGCAAGAGCGAAGGCCGGCGCCTGATTCAGCAGGGCGGCTTGACAATCAATGAGCAGCGCGTTGAGGATATCGAATTATTAATTGACGCTAGCTATCTTCAGGACAACAAAATTTCCCTGCGCAAAGGGAAAAAAGTTCATCACCATGTGCTGCTTGGATAATGCTGCTTGGAAGAAGGTTTTTTCTTCCACTTAAGCGAACTATAAAGTATTAGTTTATTTCAGGAGGGACAAAAGTGACAGAAATGAAAAAAGGCGGCGTTCCCGCCAGACAAGAACTCCAACAAGAATTCAAGTGGGATTTAGAATCAGTCTATGCAAATGATGAGGGCTGGGAAAAAGACTTCGCCGAAGTTAAAGATTTGGCTGAAAAGATTAAGGGATACTTCGGGCGTTTGGGGGAAAGTGCCAAGACTCTGCTAGATTGTCTTAAACTCAGAGATGAAATCACCGTCCTGGGCACCCAAGTCATTATCTATGCAAATTTACGCCGCGATGAAGATACCGGCAATGCCAAGCATCAGGGCATGGGGGACCGGGCTGGTTCTCTTGACGTTCTGTTGCAGACGGCTATGTCCTTCATCCAACCGGAGCTTTTGAGCTTAGATGATGGTGTTGTCAGCGGCTTCTTAAGTGAGGAACCGGGCCTAGATGAATACCGGCATTACCTGAAAAATGTCATGCGCCGCAAACCCCATACTCTGAGCCCACGGGAAGAGCGGTTGCTGGCCATGGTGGGAGAGCTGGACGAAGCTCCCTACAATATTTTTTCAATGCTCAACAACGCAGATATGCGCTTCCCGGAGATCAGCGATGAAAGCAAAGAAAAGGTTGAGCTTTCCCACGGCCGCTTTATTAAGTACATGCAATCTAAGGACAGACGGGTGCGCAGGGAAGCTTACGAGGCCATGTATACTACTTATGGCAAGGTAAAAAATACCCTAGCCACCAGCCTTAACGGTAAGATTAAGGGAGGCATGTTTTTTGCCAAGGCCAGGGACTTTGCCAGCGCCAGAGAGGCTGCTCTCTTTGAAGATAATATTCCCGTCAGCGTCTACGACAATGTTATCGACACAGTCAATTCCCACCTGGAGCCTTTGCACAGATATGTAAGTCTAAAAAAGCGCGTTCTCGGCCTGGATAAAATCAGCATGCATGATATCTATGCACCCCTGGTGGCCGAAGCCAAGCTGGAAGTTCCCTTCGAGAAGGGTAAGGAAATGGTACTTGCCGCTCTTGCCCCCTTGGGTGAAGAATATGTTCAGAATGCAAGCAAAGCATTTACTGAGGGATGGATTGACGTCTATGAGAATAAAGGCAAGCGTAGCGGTGCCTATTCGTGGGGGAGTTATTCAACTAAACCCTTTATGCTCCTGAACTATGACGACACCCTGGATTCTGCTTCTACCCTTGCCCATGAACTGGGTCATTCCATGCATAGCTATTACAGCAGATCAACCTTGCCCCCTTCTTCCGCTGAATATCCCATTTTTTTAGCGGAAGTGGCTTCCACACTTAATGAAGCCCTCCTTAACGACTACTTACTGAAAGTCACTACCGACAAGCAAAAGCGCTTGTATATCATCAACGAATACCTAGAGACAATCAGAGGCACTGTCTACCGCCAGACCCTGTTTGCGGAATTTGAAAAGAAAATTTACGCCCGCAGCGAAGCCGGCCAGTCCATGACCAATGAGGATTTCAGCGCCCTGTGGCTGGAGCTCAACAAGAAGTATTACGGACCGGAAATGGAAGTAGATGACCTCATCGGACTGGAATGGGCAAGGATTCCCCATTTTTACTACAATTTCTACGTCTACAAGTATGTCACCGGTTTCGCCGCTGCCACCAGCCTGGCGCAAAATGTCGTCGCCGGAGATCAGGAGGCAACCAGCCGTTACCTGCAATTTCTCAAGAGCGGAGGTTCAGATTACCCCCTGAACATCTTAAAGACTGCTGGTGTGGATATGACCCAGCCGCAGCCACTGATCACTACCCTGGAAGTATTCTCAAAACTGCTGGCTGAGTTAGAACAACTGTTGTAAGCCTGGGAGGAGATTGGTCTTGAAACTGCTGAAGAATCCAGAAGTCCGCTATGGTCCGCTACCAAGAATTGAGGCTGCCCAGAAGCTTCTGGAGCCCCGTCTCGACCTACAAGTATACGAGGGGGCAATGGAATATCTGGAGCTTCACATCAACCGCATCCAGGAATGCTTTCAAACCCTTCAATCCCAGGAAAAAGGGTATTGGGCATTTATCCAAAGACTTCAGGCCAAAAAGGCTTTCAAAAATACCACGCGTGCCTTGAGGATGATTATGGTTTTTCACCAGGAAAATCCTTTTGTCCTCAATCAGATGGCCATTAGGATTAAAGAAGAGCTGGACAGAGAAACCGAATTGGCCTCTCATTATGAATACCTTCTCCGCATCTTAAAGGAGCTGGGCAGCCGGGAAGCCGGGGCTGAACCCAAGTAATATTTGGGGAAAGGGGGATGTTGATGGAAAAAGCACTGAAACTGGCAGGAGATACTCTCCTTGAGTTTATCCGTTTTGCCTCCCCTTACTGGCCTGTGCTGGCTGCACTGTTCTTTGTGTACTTAATTGCTATTTTGCTACGTCGGCGGAAGGTTACTTTCTCTCCAGGAAGCAATTCCGCTGTCTTGGACTACTTTTTTCGCCAAGGTTATGAGGTGGAAAAGGTACTGTTTCAGGGCCGCATGGGAGCAGAGTACATCTTGTCCCGGCTGGGAGCAAAAACCTACCTTCATATAAAATGGTGGAGGAAGCCCATCGATGAGCGATCAGTCCAGGCGGTAAGTGAAGCCAAGAGTAGGATGAACTGTGAATTTGCCATCTTGGTCAGCAAGGAGGGCTTTACCAGAAGAGCTCGTCGCTGGGCAATAGATATTGGGGTTTGGCTGTGGCGCTTCAACAGGGTAGAATCAGAGTTGGAACGCCTAGCCGATGGAATCCCCGAAGGTATGAAAGCCGCCGCCGCTACCAAAACCCGCAGTTGATGTGCCTCGAAAGTATCCGTCACCCTCTGATGCCGGTCAATATATCACCTCTAAAAATCCAGAGACACCCTGGTTTTTAGGGTTATTTTTTTGGGTTCACATTAAGCACGGGAGGCCGCGGTTCCTTCCGTGAAGCCGGGGACTTCTGTGGATTTAGCCTATCCTGCTCTAGCAGGACTTGCGGAGGAGCTACGGGTGCTATTTTTCAACGGTTTACTACTGTTTATCTCTCTCCTGGGGATCAGCGCGATTTAGTTTTGGTGATATTGTGGCAAAGGCAGATGAGCAAAAATAATAAAACTATTTTTTTATTTAAAACACAGAACAACATCTAGCTTTTGAGTATTTAGCATGCTATGATTAATATGTTATCTAAAATATTATTACAGGTTAATTATACATGTTGCCATTTTGATTTGATAATAATAAATCTATTTTACTAACAAAATATTTTTTCAGTATTTAAGTGGGCTTATGTTCGGTAAGGGAGATTGTGTAGTGGGGAACCTTTGCTGGATTCCTGATCCAACAGGTAGTGGAATATTGCGCAGACCTATTTTTGGTAATAAGCTGACCTTTAGTATTACGGCCAACGGAACGCTGTTTAGCGATGAAATGAGCATGATGTGTCGCAAACCAAATATGCTTTTCTATTGGGGAACCAGAGGTTAAAATACAACAAGGAGGAAAAAGAATGTTAATACACTTAATCAACACACCCTCTGGTTACTACGTTTATGATGCACACGTAAATACCATTGCTCCTATATCGAAAAATGCATATGCCTACCTTAAGACATTGATTGAGCAAAAAAAAACAACTAACCTTGTCTCAAGCTCAACTTTAAGAGAGGTTGATGAGCTAAGGCAAGATGGACTCTTGTCAGATCACGTTATTATAAAGTTAGAGCACCCCTTAACAGATCTTGTCTCAGATCTTTTAAATCGCTCTATCTCTAACTTAACCTTACAACTTACCCAGAATTGTAATTTCCGATGTGGCTATTGCCCGTATACAGATAATGATGGGAAACAAAGACTTCACTCGTCAAAAAAAATGACTATTGAACAGGCAAGAAAAGCATTATTATTTTTTCATAGTCATTCAATCGATTCAGAGTTTATCTCCATTACTTTTTATGGAGGAGAGCCATTATTAGAGTATCCCCTTATTAAGGAAGTAGTTAAAGAAGCAGAAGAGCTATTTAGCGGAAAAGATATTTTATTTAGCATAACAACCAACGGATCGCTATTAAGCGATGGGGTAGCAAATTTCTTTTTAGAACATGATTTTAGAATCTTAATTAGCCTAGACGGACCTAAAGAAGCCAATGATAAAAATCGGAAATTCGCGACTGGAAACGCAAGCGTTTTTGATACGGTTATGAACAATCTCAAACTTATAAGCAATAGCTCGCCGAAACTAATGAATAATATAAGTATTAACATGGTAATGGATCCCTCTCTGGATTTCGATATATTTGAATCACTTCCTATCATTACTGAGCTAAGCCAAATAAATATCCAGACAACACTGATAAATGATTATGGACTGGCAAATGAAAATGTTTTTGAGAAACATTTTACTACCAAATATTTTTATCATAATTTTTTGTTTTATTTAGCGATTATGAAGCGTTATACAGGTGGTAACATACTTACTAATACTTTAAACGGGGAATGGGAGAACAGTAAAAAAATAGATAAAAACTCACCATCACCCATAGCATGTCCTTCCGGGCCTTGTTTACCTGGTCATCATAAATTATTTGTTAGTGTAGACGGAGTTTTTTATCCTTGTGAAAAAGTAAACGAGTCAGAGGCTTTTAAGTGTGGAAGTATCGATACGGGATTTAACGAAGATAAAGTGACAAATATGTTAAATGTTTCTCAACTAACAAAAGAGGAATGCAGTAATTGCTGGGCTTATAGGCTTTGCTCATCATGCGTTGAGTTTGCTGATGGGGGAGAATGTCTATCTTCCACAGTTAGACTTGATTATTGCGCTAAGTCAAAAGAGCAGGCACATTACACCTTAGTTAATCACATTCTTGATTCGGATATTACTAACCATCTTTTAAAGGGTGATTGCTTTAATGAATAAACTACAGTCCATTATTTACCCGACAACATATAGACAGGTACCGATAATAGACCTAGCTAAGATTTATTATCCTGACTGGAAAATAATACCTTTAGTGCCTTCAGCCTATTATAATTCAGGTGATATATCTTTATTGGATCGCAGAGATAATGTCGGGGTTAAAGCATATAGGAATCTAGAACCATGTGTCTTTTCGTCTCACAATCTTTTTCTGTCTTGTTCTACCGGGTCTAAAAGCTTAAGGGATCAAACCCGAGAAATTTCGAAAATGGCTTTCGAAAATGGCATGCAAATAATTAATTTAGGCGATGAAATCGACCTCCCCGATGATAATAAAGTTATTCATTATCCCACAGCTAAGATTAAAACCTTTTGCGATATAGATTACGAAGAAATCCTTTATGAATCCAATGTGCCTATTATTGGTGTTGGCAGTCTTTGGGGATTTGCCAATCAATCTGAAATATCTGCGAAAATTGCCTTGGAGCTTAAAAGAAGGGGAATTAAAGCAACCTCCATAGTTAACAGCAATGACTATTGCATTTTAGACTTTTATCCAATGCTGGATATACTTTTAGATGATAAAAAGACAATCTCTGATAAGATTTTAGGCGTCAATCATTACATCAAATATGTTATTGACTCTAGTAAATGTGAGTTACTTGTCCTCGAAATTCCCGGATCTCTTATGAAACAAAGTACGAGGATATTAAATGATTTTGGTCAGTACGCATTTCTTATTAGTCAAGCTATTAGTATTGATTTATTTGTTTGCTGTAGCACATTTACTAATTATGGATATGATGTGTACAAGCTAATGCTAGAATATATTTCAAGCGTCTTTGGCTTGGATATAACTTTTTTACACATAGCTAATTCTTTTGTGTTAGATAATCCTGGACAAAAACCTTCTTTAACATTTAAGACAATTGACTCTGTTACAAAAAAAATTAGTCATCTTAGAGCAGGCTTGGACAGTGATGAAGTAATGATTGGCAACCTTCAAAACAACGTCGACTTCAATGCGTGTATTAATTCCATCCTCAGAGCATTCACTAATGAGAGCGCAGTGTAAACATTTTGTCGAGTTGGACTAATGATTGTGTATATCGCCTGTATAAATAAGGCATCCCGATACCTGTGCATATTGGATGCAAATAGCGATGGGCTACCTCAGCACCTTGAAAATGTCAACCTTGGTGAATAAAATTAGTTTTTCTGTGGTGGGCTTATCCCAAAGACAATGGCTCCTGTTACATGAATAATTACTAACCTTCGAGTAGACCTTGACTGCATGAAAAGTTAATTTTTAATCTTAAAAGTATTGACCATAGTATTGTAATTCTATTATTATAAAATTCCATAATGAGAGGGCAATGCATAGCATGTTGTAATATTTTTTCGAGGGGAGGTGTATACGTGAAGAAGTTCAAGAAAACAAAGCCCATTACCACCGTGGAACAGTTTGCATGTAGCTGTCTCTGTAATGGTGATTGTTACAAGCGATGCATCATAAATGGTTTTTCTGATTATGCATTTTTACAAGCATCTCTATCATGGGATACAAGGAACTGTGAAATAGGCGGTAAAATTCAGCCCTGGTAAATGCTTAGTTAAATATTTATAGCGGGTTATCTGTCCCAAACATATGCATTGTCCTTCTCTATTTTTAGTTAATATTCTTGTGATTTATTAACGATAACAAAACAAGTCTATTTCATAAAAAAAAGGTCGTCAGCAACTTTTATTACTTATACTGTAATTCCAAATAATAGGACCTGCCTTGACGATTGAGGGTATTATAGTAAGTAATTTGTATTACATATTCCTCCGTGCGAAAAATACGAATGGCAAGTCTTACAGTTCTTGAGTCTAGTTATAACAAGCGGACCTTAATATTTTGGAGGTGAGCTAATGAATATCTTAAAAGTTGATAACATTAACAAGTCTTTCGGCAAGCTCCATGTTTTAAAAAACTTGTCCTTCACCCTTGAAACCGGTGAGATTCTGGGCTTTATCGGTCCCAACGGCTCAGGAAAGAGTACTACCATGAAGTGTATCGCCAACTTGGTTTTCCCCGAAAGTGGCACGGTAGAGATTGCCGGGCATGATCTATCTAAGGAGCGCAGCCAGGCTCTCAGTCATCTTTCCGCCTTAATTGAGGCCCCAGGGCTGTATTTCAACTTGACGGGGATGGAAAACCTGAAGGTCTTTGCCAGTCTCAGGCAAATTTCCCGGAAGCGCTTAGAAGAAGTCATCGAGTTTACTGGGCTGGGCCATGCCCTGAAGAAAAAGGCCGGTGCCTACTCCATGGGGATGAGACAGCGCCTCGCCCTAGCGGTGGCCATCCTGCCTAAGCCTACTTTTTTAATTTTGGACGAGCCCTTTAACGGTTTGGATCCCCAGGGGGTCTTTGAGTTGCGGAGTATGATTAAGAGGCTGGCCCGGGAGGGCTGCGGAATCCTGTTCTCCTCCCACCAACTCTTAGAGATGGAGAAGATATCCTCCCGCAACATCTTTATTAAGGATGGGGAGATTGTATCCCAAGAAATGGCTCAGACTGACGTGGCAGTCCTTAGTTATAAGCTCTATTTCGACCGTCAGGAGCAGGACTTGTCCATGCTGAGCAAGCTGAAGACTGAGGGGTTACTCCTGGATTTCCAGGCTGAGGAAAGCGAGCTCCTTATAACTTTATCAGATATTAAGCATTGCACCCATGTCATTACCACCATCTTAGCCGATGGTCGCGAGCTCAGGGGAATCGTGCCCCAGACCGCGAATATTGAAAGTCTGTACAGCCACATATACGAGAAGGAAATCCTCTGATGAAGGGCATATTGCAATTTGAGTGCCTAAAGTCCTGGTATGCCAAAAAGAACCTATTTGTTCTCTTGGTGTTTTTAGCTGCTCTCCTAGCCATGATTACCTACAACACTATTTTGGACAATAACTATTGGGCCAACCTAGAAGAGGAGCTTAACCGGGAGCGGGCCCTGATCGAGGTTGAGGAACAAAACATTTTTGATGATCTTAAGGCTACTAGGGAAGTTGCGCAGGCAGTTGGTACCCCTGAGGTCTATGCAGAGGTTGAAGCACTGGAGAAATGTGCCGACTTCATACAAAGACAACGTACCTACAACTACCAGCAGGCAATGTTGGCTAAGGAATATACCGTGGATATAGCTCCGGAAATGCTGGAACTTTGGATAGCTAGGGACCTGCATTTGTTAAATGGTTTTGAAGACGGTCTTGTTGAGCCCACAAGTATTCTTGCCAAGACTACTCCCTTGGAAGTGGAAAAGCGTCTGGCGGTGAATCAGGCCCTGTTCCGAGACAATATTGAACCCTTAAACAGTCCCTACGAAATGACGGCTACCAATTTTCTCTACTGTCTTTCCTCTTTCCCTTGGATACTAATTGTGGTGGTAACTCTGATGATGTTGAGCATGGACTTATTTTCAACAGACACTGAAGGTGGGGCATATAAAATCCTGTACTCCCAGCCCCAAAAACGCAGCATTATTCATATGGTGAAATTTATGCTCAACATAACTGTCAGTATCCTCCTAGTCACAGGGCTTATTGCCCTAACCTTTAGCGTTCTGTCCTTGGTTAAAGGGTTGGGAGACGTAAACTATCCGGTTTTTTACATGAAGGGCTCCTATACCAGTATGGTCATAGATTCCTCTGCCGACACTGTGTTACCCCTAGTGCGCTGGTCAACATATATTGCTAAGGTTATTCCAATTTATCTCTTATTATCTTGCTTTGTCCTCGCCCTTACCGGGACTGCTTCATTATTACTTGGCAGCACTGCCAATGCTTTAAGTGCCATAATCTGCCTACTTTTCCTGGATTACAGCTTCCGGATTCTCTTTCCCCCCAGCACCAACTTTTACCTAGTTTGGCCCTTTGCAGCCCTCGGGTTTCAGGATGTGCTGCAAGGTTTTTACATGGGCTCGGCTTTGGCCTATCTATCTCTGTTGGGTGTATCTACCTTCCTTCTCCTTGCCCTGAGCTTAATTGTCCTCAAAAAACAAGACCTGAAAGGAGGCTTGTCTTGATGGAATCTTTCTTACTGGAGCTAAAAAGTATTTGTAAAAGCTATAAATTTCTAATCCTAATCCTAGTACTCTTCCTGTTTCAGATGATCTTCATTCAACAAGCCATGGTGGAAAATAAGAGCAGGGAGAGAATAACACTTATTACTCTTCAAAGTAATGTAGAGGGTTATGAGAGGAAAATGGATTCGCTAGAACGCAACTGGCAACATGGCAGACTAGCAATAACACCTGAACAATATGAGGCTGCTTTAGGATATTACAACTATAATATTTTACTGCGAAAGGAGAAACTAGAGTCTTATTTGGCCAAAGACTGGTCTGAATATAGCCGCATGGAAGCCCTGGGTAGATTACTTTTGTGGGACCTTGAAACTCGGAATATCAACCCTACTCCCCAGCAGTATTTTGGAGAAAACTGGAATGAGGTAAAGGCAAAACTCAATTATCCAGAATTTGAGGTTGCTCAGGAGCTGTATCAGCCATTTATTGCCGATGAATTTTCCTCAACTATGGTTATTTCTATGTACTATCTAGAATTAGCAAATAGTAATTTGAAGCCAGCTGGACCCCATAGCACTTCGCCATGGGCATTTCTGTTAAATTTTTTACGAGGAGGATTTCCTCATATCCTTGGTGTTATTGTTTTTATGGCAACAGTTAACATCTTGCATAGGGACAAGAGCTCTGGTGCAATTAAATCCTACTTATCATCTCCGAAAAGCCGCACCCGCTATTTATTGCGGAAATTATCTCTGGGGTTTTGGGCTAGTTCTATTGTCTTGCTTCTGCCTCAACTTTTTACTGTCCTGTTTTTAGGTCTTAAGCACGGGTTTCAAGGCTTAAACTACCCGATCCTATTGGACAGGTATATCCTATCAAATTTGAACGCCTTTCCAGATCATCTAATTCAACCACATTCTTTTGAAGCTGGGCTTAGCCGGATTCAGTTTCCTTTTCTGATATCCCGTCTGGAATATGTGGACTTTGCCCCACTTTGGCAATTCTTGAGTCTGGCGGCTGTTCAGGTGCTACTGTTCATACTGTTCTGTACCGCCTTGGCTTTGTTGATTTCCGTCCTGGTTAAGAATGAGGTCATCGCCCACTTAGTTGCTGCCGGAACCTTTATAGTGGGCAGTGCCTTTGGCAATATAGTACCTAAGTTAAGCACAACTGCCTGGGATCTCTTTTCCAAGGCCGATGTCGTTCCCTTACTGGAGGGGAGCCACGCTTCCACTTATTTCAGCAGCTTACTTACCCTGTCCATAGCAACGATCCTGATTTTTATAGGGGCCGCGGTGATATTTAAGAAACAGGATATAACCTGCATTTAGTGAAAGGAGTTATACCAGGTGAAGGAAGAAACTATTAAATTTTATTTAAGAGAAGTTTGTGATACCATCAATGAAGTTTTTAAAACCGCTAATATCAATTATAGTGTTGATGATTATAACAAACCTTTAACTGGAGAGCCTTTTAGTTTAAACGGGATTAATATGGTCTATCTCTTCATGGGTTTAGAACGGCGGTTAGGAAAACCGATATATATTCCAGTCGAAGATAAATACTGTTTTTTTACAATTCGAACTATAGCCGAATTTTTAACAAACCAATCGTCTAGCAATTAATACTTGGTAGACCGAGGTTTTGATTCGTTCAATGTTAATGCATCTTGATAACAATTGGATCTTCTAGGACTACCAAGAGCCAAATTAGCACTATTCTCCTCACGCACTCCCGGCCGTGAGGATGCCGTCGGTCATGCTGTAGACCTGGTCGGCGGCATCGGCGATGAGCAAGTCATGGGTGGCTACCACGACGCAGTAGCAGCAATAACCCACTTTTTCTAATCTCAAATCTAACATACAATCCCTCCTACGATAAAGTGCTCTTTTTCTGAGAATATCGCTCGTTCGTTTTATTCCACTTGCCACACATTAATGTGCTTGAGAATAAGATTATAGAAATCGTAAGGTTTTACATAAAACTGTTATACAACAGACCATGTCTACCTCAGTTACAGACTGTGATTTGATTGAGCGCACAGGTTAGTGTCAAACATTGTTTGCATAATCCATTTTCACTCGAAAAACAACTAACCTTGTCTCAAGCTCAACATTAAGAGAGGTTGATGAGCTAAGGCAAGATGGACTCTTGTCAGATCACGTTATAGTTTATTTCCATTGAATAGCAGACATTTTCCAGGGCGGCCTGCAGGGGAAAGATATGAAAGGCCTGAAAGATCGTCGCCACCCTATAATGCTCCCATAGGGTGAG
>DIOR01000012.1:522-15882 GCA_002423965.1 Firmicutes bacterium UBA5509 | reverse complement strand
TCAGAATTCGTGAGTGGCGACAGAATAAACTCATTATGGCAGAATCACTTCGCTATGTTTTCTGGGCTTCTATCGTCTCAAGTTTCATATCAATGGTACTGATTACTGCAGTAAACTTTGTATTTGATGCACCTTTGATTAAAGCTAGTCCCAGTGTTCTCGCCATCAATCTTTTTGTCGCTCTGATTTCAGTATGCATTCCAACATTGATTTCTGTCATTTTCATCAACAAGTATCGTCCCGATATGATTCTGCGCAACTAAGTGTTCAACCCCACGGAGGGCATACACGTGACAAACATGTCTCGGTAAAAATTGAATGGGCTATTCAAACCGGAGTAAACTCTGCCTTCCAAAATGTTAAGCATTGCATGGTACATGTTAATCCCCATTTTGCCAAGGCAGATAGCTAAGCGAAATCAAAACACACAGTTCAAACCTACTGAACTGTGTGTTTTCTCCTTGCGGACTTGGTTTTATCCTTGAAAACTGTATTTTTTATATGCAATGTTGCCTATCATTAGCTAAGGGCTGTCACCAGCAGGGCTAAGAATAAGCCGAGGCCTATGATAGCTCCCAACACAACTAAAACGAAAACTCCCTCGCTTAATCCGAGTCTGGTCCTATAAGGGTCGATTGAGGCCATTTGATCATTTGCCCGATTGGCAATGGGGCGCTTAAATCTTACACGGTTGTGGTCGAACTTTTCAACTAGTTCCCAACCGTTTTGAGCCTCTTCTGCAAGTAATCTGGAAAACCGTTCACTTCTTATTGCTGTAACGGAACGGACAATTTTAAATTCCCAGCCTTCTGTCAGCTGGTCTTTAGTGTATGAAGTCAACCTTTCTTCCTCCTCTTCCATCTTTCTTTTGTGGGCAGCAGCAGCTGCTGCTGCTGCTGCGCCGCCAGAATAGACATTCACTGCTTTCCCCTCCTTGAATGTCAAGTACACTCATTTTACCATATATGCGATAGGGTAACTACTAATTTGCGGAGTGCAGAGGGACAGAAGTCAAATTTCCTATTGCGGAAAAGCTCAAGATGTAGTATTCTTATTGGTAGGTAGACACTACATGTTGTGCTTTTTATGGTACAGGCTACTAATGGCTTATTGCCTTTTAGCAGGCACACATAATAAGTTTGTCAAGAGGGGTTAGCAGGATTTATCCTGCTTTCCCTCTCTTTTAACCGAGAAAGGGGAGGAGTTTTATGGAAGTAAAGGTAAGCAGTATGAGAACCCCGAAGCAAGTAATCAAGCGTGACGGTACATTGGTTCCCTTCGATTACTTCAAGATTAGACAAGCTATCGCCAAGGCAAATGTCAATGTTCCCAGTGAAACACTATCTGACAAAGAGTTGGATCGTATCACTGCTGAGGTTGTAAGCAGTATTGAAACCAGCAAGACCCCTGGTGTCGAAGATATTCAGGATATCGTCGAACTGACGTTGATGGAAATGGGCATTTCCCAAACTGCCAAAGTATACATCCTCTATCGCTCGGAACGGGCAAAAATCCGCCAGCAAAAAAATGCCTTGATGGAGACCTTTAAAAGGCTTTCCTTTACCGATGCTTCTACCACAGACATGAAACGGGAGAACGCCAATGTGGACGGAAACACCGCCATGGGTATGATGCTTAAGTACGGTTCCGAGTCTTCTAAGTCCTTCATCGACAATTATGTCCTGCCAGAAGATATGGCAAAGGCTCACGCTGCAGGAGATATACATATTCACGACAAGGACTTTTATTTGTTGACGGAGACCTGTTGCCAAATAGATCTACAAAAGCTATTTACCAACGGATTTTCCACTGGCCACGGCTACCTTAGAGAACCCCAAAGCATTGAAAGTTATGCTGCTTTAGCATGTATTGCCCTACAGGCCAACCAAAACGAAATGCATGGGGGCCAGTCCATCCCTAACTTTGAAGATGTCATGGAGGCTGGAGTCCACAAGACCAGTCGCAAGCACATCAAAGATCTGGTGGAAGAACATCAGCTGCTGGCAAAGGACAAATTAGATGAAGCCACTGTGCAAAGCCTTTTAGAGTTAGACTATGACGGCCTTATGAAGAAAATATCTGCCACTGAAGAATCAGGACTCCTGACGCTACTTACCCTTGCCAATAAGCGGGTGCAGCGCTCCACCTACCAAGCAATGCAATCCTTAATTCATAATCTCAATACCATGAATTCCAGAGCCGGCGCCCAAGTGCCCTTTACTTCAATAAACTATGGCACTAACACCTCCCATGCTGCTCGCTTAGTCATGAAAGAATTACTCCATGCTACCGAAGACGGTTTGGGTAACGGAGAGACACCCATCTTTCCTGTGCAGATTTTCAAGGTGAAAGACGGCATCAATAGTAAAGAGGGAGACCCTAATTACGACCTGTTTAAGCAAGCCATTAGCGTCTCTGCCAAACGTCTCTTTCCAAATTTCAGCTTTTTAGATGCCCCCTTTAACCTCCAATACTATCGCCCAGGGGATGCCAATACAGAAGTGGCATATATGGGATGTCGGACTAGGGTCATGGGCAATATATACGACCCCAACAAAGAGGTTACAATGGGCCGGGGGAACTTAAGCTTTTCATCCATTAACCTGCCCCGGTTGGGCATTGAAGCCAGAGGGTCCACGGAGAAGTTCTTTGCTTCTTTAGATAAACAGATGGACCTTGTCTTCCGCCAGCTTCGCCATCGCTTTGAAATCCAGAAGCGAAAGCTCGTCCAAAACTACCCATTCCTCATGGGTGAGGGTATTTGGATTGAATCTGAAACCCTGGGCAAGGACGAAGAAATCGAAAGAGTTCTCCGTCACGGCACATTATCTTTGGGCTTTATTGGTCTGGCTGAAACCCTTGTAGCCCTGACAGGCAAGCATCATGGTGAAAGCCCCGAGAGCCAAGAGCTCGGCCTGGGCATTGTCAAGCATATGCGGGAGCGCTGTGATAAGAGATCTCAAGAAGAACAGCTAAACTATACCCTCCTGGCTACCCCTGCTGAGGGTCTCTCCGGGCGCTTTGTTCTGATGGACAGAGAGCGCTATGGTAGCATGGAGAACATCACCAATCACGAGTTCTACACTAACTCTTTTCACATCCCGGTCTATTTCAAGATCAGTGCCCGGGACAAGATTAGCCTAGAAGCTCCGTATCATGCACTAACCAATGCCGGACACATCACTTATATTGAATTGGACGGCAACCCCAGCCAAAACCTCTCGGTTTTTGAAGATGTCATCCTGTATATGAAAGAGGCGGGCATTGGCTACGGTTCCATTAACCACCCCTTGGACCGCGACCCCAAATGTGGCTATTCCGGAGTCATTGGGACGACATGTCCTCGCTGCGGCCGCGAAGAGACCAAGCAGGAACCCTTCGAACGCATCCGCAGAATTACTGGCTACCTGGTGGGCACCTTGGATCGATTTAACAATGCCAAGAGAGCGGAGGTCGAAGAAAGAGTAAAGCATGCCTAGCTATTGGGAAAGGAAACTGCGCTTGCTGGGCAAGTCAGATAATCAACTAGCCGCCACCGAAGGGCAGGAGATCCAACTGGCTTCCCTAATCGAGGAGTCAATTGTAGACGGGCCAGGCCTGCGTTTTGTCCTGTTTACCCAGGGCTGCCCCCATCGCTGCCCCGGCTGCCATAACCCCCAGACTCATCTCGGTGTTGGCGGGACATACTTTTCCCAGCAACAAATACTGTCAATATACGATGAGCATCCTGCATGCCGTGGCACTACCTTTTCAGGAGGAGAGCCCTTCCTCCATGGAGCTCCCCTAGCAAGACTAGCCACAAAGATTCATCAAAGGGGCGGGGATGTCATTACCTATACTGGCTACCGCCTGGAACGATTAAAGGAGCTAGCTAAGACAGATGAAGGTACTATGGCCCTGCTAAAGGAAACTGACCTTCTCATTGATGGTCCCTTCATCCTCAAGAAGCGCTGTCTGGAAGCAGCCTTCGTAGGCAGTACCAATCAACGGCTAATAGCCTTGTCCCCACTGGGAAATAAGCTACTGAAGGACATCCCTGTGCTGCCGGAAGGGCCAAGGGTTGAACGCCTCATCTATGAATAGCTCAAGAACCGCTCATGATTGAGCGGTTCTTCGGCTTTTAGGCAGGCCTCAGGAACCAAGCACGGACTTGTGATATAATCTTTACGAATCAGTGGTGCAAAAGGGGACAGCTTACTTTAAATTTGTTCACACTAGAGGAGGAAGAATTAATGTCTAAAAAACGAAAAATTATTGTGATTCTGCTTGTAGCCCTGACCTTACTACTTTTTGTAATACCCTTTGGTGTTTCAGCTCTGATATATGAGGGTAACTTTGGCGATCGCTATGAAACTTATGAGCCAATGGCTCGGAGCATTGATGAATTTGAAGGATTGCAATCATATAGATATACATTTACTTCAAATAAAGGGCAGGTACTTGTTGGCTATAAGTATTACACGAATGACAAGGATCCCCAAGGTGTCGTAATTATCTCCCATGGCCTTGGCAGCGGTGGGCATAACACCTATATGGACGTGGCAGACTACTTTGCTTCAAAGGGATATGTTGTCTTTGCTTACGATGCAACGGGGAATGATGAAAGTGAGGGGAGTTCGGTAAAAGGGCTTCCCCAAGGATTAATTGACCTAGATCATGCAATTCAATTCGTAAAGCAATCATCTGACTTTGCCGGTCTGCCCATTATGCTGTTTGGACATAGTTGGGGCGGATATTCTGCCGGCAGCGTCTTGAACCTTCACCCAGATGTAAAAGCAGTTGTCATGGTTGCCGGGTTTGACAAGTCTATGGATATCATCGAAGAAGAAGGACGTCGGATTGCTGGTAATGGAATTAAAGTTCTGCTGCCGTACATTTCATTGTACGAGAGAATTAAACTTGGTAAATATGCCTCATATACCTGCACCGATGGCTTTGAAAATTCAGAAGCTGGAGTAATGATAATTCATAGTGCAGACGATGAGATGATTTCCCGGGAAAAGGCCTTTGATGTTTTCTATGCTCCTAATAAGAGCAACCCTAGATTTAAATTCGTTAAATTTGAAGATAGAGGACATAACTCCGTTTGCTACACTGATTCATCCCGTCAATATGTAGACGAATTCAATAGTGGTTTTGATGACTATCTACAGTCCTTGGATGGAGAATTTACTCCGGAAATTAAAGCTGCATACCTTAACGATAACCTCGATAAGAAGCAAATATATAATCTTGACGAGGAACTCATGAACAGCATTGTAGAATTTTATAATGGCAACAAATGATATTGCATTAACAACCGCTCAAAGTGAGCGGTTGTTTGTTTGTATAGGTAAGTACTGAAAAAGCCTCTTGAAGAAGCTTCATTATGGGCGGAGGAGGGGGACTTTTTTATCCTATATCTCGCCTGTTATAGCCTACGAAGCCCAGTGCTGCCAGGACAATTGCGATTGCGGTCATCACGGCTACTACGAGGAAGTTCATGTCGTCCACCGGCAGCCGGGGCACATGCTCAAACAGCGATGTCTTTATCAGCCATTGGGGGAGCTTTAGTAATGCCCCAAAATAGCCCACAAAGAATGAGTGTCCCATGTAGACCCAGACTAGGGAAGACAGCTTAGGAGCGATGCCAACTAGGAATGTTGCCAATCCCGTCACGACCCAGAGGGCAGGCAAGTAGATCATAGCCCCAAGAAGAAAAGAGCTAAAGGCTATAGGGTCATCCATTACACTGACGGCAGCTGACCACATACCCAAGGCAGTCAGAAAGAGCATTATTGCCCCGGAAATCAAAGATAAGCTTAGGTAGCTACCTAAGTACTGGGAACGGGAGACGGCCCGACTATAGATGTGCTCGATGCGGTTTGAGTTCTCTTCTCCCTTAAGTCGAAATATCATCTGGGCAGATGGAATTGCCGCGGCCATGGCCATTATCATCAGCAGCAGGGTCATAAATTGTTCGGTTATTGTATAGCCTGCAACCGGTGACAACATTTGCCGGACCAGCTCATTGGAATCGAAATATCTCTGTATATCATTGAATACTGCCCCGTAAGCCGCAGACAAGATTAAAAGTGCCACAGCCCAGCCAATGATGGTTGGGCGCAATAGTCTGCCTGTCAATCCCAGGGGACTATGCAATAGGGGGGAGGCAGTCTTTCTGCCTGGCTTGGGGCTGATAAAGGATGCCCCAAGGTCGCGGATTGAATTAAGGTAAATGGCGGCAACGGTGACTGCTAGGGCGGCAATAAGGGTGAGTATTATTGGCCACCAGTAATTGTTGACATATACTTGTGTCCGCAGTACCCAGCCCAGGGGTGAGAACCAGGCTAGGGTTTCGTTACTGACATCGCCAATGGCCCGAGTTATATACATCACACCTAGGATTGCAAAGGAATAGCCTGTGGTGCTGCGGGAGTTTGCTGAGAGTTGGGCGCAGAGTGCAGTTATGGCAGCGAAAATAATACCTGTTGCTCCTAGGGCCGCTCCATAGAGCAGTGATCCGGCAAGGTCTATGCTTTCAATGCCAAAGGCATACAGGCCCAAGCCAATAAGCAAAGCCATGGCGGTATTTACTCCAGCGGCAAACAGTAGGGTCCCACATAAGTTGGACAAGCGCCCTACTGGCAGCGACCGGAGCATTTCAGTGCACCCGCTCTCTTCATCCCCCCGGGTATGTCTTGTTACCATCAGTATATTCATGACGGCCACGGCCAGGGCTGTAAAAAGTAACATTTCATGGGCCACCATTGGCCCAGTGGTGTAATCATCGATGCCGTAGGGGATGCCAACCATGGCAATGATGGCGGGGTTGTTCATGGTTTCTGCCATTGCCTTGGCCTCCCCTGATTTTGTCAACTGGTGGAAATAAGGGACCACGGCCAGGGAAACCAAAAGCAGCGAAAAAAGCCAGATAAGTATGCGGATGCGGTCCCGGCGCAGTATGAACCAGGTATATTTAAGAGTGTTATGAGTCAAACGCCGCCACATTAAGATGCACCTCCGACCCCTTCGTAATGGCGCATGAAAAGGTCTTCTAAGGTCGGGGGGGCGCTTTCTAACTTAATGATGTCGTGTTTGCTTAAGTATGTGATAACATTGCTTAATTCTTCTGTGTCGACATGGAAAGACAGCATATCGCCATGCTCTTGGATGTCATGGACGCCCTGTACGCCTACCAGGGAAGCCAGCTGTTGCCTGGTCTGGACAGTAATACCGGTTCGGGTCAGATGACGCAATTCATCTAGGCTACCAGATTCGATGATCTGGCCCTGGCGAATGATGCTCACCTTGTCACAGAGCTTTTCTACTTCCGAGAGAATGTGGCTGGAGAGGAAAACACTGCTGCCAGCATTCTTTGCCTCTATGACGTACTGTTGAAATACCCTCTCCATTAGGGGATCCAGTCCCGAGGTTGGTTCGTCTAGAATATAGAGGTCGGCATCGGATGCAAAAGCCGCCACCAGGGCAACCTTTTGGCGATTGCCCTTGGAGTAGGTGCGGCATTTCTTGGAGGGATCCAGGTCAAAGGCCGCGATGAGCTCTTCCCGACGGCTATTATTATTAGTCCCCCGCAAGCTGACAAAGAGATCAATGACCTCGCCGCCGGTGAGGTTGGGCCAAAGATTTACTTCGCCGGGAACATAGGCAATGCCCTTATGAATCTCTACGGCATCCTTCCAAACATCCCTGCGGAAAATCGTGGCATTGCCAGCGTTGGCCTGTAAAATTCCCAAGAGGATGCGGATGGTTGTGGTCTTACCTGCGCCATTGGGGCCGATAAAACCATAAACTTCCCCTTTATTAACCACTAGGTCAACCCCGTCTAGGGCAGTTACTTTGCCAAACCGCTTAACTAAACCAGAAGCCGTCAGTATTGCCATCTCTGCTCCTCCTTATATTTTTGTAATATAGGTCGCTCCGTTGGGTAAGTATATTATTCCTCAGCCATTGAACCCTGTCTGGCTTGTTGTATTTCTTATATACTTATTCTCTATGTAGCAAGAAGTTCCTTGTTTAAGGTTGCAGTTGAAACAATTCACTACAGTATGCGGGATATGATGAACTAAAAAGGCCGTACAAAGGCCCACAAAAAATGAGCCGTGTTCTGACACGGCTCATTTTTTGTGGGCATGGATTAGTGTTCCGCTTCTTCCATCATCTGAATGTATAACATCAGTTCGTTTCTGGAGGAAACGTTTAGTTTCATGTATATTCTCTTGTTATGGGTTTTGATTGTGTTGATGGAGAGGCAGAGGATCTTGGCAATCTCCTGGGCGGTGTATCCTTCCAGGTATAGATTGAAGACCGCCCTTTCTGCAGCAGACAGCGACCCAATATTGTCGATAAATCGATGAAGTAGAGTAGATTCTTTAGGCTCTGCAGCAGGAGGGGGGATATCTGATGCTTGGTCCTGTTCAGCCAGGAAACTTATTAGGTCATCAATTTCTGGAATCCGGGTTTTTGGCACTTTGGATATGTCATCTGATTTCATCATATCCAAGGCTTTCGATACGGGACTGGTAAATCTCCAGCTGACAATGGCCGATATCAGCACACTGATAGCTAGCAGCATCAGCAGTAATAATGAGAGTTGCTTGTTTTGCCCCGTTAATATCCTGGCCAATTCGGCTTCTTCCATCATCAGGGCCAGGCTCCATTGCTCTTGGTAAGCTGAGTCACTGGGATATAAGGAAATGCTTGTGTCCAGGCCAGCATAGGATCCGGATTTCCCCTGCCTATAATGGGTGAAGTCTTTCTTCTGAATAAAAGACAAGGGATCGGCAGAAAAACTAGCCGGCCGATAACTGCCGGACAGGAGGGAGCCCTCAACCAGCATTTGCCCGTCTACTACTGGGGAAAAGACACAAAATATATTATGGTAGGCCATGTACTCAGGGGAGTATAAGAGCTTGAAGAGCATAGGGCTGATTTCAAAACCACAAACTCCGAAGACTTGGCCCCTTGAATCTTTAAGGGGCACTAGGCAATACATTGCAGTGTTGGAGTCACTATTAAAGCTCATGCCATGGCTCCAATAATACAAGCGTGAAAGGGGCAGCTCACTGTCTTTGGAGGTGTTTAACATCATGTTGTAGAACCCCATATCCTCCACATTGAATTCCATGCTCCACTGGGGAAGGATTTCCATCTTGTGCTCTCGGGCAATAGACATGGGTCCTCGGATAAACCGCAGGTTGGCGGAGGATGAACTGACTATGTTCGGTTCCATGTTTTTAATAAACAATCCTGCCCGGGAATGTTCGGACCCGGGGAGGGCAGGGTTTACAGTTGCGTCAAGGATTAACACTACGCCACTGCTTCTTGCTCGCTCCAGAGAGGAGGCCAGCAAACTCAGTTGTCTACTGAGAATACCTTCCAGCAATTCAGGATGGCCCTGGATATCGCCAGGAGAGATTTTCTGTTCCAGGAACTCTCGTTCTAGATTTATGGTGAGCCTGCGGGCTAATTCGACGGATTGGACGGTGACTGTGTTGTAGTCCTGGTAAATATCGTCGGAGATGCTGTTAAGTTCCCGTTCTAGGAAGTTATAGCTTTCATGATATCTTGACTTAAATACTCCGTTGGCAAATAGGACTGCCAACACCCCGGCCATTATTAGGAGGAGAAAGGCCAAGAAAAATATGAAGAGGCGGATTCGCATAGGGAGCCCGTAATTACCAACGGAATCTAGTTCTTCCCTATAGCGCCGTAACTTTTTTGTCAGTGAACTATTCCCCATAAACACCCCCCTCTCAATTTTGGTATTTTATCTTCCGGCAACAAATGCCTCATACACGCCCGCAATCGCTTGGGTATAAGTGTGATCGGGATCGGTAAGTTTCTGCAGCAGGATATACTTGGCCCTTGCTACTTCGGCGGCTTGTATAATATCATTTTCGTATTTTTTACTTAAGGAATCAAATTCGTCAAACACCGGTGGGATGTAAAAATCGAAGTCTTTATACATTGTGATAGCTGCAGTTAATAGTTTTCGTATGTTTTCGTTATCAATGCTGCCGATTTCATTGGAAATGCTGTTTTCGAAGGCCTCATGGGTGACGGGCAAGTATCCAGTGGAGGCAACAAACTTCATGTTTTGCACTGGAGCTGTAAACCATTTTAAGAAGATGGCAGCTGCTTTTTCTTTTAGGGGTGTGGATTTTGCCACAATCATCCCACTGCCCCTCTGCATGGCAATCTTTTCCCCATCAGCAAAGGTTGGATAGGGTAGTATAGTATATTCTACCTGGCGAGTAGTATTATCTGGATAGGTAATATTGTTGCCGTAAAACAAGATCCCCGCCGTTGAACCAGTGGAGCAGACAATTTCTCCAGTCTTGGCCAAGTCCGATGAGTAGCCTTGGTAGATTTCAAATCCACCTTTTATCGCTGGCTCCAAGAAGCAGGACCAAATCCGCTGGTAAGCTTCGCTATCCAATTGCAGGCGCTGATTCTCAATTAGGTTGTCCCCCAATTGGGCCATACCTACCTGGGCAATGTTGAAAGGAGAATCTGCCGTATAAAAACTCTTGCCATCTCCTGTAATATCAGGAGTCTTTTCATCTGTCCACTGGTAATACTTTCGTGAGGCAGCGGCAATGCCTTCAAAGGTGGCCAGTTGGTCTATCTTGACGCCGGTAGCCTCAGAAAACTCTGAGAACAAGGTTTGATTGACAAAAAGGACTTCGGTAGATTTAGCAAAGGGGAAAACGTAGAGACCCCCGTCGATAATCCCTTCGTTGAGAAAGCCTGGAAGATAAGCTTTTAGCTCTTTTTGGGTGAAGTAACCGTCAATATTTGCCAGAAGATCCTTGGATTCCAATAGAACAGCGGTCTGTGGATAACAGGTGGCGATGTCTGGCATTTCAGGAGCTCCCGGGTCTTCGGCCGCGATCATAGCCAGTTTCTCCTTAATTGTAGCGGAGTCGGTAATGGAAGTAACGTTAAGGAGGATGCCGTTCTCTTTGCCCACTGTCTTGTTGAAATCATCAACCAGACTATCCATGGTTGTCTGCATCTGACCGCCGAAGTTGTGCCAGAGGGTGAGGGTAACAGGGTTGGCTGGGCTAGGGCCATTGCCCTTGCAGCCACTCATAAAAAGGGTCAGAGTCAGTAAAAGTATGGTAATTTTCTTTATGTACAAGGGATAATTGACTTTTTTTGTTAGAATCATCGCGAAATCATCCTTTCTTATCGAAAATCATCCTAGGGGTGATTACATAGGAGAAAAAGACCCGTATAATTCTAATCAGAGGCTTTCCCATTGGGGAGGCCGATGGAATACATTCCGGAGAGGAGGAAACCCCATGGTTGTTCAACTTCCCGGGGACGCACAATCGGTCCATTTCTTAGTTGGAGAAAGTCCCTTGCGGCAATTGCACAGGTACCCTAGAACTAAAACGGCCCCAGCCTCTTATCTCCATGATAGGGAATCTCTAGCTACACTGAGCACTGAAGGAACCACGGAGTTTATCTTTTGTCCTCAGTGTGTCAACTCTATGCAGATTACTGCCCCAGATAATTACCAGATGTTTATTTTAGTTAATTCCAATACTTTGAATAGCATAGTCCTGATACAGGATGATTATATCCGGCAAATAGACCCCTCTTATTCCCTAGCAACTTCAGAAAATAATCGCCAAATCGTATATGAATCAAAAATCATCAACAATCGCTTAACTTTATTCTATCAGGAAGCAAAGACAGATTATCCCGGTAGGGAGATACTCCTAAGTGACCTGGCCAGGATTATTACATCCCTGCTCCTAAGGGGGGTAGCTAGACCAGTAGTGGCAAAGAATGAATCACGGAAATCCAAGGGCGTTGAACAGGCAATAGACTATATCAAAAATAACTACCACAAGAAAGTTACCCTAAGCGAATTAGCGAACCAGGTTAATTACAGCCAGTTTCATTTTATCCGCATTTTTCAAAAGGAGACCGGTAAGACACCTTTTGAATACCTGACAGATATTCGGGTCAACAAAGCAAAGGAGTTTTTAAGCACAACCAATCAATCTATTACAGAAATCTGTCTCCAATGCGGTCTCCAAAACAGCAGTCATTTTGCCAATTTCTTCAAATCTCATACAGGTGTCAGCCCTAGCGAATTTCGGCAAAACCTGGAATAAGAAAAAATATTTCATCTTAATTCTTCTTCACTGGGTACCTTTTTTCCTGCACAAAAAAGGGCTATGACATAACCATGTTTTACAAAAAACAAACCAGTAACTCCAATAAATGGAAACAATTTATGTCCATTGAATGTTACGCGTGAAAATGCTATAATTACGAGTGCCATGATCTGGCTCAGTCAATCCGGGGGCGTACTGGATTCGACGGGGGTTTGAAGTGGCAGAAGAAGCGAGCCGGGGGCCGGACCCCGTCAACAACTGGAAAACGGCTATTAACTGCCAACGATAATTACGCTTTCGCAGCCTAGTTAACTAGGTTGCCGTTCTACCAGTTCCCTGCCTGTGGGGATTGGCTAGGGCGTCGCTAATACAGGCTACCGCCGGTAATCGCCTCCGCAACCGACGGGAAATTAAGGAGGCTGGTCAGCGGCTGATCCTGTCCCTGGGAGCTGCCAAAGACGAGAATTAAAACAGGGAATGCGCTCGGAGATGCTTCTGTGGCTTGACCTTCGGACGCGGGTTCGACTCCCGCCGCCTCCACCATATAAGAACGCTAATATTGATACGAAGAGTGTCAACATTAGCGTTCTTATTTTGCACACACCCGCCGTCAAAAGGTCTTGATTTCAAGGCTTTTTGACGGCTTTTTTGCTTTCTGCCGTTTGTCGAGTGAGAATGAAAATACCCGTTTGCGAAGTGTACTAGCTGATTTTGCCTTGCACTCGACAAACGGATACTGGTGGGGTGTTCACACAACAAACGGAAAGAAATCGAATTTGAACACTGTGTTCACTCGACAAACGGAAGCAATATCGCCAGTTGATCGTTACTGTGAGTAGCGGCTAATTCAATTCGTCTTGGACTTCCTCAGTATCCGCGTATTTCAACACATATCCACCTGCGTTCTTCTGGACACCATTTGAGGCATCTCGAATACTCATCGAGTTTATTCCTGTTTCTTTTACAGCCTCTGTTAACGAATGGAATACCTTTATGACGGTCATATCATCAGATATCTGAATTATTGTACGATCTTTAGGTGTCTTAGGCTTATCTACGGCGGCTTTTTCTGCTTTTATCTGAGATTTCTGATCCTTTGCTAACATTGCATTTTGAGCTTCTTGCCACTTTACAAATAATTAAATTGCCTTTATTCTTCTGGGCTTCAAACACACCGGACTTGTTTCCGAAAGTATTCTTTGTGCGTTCTATAGCTTCATACCGTCCTTGGCAAGCTTGTGTATACATCGCTTTATATGCCGGGAATGGAAGCTGAGAGCAAGCCCATCGCGTTCGGGGATTTCAGCTTCTACTGGCTTATCGAGCGTGGTGGTATTGCATTGAAAGCCCTACATGAGAAATATGCCGTTAATGGTGTAACAGGCTTTATCGGCACGGAGTTTATCGACGGGCGACTCGTCAAGCGCGAAGGGTCAAAGCGCTGATGGTAGCCGGAGAGTAAGAAAAATATAAATAGTATGGTGTAGACGGGGCTTTTCAGCAACTTAATGGGAAGTTCCGTCTATAGCCTCTCCACCTTTCCCATCGTTTCTGACTCATAGTCAGGCATGGGAACTGTCATTTTTTCAGGAATTTGGCGCTGCGGAGTTAACGGGATAGCCTAAAATGATAAAAAGGATTGGCGCCTTTTTCAGTATGATAATGACGATCCAGGGTAAAATAAACCAAAAGTGCAAAGGTTGTGAGTAGATGAATCTTCTTTTCGCTGTTAAAAATATTATCATATATAAAGAACCAAAAAATAACCAAAGGTTTGAATTGCTTGAAGACGAAAAAGAGGATATGGAGATAAGCAAGCCTGCTGAAACACCGGAGGCAACCGATTCTAACTGTAATAGCGATGAGAAAGATAGCGCCGGGTCTCCTCCTAAACAGTTTAAGAAGCTAATTAGAGGACTAATAAAAACTGGAGAACCGAAGGATCGTTCAAAAGTAACAACCGACGTGAAATCGGACCAAAATAAAGATGATGTCAATCATATATGCAAAGAATTAAAGAATAACATGCAAAAGGTTAAGCAGGAATTTCATGTCCCCACCAATCAGGATATTGTCATCAGAGAATTTAAAATCATGCAGAAAATTAATGCTTTTATCGTTTATGTTGATGGTATGGTCGATAAGAACACCATAAACGATTATATTCTGCGTCAATTGATGGCAGAGCAAAAAAACAACAAAAACACGAAAATAAGTGTTGATTATATCACAGATAATCTTCTTGCAATTAATCAGGTTATTAGGCAGACAGATTATGAGGAAATTATCAAGCAGATACTAAACGGCCTTACCGCACTTTTTGTTGAAGGTAATCAAGAATGTGTTCTCATCGAAAGCCGCGGATATGAAAAAAGAAGTGTTTCCACGCCGTTAGATGAATCGGTAATCAAGGGGCCCCAAGAGGCATTTACTGAGAATCTGCGCACCAATTTGACATTAGTGCGTAAAATCATTAAAAATAAAGACCTTGTTACCGAGATGATGCCTATTGGAAAGGCAGAAAATACAACCTGCGCGATTATGCATATTAAGGGTATCACCAATCCCAAAATTGTGCAGGAAGTAAAGAGAAGGATCAGCAGCATTGATATTGATTTTATAGCGGGGGATGGTGGATTAGACCAGTTGATTGAGGATCACCCCTTTTCTCTGTTTCCTCAAATATTAAGCACCGAGCGACCCGATAAAACGGCATCCTTTTTAATAGATGGAAAGGTCGCCATTATCTGTGATGGCTCACCATATGCAAGTATAGCCCCGATAACATTTTTTCGTTTTTTCCACACCTCTGAGGATACAACCCTTCGTTGGCAATTTGGTACATTTTTGAGGCTTATTAGAATGGTTGCCGCCTTTTTGGCAACATTTTTACCCGGGCTTTTTATTGCCCTTACTTTATATCATCAGGAGATGATTCCCACCGAACTTCTATTTTCACTTTCGAAGGCAAGAGAAAATATCCCCATCCCTACAATATTGGAACTTCTGGTCATGGAGTTATTCTTCGAGCTTATGCGGGAAGCAGGTGTACGGTTACCTGGGGCTATTGGCCAAACCTTAGGCATTATCGGCGCTATTATCCTGGGTTCGGCGGCTGTTGCCGCAGGTATTGTGAGCCCTATATTAATTATGGTTGTCTCAATTACCGGATTGTGCAGCTTTGCAATTCCTAATTATAGCATAGCATTTGGGGTCAGGATAA
>DIOR01000012.1:0-301 GCA_002423965.1 Firmicutes bacterium UBA5509 | reverse complement strand
CTTGCCTGCTCCATGAAATCCTTTGGTGTGCCATACTTCAGTCCTGTTGCACCTAAAACGAAAGCAAATCATGATATTGGTATCATGGCACCTCCTTGGACGCTCAAAGAAAGACCGGACTTTCTTAATACAAACAACAGAAAAAGAACGAGCGGCACAGTGCGGGGTTGGATACAGCAAGCTAACAGAGGTAACGGCAAATGATTAAAGAGGGGAAATTCGGTGCTCAGGAAGCCGTATGCCTTATCACGGTAACAATAACTTCTAAAGTTTTTTTCTCAAGCCCGGCAATAATTGCAGG
>DIOR01000011.1:2475-52791 GCA_002423965.1 Firmicutes bacterium UBA5509 | reverse complement strand
CCTTAAGGGTGCGGAAGATATGAATAAACACGGTTTAACAAGTTTCTGCAGGAAAAAGCAGGAAATGGGTGGATTTTCCGCGAATATTGAAAAGAAATTATATTACGTATCCGGAGGTGCTAAGTGTGATAGATGCTAGCAAACATCCGTTACTCATATTGCTGCTCTTAGTAGTCTTTTCTCTTTTTGTCTTTCCTGGCCCCGCTATAGTAGAAGCCCAATCCCCAGCAATTACGGAGGTGCACTTTGCAGCGCATGAATTACTCGTTAAAAGAGGAAATCCTCCCGGCCATAGTTTTTCACCAGGAGATGGTCGAGACATTTCTCCCGAGGCTGCAAGACAAATTTTCTGCTGACTGGAACGGCATCAGCATAATAAACAGTCAACCCAATTGGATCGAGCCTGCAGACTGGAGGGGGTACTGGGACCTTAGGACTGCTAATTTCCTATTTAATGGTGATCCGGAACAGGACACATTCTGGCCCCTAAGTGATACTCCTGGACTTATTGAAATGATTACAATGGATATGCAATACCTGGAGGGGAGCAATTATGCTGTTTCTTCCCAAAGTGTTTATACAGATACCTTAATCTCAACTCATTTCGACTGGTTTGCAGCCCTGTATAGCAAGGAGTATTCTTCGCTGGTAGAGATGGCAGAGAAGATTGTCTCTGTCTATGTTCTCCAACATAATATGGCAGCACTTTTGGAGCAGAACGGCCATGTTTTGGCCTACGAGATAATCCCTGAAAGTTCTGTATCTGGCGGCAAGGTCAATTTCCGTGAACTATCCCTGACCGGTTACCCAGAATTAATTGCCTCTTTGCGTGCAATAGCTGATAACGACTTCGCCCACAGGTTGGTGGCATCCACGGGTGAAGTTGAAGAGTCAGAGCCAATACCAGGGAGTTCTGATCCGCAATATCCGTCCCCGCCGCTCCAAGAGGAAGAAAGCAATCCTGACCCACAGCCAGTCGACATGGGGCAATATCCTGGCCATGGAGGGAGAACTGGCCAATAAAAACCCGCACCGCTACAAGGGGCGGTACGGATACTACTATGACACCGAAGCGGGGCTCTACCTGCTTTCCAGTCGCTGGTACATGCCGGAAATTTGCAGGTTCCTGACCCGGGATGAATACCGGGGCGAGGCAGCCAATCCCATCAGCATGCATCGTTACGCCTACTGTGGAAACGACCCGGTCAAGGAAGGTAGTATAGGATGGGCGCATGGGGTCCAGCAATTTTAGCCAGACAGTTTTAGCATGATGACCAGTGAATGTTATTTAAAAAAACTTTTGCAAAAACCCTTTACAAAGTCCATTATCTGAGCTAGAATAAGGCAAACCTTTAAATCGGTCCTGTGAGGCCGTCAAGGTAAATGCGAAATATCTATGTACGCTAGCCTTGCGCCTCACTGGTGCAAGGCTTTTTTGACGCGCTGCCTTTAAATACAGTCCGGCGAGGCTGGCAAGGCATTATAGGAGCTTATATTATCCTGCCAACCGGCCTCTCCCGAGAGCGCCGGTTTTTGTTAAGAAGAGGGGGAAGGACATGGTAAAAGATTTGTTGACTTTAGAAGCCCTCAGTGCCGCGGAGTTGTGGGAATTACTTAAGCGGGGAAACTATTACAGGCAGCGTCTGGATAAAGGGGAAAAGGCGGGAAAAGAGCTTAGGGGCAAGACGGTGGCCAACATGTTTTTTGAACCCAGCACCCGCACCCGCATGTCCTTTGAACTGGCGGCTCAATACCAGGGGGCCCATATCATCAACTTTACTCACCAGGGCTCAAGTCTGGTTAAGGGAGAAAGCCTTTTAGATACCGCTTGGAATATTGAAGCTATGGCTGTAGACTGTATGGTTATCCGCCACGGCACTTCCGGAGCTGTCAAGCAGGTGGCAGATAATGTGCAGGCGGCGGTGGTCAACGCCGGAGATGGCAAGCATGCCCACCCTACTCAAGGGCTTTTGGATATCCTCACCATCTGGCGGCATAAGGGCCGGGTGGAAGGCCTAAAGGTAGTTATTGTCGGCGATGTTCTTCACAGTAGGGTGGCTCGCTCCAATATCCAGGGATTGACGAAACTAGGAGCTCAAGTAGTAGTTACCGGGCCAGCGACAATGCTGCCGGATGCTGCAGATTGGCCGGTGGAGGTGGAGACGGATTTCGACAGGGCCATAGATGGCGCGGACTGCGTCAATGTCCTCCGCATCCAAAAGGAGCGCCAGGAACAGGGACTCTTCCCCTCCCAAAAGGAGTACTTCAAATTCTGGGGGGTCGACGAAAATCGCTTGACCAGGGATATATTACTGCTCCATCCCGGTCCCATGAACCGGGGTATAGAAATAAACGGCGGTGCCGCCGACGGACCCAATTCGGCAATCTTTGATCAGGTAACCAACGGAGTGGCAATACGGATGGCTGTGCTTAGTCTTCTAAATGAAAGGGGCGGACACTGATGGAGCTACTGCTGAAAAACGCTAATTTGATCGATGCCAGTGGAGAGAGATACGGGGATATTTGGATTCGAGATGGCAAGATTGCAGAGGTTGGCAAAAACCTAATTCGTCCCGGCCAAAGTGTCAATCTGGCAGGCAAGATAGTACTGCCGGGTTTAGTGGATCTCCACGCCCACCTGCGGGAACCGGGCCAGGAAGGCAAAGAGACCATTGCCACTGGCACTGCTGCCGCTGCTCAGGGAGGATTCACCACAATCTGCACCATGGCCAATACCTCTCCGGTAATCGATACTCCCCTGCTAGTGGAACTTGTCAAGCTAAAAGCCAAGGCCCAGGGCTGGGTAGAGGTGCTGCCCATAGGGGCCATCACCAAAGGTCTGGAGGGCAAGGAAATAGCGGAGCTAGGCCTAATGCACCAGGCCGGTGCAGTGGGATTCAGCGATGACGGCAATTGGGTGCAAAACGCCCACATTGCCCACAATGCCATGAAGTACGCCGCCCAATGGGATCTGTTGCTTATCAGTCATCCCGAAGATTCAAGCCTGAATGCAGACGGAGTGATGAACGCAGGTTCCCTGGCAGACAGAATGGGACTGAAAGGGGCTGACCCAGTAGCGGAGGTTGTAGCTGTGGAGCGAGATATTATCCTGGCGGAGTCCACCGGGTGCAGGCTGCACCTTACCCACTTGAGCACCGCTGGTTCTGTAGCGGCAGTGCGCAGGGCAAAAGCCAGGGGAGTGCGGGTCACCGCCGACGTTACTCCCCATCACCTGCTACTGACAGAAGCACTATGCGATAGCTACAATACCATGGCCAAGGTCAATCCCCCCCTGCGCCGTCAACAGGACTGCCATGCATTGCTAGAAGGACTCCTGGACGGCACCATTGATGCCATCGCCACTGACCATGCCCCCCATAAGGATGAAGAAAAGCAGACTACCTTCGATGCTGCTCCAGCAGGTATTTCCGGCCTGGAGATAGCCTGGCCACTGCTCTACGCTCACCTGGTGGAAACAGGGCGCATACCCCTGGCAACCCTAGTAGACAAGATGACCAGCGGACCACGCAGAGTATTGGGAAGAGAGCTCATCCTGGCCCCAGGGGAGAGGGCAGATATTACAGTAATTGACCCCATGGCCCTGGCAGTGGTGAATCCAGCAGAGTTTGTCAGCATGGGACACAACACTCCTGTGGCAGGCTGGAAGCTGGCGGGATTGCCAGTAATGACCATCGTTCAAGGGGAGATAGCAATGCTTAACGGCAAGGTAGGTGCAGGGCCTGCCGAGCAGCCTGTGGCCCAGGTAGGATGATGGAAACAAGGGCAGTCCTATTAGCTAACGAAGCCATGACCAAGGATATATATAAATTAAAGTTACATGTGCCGGAAATCGCTGCCGGGGTTCAGGGAGGACAATTTGTCCACCTACAGGTCCCCGGCTTTAGCCTGCGCAGGCCCTTTACCGTAGCTGATGCAGACGAGGAGACTATTACCTTAATCATCCGCCGCCAAGGGAAGGGAACATCTGCCTTGGAGCAGCTAAACCCGGGAAGCGAACTTGCCCTCCTTGGGCCTTTGGGAAATGGGTTCACGCCTTTCCCTGGCCCAGGCCTGTTGTTGGGAGGAGGAATTGGCACAGCGGCCCTTACCCTTTTTGCGAGAAGGCTGGGTGAATGTACTCTAGTAATGGGTGGTAAACAGGCTGCTGATCTTTGGCTGAACCAGTTGCCTTTACCCATTGGTGTAGCCCTTGAATTTGCAACGGAGGATGGTAGCAAGGGTTTTGCCGGCAACTTAGTCCAGTATGCAAAAAAGAGTCTTAAGCCGGGAATGTGGGTGGCTGCATGTGGCCCCATGCCAATGCTTACTGGCCTGCAAGATTTGCTCTTGCAGCGAAAGATACCGGGTCAATTTGCCCTGGAAGAGAGAATGGCTTGTGGCCTGGGGGCATGTAGAGGTTGCACCTGCACCACTACCAAAGGCAATGCCTTAGTCTGTAAAGACGGGCCCGTCTTTGCTGCAGAAGAGGTGGTTTTTTCATGAGCAGGACAATAGCGGATTTGGGTTTCGCCAGGTTAAAGAACCCCCTTATGCCCGCCTCAGGTTGTTTTGGCTGGGGGAGAGAATACAGTCAGCTCTACGACCTGAAAGTCTTAGGTGCAGTGGTGACTAAGGCCGTCACCCCTGAACCCAGGTCAGGGAATCCCGGGCCGAGGGTGGTGGAGACCCCAGGGGGGATGCTCAATGCCATCGGTTTGGAAAACAGCGGTCTCCAGGGGGCTTTGGCTGAGGAACTGCCTTGGCTCCAGGAACAAGGGGTGCCTATACTGGTCAATGTGGCAGGGAGGAAAGTAGGGGACTATGTGCAGGTGGCGGAAGCCCTTGGCGATCAAGATTTGCTTGGCCTGGAGCTGAACCTCTCCTGTCCCAATGTCCGAGAAGGGGGCATTTCCTTTGGCACAGACGCCAACACTGTATATAAATTGGTATCCCAGGTCAGGAGGGTAAGTCCATTGCCCCTGGTAGTGAAGTTGACCCCTAACATTACAGATATTACAGAACCTGCCCGGGGGGCAGAGGCAGGGGGTGCCGATGCCCTAACTTTAATCAACACCCTTCGGGGCATGGCCATAGATGTTAGAACAAGGCGGCCAATCCTGGGCAATGTCAGTGGCGGCCTTTCGGGATCGGCAATTAAACCAGTAGCCCTAAGCCTGGTCTGGCAGGCAGCCAAGGCTGTCAGCATACCCATCATTGGTTGTGGCGGCATTGCTCAAGTGGGGGATGTGGTGGAATTTTTATTGGCCGGCGCCGCCGCTGTACAGGTTGGCAGCGCAACCTTTGCCGACCCTCTTTTATTGCCGCGACTGGTAAAGGATCTTGAAGCTTGGGTAGAGCAGGAAGATTGTAGCGTCAAAGAACTGGTGGGGGCTGCCCACTGCTAAGGAGGAAAGCAATGACTGAACTAATTGTCGCACTGGACACATATAGGGAGGAGCAAGCCAAGACCTGGGTCAAAACCCTTGGGGACAGGGTGGGCTTTTATAAAGTAGGGCTGGAGCTCTTTACTTCCACTGGCCCTTCAGTCATCCACTGGCTAAAGGAGCAAGGGAAAAAGGTCTTTCTTGACCTAAAGTATCACGACATTCCCAACACTGCCAGTGGAGCTGTGGCCGTGGCCTCGGGCTGGGGAGTGGATTTATGCACCATACATGCTGCAGGTGGCGCCGAAATGCTCCAGGCATGTAAAGCCAGGAGCGGTTCCACAGAGCTCTTGGCGGTAACAGTGCTCACTAGTCTGAACCAGCAGCAGTTAAGGAAAATCGGCGTTGACTTGCCTTTAGATAAACAAGTAACCGTCTTGGCGGAACTGGCCCTGGAAAATGGCATCCACGGCATTATTTGCGCTCCTACAGATTTGCATTTGCTGGGGGCATTACCCGAAAATTTTCTTCGGGTCACCCCAGGCATCCGTCCAGAGGGTTCAGACTCAGGGGACCAAAAGCGAGTCATGACCCCGACTCAGGCCGCCCAGGGGGGAGCTAGTCACATTGTGGTGGGTAGACCCATTACAGCTGCCCCAGACCCGGTGCAAGCCGCAGAAAGAATCTTAACGGAGTTGATCCAGTGCTGAATATCGAAGAATTATTTCAGGAAACAGGCGCTTTACAGAAAGGACACTTCCTGCTGACCTCCGGACTCCATAGCGACACCTACTTGCAATGCGCGCTAGTCCTTCAATATCCTCAACTAGCCCAAAAGCTAGCAGAGGTCATGGCTGCCAAGCTGGGGGACGAAAAAATTGATGTGGTCGTGGGACCAGCTATGGGGGGGGTGACCTGGGCGTACCAGTTGGGGCTGACCCTTGGCTGTAGGGCAATATTTACCGAACGCTCAGAGGACGTCATGACCCTCCGCAGAGGCCTTTCCATCGCCCAAGGGGAAAGAGTCCTGGTAGCAGAAGATGTTGCGACTACAGGGGGTTCTGCCCAAGAGGTGGTTCGTTTAATGGAAGGTAGAGGTGCCATTGTGGTAGGGGTTGCTCTAATTGTCGACCGCACAGCAGGTGCCCTGGATTTTGGCGTTCCCTACTATTCAATCTGCCAACTTGAACCTCAGACCTGGAACCGTGGCAACTGTCCCCTTTGCCAAGCAGGCAAACCCTTTGACAAGCCTGGCAGTAGAAATAAATAATAATTGCCCGCTTTGGCTGGCTAATTTTTTTCCCGAGTCAGAAGAAGATTGGAGTCCCTGGGGAAGTAAAGAGGATTAGGAGTGAAATTTGTCGAATAGATAAAGGCACTTATTCTTTCTTAGGAGATGATTATCTTGATAGAAATTATCCCTGTTTCCTCTGCCAGGGAGCGCCGGACTTTTGTTGACCTGCCTTGGCGCCTGTACAAGGATGACCCCAATTGGGTGCCACCCCTGCGGACGGACATGTTTAACACCCTTAATCCCAAACACAATGCTTTGCTGCGCCTGGGCCCTAGCTGCTTTTTCTTGGCCCGTAAAGATGGTAAAGTCGTTGGCCGCATCGGCTGCGGTGTCGACAATCTACTAAACAAAGCTAAGGACAAGAATTTGGGGTATATCACCCTCTTTGAGTCCATTCAGGACTATGAAGTGGCAGAGGCTCTTTTTGATGCAGCCGCAGATTTTCTACGTCGCCATGGGGTCGAAGCAGTTACCGGACCCCAATCTCCAAGCAATGGTGACGATTACCGAGGGTTATTGGTAGAAGGTTTCGAAGGTCCTCCTGCCTTGCTTGCCAGTTACAACCCCTCTTGGTACCAGGAGTTCTTCGAAAAGTACGGTTTTGAAAAGCAATTTGACCGTCTAGGATTTTGGTTTGACCTAGATGAAATCCCCGAAAGACTTATTCGGGGGGTGGAAATTGCTCAGAAACGCTATAAATTTACCGTTCGGAAGGTGGACTTAAATAACCTCGAATCGGAGATTTTGGCTATCAAACATATCACCGACAAGTCCACCCCTGAGGAATGGCCGGACATGATTTCACCCAGCCTACAAGAGGTCCGGGCAGAAGTCAAGAAACTTATTCCCATTGTAGTGCCTGAATTAGTTTATATTGCCGAGGCTGAAGACGGAGAACCCATAGGCATGTCCGTCACCCTTCCCGATTACAACCAGGTAATCAAGCGCATGAACGGCAAACTCCTTCCCTTCGGCTGGTTCAAGTACCTATACTTCAAAAAGAAGATTGACGCAGTTAGACTCTTTGCCCTGATGGTTGTCCCAGAATATCACCGCAAAGGCGTTTCTGCCGCTCTGTATAAATACAGCATGGAAGCGGCGAAGGAGCGGGGATTTGTTGGCGGCGATGCCAGTACCATTCATGAGTTTAACGTCCGGATCTACAATGATGCCCTTGGCTCTGGAGGCAAGGCCTACCGCCGCTTCCGGATTTACCAGTATAAGCTATAGAAATACCTGAAATAGAATAAAGACCGGGTTGCCGATTGGCAACCCGGTTTGCTATTCCTATGGCAATATGATATTCTAAAATGATAGTGGCACTATTTAGAATAGGTTAACCCTTCTAATATATTATATCCTCTTGGCAAGCACTGTTACCCTGCTGATTTATCTCCAAGTCGCAAACAAAGAATTTAATAAGACTTTTGTGTGGTGTTTTTATATTTTGCCAAGAAAGGTATTAAGTATACCGAAGGCTAAAGTTGTTCGGGCGCATTTGACAAGATGAAACCACTTTGGTAAGTTAGGGACAAAGAATATATGGGGCTGTGACGGAAGGTAGTAGCTCAGATTGAGCATAACAGCGAGCCGGAGAGGGTGGAAGTCCGGTATGACTTTTCTAAGTGAAGGCATTCCAGAGCCCGGGGAAGAACGCAGACATCTGTCAGTAAAGCCCCAGTTTGAGGGGACTGCTTTGCAGTCAAACAGGGTGGAACCGCGGGAGCTTAGCCTCTCGTCCCTGGCTTAATTAGGCCGGGGATGAGAGGTTTTTATATACCCGGAAAAAATGAAGGGAGGAACCCCTGTGAATTTTCAAGATATGATTTTTGCCCTCAATCAATATTGGAGTCAGCAGGGCTGTGTTATCTTGCAGCCCTATGACATGGAAAAGGGTGCTGGGACGATGAATCCTTCCACCTTTCTTCGCGCTTTAGGTCCCGAGCCATGGAAGGCAGCTTATGTTGAACCCTGTCGCCGTCCTACCGATGGACGCTACGGAGAAAACCCAAACCGCCTTCAGCATTATTATCAGTACCAGGTCATCCTCAAGCCTTCTCCCGATGATGTTCAGGAAATCTACCTGGAGAGCTTGCGCCGCCTTGGCATCGACCCCCTTCAGCATGACATCCGCTTTGTGGAGGACAACTGGGAGAATCCTACCCAGGGTGCCTGGGGATTGGGCTGGGAGGTGTGGCTGGACGGCATGGAAATTACCCAGTTTACTTATTTTCAGCAATGCGGCAGCATTGACTGCATCCCTGTCAGCGCCGAGATCACCTACGGCCTGGAGCGTATCGCCATGTATATCCAGCAGAAGGACTCGGTCTATGACATCCAGTGGCGAGAGGGAGTGACCTATGGGGATGTCTTCCACCAAAATGAAGTGGAATACTCCAAGTATAATTTTGAGGTGGCGGACACTAGTGCCCTCTTTACCTTCTTTGATAGCTACGAAAAGGAAGCCTGGGCCATAATTGAGCAGGGTCTGGTGCAGCCTGCCTACGACTATATGCTCAAGTGTTCTCACGCCTTTAACCTCTTGGATGCCCGGGGAGCGATTTCCGTTACCGAGCGCACTGGCTATATCACAAGGGTGAGAAACATCGCTCGGGCAATTGCCCAAGCCTATATTGAGCAGCGAAAGGGCCTTGGCTATCCTCTCCTTAAGGATGAGAATCTGAGGGCTAAACTTATTCCTATGGACAAGGGAGGCGAGGAATAGTGGAAACACAAGACTTGCTATTAGAAATCGGCGTCGAGGAAATGCCGGCCAAGTTCATGCCCGGCACCTTGGCTCAACTTAAGGACCTGGTTGCCTCTGCCTTGAGGGATGCCAGGTTGGACTATTCTCAGCTCCGGACTTTTGGCGCACCCCGGCGGATTACCCTCCTTGTGGAGGGCCTGGCCCATCAACAAAGGGATTTAGCCGTCAAGGCCCGGGGCCCGGCCGCAAAGGCTGCCTACGATCTCCAGGGGAATCCCACAAAGGCCCTTCAGGGCTTTGCTCGGGGCCAGGGGATAGAGATCAGTGCTGTCATCCAGGAGGAAGTCAAAGGGGTGCCCTATGTCTTTGCGGAAAAGGTGGAAAAGGGACTCCCTGCCGCCAAGGTTCTTCCGGAACTGCTGGAGACATGTTTACACAAGCTCTCCTTCCCAAAATCAATGCGTTGGGGTTGCGGTGAGCTGCGCTTTGCCCGGCCCCTTCGCTGGCTGCTGGCCCTCCTCGGTCACCAGGTTCTGCCTGTGGAGTTTGGTGGCATCAAGGCAGGAAATTGCACCTGGGGACACCGTTTCCTCGTCACAGAACCCATTATTATTGATGAACCCAGCCAGTACCTGTCTAAGTTAGAGCAAGGATGGGTCATAGTTGACCAAGATAAACGCCGGGAGATTATCTCCCAGCAGGTAAAGGAAGTGGCCGCCGCCCATGGAGGCCATGTGCCAGAAAATCCTGGTCTGCTGGAAGAGGTTACCTACCTGGTGGAGTATCCCACAGCCCTATATGGCAACATCGATGAAGAATACATGGAACTGCCGGCGGAGGTGCTGATTACCTCCATGCGGGAGCATCAGCGTTATTTCCCCGTAACAGATGCTGCGGGTAAATTACTGCCGGGATTTATCGCAGTCAGAAGCGGCAACGATGATCATTTAGATATTGTGCGAGAGGGCAATGAAAAGGTGCTGCGGGCCAGGCTAAATGATGCCACCTTTTTCTGGACAGAGGATCAAAGGATAACTTTGACCGCAAGGCACGAAACCCTTGACCGGGTGGTCTTTCTGGAGGGCCTGGGTAGCATGGGGCAAAAGGTCCAGCGAATAGTGTCTCTTACAGGCTGGCTGGCAGATCACCTCCAGGAAGAGGCATGGACTAAGGCTAGGGCCCAGCGGGCCGCCAGCTTGGCCAAGGCTGACCTGGTTACCCAAATGGTCACTGAATTTCCTGAGCTCCAGGGCGTAATGGGAGAAAAATATGCCCTGGCGGGGGGAGAAGAGGGGGTTGTGGCCCAGGCAATTGGCCAGCACTACCAGCCTCGCTTTGCTGGAGACGGACTTCCCCAGACCAGAGAAGGCTTATTGGTCTCCCTGGCAGATAAGATTGACAATATCTGCGGCTGTTTCCTGGCGGGCCTTATTCCCACCGGGTCCCAAGATCCATATGCCCTTCGCCGTCAAGGTCAGGCAATATGCACCATGGCCCTGGAAAAAGAACTGCCTTTGTCTTTATCGGCACTAATTGCTGAGGCATATAGGCATTATGAGGGGAAATTCCCCTTGGAAAAAGGCATAGCAGTCCTCCAAAATGAAATCATGGATTTCTTCCGGCAGCGCTTGCGCTTTATTCTGGGAGAAGCAGAGATTAGCTACGATGTTATCGATGCAGTTCTCGAGGCAGGTATTGAACAGCCTGCAGAAGTCTACAAGCGGGCTCAGGCCTTGACAGCTTTCCGCGGGGATGAAAACTTTGGCGCCCTGTTAACGGCCTATACCCGGGCTGCAAACTTAGCGAAAAAGGGCGACAGCAGTCCCGTCAAGGAGGAGATGCTCACTGATCCTGCCGAAAAAGACCTGTGGGCAAGTATCCTCCAGGCCCGGCAAGGTATTGCCGCTGCCAGCGGAGACTATGCTGCTGCCTTCCAGGTCATGGCCAATCTCCGTCCCGCCGTGGATGCCTTCTTTGACGCAATCATGGTAATGGTTGACGACCTGGACATTCGCCGGGCGAGGCTGGCCCTGCTGGGAGAAGTTGTGGCCCTGATGGAAGGAATTGCCGACTTAAGTAAAATTGTCCAAGGGTAAAAAAAAGGGGCCGCGACGGCCCCCCTACGTTAGAGTTATCCCTACGGGACAATGAAATCCTTTAATTCCCTCCGTACCTTGCCAATATTGAGTTATACAAATCCAAATCGACTCCCCAACAGTCAGTAAACTCAAGATTTTCAGCTGTTGCTTCTTGGGGGAGGGGCCATACATATTTTCCCTCTGGCCCTCCGGTGGTAAAATAGATGCCAGTGTCACCTTCTTCTATGAGAAATAGAAGGTAGCTTGAATTCTGTTTTATGTGCACATAATCCTCCCGGCCTATAAAATATAGACCAGTTACTTTCCTTTCATAACCTCCCCGTTCGGCAAACTCAATTCTTTCCCCTGGTAGTAAGTCTCCCTTAAAAACTCGCTCTACTTTAAGGGGAGTAAAAGTATATAACCAGTCATTTACGTCCTTACTTTTTCCTTTGCCCACAACGCTGACAACAACAACTACCTCGGAAGCGTATTCCATATTCTCTGCAGTGTCATACCCTGGGTACAATGCAGTTGAGGAAGTTAGGGTTATTGTTGGCACAATATGGCGATAGGCGAGAATTCCCAGGCCGACAACCAAAACAATACCTATGGCAATCAGGCACCGATAACGTGACAATTACCTTTCTCCTCCTTCCTAGGGACCATACTTCGTTACAAGGGTATTAGCATCGTGGGGCCGTGGGGTATTAAAACTACTGTTAATAGGGTTTCTCCACATAATTGAGGATTCGGGGCAATAAAGAATTTGATGTTTTAAGCCCAAGGTATGTCCTAGCTCATGTACAATAACAAGTTGTCTTAGAAAATTTGATGCTGATCCAAACTCAAAAGATGTTGTAGGGCTCAACATGACCTGCCGTGAATTAATAGAGATAACTGACTTAACCCAACTACCACTCATCCATGAGTCAATTTTTGTTTTACTTGTATAGTTTTGAGTAATCGCGATAACATTTTCGTATGGAAGGAACCCATACTTGATAAACACTTTACAGCTAGAGCACGTGGTTCCGCCTACGTGGACCGATGGGAAAAATACCTTGCTAGTCTTGTAATTCCAACAAAATGGATTAATTGCTTGCGTGAAAGCAGACGCTGATGAGTCAACATGAACATGTAAAGGATTTGCACTTGGCCAGGAACCGGAAAAAAATTCAGTACAAGCTAAAACACCGAGTATTGAATAGACAGTAATACATAATATGGCGATTAGAATGACTAATAATTTCTTTTTCATTCCTCCACCTCACAGAATAGTATGATGGATATTACCAATTATGTCTCTATACAGTATATGTCCTCGGGAAAAAAGTTTTACATATCCCCTTTGGGAAATAAATATAATAAATAAGTCACGGTAATAGTGACTTATTAGATGAAGTATGCACTGCTTTTTTTAATTGTACAAATGTTTTCAGCTGATGTCAAGTTAAACGATAGTGCAGACGGTGTCAAGTTACTGTAGGTTTTTTTGGAGAACCTCGTAGCCACTAAACAGCAGTGATATCATTTAGTCCTTTTAACGCTTGCCGCGTTAGATTACTACCGGCCCGATAAAGCGGTGCATTATTATAATTTTCCCTGCCAGATTGCCGTTGCTGTAAACGCTTCAGCGACTTCTTGACCTCTTTCTTTAATTCAGTGATGACAGGGACTGTGGGTTGCATGGCTAGATAGTGATCTCGTACTGACTCTCGATTGGCCTGTATCGACCGCATCAGCGCCATGCCCTCTGCCCCTTCTAAGCTCCAAGCCATGGGACGGCTACTCATCCTAGCGGCGAGGATATGGCTAACATGACCTTCCGCACTGCACCCTACATGGGAGAAGTTGTGGCCCTGATGGAAGGCATAGCAGATTTAAGCAAGATTGTCCAAGGGTAAAAAAAAGGGGCCGCGACGGCCCCCCTACGTTAGAGTTATCCCTACGGGACAATATGGCGAGGGAATAATAGCCCTCTGAAAGAGTCTATGCATTATAGTCCCATAGCCTGCTGTACTCGGAACAGTGTTGCGGCGGCAATTGTTGCCGCTTTTTTGCTTCCCCGGTCAAGAATTTCCCCTAAATTGGCTGCGGCCATGATTTGCCGGTAGCGCTCCTGAATGGGGGCAAGCTCGGCAATGACAGCTTCGGCAGCGGCAAGTTTCAAGTGCCCGTAGCCCTTGCCTGCAAACTCATTTTCCAGCTCGGGGATGGGCTTGCCGGAACACAGGGAAAGGATGTCCAAGAGGTTACTGACTCCCGCCTTTTCTTCCGGGTCATAGCGGACCTCTGTGCCAAGATCGGTTACAGCTCGCTTAAGTTTTTTGGTTATAGTCTCAGGGTCATCCAACATGGAGATGTAGCTGGCTGGAGTGGCACTGGATTTGCTCATCTTGGAAGTTGGATTATCCAGGGCCATAATCCTAGCGCCAACCTTGCCAATCATGGGCTTGGGAACAACCAGGAGTTCCCCATAACGGCTATTAAAGCGCTGGGCCAAATCTCTGGTCAATTCCAGATGTTGCTTTTGGTCCTCTCCCACCGGCACGACATCTGCGTCGTAGAGGAGAATATCTGCTGCCATTAGGGTGGGGTAGGTGAATAGTCCAGCAGAAAAGGATTCCTTTCCCTGGGACTTCTCTTTAAACTGGGTCATGCGACCTAATTCGCCAAATCCCGTCAGGCATTGGAGCAGCCAAGCCAGTTCCGCATGGGCACTGACCCGGGATTGGACAAATACAGTAGCTATATCCGGGTCAATTCCCGCTGCCAGAAATAAAGCGGCGGTCTGACTGACCTTTTGGCGCAGTACCAAGGGGTCTTGGGGAACTGTCAGGGCATGCAGGTCGACGATGCAGAAAAAGCAATTGTATTCATGTTGGACCCGGACGAAGTTCTTTAGGGCACCCAAGTAGTTGCCTAAGGTCAACTCTCCAGAGGGCTGTACGCCGGAAAATACTCGTTTCATTTTTTTCACTCCTTTTTGGAAAACAAAAACCCCATCCCTAAAACGGGACGGAGTTTATCCGCGGTACCACCCGAATTCGCAGCTATTGCTACGCACTCGACCCTGTAACGGAGGGCCCGGCCGGGCATTACCTCCCGGCGGCTAGGCAGTCCATTCGCCTGAGCCTGCAGCCGACCTCTCACCATGTGGCCGACTCTCTTTGTGCAGTATCCCAGATTACTCTTCTGCCTTCATTGCTTTCCCCTATTATGCCTCACCAGTATATTATTTGTCAAGAAAAGTATTGCCTTAAAAAGGGAATTACTATTCCTGTGCCGAAGAATATGCCAAGGAGGGGTCAGGATGGATTATCTATACTGGATAATTCTTGCTGGAATAGTAGCGGCAATTATCGTCGTGCTCATCTTGTTGTTAAGGACGGATGCCCCCCCTGCTACCTTCAAGGTCCAGCGCTTTTTTATCAGCGGTCAGCGTCGCAAGTGCTGGCTTGCCTTGCAGAAGGCAGTGGGGCAAGAGTACATGGTACTGGCTCAGATTCCCCTGGCGGCTGTATTAGAAATAGAAGGGGAAGAGAGTAAAGGTGCCCTGGCCTGGCTTGAAAAGCGTTGGGTAGACTTTGTCGTCTTTGAGGAAAAGCTCTTAAAGCCTGTTGCAGTGGTTCAGATTGAAGGTCAAGAGCAGAGCGCACTATGGCCCCTGGGCAAAGATCCCCAACTGCAAAAGACCCTTGCCATCGCTGGTCTCCCCCTGCTATGGCTGCCATCGGATCAGTACCAGCATATTGAGCTACTCCGCCATGCACTGGAACAGGTGATCGTGGCAGGAAATAATGAGGAAGGCCAAGAGAGGCCTTAGAGCAAAGGACTGCTGGCATGGAGGAATAAGTTATTTTGGCAGACATAATATAGCAGGAAAACATAATTCCGCAGAGAATACTAAATCAGGAGGTGTATTGAATGCCCTTTGTCGTAGATTTGCTTCCCCCATCTGCAAAGATAGAAGCTGCAGTCGCTTTAGGTCTTGCCCTGGATAATCGCAAGAGCAAGGGCCTATTTAGTCGCAAACAGTACGAACCTATTGAGGTATTGGCCCGCTTTGCCCTGCCCCTAAAAACTGTTACCTGGGCCCCTGGTGAGACTAGCGGTCGTTGTTTGGTTTTTGATCTCCAGGGTCTGGTTTCTGGGAATATTCAATTTGCCATGTCCCCAGAGATTCCCCAGCTTGAGCTGGATCCAGAAACAGGTGAAGAGGCTTTTCTCAGCATGTGTCAGCAGTGGACTAAAGAAATCACTAACCTAACCCCAACTACCTTGAGTTTTACCGGCCTCATTACCCAGACTGACCAGGCGGCTCCCCTATTAGATGGGGAAGATGAAATCCTGTTGGTAGGCTTAGAACAAAAGGCCAACCCCCAAGAAGCTTTAGATCAGTTAAGCCAACAGCTGGAGGCATATAAAACCGCTGCAGAAGCTTGGACTGAGTTTAAGCAAAAGGCCTATGCCCATAGAGATATTCTGGCTGCAAAAATACAAGAGTTTCTCGAGGAAGAAAAGGCCGCCGGGGCTAAATCTCTAGAAGATTTGGCCAGCCAGGTAGAGACGGCTATTGCCGCCAAGCGCACTGCAACAGATGCCGACTTGGCTACTGCTGGCGATGAATTCAAACAGCGCCGGGAAATGCTTCAGGCTGAGTTGGAACGTGCTCAAGAAGGCTATAAAGAAAACCCTGATAATTACTGGCGCGACCAAATTAAAACCTTAGAAAAGAGTCTTGGAGAAATTGACAAAGCTCAGTCCAAGAAGGCTCAGGAAATTGAAGGTGCCTTCCGGGAGTTTGAAAAGCAACAGAAATCCAAGACTGATGCCCACAAAGCCGATCTGGCAAAGCGTCAAGCTGCCTTTGAAACTAGGCTCTCTCGCCTTGACAGTGCCATGGCAGGCTTTGGCAAGGGTTATGATCGGCGCATGGAGGCCTATACCCAACAGCCTGAGCGGGTTCTTGCCTCTACGGTGGAGATATCCAATGAACGTTGCGCTAAGGCTCATAACGCTGTTTTCTATGGCGCCCGCTATCCCGGGGGACGCTGGAAAGTCTTCCCACCCCAATCCTTGGGGAGCCGGGGAATAATCGGCGCCGTCAGTGGCTTGTTTGGTAGCCTTAATCTGCCATTTAAGCCAGCGTCAAAACTGGCAGAGAATTTTGGAGACATACTGGAAAAAATGTTGCCCAATAGTGAATTGGCTGATCGACTTATCACTGCTAACCTTATGGAACTGGCGGACTTCATTCCTGATGCCAAGACTGGTCTTACCAACCTCATTGACCAGGGCAAGATGGATAAGAAATATTCCAATCTCTTTGCCGGGCTAAAGTCGGTGAAAGAAGAATCCCAGCCAGCCACTGAACCGACAGCGCCTGCTGAAACTGCACAGCCAGTTGAACCAGAGCCGGAACCGGTGACTCCGGTGGAACCAGAACCTGAGTCTGAACCAATTGCCGAAAATCCCCCAGAAGGACCTACGAAACAAGAATAAAAAGGAGAGTTCGCCTCTCCTTTTTTTGTTGCCAGGTATTGAGTTTGCTTAATTCGGTTATTTTAATGGTATAGATTGCAGTAAAGGAGAGCCAGCTATGGTTGGATTAACATTGCTTGTAATTGTTGCTGTTTTAATTTATGCCGGCATAGCCCAGCGGGTGTTGGACCGAATGCGCCTTACCGACCGGGAAGCCCTGCTATTTATTGCCGCAATGGCCCTAGGAAACTTTTTACCGGAAATCGCCATCACAGATAATGTTGCTGTCAACCTAGGCGGAGCCGTCGTCCCGGCGATTTTGGCGGTATACCTATTTGTTAAAGCCGGGACCACAAAGGAAAGAGTCCGGTCCGTGGTGGCAACCCTGGTGACAACGGGGGTTGTCTACGGAGTAAGTAAGCTTGTACCTGTTCAGCCCCTCTTTCCCTTGCCCATTGACCCCATGTATCTATATGCAATCCTGGCAGCTGCCGCCGGCTATATTGCCGGTCGCTCACGGCGCTCCGCCTTCATTGCCGGGGTGGGGTCTATGATTTTAGTGGATATCATATCCCGGGTGGAGGTAGCCTTGACCGGTGGGGAGGGGACCGTCACCATTGGCGGAGCCGGTTTCTTTGACAGTGTGGTTATCGTTGGTATCCTGGCGGTAGCCTTGGCCGAAGTCTTTGGGGAATCTCTGGAGAGAATCCAGGGTGGGCCTGCAAAACATGAATCGGAAAATTTAACCCAGGGTCTTCGCCGTCCCAATGTGGTCAAGTTCAAAAAGGGTGATGACGATGAAGAATAGAGGAGTCATTTTCTTGAAACGGGCGCTATTCCTTGCTCTGGTGCTGCTTCTTACATTGAACCACCTACCAACTGGAGCAGAGGATGACACAGTTGAAGAATTCTTTGATCTGCTCAATCTCGATTCCCGGGATGACGGCGGAGTTTACACAATTAGCGATGAAGAGGGCAATGTGCTAATGCGCACCGCCCGTCATGTCCATGTGGGGGACCGCTGGATTGGCATGGACAATCGCAGTTGGGAAGTTTTTTCGGTGGAGGGTGATGACGCCACTGCAAAGTACACCGGTAGCAGCGGCAACCAGTCTTGGCTGCAGCGGGTTAGGGCCGAAATCTTAGGAGTTTTTCAGTCCCAACCTGTTCAACAGCAAGAAACTTCTGAGAAAAAAATCGGCATTTATTCCACCCATGGTGCCGAGTCCTATGTGCCCAACGACGGTACAGACAGTGTGCCGGAAGGGGGAGGGATCCTTGACGTTGCCGAGTCGCTAAATGATAGCCTCAAAGATAACGGGGTGGAAGCGGTCCAGTCCAAGGAAACTCATGTTCCCCATGATTCCAATGCCTACAAGCGCTCCCGAGACACCGCCCAGGAGTTACTACAGAATGATAGCGATGCAGTTATCGATGTACACCGGGATGCCCTTGCCGCAGAAGAGTATCTTGAAGACGGCATGGTACAAATACAGTTGGTGGTGGGCAGACAAAACCAAAATGCAGAGGCGAATCAGGAATTTGCCGAAGAAATCAAGGCTGTTGCCGACGAAAAATATCCGGGCCTTATCAAGGGGATTTTCGCGGCAAAGGGTAATTACAATCAGGATATGTCTCCCCGCTCCCTGCTCATAGAAGTTGGCACCCATGAGAACGACAAAGGAGAGGCGGAGGAATCGGTGACTAAATTTGCCGATGTCCTTGCCATCACCCTGTATGGCAGCGCCGAGGCAGTTGAACAGACAGAAGCTCCTAAGGCAACTGCAAGTAGGGGAACTGTTTGGCGGACAATTCTGTGGTTGCTGGCCATTGTAGTTGTTGGCGGTGGGGCCTTCCTATATATCAGTGCCGGTAGCTGGGAGGAAATGAAAAAGAAACTAAAAGGCTTCACCCAAGGTGAGTTCGGGGATTTGTTTAAGATTAGCCTAAAAAACCGTGGTGATAACGATCAGCACTAGCCCCGAGAAACCAAAAACCGCCGCCAGGCGGTTTTACTTTTTTACATCTTTAATTGACAGGCGATTTAAGACAAAGGATAGGCTTGAGATGCCCGCAACTGTGCAGGCAATGAATACTAATCCTACACCTGCAGCAATATGTGTCCAGGGGATAATTTGCGGAATGGTCATTATATCTCCAGGGCTATAGTTTTTTATCAGGATGGCAATTCCTCCTGTCATCCCAAGGCAGCAACCGATGAAACCGTAGGAGTATGCTTCGGTTAACACGGATATGAGTAATTGCCTGTTTTCCATGCCCAAGGCAGCTAACATGGCGAATTCGGATTTGCGGGCAATAATACTCGAGAATACCAAATTGAATAGTATCAAAAATAGGATGGCCCCTAGGATGGAAAAGATGCTGTATAAAGCCATTTGAAATAACTGTGCCTCATGTTGGCTTTCTTGAAATTCCATATCATCCTTTAGATTAATCACTTGTAGTCCGTGGACATCACAAAGCCGTCTTAACTCGGGATACGCATCTACCCCTTTTTTGTCTTTTACAAAGATTTCGAACAGGCCTTTATCTTTGGTCCCCAGTTTCATTAACTGATCCCGGTGCATAATGCCAACAAAGCCACTGCTTGAACCGGACACTTGTCGAAAGGGAAGTGAATCCAAAAAACCACCGATGGTGAAAGTATACTCTTTAATGGGGATATAATCTCCGTCTACCCTAGTGTTCTCCACCAGGACAATCTTATCGCCAACCTCAAGCTTGGTGTAGGGAAGGTCAGTATTGCTAAACCAGGTAATGTACTTGGGTAATAAAATAACAGGTTCTGCAGACATCTTCTCTACATCGATACTGCCTTCAATAAGATATTCTTTAGCCAGTAAAAGTTCTGAGTTACCGTAGCCGCTGACACCACCATTAATAAAACTGAAGTTATCAGGTTGGTTTCTTCTATCTAGTGAAGCATCACAGAGTTCAAAAACCCTTTTCCCTTGAGTAGTGATGTCATCGTCATCAAGTCTCCAATCGTAATCGTAACTATTTTCCTCTCGCCTGTTATAGACGGAGTAATGGCAATACACCGAATCCACAGTAGAAAGCGAAGATAGCTCGTCGATAAACCCTGCTTTGACTTCTATGGGATTATAGATCCAGTTGCGAAAAGTGGTGGCAGGAATTTGATAGTCAAATTTATACGTGTCACGCCTGCCACCTTCTTTCCAAACTCGTTCAACCTCAGCAGTTAAGGGAATGAAGACTGTTAGCAACAGGGCAGTAGCAGCAATTATGCCGATAAACCTAAATAGATGTTTAAAAATGTTCTTATAAGCGTAGATAACAGCAAAAGAAAATTGGCTCCGACACCTTTTAAAACTAAGGAGGGGAGAGGCAATCTCTTGGTTAGAGCCTCTGTTAGCCTTCCCGGCAATGGCCTCGGTGGGAGATAATTTGCTGGCCTTTATGGCGGGTAACAGGGCAGCGACAACTAACGCCAGGAAAGAAATAATTACAATTATGCAAATGTCAGTAGTGGGTATTTCAATTGCCCCATAAACTTTCCCTAAGTTACTGTGCAAAAAGAATTTCGATCCCACGATACCAAGGTATGTACCAGTGGGAAGAGATATTAGACCAATCAAGAGAGCATGAATAATAACTGTATTACGCAGTTGTTTAGGGTCTAAGCCAATTGCTGCCAGAATGCCAAGAACAGATAATTGTTTATTTACTATTAAGCTGTATGAAATAAAAACCAAGACGAAAAGAGCGAGCAAGAGGATTCCATTGATAATAAGGGGGAGAGTTTTTTGGACCAATAGCTCTTTTTGGATTTCAGGGTTTTCTATGCCAGGCTGTTGGTGGGCTACAAGCAAATCCACGTTATATTCCGGCGATGAGGGAATAGCCATGTTCCCAAGCAAAAAGTCGCTAAAGGGAAACCTCTCCAGGCCGTCGATGGACGCCAATTGTTGCACTGTAATGCCAAGGGGGGCCTTAGGTGCTAGCTTTATGTATGCAAATACTGGTACATGGTCTATTTCCACCCCCAGCTTAGACACCATACAATCCGGGGAAGGATCTACTGATAACAACTCCGGGACTATTAGATGGGGATTAGCTTCAATAATGGAATATGCTTGTACTATTCCGGCGGTTATACTTGTTACAAGTCCCTTGTACACTCCTGTGATGATAAATTCCTGCTCCGGTGTGGAGAGTTTGGCAGGCAGGGACAGTTTTTTATTGCGCAGGTACCAATCCGGAACGATTATTTCGTTTGCATTTTGGGGCAGTTGGCCTTCAATGAGGGGGAGGGTAAACTCTGTAAAAGTTTTTTCTTGATAGAGGCAAATTTCCAATGACATGTCAGAGTCAAGAAGAATTTGGGGTAACAACCGATAACCAACTGTGGCAATGTCCACATTGTTATTGTTGTTTACTTCTTCAATTGCGGCGGGGTCGGTGAGATAGTAGGCAAGATGCCAACAGCCATTGGTTATCTTCGCTTCAAACACCACAAAACTCAAGGCGTTAATAGAGACGATTGTTGCCGCCAGCATCAATGCCAAGACCAGTGTAAGCGAAAAAATCATCAGGATAGTTTCTTTTAGATTGCGAAGGATGGTACGGGCAGAAAGATAGAGGCTAATTGCCATAGTCTTCTCCTGAGGAAATGATGTTACCGTCCTGGATTTCTACTATACGTTGACAATATGAAGCCACGTAACTGTCATGGGTAACAATTACCAAAGTAAGTTGAAATTCCGAGGCGGTCTCTAAAAAAACCTGCACAATTTCTTTGGTGGTATTGCTGTCTAAGTTTCCTGTAGGCTCATCGGCGAAGACAATAGAAGGTTTAGCAGCCAGTGCTCTTCCTATCGCCACCCGTTGTTGTTGGCCTCCGGATAGTTTATGGGGCAATGTCCTGCGTTTGGATTCTAACCCAAGCAGGTTAATAAGTTTATCGATGTAGTCGCTGTTGGGTTTCTTCCCGTCGATTAACACTGGCAAGGCGATATTTTCTTCTACCGTTAAAACAGGTACGAGGTTGTAGAACTGAAAGACAAAACCAAATTCTCTTCTTCGCAAACGTGCACGCTCTGTTCGATTATTGTCAAACAAGTCGGCTCCCTTGTATGTAACTTGTCCCCCTGTGGGGGTGTCCAGGGTACTTAATATGTGTAGTAGTGTTGATTTACCTGCACCAGAAGGTCCTGTTATCCCAAGTACCTCACAAGAAGATATATCCAGGCTAATATCATCCAATGCACGCACAGAGGTTTCCCCATGACCAAATACTTTGCTGAGATTGCGGGCTGACATCAGTGCCATACCAGTTAATTCCCCCTGATGGTAAAACTGTAATCGGATAATCGGATAGATTTATTTAGCCAGGGCCTGAGAACGAAAAACACCAGCGAGCCAAACAAATACCCCACGAAATAGAGGATGACGTAATCTATACTTACTGATTTATAGAAGGTTCCGAGAATCAGGCCGATCAGATATTTCAGTAATTCCGGGACCAGCGCAATCATTATTCCAAATTGTAAAGAGCTCCTAAAAGATTTAGCTCTAGGCATTAAGAGAGGAAGAAAAAAACCCATGGGGAATAAAAGAAGAACTCGTTTTGTAACCATACTAATCGCTGTAACGAAAGAAAGGTCTGCCAGCCAATTGCGCAGGTCAGTGAAAGGAACAAATACAGGCTTATAGGACGGTAAAAAAGCTATTAGCTTCTGTACAGGTAAAGGGAAAGTCAAACAGATGATCAAAGTTAGAAGATAGATGCAAAATGTCATATAAATAAAGGCTTTTAAGTTAAAGCCCCCCCTGTACTTTATTGCAAAGATAAGAACACAGAGTACAGTCCCGGTAAGCAAAAATAAAGGTGCTTCTAACACAAAGTCATACCTCCTTTTTAAAAAACCCGGGAATGATCCCGGGAAGCTTTAATCGTTGTTCATTGGGAAAACAGGGGTACCTCCTCCAGGAGTTGGGTTGTAACCGTACATATAAACATTATCAGACACTAACCGCGAGCGGTCGTCACCCCAAACGATTTTTCTAAAGAAGAAACCATATTTGCCTGCGCCAACATTGAGCCAGTGGTGGGTACCCGTTCCGTTTTTTGGGAAAACAGCAGGGTCGCCCATTACTTTATAACCCAAAAGAGTTTTTTTGTGAAGAAAAACAAAGTAATTAGTATCTGGATGATCGTGGTGGTATTCTCTACAGGTAGCTCGTAGCCGAATATGCTTACCAGTGTAATCTCGATATTTGCCTTGTAAACTATGACAAAAATCAAATGTAGACCAGTGCTCTTCAGTTTTGGACGAAGATGCATATGACAGAGAAGGTAGTAACGCCAGGCAAACCAATACACTTACAAAGAAAATCTTAACAAGTTTAATATTGAACACCCCTTTCCTTTAATAGGAATATATTACCATTAAATCTGGGAGATGTCAACTATCGGATATTTTCTTATTTTTTCTCTTTTGTCGCAACTTATGGACTCCCAAAACTAAAAAGCTGGCCAGGAGCACTATCGCCAAGGCCAACCCCTTCCACATGGGCGGGTAGATGCTGTGCTGAATCAAGCGGCCTGAGGTTTTTGCGTAGTAATCACTGATACGGGGATTGCCGTCGCTGTCCTGGGGTTGGAGGGCTGCATATTCCAACACCGCCTGCCAGACTTTTAGTTCTCTTCCGTTGCGGTAGATAATTGCATCGTCGAGGTTTTCAATGGGGTTGCCCTCTTTATCTTTGAGGACCAGCTCCAGGCTGGGCAGCATTTCGCCAGCCATTGGTAAAAAAGAGGCGATATAATAATCGGTAACTACATGGTATAGTTGTTGATCTTTTTTATTTAACTTCTGGTACTCATCGGTATCCTGAATGCCCTGGCCGCTGTACAGCTCGGCAGATTCTACAGCTCTGGTGGTGGGTATAGGCAAGTCTACAAAGGGCAAGGTCAGCAGCACTGCTCGTCCCCGGTCGAAGGTCATTCTCCCTCCAGAAATCTGGAGGAAATATGTGTCGCCCATTAATTCCGCCAGCAGCACCTGCAGTTCGAAAACCCGGGACAGCTCCTGGCCGGTGAGATAAGCAGAGATCAGGGGATAGCCGGCATTGCCGTCGGGGCCCACACCTAAGCCCACCAGGGAGGCGAGGTCGTAAAAGGATACTTGCTGCAGCGACCAGGGACAAGTGCCGGGAATGATGCTGCCCCTGATGGTGCCGTTGGCCTGAAATGCCAAGTGCACTTCCTCCCCGGTGACTTCTTCCGCCACCAGGCGCATGGCATCGGTGACAAAGTTTCCGAAGGGAGTCTCCTGCAGTATCGGGGTGTTCACCACCGGAAAATCGCACCAGGCAACTGTTTCGGTGATATCTGTGAAGCGCCCGCCGGTAATCTCTGCCACCAAGGCGTTGAGGTCTGAGGTATAGCCTGCCACCATGCCGGCAATGTCAGGGTCCTCCGGTATTGAATCGTCGAGGATAATGGCGTAGGGCTTGCCGGTCTCGGAATTGCGCAGGCGAACATCCCCGGTCTTCGGGTTGTAGGCCAGTTCCAGGCAGCCCAAATGCCTGAGATTTTCCCCTGCCTGGACAATAATTGTCTTTCCTGCGACAATGGGTTCTTCCAGCAGGACATGGGTGTGGCCGCCGACAATGACATCAATGCCCGGGACGGCCTGGGCCAGTGCCGCCTCCTCATCTTCCCCGGAATGGGAAAGGGCGACGATAACATCTGCACCGGCATTTTTCAGGGCCGCTACCATCTCCCGGGCAGTCTCCACCTGGTCGGCAAATTCCACCGGGGCGGCAGAGGGGGCCACATTGACGGCATCGATGCCAATGAGGCCAAAGAGCCCAACCTTTAGGCCGTTGGGGAGAGTGAGGACAGCCGTTTCCTTAATGCCCAGGTCATTGAGGGTATGGCTGGAAGGGGGCCGGGTGTTGCTGGCCAGGAGCAGGGTTCCACCCCCGGATTCAGGGTAACCGGCAGCCGCCAGGTACTGTGCTAGTTGCTCAGGTCCATAATCGTATTCATGGTTGCCAATGATGACAGCATCATAGCCGATTTTTCTCATAATAGTAAGTTCTGGGGCCCTGCCACTTAAGGCCAGCCAGGAATATGGTGATCCCCCCAAGTAGTCCCCGGCGGACAAGAGCAGTACCGGTTCATTTGTTGCTTTTTTGGCGGTCCGGATATCTTTGACTGCCTGGGCCAAGCGGGCAAAACCACCAAGAGTGGGATCCTGCTCTTCCCGGTTGTAGTCCACCAGGGGAAAGGGGCTCAGGGCAGAGTGTTCATCATTGGTATGCAAGATGGTAAAAAAGAGTTCATCAGACTGTGTGGCTGGAGCTGTTTCCGCCTGGGTGGAAGGAAGAAAACTACCTGTAGCTACCAGCAGTATAAGTGTAATGATTATTAGTTTGCGCATAATGCAACCTCCGTGACCGTTTTCTTCCATTATACTTGTCCAGCAAAGGTCTGTATACTATTAACGGAAATAATGTAAAGGGTTCTTGACATTATTTGTGGGGCCGGTTATAATGTAAATAAGGCTTTACATTAGGAGGGTATTATGTTTAAAAAAGCGGATGAAATGGAAATGCACATCACCCTAAAAAGCGGTAGGATCGCCTGGGTTTACTCTGGTCTTTTTTTGCTAATATGGTCGGTCTTTGACTTTGTCCAGACTCAGCGCTTGGGATTGCCCTTAATTTTGCTCCTGAGCCAGAACATTGTATTCTGGCTAAGCCAGTTGATTATTAAAAAAAGGGTCACAGCTGGAAATGAGGAATAGAATTAAAGAACTCCGGAAAAAGATGGGCTATCGGCAAGAGGATTTAGCGGAACTGGCTGAGGTCAGCCGCCAGACAATAATCGCAGTAGAGAACAATAAGTACAACCCATCCCTAGAATTGGGCATGAAACTGGCTATACTCCTGAAAACCCAGGTAGAGGAATTATTTTTTCTGGATGAATAGCAAATGCCCTTGGTTTAATATAACTGTAAAAGCAGGGGCTGTTTCCCCTGCTTTATTTGTATAGGCGTATAGTGAGATTTATCTTGGTAAGTATAGTACTGATTAAAAAAAAGGGGGGACGATGCCAGTATGCAAACTGAAAAAGTAGCCAATAGATTAATCCAGGAAAAGTCGCCCTACTTGCTCCAGCATGCCTACAACCCCGTGGACTGGTATCCCTGGGGGGAAGAAGCCTTTGCCAAGGCCAAGGCCCAGGATAAGCCGGTCTTTCTTTCCATTGGGTATTCTACCTGTCATTGGTGCCATGTCATGGCCCGAGAATCCTTTGCCGATGAGGAGATTGCGGGACTTCTCAATGAACGCTTTATCTCGGTGAAAGTCGATCGGGAAGAGCGTCCGGATATTGATGCCATCTATATGCAGGCCTGTCAGGCCATTACTGACCAAGGGGGATGGCCCCTGTCGGTTTTTTTGACCCCGGATAAAAAGCCCTTTTATGCCGGAACATACTTCCCTCCAGAAGAACGCTACGGGCGTCCCGGGTTTAAAGAGCTAATCCGACTCTTTTCTGACCAGTATAAGGCTGAGCCGGGAAAAGTAACCCGCGTTGCCTCCAAGGTAGCGGAAGTACTACAGCCCCGGACAGCAACTCCAGGGGAGTTAGGGGAAAAGGATGTCCACAGCTGCTTCAGCCAGCTGCAAGAGACCTTCGATGAGAAATATGGAGGTTTTGGCAGCGAGCCTAAATTCCCAACACCCCATAATCTAATGTTCTTACTGCGCTACCACCGCTGGACCAAAGATCCTTCCGCCCTGGAAATGGTTACTGCTACCCTGGATGCTATGGCCAACGGGGGCATCTATGACCATTTGGGCTATGGCTTTTGCCGCTATTCTACCGACAGGCAGTGGCTCATTCCCCATTTCGAAAAAATGCTGTATGACAATGCTCTGCTGGCAATTGCCTATACCGAAGGCTGGCAGGTCACGGGGGAACAGCGCTATATGACGGTGGCTCGGGAAATCCTGGACTATTGTGATCGGGGGCTGGCAGGGCCCGAAGGCAGTTTCTTGTCAGCGGAGGATGCGGATTCCGAGGGAGTAGAAGGGAAATTTTACGCCTGGGAGCAAGAAGAAATAATGTCGCTCCTGGGTCCCGAGCAGGGCATATTATTTTGCGAGGCTTATAATATCTCGGAAAAGGGCAATTTCGAGGGCCAGAATATCCCCAACCTCATTGACACGGATCTCACCCAGGTGGCCAATTATCACAATGTAGAGCCTGAACTGTTTAAGACGATGATGGAGACCTGTCGGTATAAACTCTTCACCGTCAGGGAGGAGCGTGTCCACCCCCATAAGGACGACAAGGTGCTGACAGCCTGGAATGCCCTGATGGTAGTTGCCCTGGTCCTTGCTGCCCGGGCCTTTGGCGATGATGAATACTACCAGCGGGCCAAGGCTACCTATGCCTTCATTGAGACCAGACTGATAGAGTCCGGGCGTCTACTTGCCCGGTGGCGGCAGGGGGAAGCCAGACATAAGGCCTATATTGACGATTATGCCTACCTACTTTGGGCATGCAATGAACTGTATGCAGCTTCTCTGGATATTACTTGGTTGGCCAAGGCAAAGGCGCTGGCAGCGAAAATGCAGGAACTCTTCTGGGATGAAGAAGGCGGTTTTTATTTCTACGGCAGTGATGGGGAGGAACTAATCTCCAGGCCCAAGGAAATCTATGACGGGGCCCTGCCCTCAGGAAACAGCGTCGCCGCCAGGGAATTCATGGCCCTGGCCAGGCTGACAGGAGATCCGGAATTGCAGGCAGTAGCGGAGAAGATTATCAGTGCCTTTGCTGCTCAAGTCAAGCATTATCCAGCGGGCCATACTCATCTTTTACAAGCACTGCTCCTGGCCCTTGTACCTGGCAAAGAAGCGGTGGTAGTGGGGGACTTACACCAGCCCCAGACCCAGAAACTGCTAAGGCAAGTGCAGCGCTCTTTCCTGCCGGAGGTGAGTCTATTGGCCGCAGCAGAGCCTCATGAGTTGACTAATATAGCGCCCTTTGCGGCCGGGATAAAGCCTGCTCCCGAGACTCGAGTCTTCCTGTGCGAAAACTATGCCTGTGGTCTACCAAGTACAGATATTTCCAAGGTCCTTACCCAATTAATCCAGCCCTAGGGCAAAAACCGGCTCAATTTGAGCCGGTTTGCTGTATAATGATATTCGAAGGGTGGGGATTAGGTTGTACATAAAAAGGGTCAAGACACCTTTGGGGCCCATGGTCCTCAAAGCAACGGAAAAGGGACTTTGCCAGGCCGACTTTGGCGAAGGCCCCAGGGGGGAAAGCAGTCCCTTGTTGGAGGAAGCTGCCCGCCAGTTAGAACAGTGGTTTGCAGGCCAGCGGCGGGATTTTGACTTGGCCCTGGATGTTGCAGGGGCAGGCACAGAGTTTCAGCGGGCAGTGTGGGAACAGCTCCGGGCCATACCCCGGGGGCAGCACATGTCCTATGGCCAGGTAGCCAGGGCAATTGGCAAGCCCGGTGCCGCCCGGGCAGTAGGCGCAGCCTGCGGGAAAAATCCAATTATCCTCATCATTCCCTGTCATCGGGTGCTGGCGGCAGATGGCAGTCTGGGGGGTTTCAGTGCAGGCCTCGACTTAAAGAGACGCCTCTTAGCTGCTGATAAGGACAAGTTGACGAGTTAGAGGACCGTCCCCGAATTTTTCAGAAGTTTTTCCAGCTCTTTGGCCAGTTCGGAAAGGCCGGCGGGCTGGATTTTTAATGTCTTCAGTACTTTTCTGTATTGGGCCAAAGTACCCATGAGGATGACATCGGTCTTTTCCTGCTTGCAGTTTACCACCTGGGCACCTACGGCGGCTTCACCGCCCTTGCTCAGCATCTCTTGCTTGAGGATGTTGGCGGCAGAAGGTTTTAGGCCATAGACCTTAATAATCCTGAACACGGCCTTGGGGGCCATGATTTTTATGCTTATGGGACTTGCCCCCACCTTTGCGATCTCCTCTTCAGCAGATTCTAAATCAGAAATGTTTAGAAAGCACGGTTTCATGGGCAACCCCTCCCCGGGCAGGAATGCGTTCCAAGGCCTCGATGATCACATAGGTAGCTAGGGGATAGGCGACGAGATACACTATTAGTTGAGGAATGCGGAGGGTAAAGCGGGCCAGCCACAGGCTTTGGGTAACCTGCCCGTCTAAAAGCAGACTGAGGGCTGCAGGCATTAAGAGACCACCGCAGATAAATTGAGTGACAGCTACAACCAGGAAGCAAGTGATCAGGCGGGCCGGAAGGCCGGAAAGCCAGCGCGCTCCCTTGTCACGCTTGTCATCTTTGGGGATTACCCGCCCCCATATCCAGTCCACGGGGCGGCGAAAAAAGAGTAAGAGCAAGGGGGGCAGGATGCCATAGAGCATTTGGATGATGGTAATGGGCGGGAAAAAGCTTCCGCTGGCGGGGGGGGCAACCAAGAATCCTACTAAGTCCTTAAGTAAGCCAGTTAAGCCTCCATAGACCGGCCCCAAAAACAACCCCGAGACAATTGTCGGGATAGGGCTGATGCCAATACGCATCAGGGGAGTAGAAATAGAAAATCCCTGAAAGACAATACCTAAGGCAGCAAACAATCCCGTCAAGATCATGGGGCGCAGTTTCTCACCGGCAGGTTGAGAATTATGCACAAAAAAACCTCCCTTTTCTAATTGGGCAGGTTTGACGTCCAGCCCGAAAAAGGAGGCATAAGCTTCCTAATGGGCGGCAGCGGACGCGATACTGCACCGCAGGTCGTACCTTTCGTCCGGGGGCGACATCCCATCCACTCCGGCACTTGACGCGCAGTATCTACTCTACCTTCATACTCAATATACCATATACTTATCCTTTAATCTACCTTATGGGGGGAGGGAAGGATTACAAAATCTACCCGCCCCACGATATCAGACAGCTTTAACGGCCGCGGGAAACTCCTGCTGTCCATACTGGCTCCAGGATGACGGTTGTCCCCCAGGACAAAAAACTCACCCTCTTCAATAGTAATTGAAGGCAGGTCATCGGACACTTCACACTCAATATATTCTTCAGTCAGGGCTAGGTCGTTGACATAAACCTGACCGTCGTGGATTGAAACAGTGTCTCCTGGCAAGGCGATGACCCTCTTAACCAACGCGTTCTTCCCGGTAAACCAGTTGCCCTTGCGGCCGGGGACATCTTCTATGACAAAGATAATCACATCGCCGCGTTCAGGCTCGTCAATTCTATAAATAAAGTTATTGACCATCAGGACCTGACCATCTTGCAGGGTCGGCTCCATGGACCTACCGTCAACGATATAGAAGGCAAAAGCATAGTTTTTTATAATCAATGCTAACACTATCGCCAAGACGATAGTCTTTACCCAGCTCCAAATTTCTTTGGCCATAGCCGAGCCTCCAGTCACCTAACCTTATGCGGATTTGGGAAAATTACTAACTCGGCTTTGCCGAGAATAGTGTCTATGGGAATGGGGCCAAATGTTCTGCTGTCCCAACTCCCCCTGGGATGGCGGTTATCTCCCATGACAAATACTGTGTTTGCCGCAATCTGTATGGGATCCATATCTTGCTCCATGACAGCATCAATGTAGGTTTCGGCCAACTCTTCGCCATTGAGAAATACTTTCCCATCCTTGATTTCTATTGTATCTCCTGGAAGAGCGATTATCCTCTTTATAAAAACTCTTTCTTCAGTTGAACCAACAATTTCTTTTGGGGGCTCAAATACTGCAACATCCCCCCGCTCTAGGGAGCCGATTCTATAACCCATCTTATTAACAGCCACCATTTGACCATTTTTAAGGGTAGGCTGCATTGAACTGCCGTCTACAACATAAAAGGCCAACACATATTCCCGAATAAGCAGGGCGATAACTACTGCTAGGATTATAGTTTTAAGCCAGCTCCATAATTCTTTTCTGGCCACACTGTCCACCTCCATAACCTGGTTTATTTATATTTTGCCAAGGCTCTTTTTCATGAGCAGGCGAGTTTCTCCGGGACCAAAATAGTCTTCCACCCATTGGTCAACAGTAAAGCCCAGTTTTTCATAAAGGGCAATAGCTCCTTGGTTGTCGGGGGAAACAGACAGGAGTACTTCCCGTACACCCTCCGCAATAAGGTCCCCTAGCCCGGCTGTCATTAGCCCTACTCCAATGCCCATCTGTCGGTATTTTGGGCGCACCGCTAGACTGAGAATCCAGGCCTGGCAGCTTCCTTGTCGGAAAGCTGTTGCTACATATCCCTGGGGACATTGCCCCCTAATAGCAATATACGAGCTATTGGCAAATAAAATGGGTATCATTTTTAAAAAATATTTGCTGTACCCCTGGGAAAAGCTCTCCCCTTCAATAGTAAGTAGATGATTGAAATCCTCAGGCACCAGCTTGCGGATAATAGGCATTCACCTCTACCCACTAGTATACCAGAAATCTTGACCAAAAAAGAGAAAATCATTGGCTTTGAATCAAGGGTGTAATGGGCTATAATAAGGACTGGGAAGGGAGGAGATTCTAATCTACAAACTAGTGGCAATAGATATTGATGGCACGCTGATAAACCGAAATATGCAATTGACTGCCCCCACCCGTCAAGCAATCGCCAATGCCAGACAACAAGGGGTATATGTTACCCTGGCCACTGGCCGCAGTTTTCATTCTGCAAGAAGCTATGCCAACCGCCTCAAGCTGGATGTGCCTCTTATATGCGCCAACGGGGCTACTATCCGCCATCGGGACGGTTCCATTATGTCCGAAATCAATTTCGATAAAAAGAATATCGCAACTTTATTGGCTGAGATGCAAGCCGAGGGCCTATATATACAGGTCTACCATAAAAATGGAATCTATACTAGTACTAAACTAACCAGCCTTCCCTCATGGGTGAAGATAATTTGTAATAACAAGCTTAAGCTCAATCACTTGGCTTATAGTGTCCGCGAGTTCTTTCGCAGTAAGGTGACAAAGGTCCCTGACTTGGCAAAAGAAGTCGGGCGGGGAGGATTTGACAGTCATAAAATCTTAACTTCCGGCCAGCCCAAGATACTTGAGAGGTTCCATAGTATGGCATCAGAGCTTGGGCTGATGGTAGACTACTACCCCGGCACTAAAGACAATATGTACCTTGAAATCACTCCGCCAGGCATTTCCAAAGGCTGGGCTTTACAGGAGCTGGCTAGGCATTTGCACCTTGACATGGAGGAAGTTGTAGCTATCGGTGACAATCTCAATGACCGTACAATGATTCAGGCTGCGGGACTGGGGGTTGTCATGGGTAATGGCCACAGCCAACTAATAAAGGTGGCAGGCAAAGTCACTTTAAGTAATGATCAGGATGGGGTGGCAGCAGCTATTAACAGTATAGTCCTTCCTGCCGCCGCTTCTCAGCAGGCGGTATAAGTAAAAACTATTGCGAAACCAGGCTTAAATGCCTGGTTTTTTCGTATCCTACTATTATTTGGCATCTGGTCATAGTAATGTTCTATAGTTGTAGGACTATTCTACCTTCGCCAAATATACTAGAATAGTAATGTGGAGGTGGAGAGGATGAAAGCAGAGCCTAAAGCCCCGATTCTGCCCTTACTACGCCAAATCCTTGATGTACAAAGGTATTATCGGGATATAGTTATTGCAGAGCTTCCTCTTACCAGGAAAACATGGGATATCCAAAACTATATCCTAGAATGTGAAAGAATTCTCTTTTCCCCTCGGCTGTTCCGGGAAATTTGTATTCGCCTTGCATCCCTCATGACCAGCCATATCCCGGAGACAGATTTTATTTCCTTAATCTTTAATCTTGAAGACAGTACTTTGGAAGCTTTGGCAACGACGGTGCAATGCTGTCTGGAACCAGATCTGGTTGAGGCCATGGGAATAACCGTCAGGGAATTGAGACTTCACAAGCTTTGCCCTCTGGACCCATCGGTCCTGGCAGAGTTTTTCTTGGCTGCAATCGTTCCATTTTACATTGCCTATGCTTATCAGCAAGCCCCCAAGGGGGATTGGCAGCAGGGCTGGTGCCCGGTGTGCGGCCAATACCCTGTCAACGGCTATAACCGGCCAGGAGACGGCCGCCGCATCCTGGGTTGTTGGATGTGTGAGACAGAATGGATCCATTCCCGTTTGACATGCCCCATCTGTAGCAGTAGTCAGGAGGGGCAACTGATGCTGTTTCTGGAGGAGGATTCCAATCGGCGCATCCAAGTATGCGATACTTGCGGTTATTACTTAAAAATCACTGACTGCACCCAGGCGCAAACTGGCTGTGACCTCCAGCTGGAAAATGCCGCTACAGTTTTTTTAGACATTCTCGCCCAGCGCAAAGGTTACCGCCCGGCATCCCATCCTCAAAGATTTACTAGGGAAATGAGGTGAGAGCGTGAAAGTCACAAGAAGAGAATTTTTCAAGTTAACGGGTCTTGCAGCCTTGACGGCTGCTGTAGTGGGTTGCGATTGGGATGAGGATCCGATATTAAGCCAACCCCTGACAGACGCTAAAGAGGTTACCACGATTTGTCCTTACTGCTCTTGCGGCTGTGGTGCCATTTGCTATGTAGCCAATGGCAAGCTTGTCAGCGTCAGCGGTGATCCCGATCATCCGATAAACGAGGGGGCCTTGTGTAGCAAGGGTGCCTCATTGCTAAATTTAAACACAGTCTATAACTTCCGAACCCACAATGCTGAAATCAACCCCAATCGCCTGACAAAGGTGCTCTATCGGGCTCCTTACAGCAAGGTGTGGGAGGAAAAAAATTGGCGCTGGGCCATGGACAAAATCGCCAAAAGGGTTAAAGAGACTCGGGACGCCTCCTTTGAGGCTCAGGCCGACGGCGTGACTGTTAATAGGACTATGGCCATCGCCCATTTAGGTAGCGCTGCTTTGGACAATGAAGAGAATTACTTGCTGGCAAAACTAATGCGCAGTCTGGGCATCGTCAATTTAGACCATCACGCCCGCCTTTGACACTCTTCCACTGTGGCCGGTCTGGCCAACTCATTTGGAAGAGGAGCAATGACCAACCATTGGATAGATTACCAGCATTCAGATGTCATTATGGCCATAGGGGTCAACACGGCGGAAAACCACCCCATGTCCATGCGCTGGATTGATAGGGCGCGGGAACGGGGGGCAAAACTCATTAGCATTGATCCCCGCCTCACCCGCACTGCGGCGGTGGCAGACATTTGGCTACCCCTACGGCCGGGGACAGATATTGCGCTGTTGGGGGGGCTTATTAACTACACCTTTACCAATAAGCTCTACCAGCGGGAATATATTCTTAACTACACTAACGCATCCTACATCCTTGATCCCAGTTATTCCTTTGCAGACGGAGTATTTTCCGGCCTTGCAGATGACACATATAACCGGGACACCTGGAAATATGATTTAGACAGGGATGGCAATCCCCGCAAAGACCTTACCCTGGAAAACCCCCGCTGCGTTTTTCAGGTGATGAAGGCTCATTATGCTCGTTACGATGCCGATACCGTCTGCAATATCGTGGGCTGCAATCTCCAAGACTTCCAGTTAGTAGCCAAGACCTTTTGCGCTACCGGGGCCCCTGACAAGGCGGGAAACATCCTATATGCAATGGGGATAACTCAATCTACCCATGGTTCCCAAAATGTGCGGGGCACTGCAGTGCTGCAATTGCTATTAGGCAATATCGGCATCCCTGGGGGGGGAGTCAACGCTCAACGGGGGGAAGCCAATGTCCAAGGGTCCACCGACATGGCCATGCTCTTTCATATCCTCCCGGGGTATCTCAACATGCCCCAGGCCATGACTCACCCTACCTTAGCTGACTACAACGCTAAGGAGACCCCCGCCAGTAGCTACTGGTCAAATAAACCCAAGTTTCTCGTGAGCTTACTCAAGGCATGGTGGGGCAAGATGGCCACCGGGGATAACGAATTTTGCTACAACTGGATCCCCAAATTAGATGGGAAAAATCGCTCCCATATTGCTATCTTTGAATCCATGGCCAAGGGCCAAATCCAGGGAATGTTTGTCTGGGGTCAGAACCCCGCAGTTGGAGGGCCCCAGGCTGAACTTGAGCGCAAGGCCTTGGAGAATCTCGACTGGATGGTAGCGGTAGACCTGTTTGAGACTGAGACGGCTAGCTTTTGGCGAAGGCCGAAAGTGGATTCTGAAACCATCAAGACTGAAGTGTTCTTGCTGCCCGCTGCTGCCTCCTATGAAAAAGATGGATCAGTCAGCAATTCCGGGCGCTGGATTCAATGGCGGCACAAGGCCGTCCAACCTCCAGAAGACGCTAAATCAGATTTATGGATTGCCGACCAACTGTACAAGGCAATACGATACCATTATTCTTTGGGAGGTGTCTTCCCCGATCCCATCCTGGGTCTAAATTGGGACTATGGCCAAGGGGAGGAGGAGCCAGATATTGAAAAGGTGGCCTTGGAAATCAACGGCTATGAAACCGGCAGCTTGAAGCCCCTGGAGAACTTTACTAAACTGGCTGACGACGGCAGTACGGCTTGCGGCTGTTGGATATATTCTGGTTATTACAATGACCTGGAGGTTCCCCCTACAAAGAGGCGCATCCGTGAGCAAAAGGGAATCGGCATCCATGCTGAGTGGGCATTTGCATGGCCCCTCAATCGTCGTATCCTCTACAATCGCTGCGCCAGCGACCCAGCGGGCAAGCCGTGGAATCCGAAAACTCCCCTCATATACTGGGAAGGTGGGGAGTGGCAGTTAAAGGATGTGCCAGATTTTGCCTGGAAGGACACCCCTCCGGAAAAGACTGCCCAAAGCCCATTTATTATGTTGCCGGAATTACAGGCCAGGCTTTTCAGCCCCGGTATGGCTGATGGCCCCTTCCCTGAGCATTACGAGCCGGCGGAAAGCCCTGTGCGCAATGCCCTCAGTCCCCAGCAAAACAATCCAGCCATTACTTGGTGGCAGGGTCTAGGCGAACTGGCTTCTAAGGAAGAATTTCCTTACATCGGCACTACCTACCGGGTCAGCGAACATTGGCAAAGTGGAATCATGACCCGCAACAGTCCTTGGTTGGGAGAGATGGCCCCAGAGATGTTTGTGGAGATTAGTGTGGAGCTGGGGGAAAAGCTGGGAATTAGCAATAGCTCTCAAGTCCTGGTCAGCACTCGCCGAGGAGAAATTAAGGCGGTGGCCTATGTTACCCGGCGCCTTAAACCCATGATGGTTGGCAATAAATTAGTAGAAATTGTTGGCATGCCATGGCATTGGGGCTACAGGGGGTTGTTCCCTGGAGACAGCGCCAATGTCCTTACCCCCCATGTAGGGGACCCCAATACCACCATTCCCGAATATAAAGCCTTTTTGTGCAATATAAGGAGGGCTTGACAGTGGCTAATGTCGTTCTGGTGGATACTCAGAAGTGCATGGCCTGCCGAGGCTGCCAAGTAGCATGCAAGGATTGGAACCGGCTGCCGGCAGGGGCGACGAAGTTTCGCGGCAATTACACAAATCCTCCCACCCTCCAGGCCCATACCTGGAACCATGTGGTCTTTACTGAAACCGATAAAGGCCGCTGGCTTTTTGCCAGCTACAGCTGTATGCACTGCACCGATGCAGCATGCATCAACGTCTGCCCAGTTGGGGCGGTGCAACGCACTAAGTCTGGCACTGTATGGCCTGATGGTGACAAGTGCATTGGCTGTGGCCTGTGTGTCCAACACTGCCCCTTCCATGTTCCCCAGGTCAGCAAAGCTACAAACAAGATGGGCAAATGCACCGGTTGCGCAGAAAGGGTTAGCCAAGGGCTAAGGCCTGCTTGCGTCACCACCTGCCCCAACGGGGCCTTGCTCTATGGGGAGCGGGGGGAAATGATGCAACTTGCCAAGGACCGAGTTGATGCTCTTCGGAGGCAGGGGTTTTCAGAGGCAAGTATCTACGGGGACTTGGAGATGCACGGTCTGGGGAGGATATACGTCCTCACTGAGATCCCTTCGGCCTATGGTCTTCCGGAAACCCCAGGCTACAATGCGTCAGCTTGGATATGGCAGCTGGCCCGGCGCCCCCTGGGGACACTGACCTCCATTGGCCTGTTTTCCGGCTTGGTTGTCGGATTTCTCCGCTGGCGAGGAGAGAGAATTCAGCACAAAGATAATTACTCCATATAAAAAAAGGTCATTAGACCTTTTTTTGATATTTAGCGCAGGAATTATGCCCTTTGAAGGAGAATATTAGAAGGATAACACAAGAACGAAGTAGGAGAGGATTATGAAGAAAATTACACTAATAACCGTAACTTTAATCTGTCTATTATGTATCCAAGGATGTTCTTCCAGCCCTCCGGCACATTTGATATCGCCATTACCGGACCAACCTCTGTGGACAGAGGTTGGTATTATTGAGAGCAGCCTTGATCCTAAGCTTGTCCAAGCCAGCGGGGATATTGCTTTAGAGGGATTTGGCCAGCTCTTAGGGGTGATGGAAATAACCGAGGATTCTAATACACTGCTGGCCCTTGGTTGGGAGCAAAATCTGGCGAGTTTCTTTCTAATTGAACTGGATTCTGTGAAAGTAAGGACCTTGGGGACTGTATCCCTTAAGGGCCCTGCCCCAACTCTAAAAGCTGTGGCCTGGCCCCAGGTTTTATTGGAAGCCAAGGACGAAGAGGGTAATTTCAGCTGGGTGCTGTTGGATTTCTCGGGAGATCAGGGGAAAATCGTCTGGAAGGAAAGCACCTGGGTTCCACCCGGATTGCGTCAGCAGCCTGTCTGGTTTAATGGCGATGGCTGGTACTGTGGCCCTATAGACGGTCCATATTTTACAGATATCCTTAAGGGAGACACCTTTAGTGAATTTCAGCAAGGCTTAAGCCCAGTGGATAATCCTTGGCCCTCCTGGGCAGGAGGAACTGAGGGCAGTCATTGGTACTTGCTGCCCTTGGAAGACGGCTCTGTCTTGCAGAACCTCAAGGAAGATAGCCAAGTTTTTCTAAAGTATAATCAGGAATTGGTCTGGAACATGGACAATTCTCTTTTAACTTGGCTGCAGGATGGCAGCATGGGCTTGGTGGACTCTACCGGGGAGACCAAGACTCTTCTTACGTCCGGGGTTGTCCCCCAGTCCCCCATATGGTCTTCAGCCAGTGATACACTCTACTTCCTGGAGGGAAGTGAGGATTTTATGGGCACATGTTGCAAAGAACTGTGGTCCTGGACTAATGAAACCGGTTTTTCTCAGCTCTTTTCTTTGCCGGGGAATTGGGCAAGGTGGCGGCTGTTGGCTGCCTGTGACGATGCAGTCCTTGCTCGTGCCGGCGATAACGGCGAGCTCTTGGTATATTTTGATGTGGCTGCTGAAAAGATGTATGAACTAAGGACAAGTGTATTTACCTGGCAAGATGGAACCTTAATTGCCTCGTTGGAAGGTCAGCTGGTGCGACTTTCGCCTGCTACGGGATCTCGAGTAATCCTCAAGGATGCGGGGGAAGTAAATATGCTGAAGCTGGTAAACCAATTCTTATTCTTTTCTCAGGACGGGGAGATTTATATTAAACAGCTATTTTTCTAGTCCCATTATGGATGGAGGAGGAGTTACATGAACACTGTGCTCAAGGTGGACAACCTGACCAAGATTTATTCTGCCCCGGAAGGGAAACAGATCAAAGCTTTAGATGATATTAGCTTTGAGGTTCCCCAAGGGATGATCTTCGGCCTTCTTGGTCCCAACGGTGCCGGAAAGACTACTACAATTAAATCTATTTGCGGTCTAGTCCAACCCGATGCCGGCAGCATCAGCGTAATGGGCTGGGATGTCAGACGCCAACGGGCCAAGGCCATGGCCCAATTGGCTGCGGTGCTAGAAGGCAACCGCAATATTTACTGGCGGCTTACCCCCCGAGAAAACCTAGAGTTCTTCGCCGCGATCCGGGGCCGGAAGCCCGGGAGTTTGAGGAAAGAAATATCCGAACTATTGCAGGTGTTTGGCCTGGAGGAAAAGGCCAAGCAGCCGGTGCGCAAATTATCCCGGGGCATGCAGCAAAAACTGGCCCTGGCGGTTACCTTAGTAACGGGGGCACCAATATTGTTATTGGACGAGCCCACCCTGGGACTTGACGTTTCAGCCTCCTATGAGATTCGAGGAATTTTGCGTCGCATTGTCCAAGAAGAACAGCGCACAGTCATTATAACCACCCATGACATGAATGTAGTTCAGGACATTTGCCAGCAGGTTGTGATAATCAATGACGGTAGGATTGTGGCTAATGACAGCATCCAACACCTAATGGACCTGTTCCAGGTCCGCTCCTATGATTTATCGGTGGGACAGCTGACCACTGAACAGCGTCAACATTTGGAGCAACTACCATATCTGCAGCTTGTTCCCGTCAATTCTAGCTGGCAGATTTCCCTTGACTTAGAAAACCCAGCATCCCTCTGGCAAGCATTAGACATTCTTCGGCAAGAGCAGACACCCATTGAATCCGTCAATCGTAAAGAATTGAACTTCGAAAAAGTTTTCATGGAAATACTAGGGGGTGGCCAGGCATGAAACTATGGCTTGGATTTGCCGCCATGCTGAAAAAGGAAGTAATTCTCATGGCCCGCTACTTTGTCAACTCTATAGGGGGCATCATCACCATCTACTTCATCTTCATGCTTATCTTCTGGGGCTACACGGGTATTGGCACCCCGGGCCTCCAGATGGGGACAACAGTAGAAAATCTGGTTGTCGGTTACGTGACTTGGCTAATGCTGATGCTTGCCTGGCAGACTATTCCCTACAGCCTACTGCAGGAGACTCAGGAGGGCACCATGGAACAACTTTGTATGTCCCCTCTTGGCTTGACAGCCCTCAGCGGTTTTATGGTAGTTGCCAGTGCCATTACAGATATGCTGATAGTTGTTGCCATGTTGGTTCTGACAATGGCTACCACGGGAACCAGCTTAAATATCGACATAATTTCACTGCTGCCTCTGGTATTGCTGGCCCTTACTGCTGTTTTCGGCCTTGGCTTCTTTTGCGGGGGCCTTACTCTACTCTTCAAACGCATTCAGTCCTATCTGCAAATTGGACAGTTTGCCCTTATTGCCTTAGTCGCAGTGGATCCTTCATCAGTATCCCGCTGGTTCCCAACCACATTGTCCTCGTATTGGATCCAAGGGGTTATGACTGAGGGCGCTAATCTTTCTGGCATACCATTGGCGGACTGGCTGACGATGATTATCAGTTCCGCTTTGTACCTCCTTATGGGCATAGTAGTATTCAAGCTTTGTCAGGCTAAGGCTAAAAGACAGGGAACCCTGGGACATTTCTAGATAACAAAAAGACATCCGCAAAGATGTCTTTTCTAATTCAGGGTTTCCGCTAAAATTCCGTTTACTTCTTCCATGACACTCTCAAACTTTTGCTGGGCCTCCACCATATGCCTCAGAGTCAGGTTTAGCTGCATCTGACTTTCAAGATTGCGTAGACTTTCAACTAAATCCTGGGTGATGGGCTGGCCCTGCTGCTGCAGGCCAATGATTTCCTCTTGAAGGGCCTGAAGTTTGTTAAGTAAATCAAAGGCGTTGGGGTCTAGCTTCACTCTGGCTCTGGCTGACTGCAGCTCCTTAAACTCTTCAGAATCCTTGATTGCGGCCGCCAATTCTGCGGCCTTTTGTTTTATCATATGACACCTCCTGTACCTAAAATAAGTTTAGCATAAGCGAGAGGTTTATGCACGCCTGTCTTTGCCTTGACCCAAGGGGCAGTTATCACTACAATATGTTGGGGTAGTAACCATTATCTAAGAGGAAGGTGGATATTGTGGTACTTGCTCTAATGACCTTGGATCTACGCCTGGAGGCCCATTCTCTTAAGGAAAAGCGCATGGTGGTAAAATCCGTCCTTAGCCGCATGCACCAGCACTATAATCTATCAGTATATGAAGCTGATTTTCAAGATGTGCATAATCGTGCCTGCTTGGCGGCGGCCTGGATTGGCCCTGACCCAGATTGCGCCCAACGGGTGTTGGAAAAACTCATTTTCCTGGCCGAAAGGGCTGGAGCTGAGGTGACTTCTCAATCCCTAGATTTTTTTTAACCGGGCCTTTCCAGGAATTACATAGTCTAAAATGGCAGGATTATTGCCTCCCGTCTAGAACTAATCCTATGAATACTATTGCCCCACACGGGAGGAGGTCACACTGAATGGTTATTTTATATATCGGGGACTCTTCTTTCCCCCAGGACTTATATAACATACTAAAAAGGGAGGATTCCCATGGCTACACTAGCGTTGTCACCAGCAGACAACTCCGGTCGTCACGGAGAAAGCGAGGAGTCTTTATATGAGCGGGGATTTAAAGATTGCCGCTCAGTTCTTGGAAGAAGAGGGCCAATCATTGGTAGTGGTAAGGGACGGGCGCATGCTCTTCAGCAGCCGCCTTCAAGGCATACAGCCCCTGCTGGATGCTCTGGACAATAATGTCCTGCCTGGCAGCGCCGTTGCCGATAAAGTCTTTGGCCGGGCTGCCGCGATGATTACCGCCCTTGGTCAGGTAAATGCAGTCCACTCTCCCTTGATGAGTCAAGAGGCCGTCGATGTCTTATCCGAAGCCGGGATTCTCTACTGCGCCGGCAAGACAGTGGGTCAAATCCTCAATAAGGAAGGAACAGGGCCCTGCCCTATGGAAATCGCTACCGAATTTACTGTCGTTCCTGAAAAGGGAGTAAAGGCAGTGCGCAAGCTCCTCAAGGACTTGTACAGCACCCCTTCCCATCTTCAAGTGCACTAATTCATGGGCCGCCACGGCGGCCTTTTATTATACCTTTATTTCCTCTAAAAGGATTTGCCTTTATTATGTCGAAACACTTATGTAGCAGTAATCCTTGCCGATGAAAGGAGAGCCTGAAAGTGAATAATATCTTTGTCCTTGTCAATCCGGTTTCGGCTAATGGCACAACCCGAGAGGTGTGGCCAAAAATCGCCGAAGATATGAGACAACGAGGGCTAGAGTTTGAAACTCACATGACCACTGCCGCCGGCAATGCTACTGAAGCTGTGCGTGATGCCCTCAAGAGGGGGAAGACAACTATCATTGCTGTTGGTGGCGATGGCACCGCCAACGAAGCTGTAAATGGCTTTTTCGCAGGGGAAACTCCCATTAACCCAGAGGCCCGCTTAGGTATTATTTCTCGGGGGACAGGTTGCGACTTCATAAAGAGCTTGGGTATCCCCAAGGAATATTCTGGTGCCCTAGATGTTATCTCTGCCAATCAGGAACGCTCAATCGACCTTGCCTTGGTGGAATATACTCAGGATGACGGTAGCCCTGGCAAGCGATGGTTTGCCAATATTGCTGATGCTGGCTTAGGGGCTGCGGTATGCAAACGGGTAAACCGAGTTTCGAAATCCGCTGGGGGGCTGCTCTCTTATCTGACAGGGACACTGTGGACCGCTCTTTCTTATAAAAACCGTTGTGCCCGGATTATAGCTGATGGTAAAACAGTTTATGACGGGTCTCTTATTTTAGCCGCGGTGGCAAATGGAAACTTTTTTGGCGGCGGTATGCGCTTAGTACCAACAGCCAGCATCAATGATGGCAAACTGGACCTGATCTTCGTCCGGGCTATGAGCAAGTTGCGTTTCTTTTCGAACTTGCCCAAGATATATCGGGGAACCCATCTCTCCCATCCAAAAATCAGCCTTTACCAGGTTGAGGAAGTGGAGATTATTGGAGAAAAACCCATAGAAATTGAACTGGATGGCGAAACCCCTGGAAATACGCCGGTAAGAATCCGTGTCTTCCAAGGGGCAATCAAGGTGCTGTGCTAAAAACCACGAAGCTTGCCGAAATGGCGAAAATCCTCGGATTTTGTCGATATTTGTAGCATGATTTTTCCTTGCTTTTCAAGGAAATCCTCCCATCTAAGGCGAATAATATCATTGGGGGGGTGACGTACTGGAAATTCACGACATCAAGCTTATGGGAGACAAACAACTTATTCCATCATTCCTAGTAGATAAAGCTAACTATGTTGTTTGGAGTAACCGCTGGGCAAAAAGGATATTTAATATTGATAAAAAACGCAAATGCCTTCTGCAACTGCCCGCAGGGGAATCTCTGGCAGTCTATGCTAGTAGTGTCCGCCACGGTATTGGTCCTAACCTATTTAGCATAAACCTAGAAGACGTTACCGTTGATGTGGAAATTAGTCGTGTCGGGCAGGGGGAAATCGCCTTTAAGTTTCATCCCGTTGCAATGACCCGGAGCTCCATGCTGGAGATGCATAGGTTTATGCAGGATTTTGCTTTGGAAACCGGGGATCGAGTTAACAATCCCCTGACCACAGTGTTAAATTGCCTGCAGCTGATAAAAAGGGATGCCCAGGCAGGGTCAACGGCCAATATCTCACATTATGTCGACAAGGCCTTGCGAGAGGCTTTCGTCATGAAGGACTTTGGGGAATGGGTGCGCCGCCTTAGCGAGGAGCCCCCTTGCCAGGAAGCCTTTGACCTAGTCCAGATCCTGAAAGAGGTTTTGGTGCGCAGAGCTTGTGAGCAATCCTTGCAAGTAAATGATGACATTCCCTTAGTAAGGGGTTGTCCTGAACATACACGGGATATCATGGGGGGCCTAATTAACCTCTGTAGGCAGGCCTCATCTACCAAGTTATGTTCGGTTATTGTCAGCAACCGCCGCCCAAGCTTGGTAGTTGTTGAAATCTATCCCCAGGGTACCCAAGTCAGGGACTTGCGCATGCTGACCACGGAGTTCTACGGAGGATTGGGATTGATGGCAGCTAGGTACTTGCTTGCCCTGATGCAGGCCCAGATCATAATGGGTTTTATGGGGGAAACGGGAATTAAGGTTACATTTCTTGCGGAGCATTTAGTGAAAAATTGATTTGGACAAAAATTTTTGGGGATAATTTCTTGCATACCCGCAGGATTAAGGTTAATATAATATTAACAGTAATAATTACTGAAATAGTGAAAGGACGTGTTTCTATTGGCAAACATCAAAGGATCCCAAACTGAAAGGAACCTAATGGCTGCTTTTGCAGGGGAGTCCCAGGCTCGGAATAAATACCACTATTATTCCCAAGTAGCCAAAAAGGAAGGCTTTGAGCAGATCGCAAAGATCTTTCTTGAAACTGCAGAGAATGAAAGGACACATGCCAAGCAGGCCTTTAAATACCTAGGAGGTTTGGGCAATACCGCCGAAAACCTCAAGGATGCCGCTGATGGCGAAAACTACGAATGGACCACCATGTATAAAGAATTTGAAGAGATAGCCCGCAAAGAGGGCTTTAATGAAATAGCCGACTGGTTCCAGGAAGTTGGGGAAGTGGAAGAAGAACACGAAAAACGGTATCTCAAGCTATTGGCCAACGTCAAAGAGGGCAAAGTCTTTAAACGTCAAGAAAAGGTGCAGTGGCGTTGCCTCAACTGTGGGTATATTCATTATGGCACCGAGGCTCCTGAAACTTGCCCTGCCTGTTTCCATCCTCAGTCCTGGTATGAGGAGTATAAAGAAAACTACTAAAATCACAGGGGAGGAATTGTCATGTGGCAATGCGGAGTTTGTAACTACATCCACGAAGGAGAGGGACCCCCGGATAAATGCCCGAAATGCGGCGCGCCTAAGGAAAAATTCGCTGCTCTGGATGAAAAGCGTGTTGAATTAGTGGAGCGTTCTCGCTTGGGCAATTCTCTGTTAATGGAACTGGACAGTCATTTTGACGTGATTTTTGAGCTAGCCCAACTGGGGATTGAGGATGACTTGGACCCGGCTTGCGTGAAGTTGTACCAGGAATGCCAAGAGTTTGCAACTTTTGCCCGTCAGTCTCTTAAGGCGGAAATTCTTAACCATATTAACAAGGGAAAATGGGGATAAAAATAAGCGGGATGATTTCCCGCTTGTTTTTTTATATCTTGATGCCGAATTGCCGCCACCATTCAATTATTTCCTGATTTCTAAGGCCACCATGGACCTGAACCATGGAGAGGTCAGATCGCCCGTTGCCTTCAATAATGCATGGCCCCTCAGGGGTGATGGCCACATCCCAGGCAATGTAGGGCAAGATGGGTGCCATTTTGGCGGCTTGGCAGACTGTAGCCTTTAATTCCTGCCAATAGGGTAGCTGGACACCTTCAAATTGTGCTTTTGTATCGGGATGAACGCTAAAAGGAGCCATGATTGTATTGGAAAAGTGGATATCATAGCTGCCTGTGAGCATTTTGCCGCTGTCCATGTCAATGCCTACGCAGAGGCTACCCTTGCCCCAGTTGTCAATTTCTGCGCCGCTGGTTCCCAACTTGATAATTGCCCCCCAGAGCTTGACCCCTGTGGTGTCGTTAAGGGTGTTGATGCGTATTGAGTTTACGGCCTGAGGGTAGATAGCGTTGAGATCATCGTGTTGGAGCAGCCTATCCTCAATAATGTAGTTGGTTCTCTTAAAGTTTTGGGCAAACTCCACTAAAGGGACTTTAGTGCCGCTAATTAAGAGAAAAACAGCATCACCCTCACTGTGGATGTCGGCAACAACTATCCTTGCACCGCTGCTGCCCCGGATGGGCTTGATGACCACCTTGTGTCCGTCCATTCTCAAGAAAATCTTGGGCAGGTCCTCAAAACCAAAGGTTTCGCCAGTATCTTTCCAGATGCCCCCGTTTTTATGAAAGTAGCCCCAGCATTTTGGTAGGAGAACAGGGTATTTGTCAAAGTAATTGTGAAAAACCCATTTATTGCTGAGGACGACGTTGTTGCGCATGTTTACCTGACCTAGCTTGCTAAAATAAATATTGTCAGAGATATAGGCCTTGACCTTTTTCCTAAGAGGGGTGTAATCCTCATACATCCGGTAATTATAATAAGATTTTGGCAAAAGGCCGTAGCGGACCCAGCCCCAAAGGCATTCCCATACCTGGATGAGAAAACCCCTACTGGCTTGGCGGGCAAGTTTAAAGAACCTAAATTCCACAAAGGCGCCAACCTGCTCTTTGAAAGTGCGGACCTTGTATTCCAGTCTGCTTAAAAACTTCAATGTCTTCCCCTCCCGTAATCCCCTGGATAAGTTAAAAGAAATTGCTGCTATCAGAAATATTATCACACATAGGCCTCCAAGAAAAATTTTTATTACATGTTTACAGGGGAGGAAAAGAATAAGTTTTAATTCTGTCCTATATTATAAGCATAAAGTATGATATTATTTATAAAATCTGGTAATAAAGGGGTGGATAAAGATAAGCAAGTGGAAACATGAGTGCCTTTTTTCTCTTAGGTGCTGGCAACCCCACGGTAGATTACCCTCACCATCATGGTCGCTTTGACCTTGATGAGTCGGCCCTTTGGCTGGGAACAGCTCTCTTAAGCGAGACTGCCTGGCAATATACAGCTGAAAGTTTTATAAAATAAACCAAAATGCTGTCACCGGCGTCGTATATAATAGGGAAATACAATTGGGGGGCGAGGAAATTGAAATGTGTTGCAGGTAAAAGGACAAGAGTGCTAGTCATTTTATGCCTACTGTTATTTTTATCCCCGGGGTGTAACACCAAAGCAAAGCCATCTTTGACTTTAAAAGTTTCTTCACTGCCATTGTCGCCCGATGAAGAAGTACAACTTATTTTAGAGAACCCCGGGAAGAAAAGTCTGTTTGTTCCTGTGGATTGGCTTGGTATTGAGATGTTTCGACAGGAAAGCGACGGAAAGTGGCTTGAATATAAAAAACATAATGAAACCTCACGGATGTTTTCTACCGCCATGGACCGCCTGGTATATTCCATTCCCCCCGGCACTCTTGTGCCAGGAAAATATAAACTTGTCATTCGGGGGCGTCTTGGCAAAGATGGTTCCCTAATTTCTCTGGGGACAGACCTTGACCTTAAATCTTTTTCAAACACTCAGCCCAGTGGCTTATAGTATGGGTTGCCTTGGACATGTATTATTAGGTTCTAATAGAGTATAATGGTTTCATATGGAGGTGTACCCATGAAACAAGATAAGCCCAATATTTTTCAAAGACTACTGCAATGGATTCGGGGATTAAGTAAACTAAAGCTTACTGCATTAATAGTAGTAATTGTTCTTTTATGTATGGGTAGTGCTGGAGCCTTGTACCTCCGCCGTCTATCCAATATGGATAAGGTATTTAAGGATATTGACTGGGGGAATCAGGGCAATAATAATGATAATCTTGACATGGACTCAATATTTGAAGGTCGCAAAATTATCAACATTGCTTTACTTGGACATGACGGCAGTGACGCACGTAGCAAAACCCGGAAGAAAGGCTATATTGGCCTTGTAGACACTATTATGGTTGCAGCGATAAATCTCAATACTGCTGAGGTAGACCTGGTCAGCATCCCTAGGGACAGCCTCGTGACCATATATAATCAAGGTAGTTATAAAGACAAAATCAATTCCGCAAACTATTGGGGTTGGCTTAAAGATAAGAATTTGCCCATGGAGGAAAGGGTCGCAGCCGGCATCAGAACTCAGATAGGGACGATAAGCTCAGTGCTGGGTAACACGCCAATCCACTATTATTTTGCCGTGAACCTGGATTCTGTTGAAGAATTAATCGATATAGTTGGCGGAGTGCATTACGATGTCCCCAAGGACGTCTATTCCCTGAGAGGACAATTATTGGTGGAAAAAGGCTATCAAAAGCTGAATGGGCGCAAGTTTATGTACTATGCTCGCGACCGCCTGGGTTCTTCAGATGCCGTCCGGGCCGGCAATCAACAGGAAATTCTGATATCCGCCTTTAATGAGTTTAAAAAGGCCAAGACCCTTGTACAAGCTCCGAAAATGCTCCTAACAATGAACAATGAGGTCAAGACCAATCTTTCATTGGAGCAAATTATGGCTCTTGCCCTTTTTGCCTCTAAAGAGATCAATGCAAAGGATATTAGGAACTATGTACTAGAAGGCCACTATGCATCTGGAGGAATCCCCGGTCGCGTTGATGAAAAGAATGACTATTTCCTCCTGGACCATCCCAAGAGGGTAAAGCTCATTAAGGAAATTTGGGGAATTGATGTTGAGCCCGGCCCTCCCGATAAGGTGCTTAAGGTAATAACACTGGATCCCCCTGCTGACGAGTCAGACATACCTTCAGGGGATTCGAATGATAAATCGTCTGAACCCTAATAGCACAAAAAACTACTCAGCAGTTCAGATTACTGAGTAGTTTTACTTAATACTCGCCAAATATGTTCTTCCTCAGGTAAGCAACTAGGGGCAACCCCAGCCCAAAAACAATTAGGGCCTCGCTAATGCCGATAGACAATACTTGCTGAAAGTACGCTAGCCAATAGGTTGGCGTCCACCACTGGTTGGTGATAAAATAAGCAAGATATACACTAACCCCTAGGGCATTAAAGATAACTGGGCTGATCCAGGCAATAATACTGGTGCGCATCTTGCGAGTAATTACAGCTGCGCCCAGAGTTAAGAGGCTACCAAGAATCATATCTACCCAGCCAAAGGGAATGTTGGCAATAAAAACTCCCAGGAACAGGGCCGGGACCGCTTCGGGAAATAGGATTGGCAGCACGGTTAGGGCTTCTGCTGGGCGAAATTGAATTAATACCGGCCCCAGGGGCAGGCCATAGGAAAGCTGACCCAAGGACACAGTGAGAATAACATATAAAGCAGCAATCATTCCCCCTCTAGTCAGGGGGCGGGTAAGGCCTTTTTGCATATTAGCACTCCTCATTGCCTATTCCTAGCACAATCCATTATAATGAAATAAGAGGTGAGAATCCATGCCAATCTATGAATTTCAATGTACAAAATGCGGGCAGCGTAGTGAGCAGCTATGTAAAATGAATGAATCAGGTAAAGATATTGTGTGTTCCAGTTGTGGAGAGAAAGCCCTCCAACGCCTGATTTCTGCCTTTGCCTGCCCGGGAGTCAAGGGTGGGCAAGATGGCTGCAGTGGCTGCCAGGGTGGCAGTTGTTCTAGTTGTCATTAATCAAACACTGATTCTATTCTTTAGAGAAGAATTGGTTTCATAATTAGACAAAACATGGGTTTCAAACTATACTGTGATGGGGCTGTAATATGTAATTGAAGCATATAATTTAAAAGGTTACAGATGCGGCTAAAATACATTGGATAGTATTTCAAATGCGAGGTGTACTATGGTGGGGAAAAGTAGAGTCAAATCTAGACAGATAAAGAAAAACAAGCGGAAGAAAACCATACTAATTATTTCCTTAGTGCTTGTAGCCTTTGTCCTTGCCGGAGGCGGATATTGGTATTTTCGAATCGGCAATTATAAGGGACTTCTCGGCGGTAAAATTAGTTTCCCTGAAGCCGGAGCAACACACGAACAGGAAATCCTCGATGTCAGAGAGGCCTTTCCTAAAGAAATCGTCAATGTTCTCCTCTTGGGCTTTGACGAGAACGCAGCTCGGGGCGAGAAAGAGGATGCATTCCGAGCAGATACTATAATGTTGGCTTCTATCAACCTCGAAACCGGCAAAGCCGATGTGCTTAGTATCCCCCGAGACACCCTTGTTCCCATTTACAATAGAGGTGGCGGCCGGAACAAGATCAATAGCGCATATAGATCCGGCTGGCGGCACGGCGGTGGGAAGAATGACAAAGAAAGACATGAGAAAGGCATCCTTTACCAGGTGGAAACTATCAGCATGGCCCTTAAGGGAGTGCCGATTAATTATTATGTTGCAGTGGATATGGATTCGGTAAAAAAAATCGTTGATGCCATCGGTGGAGTAGAATATGATGTCCCCAAAAACATTTACCACAAATCCGGCAAGCTTGTGCTTGAGAAGGGCAAACAGGTTCTAAATGGCACACAGTTCCTGCTCTTTGTCAGGGATCGCAAGTACGCAATGGGAGATATTAAGAGAGTTGAGAATCAACAGGATATTTTGCTGGAGCTGTTTAGGCAGTTAAAGTCTACCGGAAATCTTCTGCGGATTCCTAAAATATATGTCGCCGTTGCAGACGACGTAATAACCAATCTCACAATGGAGCAGATTTTGTCTCTGGCCCATTATGGGATGAATACTCTTGACGCAGAAAATATTTCTACCCATGTCATGCCTACGTTTTTTGCCTCGGGCCGCCTAAGTGAAAGCTGGACAAAATCATATGATTACCTCATCATCAAGCAGAAAGCCCGAGCTCAATTGCTCTATGATATCTGGGGGATGCAGGTAAAACCGGATGCCACCGACGTTATCTTTCCTCGACTAAAGGATGAAAAACCCTCTGAAGACAGTGACGAACCTCCAGAGGAGGACCCAGTGAACCCAGAGGACCCAGAGGACCCAGAGGACCCAGAGGACCCAGAGGACCCAGAGGACCCAGAGGACCCAGTGGACCCAGAGGACCCAGTGGACC
>DIOR01000011.1:0-2289 GCA_002423965.1 Firmicutes bacterium UBA5509 | reverse complement strand
AGAGGACCCAGAGGACCCAGTGGGCACTGATGTCAATTTGTCGCAAGCTCATGTAAAGATAAAAACAATAGCATCTTGATTTTTCCAGTTGGCACAATTATTTTGGCCGCCAGAACCCCGTAGTTAGGGGTTTGGCGGCCTTTTGATTGTTACTATTAGTGTTGCTAATTCAGGGTTTTTTTGTGAATAAAGCCTCCGGGAGTCGTCTAGAGGAAAACTGGTATATCTTTGACCATACGGATGACATTACGGAAGCGATCTCAAGATAAATCTTGGCCGAAAATACCTCAAACTGGGTGAGATAAAAAAATTTTTAGGAGCGCAAAAGAAGGGAGGGGGCACTGATGTACCCTAAGAAATGATACAAAACACTTCATTACTACAATTTATTTCGGTAAAATCATCAACTTCAATGAGAGTTTTACTGGTAATTAAAAGGAAATTCTCAGGTATTTGTCGAAGACTCGATACACGAAAGACCAACCTTTAATCAATATAGAGTTTTTATGGTCATAATTTGTCGCAAGCTCATGTTAAGATAAAAACAATAGCATCTTCGCTCATATGAATTAAGAAGGGAGGAAAAGTATGGATCAGGGTGTTCAATGGAGTAAAATTTAATTTAGGGTGGGACGGCGAGTAAGGTATTAAGGAGAGAATTCTGAAAGTATTTGTAGTGCCAGTTTTTGTATTATTCTACCATAAAACCTCAACATAATAATATATCTCCTAATCTACTCACCAGTTATTTTATTAGTATAGGTGCTCCCATTGTCTCTCTACCAGGCTTCATTTCTCGATGAAGTTTGCAATGAAATTCCAAAAATTAATGTGGGGGGTTAGAAAGTGAGAAATAGTTTTAAAGGTAAGGTTGCTTTATTTCTAGTAGTCATCTTTTTCCTTGGAGCCATTAGTGCAGCAGCCGGTATGTTGCTCAACGCGTTTGAAATACCTGTAAATCGCGTGGACCGCATCAGCGGCAGCAACAGGTTTAGAACCGCTGTCGCTATCAGTCAAGAGGGGTGGGACACATCAGATCATGTAGTCCTTGCCCGGGGCGATGAATTTGCTGATGCCCTAGCAGGGGTGCCACTGGCATATAGCCTCGATGCACCCATTCTTTTAACCCGACCCAATATACTGCCGGCTTCCACCAAGGAGGAAATCGTCAGACTTAATGCCGAAAATGTCATCATTCTCGGAGGAGAAGGGGCAATATCCAAGGCAGTGGAGGATGAACTATCCAAGATGGGCCTCACGGTGGATAGAGTTTCTGGCTCTAACCGCTATGATACCGCTGGCCAGATTGCTTTACGGATGAAAGCGGCGGGGACATATAACGGTAAAATAATTGTCGCCAATGGTTTGGACTTTCCAGACGCTTTGGCTGCATCCGCCTACGCTGCAAGATTGGGATACCCTATTATTCTTTCTCTCAATAACAGGATTCCCGCTTCATCCCAATCTGCTCTTGACGCACTTAATCCGGAAGCAGTATATGTCCTCGGTGGGGAAACTGTTATCAATCAAGGGGTTATGGACAAGCTTCCTAGCCCAAAAAGGATTTTCGGCAATAACCGCTACGGCACTGCAACAGCTTTAGCGGAAGAATTTAAGCCAAGCAATATACGGTATTTTGTTGCTACAGGTTATGATTTTGCCGACGCTATTGCAGGCGGTGTGCTTGCTGCCAAGAATGATGCCGGCCTATTGCTGGTATCCAGGGTAGTACCACCTGCTGTAGTACAGTATATTGCAGATTATCCCGTACGCTTGGCAACAATTTTCGGCGGAACGGGAGCAGTAAGTGAAGAAGTTGAGATTGAACTTAGTAAATTGTTAGATTCAGCTGCATTGGCGCAGGCAATAGCTGCGGTTGAAATTGCTGAAGCTGCCGCCAATGCCCTCGCCAAGGATGGCACTGACACTCAAGATGATATCGATGCAGCTCAGGCTCTCTATGATGCTGCAGAAGCCCTTGTAAATGCGCTACCTGACGGAGAGACCAAGACTGCTCTCGAACTGAGACTGGTTCAAGTTCAGGCAGATATTGATGCCGCTCAGGACGCTCTGGATTTTGTAAAGGCAGCTCAAGATGTAGAGGCTATGATTGCAGCTCTGCCACCTGTTGATGAATTGGTGTTATCAGATTATCTTGAAGTGCAAGCAGCCAGGGCAGCATATGAAGCTTTATTAGAAGGTCAACAAGATTTGGTAAGCAATCTTGCAACTCTAACAGCTGCCGAAGATAGAATTGCTGAACTAGTGTTAGCAGACATTGACGCCAGA
>DIOR01000009.1:20654-21194 GCA_002423965.1 Firmicutes bacterium UBA5509 | reverse complement strand
GCTGCGGTGAAGCCATTTGTAATAGGATGACCTGTTTAGGTCTAATATCTTACAGATGCTCTTTATTGGATGTTCCGCTTTTTCGTGCAGCTCCTTTACAGTCAGGTAAAGCGCCTCCTGACGGACGCCGCTTAGCGTCGCCTCCTTTCGATTTCTCGGAGTTTTTTTAAGACAGCAATCTCCATATCCTTGTGCTTAATCTCAGCGTTGAGCATTTTGACATGTGCATGCAAGAGCTCTTCTTCGGTCATTTTATCCTCCGGCTTGCGTTTCCCTCGCTTGTCAATAAGGCCGTCAGGACCCTCTAGCTCATACCTACGCACCCAGCGGTAAATTTGCGGGTAGGAAACATTATACCTCTCGATCGCCGCAGCATAGTTTTTCCCATTGGCTATACAGTAACTGACAATTTCTATCCTCTCGTCTAACATGGTCTTTCGTCCTTTGGTCATATAGATCCCTCTCCCTCGGCCGCCAGTGGCCCGAAAATCTTTATGACCATTATACAACTTTATCCAGTCCAGGAGTTGTGTTGTACTT
>DIOR01000009.1:0-20262 GCA_002423965.1 Firmicutes bacterium UBA5509 | reverse complement strand
TCCACTCAAAGGGGAGCATATCACATTGGGTATCTGCTTTTATTGTATTTAACTATATTTCTAGTCTTGGGGCACACAGAAATCGCAGGGGTCGTGGCGGTTGGCTTCAAAAGCCTCGTCAATGGTTCCATAGTAGATGGTCTTGGACCGGTTTAAGGTATGGCATTCTTCGTCAATATGGTAGCTCTTGCCGAAGGAGGTCCAAAAGACGTTATCATCTCCATATGTGGCCTGAGCTGCGGAAAGCTCTTCAGCGGAGACAGGAGACCAGTCGATACTGGTAGCGCCGGCGATAATTAAAGCGATAGCGGCAACCACTGAAACAATCTTTCTGGTTTTTGCATCTAAGTTCTTGTCTTTTAAAAGAAAGATGATTAGAGGCATAAAAGCTATGACAGCGACAATGAGTCCCATCTGGTTCCACAGGAAAAATTTAAGTTTATTCTTCTTGCTAATGGGATTGATGTGGTTCGCTTTTTTCCACAATTGAGAGCCAATAATAACAAAAATTAAGTCTGCGACAATAGCGATAATCAGGACGGTCATGGGCTGTAGGGTTAAGCTCAGAATCTCGATTCCTTGTTCGGGAACAAAAAATGTGCCATTCAAGAAGAGAATAGCGAGTACCTCGCAGGCTATGGCAAGTAGCCAGAGGATAACTGCACCAATGCGCAATCCGGAAGCACGGGATTTGCTATCTTTAGTGACTACTTCGCCTTTGCTCGCAGAAACATACTTCCTTTCTACCTTTTTAGCCATAATAAGCACTCCTTTCAGTTATTAGTCCCGGCAGTGGTAAAAGCTGCCGAAGCAGTGATAAGAATGCTATGAGTATAGACGGATTAGCTTGAATTGTCAAGGTATCCCAACCACTTGCGCCTTCGTTTTCCTTAGAAAAGGTGAGCTTAAACCACCCTCAGGGAATTTTTACTCAGGGTTTAATAGAATCTTTTCCGGAGCAATAGGGCCACAAAGCTCTCAAATCAATGGAGAGGCCAGCGAAGTCGGGATGGAGCATAATATCCTCATTCTCTCCTTGGGCTACTAAGGCATAGCCCTCCTTAGCCAGTGCAAAGCATTTCAAACCTTGCCCCTTATAGTCCAGGAGCCAGTAATGCTGAACCTGGGCAGACTCGTAAATGTTGAATTTCAGGATGGAGTCTTTTTCCCTAGTATATGGGGACACAATTTCGGCCACAAGGGTAGGAGCCCCTGGGATATGAGTCTGGAGAAGCATCTCCCGTTGCTGTCCGGAAATGTATACCAGGTCGGGAAGCATAACTGAATTTTCCAGGCCGATGCACATGGAGGAAAGTAATTCGCCCTTGGGGTCAATTTGCTGAAAATATTCCTCCAAGATTCGCTGCAACTTGCGAGCGCAGCGTTGGTGGGGAAGGTCTGCAGGCGGATCCCATACCAATACACCTGCAAGTAGTTCCAAGCGGTAACCAGGTTCGACAATGATCTCTAGCTCCAAAGAGTTGCCCTTATCGGTCATCAGGAATCACCTCCGGATTAATTATACTCAATTTGTCCATTGATGTAAAGCGAAAACAAGTAAAACCAATTGGTGGGTGGCAGGTGAGTTGACTTTACTAAACGGTGGAGCATAAAGGATTTTCCCCTTTCAATGCAGAATAGGTACTAAAACTAAGGTCAATGGAGGAATTATCTTGATTGATACCACTTTCATCACTTGGGTGCAGCGGTATGCTACCCCCCTATTAGATGGGATTTTTAAGGCCTTTACTTTCCTTGGCAATGCAGAGTACTATATCCTGGTCATTCCATTGCTTTTTTGGCTCTATGATAAGAAATTTGCCCTCCGTTTCGGGGTATTCTTTCTTGGCAACGCCTGGCTTAACTCTTTCCTCAAGCATATTTTCCAGATTGCACGTCCACCAGTGTTGCTTCACAAGATTGAGCAGGGGGGATATTCGTTTCCCAGTGGACATGCCCAGGGGAGTACCACTTTCTGGGGTTACTTGGCAGTGCAAATTAAGCGGCCATGGGCCTATATTGCGGCAGTAATACTATGCTGCCTGGTAGCCTTCTCCCGTGTCTATTTAGGTGTTCACTTTCCTCACGATATTCTCGCTGGAATCTTAATCGGAATTATTTGGATTGTCGTCTACGAGTTTTTCAATCGCAAAGTAAAACTAAAACTCAACTTATGGCAGTGGTTTTTGGCCAGTCTCGCTCTTTGCGCAGTGATGCTCTTGCTCCATCCTGTTGGGGATGGCCCTTTGGCTGCAGGTTTTCTCTTAAGTGCAATGTGGGGATACCGTTTGGAATTAGACTATGTTCGGTTCAATGTTCGGGGCAAATGGTGGCAAAATGTCATCAAAGCCTTGCTGGGAATAGCAGTGCTCTTGGTTCTCCATTCCGGCCTAAAGCCAATTTTGTTGAACCTGTTTAACAATCCCGTTGAGGATACCACACTTTATTATGTCGCCACTTTTTGCCGCTATTTTATTATGGGCTGGTGGGTTGCTCTGCTAGCACCTCTGAGCTTCAAGGCTTTGGGATTGTATCGAAAGGAATAATTTATACTGCAGTCCGGCATTACCGGACTGCTTTTTTTACCTGCTGCATATGTTACTAGCGGGGGGTGGACATGTGAGAAAAGACAGGCTGATTCTATTCCTGACTGTATCCCGTCCAATTATTGCCGCAGTTATCTTTGTCTTTGGGGCCCTGGGACTGCTTCTAAGTGGCAACTTTTTGCGGGTTGCCACTGTTGTCAGCGGCGGCAATATAGAGAAATGGGCGGAAATCCTAGCAGAGCTGCAGAAATTTGCCCTTTTGGGCTTGTAAGACATGTCTTTTTGCTGTGGGAGCCTTTTGACCCCGGCGGCGAATTATGGTAAGTTTGATGTTAGATATATCGCTGCAAAGGAGTTTGGCTCATGGAACAAATCGTGGATACCTATATGCTACATCTAAAGGTGGAGCGGGGGCTTGCTCAGAATACCCTTGATAGCTATCGCCGAGATCTGAATAAATTTACTAGGTATTTGCGCAGTAACGACGTGAGTACCCTTGATGGTGTAGACCGGCGAATAATCATGTCATTTATGGAGGATTTACATAATCAGCACCGTGCCCCAGCCACAATTTCTAGGAATCTTGCTGCCATACGCTCCTTTTTCAGCTTTTTAATTCTCGAGAACTTGGTCAAGACTAATCCTGCTATTGAATTGGATACACCTAAGATTCCCAAACGCCTACCCAATGTCCTGACAATAACCCAGGTGGCTACCTTGTTGGAACAGCCAAACACCCGAAATCCTGCCGGCCTTAGGGACAAGGCCATGTTAGAGCTTCTTTATGCTACTGGAATCAGGGTTTCAGAACTGGTGGATTTAAATCTCGTTGACGTCAACCTAGAAATGGGTTTTTTGCGTTGCCTAGGTAAGGGTTCTAAGGAGCGCATTGTGCCCATGGGCAAGACTGCCATTGAAGCTGCCCGCAGCTATCTGCAGAAGGGCAGGGGCAAGCTCATTCGTGAAAGCGAAGAGCGGGCTGTATTTGTCAATGTACACGGCGGTCGCCTAACCCGACAAGGATTTTGGAAAATCCTCAAAAAATATGTGCGTCAAGCCGGTTTTCAAGGAGATATTACTCCCCATACTCTGCGCCATTCCTTTGCCACTCATCTGCTGGAAAACGGAGCAGACCTCCGTTCAGTTCAGGAGATGCTTGGCCACTCAGATATTTCCACAACTCAGATTTATACTCAAGTTACAGCTATACACCTGCGGGATGTATACCAAGAGTCTCATCCCCGGGCTAAGAAAAGGAGATAAGGGGAGCTACCATGAGAGTACTACTTGTTGTATTAGATAGTGTCGGCATTGGCGCTTTGCCTGATGCCGATAAATATGGTGATGAGGGCAGCAACACTTTAGGCAACGTTGCCCTTGCTGTAGGCGGATTGGCGTTGCCAGTAATGGAAGGGTTGGGATTGGCCAATGTTGTCGGGATCAGCGGGCTTTCACCTGTTGAACATCCAAAAGGTTGTTTTGGGCGTATGGCCGAGGCAGCTGACGGCAAAGACACCATCACCGGCCATTGGGAAATGGCCGGTGTAATTATTTCTAAACCCTTTCGCACCTATCCCCAAGGTTTCCCCAAGCAGCTTCTTGAGGAGTTCAGCCGCAAGATTGGCCGAAAGGTCCTGGGCAATTACGCTGTTTCCGGGACTGAGGTTATTGATGCCCTCGGCGAAGAGCATATGAAGACAGGCAGACCCATTGTCTATACTTCTGCCGACAGTGTATTTCAAATAGCTGCCCATGAGGAAGTTATACCCCTGGAGGAGCAGTATCGAATCTGCGCCATTGCCAGGGAATTGCTTCAGGGCGACTGTAAGGTAGCCAGAGTTATTGCCCGTCCCTTTATTGGCAAACCAGGGGCCTTTACCCGCACAGCCAACCGCAGGGATTTTGCTTTGGAACCGGAAAGCCCTACAGTACTAGATGCTCTTATGGAGCAGGGCAAGAGGGTTATTAGCGTTGGCAAGATCAAGGATATCTTTTCAGGCAGAGGGATTGCTGAAAGCTATAAGACTAAGGATAATAACCATGGCATTGAAACCATCCTCCAGGTCATGGAAGAAAGCCAAGCCGACCTGATTTTCGCCAACCTAGTGGACTTCGACATGCTCTTCGGCCACCGCAACAACGCTGAAGGATATGCCCAGGCCTTAGAAGAAGTAGATGCCGGACTTGGCCGCATAATCCAGGCCATGGACGAGAGGGACATCCTTATTATTACTGCCGATCACGGCTGTGACCCCACTTTTCCAGGCACAGATCATACCAGGGAATATGTGCCCTTGCTGGTTTACGGGCAGGGCATAAAGACTGGCGTGAACTTGGGCATTCGCAAGACCTTTTCCGATATTGCCGCTTCTTTAACGGAGTTATTTGACATAGAGTATTTCAGTCCCGGCACAAGTTTTTTTGACGAGGTGAGATAATGGAAAGTACCTATATATTACTTGATGAAGCAGTGGAGTTTTTGCAGCAACGAGGGTTTGGAAAGCCTAAGGTGGCCTTGATTCTCGGTTCGGGCTTAGGGGAACTGGCTGAAGACTTCCAGGAGGCAGTGGTAGTGGATTACCGAGATATACCGGGTTTCCCCACAGCCTCAGTTCCCGGCCATGCAGGGCGCCTGGTCGGGGGAAGGCTTAAGGGTGTCGACGTAGTAGCCATGCAGGGACGCTTTCACTATTACGAGGGCCATAGCCAACGGAAAATTGCCTTCGCCCTGTGGACAATGCGTTCCTTGGGGGCAGAAACCCTAATTGTTACCAATGCCGCCGGCGGCATCAACCCAGATTTTCGTGTCGGTGACCTGATGCTAATCAGAGATCATATTAATATGACCGGGGACAATCCCCTGATTGGACCCAATCCAGAACGCTTTGGACCTCGCTTTCCCGACATGTCGATGCCATATTCCCAGGAGTGCAGGGAACTGGCCCTGGAGGCAGCTGATGAGCTCCAGCTTAATATACAGCAGGGAGTATATCTTTCAGTCTCGGGACCATGCTTTGAGACTCCCGCAGAAATTCAAAGCTTCAGGCGCTTAGGTGCCGATGCCGTAGGTATGTCAACAGTCCCTGAGGTAATCACTGCTGTTCATGCAGGCATGAAGGTGCTGGGTATCTCCTGCATAACCAATATGGCGGCAGGTCTTGGGGCAGAGAAACTGGACCATCAGGAGGTCATTGATGTCACTAAAAAGGTCCAAAGCCGTTTCCAGGCTTTGGTAACCGAAATCATTGCAATGATTGGAAGGGGGATATCCCAATGAAGCTAACGGAGAAAATCCGCGAAGCCAAAGACTTTATTAGGAAAGTTACCGATTTTAAACCTGAGGTTGCATTAATTCTCGGCTCCGGTCTGGGTACTTTGGCGGAGGAAATTGAAGAGCCAGTAAACATTGATTTTGCTGCTATTCCCCATTTCCCCATTTCAACTGTTGTTGGCCATGCAGGGCGTTTAGTCCTTGGCACATTGGAGGGCAAAAAGGTTGCTGCGATGCAAGGACGCTTTCACTATTATGAAGGCTATACTATGCAGCAAGTAACTTTCCCTATCTATGTGCTTCAGGCCCTGGGCTGTAGTAGCCTGGTAGTTACTAACGCCTGTGGCGGACTCAACCCTAAGTTCAAGGCCGGAGATTTAATGCTCATCACCGATCATGTTAATATCCTGCCTAATCCCCTTATCGGGCCCAATTTTGCTGAGTTGGGGCCTCGCTTTCCCGATATGTCTCAGGCCTATGACCCAGAGTATAGGGATCTGGCGCTAAAGGTGGGAAGGGAATTGGGTATTAAGCTGCAGCAAGGGGTATACATCGCCATCAGCGGGCCTTCTTACAGCACTCCTGCTGAAGTGCGAAGGCTTATTTCCTACGGCTCAGATACTGTGGGGATGTCCACCATTCCCGAGGTAATTGTGGCCAACTATTTGGGCATGAGGGTGCTGGGTATTTCCTGTATCACCGATATGTCCCTGCCTGATGAGCTGGAACCCTTAACCCATGAACAAGTTGTCCAGACAGCCAATGAGACTCGGCCAAAGTTCATTTCCTTGGTGCGGGGTTGGCTAAAGAAGGTTTCTGTATAGATGCGCCCCTACGACATTATCCACAAAACCAGAGATGGCATAGGCCTAAGTAAAGAAGAAATTAACTTCCTTATTGATGGTTATGTCAAAGGAGAAATTGAGGAGTACCAGATGGCCGCTTGGGCAATGGCGGTATATTTTCGGGGCGTGGCAACCACTGAGGTTGCCTGGCTTACCGAGGCCATGGTCAACAGCGGCAGTAGAGTGGATTTATCTGGAATCCAGGGCATTAAAGTAGATAAGCACAGCACTGGGGGGGTGGGGGACACCACCACCATTGTGCTGGCACCATTGGTGGCTGCAGCAGGGGTGCCAGTGGCTAAGATGTCAGGCCGGGGCCTAGGCCATACCGGCGGCACCTTGGATAAGCTGGAATCCTTTTCTGGCTTTCGCGTGAGTTTGGGCATGGAGGAGTTTGTCGACAATGTCAATAGGGCTAAGATTTCTGTTATGGGCCAGACGGCAGAGTTCGTGCCTGCCGACGGCAAGCTCTATGGCCTCCGGGATGTCACTGCCACTGTGGACAGCATCCCCCTAATTGCCAGCTCAATAATGAGCAAAAAGATTGCAGCTGGTGCAGATGCCTTGGTCTTAGACGTCAAGGTGGGCAATGGAGCCTTTATGGGCAACTCTGAGGATGCCAAGGTCCTGGCCAAGACCATGGTGGACATTGGCGAACACTTAGGCTTACATACCGTGGCAGTGCTTTCTGCCATGGATCGGCCCTTGGGCCGGGCTGTAGGCAACGCCCTAGAAGTAAAAGAGGCCATTGAAGTCCTGCAAAATGGTGGCCCTTCAGATTTAAGAGAATTGTGCCTGGAGCTAGGGAGCCGCATGCTGGTTCTGGGAGGAGGGGCCAAGGGTCTGGCAGCTGGACGTCAGCGGTTGGAGCATGTCCTGGCTTCAGGGCTGGCCCTGGCAAAACTTAAAGAACTAGTGGAAAACCAAGGTGGCAATTCTACACTGGTGGACCAGCCTCAGCTACTGCCAACAGCTGCAATCCAGCAAGAGGTTGTTGCTCCCCGAGGGGGATGGATTACCGAGATGGATACTGCAGGTATTGGCAATGCTGCACAAATCCTAGGGGCAGGCCGTAGCAAGAAGGGGGAGAGCATCGACTTGGCGGTGGGATTGGAGATTTTAGCCAAGACCGGTGACAGAATCGATGAAGGGCAACCCCTAACTATTCTACATGCCAACTCTCAGGCTGCAGCGGACGCAGCCGGGAAGGCTGTACTTAGCTGCTATTCCATTGGCAAAGAAAAAAAAGACCCATTGCCCTTGTTTCTTGGGGAGATTGGCGGGTAAAAAAAGGGGGCCATCCTTCTCACAGCAGAAGGAGGCCCCCACTATTTTGTTTGGGGTAAGTTTATTCGACAGGTTCCAATAGATTTAAGAACTTACTGTAATCTAAGGTATCCTTGGCTTCCCACACCATGCTTAAATGATAGCATTCCATTTCCTGGTTGTGATAACCACTGCAGATAAAGTCGCGGTATGAAATGAGTTTCCCCTCTGGGGAGAGATAATAGGTCTTTTCCTCTCTTTCACCATTCGGTTGAAGCGTATATTCTGTAATCTTAGCGTAATTATTGGCATTCCCCAGGGAAAAACGGTTTAACTGGGCAATGGTTTCATAGGCGGGTATACTGGGAAGCAATTCCTTTGCTTCATCCAGGGTTAAGTCTCTGTGGCCCGAGGGGCTGGAAATACAGAGGCGATAGTTTTCAGGGTTCAGTTGTCTTGTACCGCCGTAACAGTTTTCAAAGCATTCCCAGTAAAATATGCGGTGGAAATGAGAGTATTTTAATTCAATGGCACTGCACTGATAGTAATCGACGGGCGCAGAGGATTCATGATAAACGCCGTATTTGCTGCCGTCAATTTCTTCGCTTCCAGCTTTTTTGAGGACGACGCCATCGCGGCATATAAAGAATCGCTGAGTTATTTGCATGGCACCCTCTTGTTCATCATAAACAGTGAGAACCAATCTGGCATCAAGTTCACTGCGCTCACTTTTCTCGGGAATAAAGGTGAGATTTTCCACAATATTGTTTAAGTAATTAAAGTCATCTTCATCGGAGATGAAAGCATCTTCCTCAGATGCAGGAGGCCAGGTGACGTCATGTCGTTCAAGGAGGATTCTGCGACCATTGAAGGTTGTTACCTTTGAGTCATCAGGTGAATAGATATCAAAAAACTCTATTGGGTTTGCTTGGATATCCGGGTTTTCCGTAATGACCAATTTGCCATCGGTATTGGTATTACTTATTACCGGGGGCTGCCATCCGCAGGACTCAACTTCTAACATCACCCTGGGCCCGGGTTCTTCCTCCGGGGGTGACGGTGTACACGACGCTACCAGGAAAGAAAGGCCAAGGACCAGGACAAGAACCACCGGAACGAGTCTGTTATTCATTCTATTTTACCTCCATATTAGGAAAGACAGGTGTGGTTGTTGAGTATCCGCAAAGTGTTGGTAGTCCAATCACACCAAGCAGACAGATTAAACACCCTATAATAGAGACTCTTACAACTTTCTTCATCATTTACTAACTCTCCTTTCTAGTGTTGAATAACAATCGACCATTATTATACACCAACTGCCTAAGAATGCAATAGACTTCCATAAAATATATATTATCTAATAAATGTGTACAGTGGCGACGCAAAAAGGGGGTTGCTTCGCCAAATCCAATTCCCAGGCTGCAGCAGATGTCGCTGAAGAGGCATTACTGGGCTGCTACTCTTTCGGCGAAGAAAAAAAAGAGCCATTGCCCTTGATTCTTGGGGAGATTGGCGGGTAAAAAAGGGGGCCATCCTTCTCACAGCAGAAGGATGGCCCCCAATATTTTAGGGTAAGTTTAATCCACATGTTCCAATAGATTTAAGAACTTACTGTAATCTAAGGTATCCTTGGCTTCCCACACCATGCTTAAATGATAGCATTCCATTTCCTGGTTGTGATAAGAACTGCAGATATAGTCACGGTAAGCATTTTATTCTCTGTGTAAATTTAACCTGTATTTGCATGAATACCCAGTGTAGCGGGAAACACTAAAGTAAGATACTACCAGGAGGGAAGATCATGCGAAAACTGATTTGTATCGTCCTAACCGTGTTACTCCTTGGGTTGCTGCCAGCACTAGCGGCAGATTCCACCTATGTGCCGGGAGACAGTGTTGAGAGCATTGTGGAAATTGGGGACATTCCCCCCTATGAGGGAGAACTGTCTGCAAAGAGTGTAGTGCTTATGGATGCCATAACTGGCGAATTACTTTTTGCCCAGGATCCCCATACCCCTAGGCCCCCTGCCAGCATTGCCAAGATAATGACCATGCTGCTGGTATTGGAGGCAATGGAACGGGGGGAACTGGCCCTGGAGGATGTAATGATTGCTAGCACCAGGGCCAAGGAAACTGGAGGCACTAAGATCTTTTTGGATGTAGGGGATGAAATCACTGTAGAGCAGGCCATGATTGGCATGGCTGTTGAATCTGCCAATGATGCGGCCATCGTGGTGGCAGAACACCTGGGCGGGTCGGTGGAAGGTTTTGTGGAGATGATGAACCGCCGTGCAGGGGAATTGGGGATGGAAAATACCCATTTCCACAATCCCACGGGCTTACCGGAGAATGGGGAGGGGAACATGACGACAGCTTATGATGTGGCCCTGATGTCCCGAGAATTGCTGACCCATCCCCAGATAACCGACTGGACCACCATCCCCTGGGACACTCAGTTTATGGGCAAGGTCTACATCGCCAATAAAAACCTGAAATTTATCCGCAACTACCCAGGGGGAGATGGCCTGAAAACTGGCTGGACGGAGGAGGCGGGCTATTGCCTTTCGGCAACTGCTGTCAGGGACGGCACCAGAATGATTTCAGTAGTCATGGATACCCCAACCTATGAGCTGCGGACGAGAGATGCTGTGAATTTACTTAATTACGGGTTTGCCCATTGGCGCAGTCAGCGCCTATACGCTCAAGATGAAGTCTTGACGACAATCTACGTAGATAAGGGGAGAAGGCAGAGGGTGGATCTGGTCCCCTCCCGGGATGTAGCGGCACTGCTTTTGAAAAGTGACAGCCGGGAAGTAAGCACAATCCTCAACCTGCCTAAACTGGTTCAGGCGCCATTAGCCAAGGGGGATATAGTAGGCAGTATGGAGGTAATGCTGGGAGATGAAGTCCTGGAGACCATAGACCTAGTGGCAGCGGAGGCTGTCCCCAGAGCTAATTGGATTCAACTCCTAGGACGCGTGGTAATAAATTTCATTTCAACAATTAAATAGTCATTCCCGAGGAAGGAAATGCCAGGGGTTGCGGCGAACTTTTACAAGTGGAGGGGATGACTTGTGAAAGTAGCCAAAAACCATCGCGGCGATATTCTAATAGTTGCTGCAGCAGGCGAATTGGATCACCATACCGCCGCCGTGCTTAAAAGCAGCATTCAGGAAGAGCTGGATAAGGGCAGGGTTCGGCATATTATTCTCGATCTGTCTGCTTTAACTTTTATGGACAGCTCAGGCCTAGGCGTATTGCTGGGACGCTATAAGGAACTGGCCAAATGGCAGGGGAATATGCTGGCCTTTGGTTTGCATCCCCTGGTGGAAAAGTTGTTCCTGATGACCGGTCTTAACAAGCTGATTCCTGTCTACGCCAATCTGGATGAATGTCTCAGGGCCATGGGGGTGTGAAGATGGAAGTGATTAACTACTTCACCGTTACCTTTCCCGCGACTTCCCGGAATGAGTCCTTTGCCCGGGTAGTAGTGGCAGCTTTTGCGGCACAGCTAGATCCCACTTTAGAAGAGCTTAATGAAATTAAGACTGCTGTCTCTGAAGCGGTTACTAATGCAATAATTCACGGCTACCGGGACCGGGAGGGAGAGGTGGTTATTGTCTGTAGCCTACGGCAGGACAACAGCCTGGAAGTGATTGTCAAGGATAGCGGCCCTGGAATCGACAATCTGGAGCAGGCTCGGGAGCCATTGTTTACATCACGGCCAGATTTGGAGAGGTCGGGGATGGGATTTACAGTCATGGAAGAGTTTATGGACTCAGTCTCCATTCAAACTGAGCCGGGTCAAGGCACCGCAGTGACCATGACTAAGAAGATCTCTGTTGGGGAGCTTGGAGGCAATGGAACGAATTAATGGTGCCCTGCCTCCTTTGGTGCAAAAACTTGCCCGGGAGTACTTGGCCAGGGCTCAGGCCGGTGATCTTGAGGCCAGGGATTTGCTGGTGCGTCATAATTTACTCTTGGTGAAAAAAGTTGCCGCCAGATTTGCAGGCGCAGATGCCATGGAGGATCTTTTTCAGGTAGGGTGCATTGGGCTGTTAAAAGCGGTAGATAACTTTGATTTGTCCCGAGACACCTCTTTTTCCACCTATGCCGTTCCTAGAATCCTCGGCGAAATCCGCATGTACCTGCGGGACAATAAGCCCGTTAAGGTGAATAGAGATTTGGTGCGAGTATCTGGCCTTGTGAAAAGCTGCCGCCGCAATCTCGAGCAGCAACTTGGCCGGGAACCCAGCATCAGCGAAGTGGCTGCCCAACTTCAGCTCAGCGTTGAAGAAGTAGCCGCAGCTGAAACTGCTTTGGCGCCCATGGCGGATATTAGCGAAGTGGATGCCCCCCAACATATGGATGACATGCGAATAGCATTAAAAGAAGTAATTGGCCGCTTGGAACTGCGGGAGCGGCAGGTAATTACTATGAGGTTTTTTCAGGAGATGTCCCAGCAGCAGGTGGCAGCCAAGCTGGGAATCTCCCAAGGTCATGTATCCCGGATTGAGCGGGAAGTGCTTAGTAAGTTAAGGACAGCCATGGGTTAGCCCGGGCTGTCTTTTTTTTGGATAAGTTTTACCTTTTGGGGGGAAATCTATACACAGAGAATATGAGGAGGTATTGTCATGTCTGTGTACAAGGTTATTGAATTGGTAGGAGAATCCAGCTCTGGGTGGCAAGGGGCAGTGGAGGATGCAGTGCAACGGGCCTCAAAGACTGTAGACGGCATTTCTGGCGTTGAACTGCTTAACATGACTGCCAAGGTAAAAGACGGGCGTGTGGTGGGTTGGAAGGCAAATGTAAAGGCAGCATTCGAGGTACAAGAGTAAAAGCAATCCCCCCCTGCGGGGGGCTTTGTATATTTAAGGGATGCTAGTTAAAACTATTGCCGAGGTGAATGCCGTGAAAGACGTGCTTAAAGACCCTAAGGCCTATAAGGAATTGGTCAAGGATAAAAATCCTAAGCCTAAGCTAGCCAAAAACCTTATAATGGCCTTTGTAGTGGGAGGGGGTATCTGCACTTTGGGTCAACTGATCCAAAATATCTATATTAAATATTTTCATTTTCCTCCGGATCGAGCGGGAGATCCCACTACTGCCACCGTGATTTTTATCAGCGGGCTGCTGACCGCCCTGGGAGTCTATGACAAGATTGCCCGCCATGGTGGAGCAGGTACAGCTGTGCCGGTAACCGGATTTGCCAACTCGGTGGTCAGTGCAGCTTTGGAGTTTAAACGAGAGGGTTTTGTCCTTGGAGTAGGCAGCAAAATGTTCATCTTGGCAGGTTCCGTAATTGTCTTCGGTGTAGTAACAGCCTTTGTAGTAGGCTTAATATCTGCATTGTTTTAGGAGGGGAAGCCAGTGACAGTTAGAAAAGGCAAACAGACAATTGTCTATACGACAAAGCCAGTCATTCTTGGGTATGGCACAGTGGGTGGCCCCAAGGAGGGCCAGGGACCTGTAGGTCCGTACTTAGATAAGGTTTATCCTGATTTAGCTATGGGGGAAAAGAGTTTTGAGCTTGCCGAGCGCCAGATGATGGTAAGCGCCATAGAGATTGCTTTGGAAAAGGCCAGTCTCTCTAGGAGCAATGTCGACTTCTTTATCGCCGGGGACCTGCTAAACCAAATTATTTCCTCAGGTTTTAGCGCTTTGAATCTCGGTGCCCCATTTTTAGGGATTTACGGAGCATGTTCTAGCTTTGCTCAGGGGATGCTTCTAGCTGGCATTTTGGTAGACAGTGGTGCCGCAGAGGTAGTTATCTCCGCCACATCTAGCCATAACAACACCGCCGAGCGCCAATACAGGTACCCCACTGAATATGGCGCACAGCTACCCCCTTGGTCTCAGCATACTGTTACCGGGGCGGCAGCAACTGCAGTGGCTGTCAGGGGTGAGGGACCCCGCGTGGAGCTGGCCACTGTAGGGAGGGTTATGGATTTGGGGATGAAGGATCCCCTTAACATGGGGGTGGCTATGGCCCCTGCGGCGGCGGACACTATCTTCACTCATATGGAGGATACGGGGCGCAAGCCCGATGACTATGATTTAATTGTTACCGGAGATTTAGGGAAGGTTGGCCGCGAAGTAGTGATGGAGCTGGCCCAGCGTCAGGGCTACGATTTAAGCCGGAATTACAGGGATTGCGGTGAATTGGTATATGGCATGGGGCAAATAGAAAACGCAGGGGGTAGTGGCTGCGCTTGCTCTGCAATAGTGACATTGGGTATGCTCTTTAATCAAAACTACAAGCGGCTATTAGTAGTGGCCACAGGGGCCATGCACAGCACAACTTCTTGCCAACAGGGTGAAAATATCCCTGCCATTGCCCATGCCGTCTCTATAGAATTTTAATAGGAGGGGACATTAATTGGGAACCTACTTAACTGCTTTTCTTGTGGGGGGCACAATCTGCCTTATTGCCCAGCTGCTCTTTGACCTTACCCCCCTCACCCCTGCCCATGTTCTGGTAATCTTTGTTGTGGCGGGAGGAATATTGGGGGGGCTGGGATTATACGACCCCCTGATAAAGTTTGCAGGAGCGGGGGCCACATTGCCTATCTCCAGCTTTGGCAACGCCTTAGCCAAAGGCGCCATGGCTGAGGCAGCTCGTTCAGGGGTCATTGGGATTTTGACGGGAACCTTTGAGCTGACCAGTGCAGGCATAACCGCTTCAATTATCTTTGGATTTTTCTTCGCCCTATTCTTTAATCCCAAGGGTTAGGACCCATGTTAAGGCTAGATGTTTTTGGAATCTTATTAACTCTGTTTTTCTTGGGCCCCAGGCATTGGCGCTGGAGTCTGGCAGCAGCGGGAGTAGCTTGGGCCTCTACTTTGCTGTTCCTATTAGTGTGGAAGGCAGACCTGGTGGCTTACACCATGGGTGGCCTTTTTACCCAGGTGGAACTTAAGGGTGGTTCCCTGGGCACATTGCTGGCATCACTACCGGGTCCCTTTGTCTGCTATGCTGCTGCCAGGTTAAAAACTCAGCGGCCCATGGGAGATGCAGGCTGGTTAAAGCAAATTCTTCCTTGGAGTGAAATAGAAAACCCAATGGCGGGGACATTTGCCAAGTATGCTTTGCTGTCTGCGCTTTTCGCCTTGTTAAAGACGCTCAGCTGATGGAGGATATTTGTGGAAGAAAAGAAGATTGCATCAGGACTAAAACAAAATGTAGATTATTTAAAAAAAGAGCTGGGGGTAGGCGAAAGTTTTGATGTTCTAGTTCGTGAGTTTAAGGTAGGGGGCAAAGGGGTTGCTCTCTTTTTTGTTGACGGCTTTGCCAAAGACGATGTCCTGGTCTGGGTAATGCAATCCATGCTCCGGGTGCGGCGAGAAGAAATTGCAGTCAATGTCCTTCAGAAAATCTTAGACCGGCACCTGCCCTACATCGAAGTTGATGAGATTGAGTCCCTGGATGCCGCTACTACCAGCATCCTCTCAGGGGCGTTAGTGCTATTGGTTGATGGCGAGAAAAAGGGAATAGAGATTGACGCCCGCGAATATCCCGCCCGTGCCCCCCAAGAGCCAGATGTAGAAAGGGTAACCAGAGGTTCTCGGGACGGTTTTGTGGAAACCTTGATTTTTAACACCGCCTTAATCCGGCGAAGAATTCGCGATCCCCGTTTGCGAGTTGAGCATTTAACCGTGGGCAGGCGCTCGAAAACTGACGTCTCCTTGGTTTACTTAAAAGATGTCGCCAATACAGAATTGGTGGAAACGGTGCGAGGACGAATTGACAAAATAGATGTGGATGGGCTGCCCATGGCTGAAAAGTCTTTGGAGGAGTTTATCGCCTCCACAGGGTATAGCCCTTTCCCCGCTGTTCGCTATACCGAAAGACCGGATGTGGCGGCAGTCCATATTTTTGAGGGTCATGTAGTTATTATTGTCGATACATCTCCCAGTGTGATGATTGCCCCCGCCACATTTTTTCATCATTTGCAGCATGCTGAAGAATACCGCCAAAGTCCTTTGGTGGGCACTTATATCCGGTGGGTTCGCTCTCTGGCAGTGCTGATGTCCATGTTGGCTACTCCCCTGTGGTTGGCCATAGCCTATCAGCCGGAATTGCTGCCCCCGTCCCTGGCTTTTATCGGAGCGAAGGAAGTGGGTCATCTACCCCTTTACCTCCAGTTTTTCATTGCCGAAATTGGAATAGATATTATCAGGATGGCGACGATTCATACTCCTTCTCCCTTAGCAACAGCCCTGGGTATCATAGCGGCTTTTTTAATTGGCGATGTAGCAATGAGCGTCGGCCTTCTGGTGCCGGAAGTAATTCTCTACATGTCGGCAGCAGCTATTGGCAGTTATGCAACCCCCAGCATGGAACTGTCCCAAAGCTTGAAACTATTTCGATTGCTTTTCTTAGTGCTGGCGGCAGTTTTTCAACTTCCCGGCCTCATTGGTGGTTTACTGCTGTTTATAGTAGTTGCTGCTACCACAAGATCTTTTGGCGTCCCCTATCTATGGCCCCTGTTGCCTTTAAATCTTCAAGCATTAGTAGCGATAATAGTGCGTAAGCCAGTTCCGGTTAGTAAATCCCGCCCCAGCGTAGTTAAACCTAGGGATAAAGGGCGAATGTAGACAGGAGGAGTCAGTTTGCGTATCGGCTTACCTCGGGCACTGCTGTATTTTTATTTTCGTCCATCCTTGGAATACTTGGATCAAGAGAATATAGCTGAAATATTAATTAGCTCTGCCACCAACAAAAGGAAACTGGAACAGGGGTTGGCCCTGTGCGATGAAGAGGTGTGTTTGCCGGTAAAGGTTTTAATGGGCCATGTCCATTCGCTGCTGGAAGAGGTGGATGCCCTCTTTGTTCCCCGGGTAATCAGCCTGGAAAAGAAGCGCTATATCTGCCCAAAATTTCTTGGTCTGCCAGATATGGTGCGGGCCGGCCTGGGCAGGAAAACCCCCTTAATCGCCCCGGAAATTAACGCAGGCTGGAGTAAGTCCCGCCAACTAAGAGAAGTTGCAAAGAGCCTAAGGCTGCTGGGGGTGCAACCGCTAAAGCTATGGGACGCCTTGAATCGGGCGGAAGAGGTTCAAAAGCAACATCGCCGGCAACTGGCAGTGGCTCTTGACTTGCCCCCCGCGGGAAAGCGGGTGGCTGTCTTGGGGCATGCGTACAATATCTTCGATGAGTACCTTAATTTCAGCATCCTAAAAAAGTTGTCCCTGCTGGGGATGGAACCAGTGACGGTGGGGAATTTCAGCCGGGATCAAATCAACCAGGGGGCCTGTGGCCTGTCCAAAGACTTGTTTTGGAGCTACGGCCGGGAATTAGTTGGGGCGGCCTTTTATTGTCTGAACTCCCGTGCTGTTGATGGGGTAATCTTGGTGGCCTCTTTTGGCTGTGGACCGGATTCCCTGATAACAGAAATCATCGGCCGCAGGTTTTCCGATTCTCCAATCCCCCTAATGTCGATTATCTTGGATGAGCATTCTTCCGGCATCGGCCTGGCTACCAGGGTGGAGGCCTTTGTGGATATGCTTAATTGGAGAGATATGGCATGAAAATTACCTTTCCTCACTTGGGTTACTGTTCGATACCACTGCGTTCCCTGTTTGCCGACCTGGGTCATGAAGTCATCGTCCCCCCGCCTATAACCAGGAAGACCATCAGTCTTGGGACCCGCTATGGCCCGGAATTTGCCTGCTATCCCCTGAAATTGGGGCTAGGCAACTTTATTGAGGCCTTGGAGCTGGGAGCGGATACCCTGGTAATGGGGGGGGGAATTGGCCCCTGCAGGTTTGGCTATTATGCCCAGGTGCAAAGAGATATTTTGCTGTCCCTGGGTTATGAATTCAAGATGTTGGTTGTGGAACCTCCCTTGGGCCATGCAGGTGAATTTTTGGCGGTACTTAGGGAGGTGCTAGAGGAAAAAAGCTGGTTTGACTTGGCAAGGGCAGCCCAATTGGCTGTAGTCAAATTGGGGGCCTGTGATGATATCCAAAGGGCAAGCCTGAAACTACGGCCACTAGTTCAAGATAAGCTAGCCTTTTCTAGGCTTTACCAGCAGACATTGATGGAGATAGATGAGGCCGGGAAGGTAAGAGATGTGAGGTTAGCTAAGAATACAGCCCTCACTGCTATGGAGGCCATTCCCCGGCTTAACTATAAGCCGCCGAAAGTTGCCCTGGTGGGGGAGGTCTACCTCATTGCCGAGCCCGCCGCAAATTTGCGCATTGAGGAGAGGTTAGGCAATATGGGGGTGGAGGTCTGCCGTCATGTCTGGATTTCCCAGTGGCTACGGGTCAATATTTTTTTAGATTTTTTGCGCCTTCATCGTCAGGAAAAAGCGGAAAAACTGGCCCAGCCATACCTTCAATGTTTTGTGGGGGGCCATGGCCAACATTCTGTAGGAGAGACCAGGAAGGCAATCCAGGAGGGGATAGATGGGGTTATCCATGTCTATCCCTTTACCTGCACCCCGGAAATTGTTGCCCGGGGGATAATGCAAAAACTGGCCGCCCAGGAGGGAATGCCCCTAGCTTGTTTTTCTATGGATGAGCATTCTGGAGAGGCCGGATTTCAGACTCGCCTTGAAGCCTTCGTAGATATTTTGGGGACCAGGAGTAAGGAGATGAACAGCTATAGCTAAAAAATACTTTCTGGGGGTGGATGTGGGGTCAGTAAGCACAAATTTTGTCCTCATTGATGGGGAAAAACAAGAGGTGTACTCCTCCTATCTCAGGACTATGGGGCAGCCCATCAATACTGTCAAAGAAGGCCTGTCAGGGGTGGGGGACTTTGTCGGTGGGGGGCAAATTGCCGGGGTTGGAGTAACCGGCAGCGGCCGCAACCTGGCGGCAGTGCTGCTGGGTGCCGATGTAGTAAAAAATGAGATAACCGCCCATGCTGTGGCGGCAGGTAACACCTGCCCAGGGGTAAATACCGTCTTGGAAATTGGTGGCCAGGATTCTAAGCTCATCATCCTTCGCCAGGGGGTGGTTGTAGATTTCGCCATGAATAGCGTGTGCGCAGCAGGCACCGGTTCCTTCCTGGATCAACAGGCCTCCCGCCTAGGGATACCAATTGAGGAGTTCGGCGGCTTGGCATTACAATCGGAGAATTCAGTGCGCATTGCCGGTCGCTGTTCGGTTTTTGCCGAGTCAGATATGATTCATAAGCAACAGATGGGCAACTCCTTGCCGGACATCATTGCCGGCCTCTGCGATGCCCTAGTCAGGAACTATCTTAACAACCTGGCCAAGGGCAAGGAATTAAAAGCACCGGTGGTGTTCCAGGGTGGTGTGGCGGCTAATGCCGGAATCAAACGGGCTTTTGAACAGGCACTGGGAATGGAGGTACTGGTGCCTGAACATTATGGAGTCATGGGGGCCTTGGGGGCAGCCCTGCTGGCCCATGCCCAGCCCGACAATAAGTCCAGCAACTTTTTAGGCTTGGGTATCAGTGAAATGAGCCACAGAAGCCGCAGCTTTTACTGCAGCCACTGCGCCAATAATTGTGAAATTGTCGAGCTCGCTTGCGAGGACAGGGTCCTGGCTCGCTGGGGAGGCCGCTGCGGCAGATGGTCTGAGCTTGCCTGCAAAGATATTGGCTAGAACTCATAAACTTGTAATTTACGGGGATAAATGATATAAATCAAAAGGGCGTCCCTGTCCTTTCTTGGGGCTGGAATATGTTTTGGAGGGAAAAGTTTATGAGAAAACGGTTTTTTGCCTGCGCCATGCTCTGTCTTCTCCTTGCAATCATCCTCAGCGGCTGCCAGGTTAATCTTCCGTCCTGGAAGAAGCTTTCCGGAAGGGGTGACATTAGTACTCTGGAGAATTCCCTTTCGGGAGAGAAATACTCTTTAGTGATTACGGATATTCAGTTTGCGGCCTCAAAGACTGGAGCCATTGAAATTGATGAGGCTTTGCCTGACAAGTTAACCCTTACCACCCATCAAAATATTGCCGATACCATCACTGTCACTGTTGATGACGAAGCCGGCACAATTCATCTCAAGGGCACCAAGAAATATCGTTATAGTACCGATGATTTTACAATTCAGGTTGGTGTTCCCCTGGGAAATGTGGAAATCGACGGAGGCTTCACCTTGGATATGAAGCTTCCTTCCGTCAATGATTTTTCTCTGGATATTAACGGTGCCATTTCCGGGGACCTTGAATTTGGCCAACTGGATACCCTGGAGGTGGGAATAAATGGTGCCAGTAGCATTGTTATGACCGGCGAGTGCCAGCAATGCACAGTTGTAATCAACGGCGCCTCGGACATTGATGCTGGAGATCTTCACACCGGGGATTCCGCAATCACTATTAACGGTGCCGGAAGTTATACAGTAAATGCTACA
>DIOR01000018.1 GCA_002423965.1 Firmicutes bacterium UBA5509 | reverse complement strand
TTGACAACGGGGGGCATTATACTCCTCCTTCCACTGATATTGGGGAAGCTGGGGACGGTTCTCCTGCTTCCATCCAGCAATTAGATATCTTCCTCCATAAATGTTAAGTAAAAGTCAGGATTTTGCAGTAGCCCTTGTAATGTCTTTCCTTTGACAAACAAAACAACACCAATATTTTCAAATCCATGTTCTATGACATAGCTAATCCGCTCATCGATGTTCACCTCAATGTCACCGAAAAGGCCACTTGCTAAATACAATTGGAGGGTTTTATCATTTTCCTTTAGAAAGCGTAAATTGTTAGTAAAAATGATCTCCTTTTGGTTAGGAGTAACGTTGGTTGTGTACCCGCCCTGTCCGAAAACAAAGAAAGAGCTTTGGCAATCCATACCTAGTGCAACTGCATTTTTTTCATCGCTTGTTTTTACAATAATGCGTACTATCTCACCGTTGCCGTCCCCAAGCTTCGGTTGAATACTATCGATGATTTCTTCGGTAGGAAGGGGTTTGGAAAATGCGATGTGGGCCATATAATATGAGCCCTCTTTGATGACAATATTCTTGATTTCCCGGTCCTGGGAAAAGTCTTCTTGAGAGAACACATTTTTTGAGGAAGGCACTATGTTTTCCACATACTTTACTCTTCCCAATGAATAGTCCATGCTACCTTGAATTTTGCCATTTTGATTTATGTCGCGTACTGCAGAAAGCTGGCTTATAAAAATCCTTTGGGAAAACCGAGAAAAACTATTTGGTGTCCCTGGTTCGTAGACAGAAATATACGCATGGGAATAGTTTGGCATGAGTGTCTGGACACTTAGATTGAATACCTTTGAACTATTCTCATAATCCCTATAGGGATTATAGAAAATTCGGTTCATTAACGAGTTAGAAAAGAAAACAAGCAAGAGCAAAGTAGTGATAGCCATTATTGTTATCTTTAACGCTTTTTGCATTGTCATCACCCTTGCAAAATCAATAATTACTAGGCTTAACTAAAAGTGGCTGAGAAATATATGCTTCTGTTCCTACATTAAATGAGATGCCAACGCTACCTGAACCAGAAGTGCTTATGCTTGCACTTACGCCACCAACAGCCAATCTTCGATGGCCATAAGCTACAAGAACATTAAAATTCCCGGTAGTATTTACACAGTACTGAGCGAAATATCGATGGCTACGGTCTTCCCTAACGGTATGATAGGAGTGTCCATATGAATACGAACCAGCGAAACAAAGTTGACATAGTAAGGATGATTTTATGCTGTAACCACATCCGCTAGTATATTCTTTTTTGATGGTATTATAAGTAGTTTTATTATAGTCATGATTTATCCTTCCATAAGCACCTGATATACAGCTTCTATAGCTACTTTTACAACCATATTCCAAATTTGAGTAATCGGAATCATATAAAGCTGATGATCCTATGGTAAGCATATCTGTCAAAGCCCAAAATGTATCTTTCAACCAAAGGGCTTCTCCGCTTACAAGCCAAGTTTCATCATTAGTATGCTTTGCTACTCTGGAGGCACGCGTAGTAATCTTCATATAGCCATTGGGGAATGTATAAGTATGTTTTTTTTCAGCATTTATGGTATTGAATGCTTGAACGTCGCAGTCGGACATTAACAATAGTTGAGATGGATTATCTCGTTGTATGGTGTTCAGTTCTTTTTCTAGTTGTTGTTGTGATATCAATTCTACTTTGCCGGTTATATCCATCTTTAAATAGGATTCTTGGACAATTACTTCTTCATAATTTAAAGATGCTAAGATTATTTCATCAGGCATCTGTTCAATTACTTCTTCGCTCTCTCCAAGTAGTAACCGTAAAGATTTGGCTAATTCTAAATCGGACAGGTCACCGAAATTACTTTTTGCAGCGTCTTTAAAATCCTCAACATCAGAGAAATGCTTCGTTAGACTTAAATCCGTTTCTGAAATTTTAACATCTAAAGTAGCATTAAAAATATCTTGAAGTAATATTTCCGATGAGCTCCCTGAGTGTTCAATTGCCGATCCAGGTGCAGTTAGGAACAGCGTAGAGAAAACGATAATACAAAGACAAAAAATAGATTTTAGTTTTTTGAACATAGACTAAACATCTCCTTGCGTTTATATTGTTCAGATGAAAATACGGTTTTAGATAATAAGACTGGGTTAAATATCAATCGCCTCCTTTCCATTCTAATAACACCATAATTTAAATATAGCACTGCTGGGTATTTTTGTCAAGTTTAATTTTCGTAGTTTGGAATTAACTTTAAATAGTGGCATAGCATCCCATTGTCGCACATCAGTTTGCCTACTTCTTCATCAGAGCTTGCTTGTAGCGGTAGCTTTCGCCCTTGAAAACCAAAATGTGAGCGTGGTGAATCATTCTGTCAATCAGAGCTGCAGTCAGCCTGTCATCTCCAAAAACCTCGTTCCAGCGGCCTAGCTCAAGGTTTGAGGTGACGATGATGCTTTGTCTTTCGTAACAGTTTGAGATGACTGTAAACAATAATTCAGACGCTCGCTTACTGGTAGAAACATATCCTACTTCGTCAAGAATCAGCAGATCGGCTTGCGCCAGCTTCTTCACGAACCGGCTGACCTGGTTTTTCTCATGAAGCTCAAGCAATTCAGTAGTCAGGTCGCCAGTCCTGTAGAATCTCACCTCCTTCCCAGCCATACACGCCATTACCCCTAACGCTATGGACAAGTGGGTTTTGCCAGTTCCAACTGCACCAAGCATCAGCACATTTTCCCTGTTGTCTATGAAATCAAGGGTTAGCAGTGTCTCTTTGTTCAGCCCCTGGGGAAAGGTAATGGGCGAGAACTCATAGTTATCCAAAGTTTTGATGGAAGGAAATCCAGCCTTTCGAATTAGCCTGTCAATCCTGTTTATGTTACGTTCTTCAATGACCAACTTCATCAGATCCGTTACATACTGTTCACGGTTATGGTATTCCACTTACTCTATTAGCTTTTCTATGTTTCCGAGCCGTAGCGTTCGAGAGTATTCTTTTAGCAGGCTACTCACCAAGGATACCTCCTTGGAGTTGGCTATACTTATTTAGATTCGGTGTCCATTCTGCAATGTCCCTGGGGGTATATTGTTCAGGGATTGGGGCCTGAACCTTATCCATCCCCACTAAATAATCTGCAATGTTCACCAAGCTTGCACAATCTGTTCTACCGCTTTCGAGACCACTTTCTACCGCTCCGCTCTTACCACAATGGGGAAATCATATTTCTCAAAGAGTTCGATGAGGCTCCTAACCAGCACTTTCCTTTCCAGGAGGTCCGAAGGTAAAAGGTAGTTCCTCAAAATCTGGGGAAACAAGCGTAAATTTGTACCGTGTTCAATTGCCCTGGGCTTGTTACGGAAGACAGATAACTCCACCGCCCAATTAATGTTGTGAGCCTTGGCTACATATTTACGAGGGCTTGTCATTATTTGTTGCTGTCCTTGGTTGTCGTATAACTCAATCCGGTCCCACCAAACCTTAACAAGAAGTTCTCGCCTTGGAGTTCCCCCCGGGATTGTGTAGAGGTGGTCACCTACCTTTATCGCACCGTATTTGTTGCAAACGGAACCAAGGGTGGTATTTGACTAATAGATAATCCTTCTACTTCACGCTGTTTTTTGATACAATCAATACGAGCCACGGATAGCATTCCTTTCATACCTCCTGAAGTCGTGTTCAAGAGGTTTAATTTGGGATGCTATGCCGTGGTTCCTGCTTTTTACACTATTAAATTTTAATTGCCAAACTCTATACTTCTAGTTTGCCATATACACTGCTAGGTCGGTTTTCTTGTAGAAATCGAAAGCAAAAAAAATTACCCCGTGCTCTCGGGGTATTATTTTTTGGAAAGCAAAAACCATCCCCGTGCTTCCTAGGCGTCGTGGAGGATTTTGGAGACAAGGAGGTCTATAGCCACGGTGTTTTCCGCGCCTTCGGGAATGATGATGTCGGCGTAGCGTTTTGTGGGTTCAACGAAGCGCAAATGCATGGGCCGGACGACGTTTAAGTATTGGTCGACGACAGAATCCAGGGTCCTTCCCCGCTCTCCTATGTCCCGGACGATCCTGCGAATGATGCGCACATCGGCGTCGGTATCCACATAGACCTTAATATCTAATAGGTCCCTAATGCGCTCATCTTCAAGAATGAGAATGCCCTCTAAGATTACTACTGGCTTGCTGGGAATGAGCTGAGTTTCTGGAAGACGGGTATGCTTCACAAAGGAATAGAGGGGCTTTTCAATGGTCGCCCCGCGCTGAAGCTTTTCCAGGTGCTCAATAAGAAGTGGGGTGTCGAAGGCAAAGGGGTGGTCATAGTTTGTCTTTAGCCTCTCCTCAAAACTTAGATCGCTTTGGTCCTTGTAGTAGCTGTCGTGTTCCAGGACTGCTACGCTTTCCGGGGGCAGAGCATTAAGAATGGCTCGGGTGACAGAAGTCTTGCCCGAGCCTGTGCCTCCGGCAAGACCAATGATCAGCGGTTTAGCATTCATTGGTCCAACCTCCTTGATGTATTAGTTCTTTCTATTTTCCTTAGCCTTTCTGGCGTTTTTTATATGCTGGGCGTAGGTGGTAGCGAAATAGTGTTCATCGCTGCCATCGTCTTTGGCGACAAAGTACAGATAATCTGAATCCTCGGGCCATACCACCGCTTCTAAAGCAGCCTTTCCTGGGGCAGCAATGGGTCCCGGTGGCAATCCACCATATTTGTAGGTGTTATATGGAGAGGGGTTGTCTTTGTATGGGGAAATGTCCCGAATGGAGAAATCCTTAATAATGTAATTTACTGTAGCGCAGGACTGCAGAGGCATTTTTTTGTCCAGACGATTGTAAAACACCCCGGCAATAAGAGGCCGCTCCTTGCCGGATACCGCCTCTTTTTCCACAATAGAAGCCAGGGTAACTGCCTGGTGGACACTAAGGCCTAAGGCTTCGGTTTCGGTTCGCATTTCCTCAGTAAAGACCCTGTCAAATTGGCGGAGCAAGATGGCAATGACCAATTCTTCTTTGTTTTCTGCCGAGGCCGAGATTTCATAGGTATTAGGGAACAGGTAGCCTTCTAGAGGCACTTCTAAATCTTGGGGTAGTTCTTGGACGAACCAGTAATCTTGCCACAGGCTGAGGTCGGCAGTCAGCTCCAGGAATCTCTTTTCATCGACAATGCCTTTCTCTGCTAAGCGGGAAGCGATATCCTCCAGGAACAAGCCTTCGGGAATGGTAAAGCGCAAAGTATCTCTATGCACATCACCCTTCACCAACTTATCCGCTATTTCGCTGAGGCTGAGGCTTTCACTTAAAATATAATCACCGGCCTGAATCTTACCGTCTAGTTCCTGGTAGCGCATCCATAGGCGGAAGACAGTGCTATTGCGGATTAAACCGGCTTGGTGAAGGATGTTGCCTGCCCCGGTGCTAGAGGTACCCTTGGGGATAGTCACCAGTATGGGGTGATTAGAATTCCCTGCAGGCGCCAACTGATCTTGTAGCCAGTTCCAACCATACCACCCGGCTCCAGCTGCACAAATAATAAGTATAAGAGAGATAATAAGAAAGCCTTTTAAAACTGGTCGCTTTTTTCTAGCCGGGGCCTTGTCTGCTTTTTCCATGATAATTCCCCCTGTCAGGAGTGAAGTTTTTGCCAGGCCTCATCCACTGCGTCTAGTTCCTCAGAATCGACAACATAGACATATATATCTTCTCCGTCATCACCAACGGCTTCGTCAATGCGAAAAGCTACCAGCTGATCCAGGTCATCCTCCGGTTGCAACAGGGCATAAATCCGTCCTTGCACCGCTAGCCGCTTATACTCGATGAATTGAACTACCTGATTATCTTCTTCATTATACAGGTGGATAAGCCCGCTGTCATCAATCATCTTTTTCACCTCTAGCTAAATAATTCTGCAGAATAAGTACCGCTGCCATTTTATCAACTGCCTTGCGGCGCTTGCGCCGACTAATATCAGCCTCCAGCATCACTCGATTTGCCGCCACGGTGGTAAGTCGTTCGTCTTCCATTACTACCGGTAGGCCTGTAACACTGGCCAATTTTTCGGAAAACTTGATTGCCCACTGGGCACGCGGCCCGAGAGTGTTGTTCATATTCTTAGGCAAACCCACAACCAGTTTCCCTACAGAATACTCTGCACATAGGCTGGCGATTTCGGCAAACACTTCGGGGGAATTTTCCAGGACTTTCAGTCCCTGAGCTGTAATGTGTAATGGATCGGAGATGGCGACTCCGATGCGCTTGTCTCCGGCATCCAAAGCCATAATGCGTTCCACTACTTGGTCCCCCCTTTAAACTATTTTTAAACACATGAGTTCACATTGACGGCTGCAATAGCCGCAAAGGACACAAAGTTCTCGACGTACCTGGACCTTGCCCCCCTCCAAAACTAGGGCTCCCTGGCCACAGGCTTGGACACATTTGCCACAGCCTTCACACCAGTCGGCTCGGTGCAGGTAGCGGTGCCGTCCCTGTACTTGATTTAGAATGTCGGTACTAGGGGCATGGCCCTGAAAAAGAGCGACATTATAGTCAATTTCAGCGGTGGTAGACATGCCAATGACGGCACTGTCAAACCAGGGTTGCTTGAGAACATGTTTAATTGCTTCTTGGGCCCGACGATAGAGGGTGCCGCCACCCAATACTTTCATGGCGTATATGCCCTTGCCCTTTGCCTTAGCAACCGCTATTGCAGCGGCCATATCTTCGGGACTGCCATCGTGGATGCCAACTCCCGCCATATTATATAGGGGATGTATGACATCGATTTCTGGATATTGGGCAGCAGCCAATACACAGGCCACACTGTGGGTGGATAATCCCACAGCCCCAATAACTCCCTTCCCCCGAGCATTTGCCAGCCAGTCTAGGGCTTCCTTGTGTCCCGGAAGGGTAAGCGCTGTCTGTTCATGAAGAAGCATTATACCTAGACTATCTATATCCAAATCCCTCCGCGCCTTCTCCACCGATGCCGCAGCTGCATCCGCTGTATAGGCATAAGTCTTTGACGCTATTACTGGTAGATTCGGTAAACGCCTAATGGCAGACCGCAAAATAGGGTAATTCTCATAGATTTCAGCAGTGTCCCAAAAGTTTATCCCCTTATCCCAGGCATAACACAAGAGTTCAGCCCCCTGGTCTGCCACAAGGGAAGATTGAAGGGGGCTGATGGACAAGGTGCCGAATCCCAAAGGGCTGATAGCCAATGGACCCAGCTTTACCAGTTCCAGTCTCAATTACTTATTGCCTTTCATATAGGCGGATACCAGCTCGTCCAAAATATCGTCCCGTTCCAGTTTACGGATAAGGTTGCGGGCATTGTTGTGGCTAGTAATGTAGGCCGGATCAGCAGAAATGAGATAGCCCACAATCTGGTTAATAGGATTGTAGCCCTTCTCTTCCAATGCATTCGCTACTTCCATCAATATTTTTTTAGTTTCGTTGGCTTCATCATTGCTCTTTTGAAAGCTGACAGTATCTTGAGTTTCCCTGCTCAAAATATCCACCCCCTATATCTAAAAGATATATTCGCCAAAATGGTATTAAATCCTGCATAATATTTCTTCCCACCTGAAGTTATTGTATTCATTGGCCCGCAACTTGATTCGCAACTAGCTTAGCAACTAATTCAAGGGCCTCTTTAATCCTGGAGGGATCCTTTCCACCGGCCTGGGCCATATCCGGGCGCCCACCGCCGCCTCCGCCGGCTACCTTGGCAACTTCGCCAATAATCTTACCGGCATGGATGCCCTTTGCAACTAAATCCTTACTCACCGTGGCTACTAAGTTGACCTTGTCGCCAGCAACTGCTCCTAAGACCACTACGCCACTGCCTAGCTTGCCCTGGACCAACTCTGACTGGTTGCGGAGGGCAGCCATATCAACGGCGGGCACCTGGCCAGAGAGCACCTTAACCCCAGCCACCTCTATAGCGCCTGCCAACAGATTGTCGCTGTCTAGAGCAAAGATTTTTGCCTCTAATTTCTCGGCCCTTTGCTTCTGTTCCCTCAATTCCTGCTGGAGCTCTTCAATGCGGGAAACAAGGTTTTCCGGACGAACTTTGGCCACTGTTGCAGCCTGTTCCAAAACCTCTTCTAGGGCAAAGAAATGACGCAGTAAACCATTGCCGGTAACTGCCTCGATACGGCGCAAGCCAGCACCAATGCCAGATTCCGTCAAGATCTTAAAGCCCCGAATGCGGGAGGTGGTAGCTACATGGGTGCCGCCACACAGTTCTCGACTGACATCCCCTACCGAAACCATCCGCACCTTGTCCCCATACTTTTCCCCAAAGAGGGCAATTGCCCCCTGTCTTTGGGCATCCTCCCTGTTCATTTCCTTGCATTCCACCGGTAAGTCTGCGGCAATCATGGCATTGACCTCTTGTTCAATCCGCTGAATTTCTTGAGGAGTAACGGGCTGAGTATGGGTAAAGTCAAAGCGCAGCCTCCCCGGTTCAACCAAGGAGCCGGCCTGACGCACATGGTCACCTAACACCTTCCGCAGTGCATTGTGGAGCAAATGGGTAGCAGTATGATTTGCCTCGATTTCCCGGCGTCGGGCTGCCACTTCCCCAGTGACGTTGTCACCCACCTTGAGGACACCTTCCAAGACCCTTCCACGATGCAATATAACATTCTCACTCTTGCTTACAGTTTCAATTTCCACAACTGCGTTTCCCCCACGGATTATGCCGCTATCTCCTACTTGGCCCCCTCCTTCAGGGTAAAAAGGCGTCTGATCTAGGACCACAAGAATATCTTTTCCTGGGGCCGCTTGTTCCAGATGCTCCTTGCCATCCAGCAAAGCAAGAATCTTGGAGCTGGCAGAAAAAGCGCTGTAACCAGTAAAAACCGTAGCCGGTAAATCTTCCACCAGGTGGGAAGTGCTTCCCGTTAGCATGGCATCTACTTGATCCCGGGCAGCACGAGCCTGAGCCCTTTGGCCCTCCAGGGCCTTGCGGAAACCATCCTCATCTACCTTCACTTGTTGTTCCCCAGCAATTTCCACTGTCAGCTCCAGGGGGAAACCAAAGGTATCGTATAGGCGGAAGGCCTCTTGGCCCCCTAGCACTCCACCTTCCCCCACCTTATCCAGTTGGGTTTTCAGCAATTCCATTCCCCACTGGATGGTGGTCAGGAACCTCTCTTCTTCGGCTTTAATTGTAGAAACCAGGTGCTGCCGATTGTTGACCAGTTCTGGGTAGCTGCCATGGAAAATCTTCAGTAGAGGCTCAACACCGGTATACAGGAAGGAACCCTCAATGCCACAGAGAATGCCATGGCGCACCGCCCGTCTAAGCAGGCGCCGGAGCACATAGCCCCTGCCTTCATTGCTGGGCAGGATGCCATCAGCCAGCATAAAGGCCACCGCCCGAAAGTGATCAGCTAAGATCCGCAGTGACTGAGTATAAGTCCGGTCTGCATATTCCACTCCCGCAAGCTTTGCGTAATGTTGTATCAGGGGAAAAATCAAGTCGCAATCGTAATTTGTGGAGACCCCCTGAAGCACAGCTGCTAGCCGTTCTAGCCCCATGCCGGTGTCGATATTGGGATGGGGTAGGGGATTGTAATTGCCCTCTTCGTCTTTATCAAACTGGGTAAAGACAAGATTCCATATCTCAAGAAAACGGTCACAGTCGCAACCGGGCTTGCAGTCGGGACTGCCGCAACCCAATTCCGGTCCCATATCTACATGAATCTCAGAACATGGCCCACAGGGACCAACCCCGATTTCCCAGAAATTATCCTCCTTGCCCAGGCGAACAATACGCTCAGGGGGAACTCCCACAGTATGATGCCAGATATCCCAAGCTTCCTGGTCCTCTTCATACACAGAAACCCAGAGCTTATGGACATCGATATTAAGATCCTCTAATAAAAACTCCCATGCCCAGGCAATTGCTTCTTTCTTAAAGTAATCACCGAAAGAAAAGTTGCCTAGCATTTCGAAAAAAGTATGATGTCTGGCAGTCTGCCCCACCAACTCAATGTCTCCTGTGCGCACACATTTTTGGCTGTTAACCATGCGCCGGTTGGGAGGGGTCTTGGCACCAGTAAAGTATGGCTTTAGGGGGGCCATCCCCGCCCCAATAATAAGGAGACTGGGATCATTTTCTGGAACCAGACTATAACTGTCCACAACGGTGTGCCCCTTACCCTCAAAAAACTTTAAAAACCGCCTGCGGATTTCCTGACCCTTCATTGCTTCCACCTTCCTCATAAAAAAATATACCCATCCCCTATACAAGGACGGGCTTAGCCGCGGTACCACCTTGTTTACCGGAAAGAATCCGGTCAACTCCAGCAGATCTATAACGGGATCAGCCGTGAGGCTCCTCGCCTCCACCTCCGGGGTGGCTGCCTGTAGCAACAGCGGAACCTTTCAGCCAAGGGTTCCTCTCTGGGAGACGCCACAACAAGCTTGCCCCTTCACGGGTATTTTGCCATTAGTACACAAATTATATCCATATTCCCTCAGGCTGTCAACCAATAGGATACTGTTTGCCATTCTTTCTAGGATTAGAACACCTTTTTTTACTTCAATGGAGGCAGTGCCAAGTTGCGTATGATGATCCTAGCTACAGCTGCCGCTGGGACGGCAGCAATTAGGCCCCAGAACCCAAAAAACTGACCCCCTGCCAATAGGGCTAACAGCACCACCAAAGGGTGCAGGTCCAAGGTCTTGCCCAGGACATAGGGAGAGATGAAATTGCTTTCCACCTGCTGGATGATGACAAATACAAAGACGGTTTTTATGGCCATTGTTGGGGAAGTCAGCAGGGCCATAAGCACCGCTGGCACCGCGCCAATGATAGGGCCGAAGTAGGGTATGGTGTTGGTGAACCCCGCAAAGATTCCCCAAAGCAGAGAGAATTCCACTCCCAACAACAAGAGGCTTAAATATGTCAGCACTCCCACTGCCAAGGCCAGGATCAGCTGTCCTCGGATATATCGGCCCAGACTGCTGTCCACTTCCTGGAGAATCTTGCGAGCTCGGGGCTGACTCTTGCGGGGAATAATGTAATAGAGGCTGTCCTTTACCAGGTCAAAATCCCTTAGAATATAGAAACTGAGCACCAAGACCAGGAAGAAGCTGAACAGGCCCCTGGCTACGTTAACAGTAACCTCAGGTATTCTCCCTAAGCCGGCCAACATTCCGGATTCTAATGTATCCAGGCTCTTCTCCAGGGCCTGGGTTATCGACAGGGGCAAGTTGAGGCGATCGGCAGCGGTGTAGAATTTTGTCAGCAGTCCCTGCCCCTGTTGGACATACTGGGGCAACCTCCGCACCAGATTATTGGCTTCATCGGCAAACGATGGCAAAAACCTAGCTAAGAAGATAAAGGCCAGGCCAAAAAAGACTAAAAAGATTAAGAGCACTGCCCCCGTGCGGCTCAGCCGGCGCTGTTCCAACCAGAGCACTAGAGGATTGAGAATATAGGATATGGTAATGGCAATGAGCACCGGTCCCAATACCGCCAATAGTTGGCGTCGCAATATGTAGAAGACAGCCAGGATGAGAACCAGGCCGGCAATCTGCATGGCCCTTTTTAGCAAAGAGTTTTGAGGCAGTTTCGTCAGCATGCTTTTCCCCCCTTGCTAAAAGCTTATCGCCGATACTCGGAAAAAATTACTGGGCAGCCCGGGGCTGCCCAGTAATTTATCCTGCGTACTGCTACCAGGTTCGCCGGGAACGGTAGCGTTGCCTGGGCTTGTATACTGATTCCGTTTCTTCACCCAGTGGAGTTGTATCCCCCCCGCTATTCTGATCCAACTTAGAATATACTAAATCCATTAACTGATCTCCATAGGCTTTGACGGCCAGCATTCCTATTAGGCCGCCCATAAAGAATCCCGTCCAATAGCCGCGACGCACTGGGCAATACCTCCTGTCATTGTTCCAAGGCGACCAAGGTGCCTTCAGTATCTACTTCATACAGGCACGGGCGCTTGTTGTTGTCAAAACTAAAGAGCACAAAGCAATTCCAACAATAATATTGGTTGTTGGCGACCTTGCCCGTGTCCCGAGAGTTACATTTGGGACACTCCATATAAATCTACCTCCATAAATAATTGTCCGGGTTCTGCCATTCTCCTGAACTATCGGGAGCTATAAGCCCTGCGCCGTCGGGGACAATCAGTTTCTCATCAGCAATGTCGGCGCGAATGGGTAGAGGGAGAATATTCCTGCCGGCAAAGACATCCTGAAGCAAACCGTCAGACAGTTCCAGGGCCACCAGCTGGGTGTCCTCAACAATCAGATCGGCCACATTGCCCAACCGGCGGCCAGAATCGGTGGCCGCCACAAGTTTGCGCACTTCCTCCAGGGTCAGCTTGCCCTGGCGGAAAATGACTGCACCATCACCTTGAACGATGGCATCAGGGGGAACTACAAGGGCATCGGGGCTGAAGGCTATGTCTTCACTGGCAATATAGCCAGACTCTCCCGCAGCTTTATCGGCAATGAACAGCCCTGCGATGCGTTCCCGGGAGAAATCCACCAAAACTTCTTCGACAACCCCAATAGAATCGGCGTTTGAATCGGTCACCGGCATCCCCAGCAAATCACTGGCCCTTTTCACCGTCGTCCCCCCCTGTCACTTTGAAGTATTCCCTCCCTGGAAAAAAAAATACCGCTACCCGCTTTATGGGTCTCGCTATTACCAGTCTAACTATGTATCGATACAATTCCTGAAGATAATGGGTTATTCTCTTGACGCTCTTGGGTCTGTCTACTTTATCCGCAAAATAGGTAGAAGTAGTCTTACAACATAAAATCCTCAAACCCAACCAAAATACTCGCTTGGGACGCCCCAGCCCCGACCCCAGCACCAGTTACTGGTCCGGCGCAAAGCGTTAACACACCTCCGATTACTCCACCTACTAAAGCACCAACATAAGCTTCCCAACTGGAAAATTTCCATGAACTGCATACCACGCTAGTGACTACATCGCAAATCTCAACAAAAGGTGGGCACCATCCCACCTCTACATTATTTCAGTGCGAAAGATATTAAATAATCACTCTCTCTTGCGTCAGTACCCTTTCCCTGTGCCTTAATGACATCAGGACTCCTTTTGTAGCCTAAGGGTCATATTGTTTTGCCAGTTATTTTTAAGGTACTCTCTGCGTATGGGTTCCCATTCCGCTTCTGCCCTGTCGGCTGAGCTAAAATCACCCATCTCCCAGTAAACAAACACATTTAGATCAACTAAATTTGTAGCTGCCCAAAACTCTTCAGGGCTTTCATGACCAGCTTCAGGGTTGTATGGCGAGGGATAGGCATCCAGAGCTTGGATAATATTCTCTAAGCCCAATTTTACAAACAAAAATGGGCTTGACCCCAGACCAAGGGTTACAGATACATAATTTAAACTAAAAACCGATCGTTCTGCCATCGTGGAGAAAATTAATTCATGTGCTTGCTCCTTCAACTACTACCCTATAAACTATTAGTGCTTCCACCGTACACCTCCGTGCACCGTATCATGTTCGGTCATTACGAAATAAAAGATAATTAAGGGCACATCCAAAGCTAGAGTCTTTGAGATAACCAGATAGTACGCAACAGTAGATAATTCATCTACTATCAAAGATAATACAGATACAAATACTGTAAGCAAAAGTACCAGGATATAAGTTTTATTTGTAACTACGAGGATTTTAATTTGTTTAGGGTACTTCTTGCCCTGCTCACTAACATCATCTAAAAACAATTTTTGTTTAAATGAATACAACTTTTTTGTTTTTTGAAGACCTTTGTTACTCCTACCCACTGCAAGTAATGCATTAGATGCACTCCTAATAATATACCAACCAAAGAAACTAGCTCCAAATAACAGAATGAATAATTCTGTGGTTTTCATTTTTTGCCTACCTAAAACTTAAGGATCTTCTTTGCTAATGACCCGATTCCTTGTACTAATGAAGAGCTAAATAAAGCTTCAGTCAATGGCTTTACAACATGTTTTGCATTTTTTACATAATAAGAGGTAGCCTTAGATAATTCTCTACCTGCGGCAGACACATTACGTGCTAGCTCTTTTGCAGTTCTTCTTGCTGCTTGTTTTCCAAGACTATTTAGGTGTTTCGATCCAGCACCTTTGCCGCCTACAAGTCCTGCGAGGCCTCCAATAGCACCATCAATTAGCATATCACCCACATCGAAATTTTCAAAACCATTGTTCTGCATTATTTGGCTTGTTGCATTACCTGCCATAGAAATTAATGCACCTCCTCCAACTTGGACAGCCAATCCAAAACCGGTAGCCGCTAATGCTCCGCTAGCTGCACCCGTACATATAGCCATCCCAATGCCATCACTCCAGTTTTTCCCCTCCACGACATTGGTGACAGCTTTTACACCCCCGCTAATCAATCCCCCTACGATGGCACCGCCAATAATGTGCCAGAATTGTCCACCACTGTCTGCCCTTACAATAGGGTTATTGTCACAGTAGATGTACAGGTTTTTGTCTTCGTTTGAAGAATCGATAGAGACAGTAAGAACATCCGTAGCATCCCTGCTAATAAACCGACCCCACTCCGGGTTATAATACCTACTCTGCAGGTAATACAGCCCAGTCTCGCTGTCATACCTGTATCCCCTATACCTATAAGGGTTCAGCTGGGCAATATCCCCGCCGGTGATACTGAGAATGTTACCCCAGGCATCATACTCATAACTGGCAACCTCATTGCCTTCCTCGTCAACGATGTGGGTAATGTCCCCCTGGGCATTCTTCAGGTAGTAATACTCCGTCCCATTCACATTCATACTGACGGGAGTGCTGTCCCCGGCATAGGAATAGTGAATGGTCCACAACATATTCCCTGTAGCATCCTTAATTACTTCCCGGGTCACGCTGCTGCCCAGCAGGGTATACACATGGGTCTGTCCGTTTACGGTCTTCTCGGTGCGAAGGCCGTCTTCATTGTACTTGTAGCTGGTAGTTAGGCCTGTTCCGGTTATACCCTGGAGCTGCCTCCCCATCTGCCAAGTGTATGAGTATTCTCCATCATCAATAAGATTCCCTGCACCGTCATAGGTCAATGTTTTGCTGCTGGTGGTAACACCGTCTATTGACTCCTCTATCCCACCAGCCTGTCCAGGTTATAGTGTCGCCGCTCGTTTTCCTTGTCGGGAAAAGAGCGGTTTTTTCTTGCCCTCCCTGTCGGTAGCATGTCATAATGATTTGTGGTTGGTTTGTCCAGCCCAGCCGCCAATCTTACATAAAGGAGTTTCACGGAATATAAAAAGGGAAAACCTTGTCAATCCAAGGCCAAATTCCATAAGCACGGCAGCTTTACCCGCAGTGTGCTTACCATGGAAGAACTGTTAGAGATTCAAATCTTCCGATTCAAATGCACTGCCTGCGCCAAGACCTGCAGCGTCCTGCCATCTTTCTTAAGACACAACCATACTGCAGCTTTGGATGTCCAAGAACATGCTGTGCGAAGCCACCAAAACGGGGTTGCCCTAAGGGTAATTTCCGAGCGACTACTTCCGCAACTGGCTTTTTTCGAGAAGACCCTCTGGTGCTGGAAAAATTATTGGCAGAAGTTTCTGGATAAGCTTAAACCAGACTTCTGGCCCACAGTGCTGGCACGTTTCCCGCATCTCCTACTTCCCAGGGGAAGCAACACCCCAGGCAACAGCTGGGGGTGGGTATTCTGGGTGTGGGGTCTGACCCGGCTGCAATTGACGGATAAGCCTGCAGGCTGCTTACAATGGCTTAATTTTCTCTCTCTGCCAGTGGCGATGACGGCGGGGGCTTGACTTCCCACAAAACCTGTCCACGTTCTTTTGCCTCCCCCTGTTGGAAAATGGGTTTACAGGGGTATGTGCCCCGAGTTTTCCCAAAAAGGATGTGGATTAGGATGAATAATACACTGAGCGATCAGGTGGCAGCGTTTCGCTATGGGCTAATTGCACCCATTGTCTGCCGCCAGACTCCCCTCTTGCCAGGGGAGTTAAAGGCATATCTGGAAGAGACTACGAACCAAATTTACGAGATACCAGGCAGCACTCGAAACAAAGTAAGCACGCGAACGTTGGAGCGGTATTTGTCACTATACAGGAAAGGCGGATATGACGCCCTGAAGCCTCAGCCCAAATCTTCCAAAGGCCGCACCGCGATTCCAGCCCCGGTTCTGCAACAGGCAATTGCACTACGCAGGGAACGACCTGAACGCAGTGTGGAACAGATCATCTTTATGTTGGAGGTGAACGGCGTTGTTGAGAAGGACAGTCTGGCCAACAGCACCTTAGCCAGCTTGAAGCCCCGGGACTTTTACGGTGAGTTGCTGCGCCATGCAGGGGAGGTTCCGCCCTATAGTGTGGCGAAAGCGAAACGCTTATGGGCCGAGGTCTTAACAACCCGTAAGGAACAGGGGGACAAGACTCTGGTCATCGTTGCCGATGAAGCCCAGGAAATGAGCGAAGCTATGCTTGTTGAGCTTCGATTTCTGGTTAACCACCAGATGGATTCATGTTCTCTGTTTCCACTGATCCTGGTAGGCCAATCTGAACTGAGTAGGATCTTCCGGCTTAAAAAGCATGAGGCGATTGCGCAGCGCATATCTTTGCAATACCATTTAAGCGGGCTGACGGCAGATGAAACCAAGGCTTATGTAAGGCACCAAATGCAGACAGCGGGAATGGCAACCCCGTTATTTTCGGATAGCGCCGTGAGCCGCGTCCATGCGGCCAGCCAGGGCATTCCCCGCCTAATTAACCACTTCTGCAGCCAGGCGTTGTATGATGCCGGGCAAAGGGACCATGAGGTCATTGAGGATGCCCACATCTCAAGGGTGCTGGCTGACTATGACCGACAGAGAGGGGTCGCAGGATAGGAGCTCTTTTGGCAAAATAAGAGTGACGGCTGAACTCTCACTCCTGTGGCGTGATGTCGGTCAAGCTACAATGCCATTGGCGGTGAGAGTTACGCCGTCAGAATTCGTGAGTGGCGACATTATAGGTGTAGACTTGCCCCGTTACTTCGGTAGCTTCTTCTCTTACCTGGACAATCTCCGTCATGTTGCCATGGCTGTCATATGCGAAAGGTGGGCTGCTGCCCACCTTAACGTTTCAGTCCAAAATATATCAAATAACGATAATCTCTCGAGTCAGTATCCTAGGCCTATGCTTTAATGTTCTCAGGGCTCCTTTTATAGACTAAGGGGTGTCCGTATTTTTCTGGTTTTTTTTAATGTAGTCTTTAAGTATTTGATCCCATTCCGCTTCTATCCTATACGCGGAAAGATCATCACCCATCTCCCAGTAAACAAATACTTTTAAATTCACTAAAGATGCACCTGCACTAATCTCTTTATGATCTTTAAGACCTTCTTCGGGGTTGAAGGGCGGGGGATAGTCTTCCAGAGCTTGAATAATATGATTATAACCCGTTTGAGAAATTGCCTTTTCACGCAAAGCCTCAAGCCAAGCATAGCCCATTATGCTGCGGTATTCGAAGTCAAGCATTTTGTCAACCATCTTTGGGAATATCTTATAAAACTCGTCGTATTCATCGGCATAAATAAAGGATAGAGCCGCTCGCGAAACCACTGCCATATAGGTGTAATTAACAGCATCATTTTTGTCAGACCACCCTCTAACATACCAGCCATTCTGTTCGGACAGCTCTGTAAAGTTATCTAGTTCGGCTGCCGGAGGCAAGTACTGTGTCATCCGTTTATAGTCCTGGTATCTGACAATCGTCACCGCTAAATTGACAAGGTTGGCATCCGTTGGGTCTCGTTTATACGTATATTCAGCAATCTCTACCCGAAAAACAAGTGAGCCAACAACAAAGAGTAAAAATAGTATGCCGGTAACCAGGGCTGTCCATTTAACAAATCTGCGCAATTTCGATCCTCCTACCAAATCATGTCCATACCAATTTTTGCTGCCTTTTTCATCCCAGCATATACTATCTGTTTTTTTGTAGGCCCGCACCAGGAGTCCATGTCATCAACTATCTCCTTTCTAATCTTATTAGTCAAGTCGCCCCAACTTTTTCCCACGACAGCAGAACCAACCCGGCCTACATCTATAAGTGCCTCGTAATCCTTTTCGCAACGTTGCTTGTATGTTTCGGCTTGTTTAAGCTTTCCTTTAAATGGTTTCGGATTTATCGTCGGGTCATACCCTATGTTGACAACATTCTCTGCATGAATGGCTAGGTTGTCATTTCCATCATTGCAAACCTCATTCAGTTGAAAAGCGAACCAAATAGTTTTTCCAACGTCCACAATGGGCGCAGTACAAGTATCCCAGACCCAGTCACATATTTCTGCGACTGTTTTCCCTGCAGCCAGAATAAAATCTAAAATATCACGCCAGGAATATCCCGCACTGTCTATCCTGCTTATTGGGTTATTTCCACAGTATGCGAACATATTACTGCCTACAATACCTTGCCCTGTGTTAACATAACCGTCAGCATTTATAAACCGACCCCACTCCGGGTTATAATACCGACTCTGCAGGTAATACAGCCCCGTCTCGCTATCATACCTGTAACCCCTATACCTGTACGGGTTCAGCTGGGCAATATCCCCACCGGTTACCTCTAGGTGATTCCCCCAGGCATCATACTCATAACTGGCAACCTCATTGCCATCCCCGTCCACAATGTGGGTAATATCTCCCTGGGCATTCTTCAGGTAGTAGTACTCCGTCCCGTTCACATTCATACTGACGGGAGTTCCTTCCCCGGCATAGGAATAGTGAATGGTCCACAATATATTCCCTGCATTGTCCCGGATTACTTCCCGGGTCACGCTGCTCCCCAGCAAGGTATACTCATGGGTCTGCCCGTTCACGGTCTTCTGGGTGCGAAGGCCGTTTTCGTTGTACTTATAGCTTGCATTCAGGTCAGTTCCTGTAATACCCTGGAGCTGTCTCCCCATCTGCCAGGTATAGGTAAATTCTCCCTCGGTAAGGAAATCTCCTTCAACAAAAAAGGTCAGGTTTCTATGCTGACGTAAACTCCGCCGTCCTTATCCCCAATCCGGATAAGCCTGTCCTGAAGCGTAGGTGTAGCCTCGGTTCCGCTGTCTGCTGCAATCCTGGTAATACTCCGATTGCGTAGGCGCAAGATACTTTGTCATGCTGATAGCCTGCCCAGCCCCGCTGGATGTAGATGTGAATTTAAAAGGCGGGCAAGCCCCGCCTTCCTGCAACGCTAGATCATGGCTTTAGCAACTCAGCTAATTCCATATCTCCTCTACTAACAGCGTAATCGTAAGCAACAAAACCGTAACTATCCGTAAGAGATTTTTCTGCACCGTTTTCAAGCAATAAGATGATAATATCCTTCTTACTCTCTTCATTACTGCTTCAAGAGCCCGCATCAAAGGAGGCCCGCTGCTATAAGTCCCTTTCCATGCGAGGTTGCATTCAGCCCCATTGTCAATCAGCAGCTTAACCATATCGTAATTGCCCCATGAACAAGCTCTTTGCAACAGATAAAATACTTCAGGCCTCAGTATTCAATTCCCACCACCAAGGACTCATGGAAGGCGAGGTATTAACGCTTTTAGGGCAGATCATTGGTGTAGATATGTTCAATTGAATTAGACCAAGGTTCATAGGCGCGTAACTTCAATTAGGCACTACTTGTACTTCCATCTCTTACCTCCGTGGGTTTTATCATACTCTGACATTATTAGAGTAAAAACTCCCAATGGAACATCAAGAAGCAAGCCTTTTCCGATTAACAAATAAAAGGCAACAATATTGAGTCTGTCCCAATACAGTGACATTAGGCTTGATAGTAATGTCACGGAGAACACTACTATATAGACCTTATTAATCACCATTAAGACTTGTACATGTTTTTTGTAACGCTTGCAATGTTGCATCACATGATGTAACAGAAATCTTTGCTTGCATGTGTACATTCCTTTTATCTTTCTAATAGCTGCACTACTATGTCCCGCTCCTAATATTCCTTCAGAAGCGTCATGAATGAGAGGATAGAAGAAGATACTCACTAATAACAATAGAAGTAAGATACTAGTCGTTTCCATAGCTATCTCCTTAGAGCATATTTGGATTTCACCAAAGAACCGAAGAAGCTTACTACTCCCGAACCACGCAATGATTTCAGCAATGGCTTTACAACATGTTTTGCATTTTTTACATAATAAGAGGTAGCCTTAGATAATTCTCTACCTGCGGCAGACACATTACGTACTAGCTCTTTTGCAGTTCTTCTTGCTGCTTGTTTTCCAAGACTATTTAGGTGTTTCGATCCAGCACCTTTGCCGCCTGCAAGTCTTGCGAGGCCACCAATAGCACCATCAATTAGCATATCGCCCACATCGAAATTTTCAAAACCATTGTTCTGCATTATTTGACTTGTTGCATTACCTGCCATAGAAATTAATGCACCTCCTCCAACTTGGACAGCCTCCCGGGTGACACTGCTGCCCAGCAGGGTATACTCGTGGGTCAGGCCGTTGACAATCATCACAGTGCGAACGATGTTGAAAATGGTCCCCTGAATAGGAAGGCCATTACGAGTTAATCCAGAGATGTGTGTTGTTTTAACCAACTTATTATCTCGTCATCATACTGCACCGCTATAACATCTTTACTCTTAAATAGCTTGCGTGCTTCTCTCTCTTTCTCAAAATCATATAGCAAAACTTTCGATATGAAAATGTACTTGATACCTTTTTCATAAAAAACAGCTTAATCCTTTATTTCTTCATATCTTATATATCGCCTTGTCTTCCTCATAAATGAACACCTGACAGCTTCCTCTTCAAAATATACTATCGAAGCTAATATCCGATAGATATTGAACATTAGAGCATTAAATACTGGTATTGATATAAAGGTATAAATTAATGCATAGGTTGCTTCCTTCTGTTGGTCTAAAGCAGAAATAATTATCGTGAATATCCCACCTTAGTTGAAGTTGTGTCATAGGCATGGGTGATAAGGGTGTTTACGCTTCCAGCTTTATCTGTCTGGACCTGGGTCATGCGGCCCAGGGAATCATAGGTGAAGACGTAATCGAAGTATTCCCTCTCAATTCTCTGCAAGCTGTCCAGGTTGTTGTATACATAGCTCTGGCTGACGGTGCTGGTATTGTCTGTTACTCCGGTGACCCGGCTTAAGGTGTCTTAGGGGTAGGACTGGGTGTTGCCGGCGGCGTCGGTGACACTGCTGAGTTCCCCGGTCTTGAGGCCGGCAGAGGTGTAGTTATAGGTGGCAGTGATTATTCCTGTGGCATCGGCCACAGACTGCAGGTAGTTGCGGTCGCTGGTATATTCAGCGGTAACTACTGTGCCCTCTTCCTTCAGGGTAATGGCATCGAACCAGAGAGTACCGGTGCCTGCTGTGTTAAAGCCCATTCGCAGGCTACTATGTTGTTGAAAAATAAAAGACCACTAATTATGTTAGTGGGGAAATCTAGTTTACTGAAACTGCCCGGAGGCAACTAAACCTTCGGGCAGTTTCCCTAGCTCAAAAGATAGGGCCTTAAAAATTCGGCATAAATACTTACCACTTCTTCAAAGAAGTAAGAAAGACTATATCTTTTTAGGGATTTAAAATATGCATACTTTTTATCTACTAGGGCAAGCATATTTTTGGCATCAGCTATCACGTCTGAATAATACACCAACTCGTAGTCAAGACTGATGAGCTTAGATGCATTCTTCAACACAAATAGATTAACATAATTTTCCCTAATATCAAAACTTATTTCCACCAAGTCTCCGCTTTTATTCGAAAAAATAAATTTTTCGACTGTATTATTAATCAGCTTATCTGATAACAAGTACCCGATATCTATTAAGTACGAAAAACGCTTTAAAAGGATTTTTTTGTTAGAATCCGTTAACGATAATATGTTTAGCATAGTGTTTCACCGCCTCCAGTTCCATACCATACCAAGGTCCAGGGCTAGTATATGGTCCAAGACCGATGTCATAAATATTAACTTTTAACAACTTCATACCCTCAATCCATACCTTATTATGAGCAAGACTAATTTTATTCGCTAAAGGCTTACTAACTTTTCCTATTGCGTTGTAAATATTCTCATTCAACGGTTTATAAATAGCCGTACCTAAATCATCGGCTGCTGTCGTAACCCTTTCCATACCTCTACCTATGGTAACTCCTTGACGAACAGCTTTTGTACTTTTAACAGCTTTAACACCGGCTGAAAAAACAGAACCACCAAGCGCGGCAATACTCCCCCACATAAATCCATTACATGCTCCGTCAATTGCCCCTTGCTTTCCACCTGTAATCGCACCAATTACTGCCCCTGATACGGTACTGGTGGCAACGCCGACTAACAACGGCGCGGTAGCACCGCCGGTTGCCACAGTTATTGCAACTGCTGCTGTCAAAGCGACTGCGCCAACCACGACTTTTGCCCAGTTTGGCATTTTCCAATAACCGTGGTCATCTGAAAAATTAACTGGGTCATTTGTACAGTAAGCATACAGGTTTTGACCCATTAGTTCACCCTGAGCGGTGAGGATTCCTGTATCGTCCGCATTAATAAACCTGCCCCACTCAGGGTTATAATACCGGCTCTGCAGGTAATACAGCCCTGTCTCGCTGTCATACCTGTAACCTCTGTACCTGTAACGGTTCAGCTGGGCAATATCCCCGCCGGTGATACTGAGAATGTTACCCCAGGCATCATACTCATAACTGGCAACCTCATTGCCTTCCTCGTCAACGATGTGGGTAATATCCCCCTGGGCATTCTTCAGGTAATAGTATTCCGTCCCATTCACATTCATACTGACGGGAGTGCTGTCCCCGGCATAGGAATAGTGGATGTTCCACAATATATCCCCGTCTTCATCCCGGATTACTTCCCGGGTGACGCTGCTACCCAGCAGGGTATACTCATGGGTCTGTCCGTTTACGGTCTTCTGGGTGCGAAGGCCGTTTTCGTTGTACTTGTAGCTTGCATTTAGGCCGGTTCCTGTAATACCTTGGAGCTGCCTACCCATCTGCCAGGTATAAGTGAATTCTCCGTCAGTAAGGAGATTTCCTGCATCGTCATAGGTCAGATTTTCTATGCTGGTGGTAATTCCATCGGTCTTCTCTTCAATCTGGATTAGCCTGTCCAGGTTGTAGGTGTAGACTATCTCCTTGTTCCCCTCTACTTTGCTGGTCATATTGCCGTGGCTGTCGTAGGCGTAGGAAATGGTTCTGGTGACCCCATTCTCAGTTATGCTCTCGGTCTTCAGCTGGTTCAGGGAATCGTAGGTGTAGCTGGCCTCGTCTCCGCTGCCCGCCGTGATTTTAGTTATATTCCCCAAGACATCAAACTCATAAGTGTAGCTCTCCAGGCTGTGCCGCAGGGAACTCAGCAATCCTCGCTCGTTGTAACTGTAATTGGTATAGAGCGGTTTCTTTTCAAATTCACTGGCAGTACTTCCCTGTTCTAACTGAACTCCGTCCCACAGTACTTCTTCCTCTCCTGTATACAGGGAACTGGTGCTGCCTGCCCGGAGGGTTATATATGCAGGAACTCCCGGGTTTTGCATAGTGGCAGTGACCCGTACCCAGTCTCCGCCGGTGTCCTTTACCACATTGGAGATTGCCAGGATATTATTTGCTGCATCGTAAATACGGGCAGTGAATTCCCCAACGTTTATTGGGTTATTTATTACCTTTATATAGGCGGAAAGGGTGTAGATTTCCTCTTCCAGACCGGTAAAGTTCTGCCTCAGCTCACTGTAGCCCAGACCCCGGGCGGCATTGCTGCCAAAGAGACCGCTGCCGCTCTCTATCGACATGCCCCGGACATTGACCCAGGAGTCCAGGCCGCCGGCAAAGGCGGGGTTTTGGACCAGGTTGGGGTTCAGGGTCGTGATTACCCGGCTGGGCAGGCCCTTCTCGTCATGGAAGTACTCAAAACTGGCCCCGGAGTTGATGGTGATACTCTTTACAGTATTGTCCTGGTTGTACTGGAAGCTGGTCTTGTAAGCGACTCCGTCAATTACTTCCCTGAGGCCGGTGGCGTTGTTGTTCTCGTCATACTCATAGGTTACATACCTGCCGGTGCTCTCCCGGAAGTTCAGGAGCCTGTCTGCCAGATCATAGGTGTAGTATGTGGTAACATTGTTTTCATTGTCGGTGACCTTGACAATATTGCCCCGGGCATCGTAGTTATAAAGGTGTTTAGTTGAGTTGTTGTATTTAACCCCCTGGAGGCGGTCAAGGGCATCATAGGTATACTGCAGCACCTGATTGTTTCCAAAAGTGGTTTCAATCAGGTTGCCAGTCTGGCTGTCGTAGGCATGGGTTGCCAGCGTATTACTGCCTGCCTTCACCTGAGTCATCCTGCCCAAGGAATCATATGCGAAGACATAGTCAAATTGGGCCCTGGATATCTTCTGTAGGCTGTCCAGATTGTTGTAGGTGTAATTGACACTAGTGCCACTGGTGTTGTCTGATACCTCTTTCACCCGGCTTAAAATGTCGTAGGTATAGGCTTGAATGTTGCCGGCACCATCAGTAACACTGGCCACCTCTCCAGTCTTGAGGCCTTCGGTGGTGTAATTGTAAGTGGCGGTAGCATTCCCCGCAATGTCGTAGATTTTTCTCAGGTAGTTATAGTCACTGGTGTAGGATGCTTTCACCACAATGCCTTCTTCCTTAAGGGTAACAGCATCGAAGAAGACTTGGCCGGAACTGGCGGTTACGAAGCCCAGCTGCAGGTTGCTGAGATATGTCCCAGTGTCTGGAGTGGTGAAGGTTTTTGTGACATTACGCCATTCGAAGGTTCCCCCAGATAAGTACTTAAACAGCTCGGTGGAATTTTGACCACTGCTGTCAGTGCAGTATGCTGTAGCCACAGTAGTTGAGGCTGTTAAGCCTGTACCCTTTACCCAGAAAGAAATAGTATACCGGGTATTGGGCTTGAGATGCACTTCCTGGTCTAAATCTAAGTAACCAACACTGCTGGAAGAGGCGGAAATTTTCGCGCTTTTGGAACCCTGCTTTGCGGAAGAGTCAAGGGTAAACACTGGGCTGCCGGAGGCTGTAACCTTCTTGAATCCGGAAGGCACTCCAGAACTGCCCTGTTCAAAGTCGGAATTACTCAGCATGTTAAAGGCACTGACTGTACTTCCCTCTTCTAACTGGATAGCGTCAAACCATGCGCTTCCCTGGGAATTAGCATCAGTCAGGCACAAATGAACTCTTACCTTGGCAGCATTAGCATCAGTAGTAAAGGTGTGGACTCTTTCCAGCCAGTCATTGCTGCCGGTGACGGCTACGAATTGGTTGGTGGTTACTTGCACAGTACTTCCAGTGTTGTCAATCGTGTCAACACGGAAATATGCTTCCCCTTCTGTTAACTGGGTCTTTATCTTCCCGCTCAGGGTATAGGTTGTATTAGCCTTAACATCAATTTCTTGCCATGCGCTGATACTGTTATTTGGTTCACTGGGCATACTGATCAGTTTTAGGGCATTGTCATGATTCAAGGTGCCTGAATTGTTTGTGCAGGAAATCTCCCACTGTGTTGTGTCAACTGAAAAGTCGCCGTTAGACACTAGATTTGGGTTTTGAAGATGGCCAAGACTTGATTCCACTATATTTCCGTAACCATCATAGGCGAAGCTATAGCACGTTCCCGCCGGAGACTGGGCAGATACTAAATTGCGTTTATAGTTATATTGGTAAGTGAAGTTTCCTCCCTTAGGATCCACGGCTTTAATAAGGTCGTTAGTGCTATTGTAGGTAAAGCTGGTTTGGGCGTTGTTGGTATCTTTAGCAGAAATAATATTGCCTTTATCGTCGTAGCTATAGGTGCTGACAGGTTCTTTATTCACTTGAAAACCGTCAAAATACACTTCGTTGGCGTTCTGATAGTAAATACCATAAACACGAATAGAAGTATAGTCGACAGGCGCCTGTATAATCCCCGAAAGATATTGCCAACCGGTATAATCGTCATTAAAGTAAAGCCATTTCCAGACGGTGGGGTTACTGGAATAAAAGCCGAGGCAGAGTGCAAAACGCCTTGAGGTAACGGTCCGGGGCACAGACCGGGCCTTAGCCCAGCCGCTGACGACAAAGGTATCTCCCTTGGAGCCAGAAGTATTCATTGGCTGCGACACGTTCTTGCTTACCGTGGGACCACCGTAAATTCGGAAAGAACGGGAATCAAAGCGCTTTTGATTTGTCACTGCTTTATCATTGGCCGTAAGGTTGGCGGATAACCATCTGTCTGGCATGCCGTCACCGTCAGAATCCAGTTCAAAGCTGGAATTCTCCACCAAGTTGTAGGAGGTGGGGGCAGGGCCTTTTTCCAACTGGGGACAATCGTACCATACTGTCCCTGTAGCTTCTGCCAGCGCGAGGCAAATCTGCGCTTCTGTACTTGAGGAATTAGCAGGAAAAGTAAATGTTAGGCAAAGCCGTTGCCAATCCTTAGTGCCCGTCACGGGTATGCTCCGCTCTTCCACCCAGGAGCCTGCTGAGTCTTTGTAGCGGGCAATAAGTATTGCGCCGCCCGTACCTGCGATGTCAGCTGTTTTCAGGTAGGCAGACAGGGTGTATGTCTGGCCTTTAGTCAGGTTTTGATTTTGCCGATAGAAGCTTAGACCCGAAGTAATCGTTTTGCTAATTTTTATTGCTTTACTACCATGAAAACTTGAGCCACTGACATAGGCACCTGTGGCGGTAGATTCGCCTTCATCCGAAAAAGTCCACTCCTCCGAACGCTCCAAGTTGTGGTTGCGAAGCAGGTTGATGGTGGTGCCCCTAAAGGGCACCTCATTAACCAACAAATTGTCTTCGAAGGTAAGACAAGCCGCGTTCCCTTGTGAATCAATTATGTTGCTGGGATTGCCATCATTGTTGAAGATGTAGGTGGTAACCTTATTGTTGCGGTCAGTGATAGTAGTTGCATTGACCCAATAGTTAAAGGCATAGCTTTGCCCAAGCACTCCGTCGCTTCCGTAACAGCTGATTTTGCTAACATCGTTATCATTGTAGTAAGTCAGTTGCAGGTATTGGCCGCCAGGGTGGGTAACCTTAGTGATCTTACTTGCGCTATAGGCAAAAACTGTGACAGCATTATCCGGGTATGTAACCTTATACAGATTAGTTCCGGAATAGGTAAAGTTAATTGCTCGGCCGGCAGGGTCAGTTATCTTAGTGAGAATATTACTTGCATTGTAAGTTAGATGGGCTACCCTGCCTGCGCCGTCGGTGACGGTGGTAATTCTGTTATTTGAGTATCCCAAGGTAATTTTGTCCCCGAGCCGGTTCTTAATTTCAATTAAGTTGCCGGCAGAGGAGAATTTCAGTTGGTTATTCTGAGTATCTTTCATGGTATAAGTGTTATCTGAGTTTTTCACCAGTTCTAGATATAGACCCGGTGTCTGAAGGTAATATTTGTTACTTTGCACTAAGAAGTGATGTATAGTACCATCACAGTCTATATACTTCATGTATGATACCCCCTGGATGGTTTCAGGGGTAAGGGTTTGGGACAGATTGAGACGCCAACCGGATCCGTATCCTACTTGACTGGCCTTTTGGTCAGCATTGTAGACATGGCTGATAGTCATTGGCATCCGGTTGCCAGGCAGGCTAACATCTGTATGGGTATAGACTAAATTGCCGTTGTAGTTATTTACGCTTGCACCGCCGCTGCGGCCAAGATCCATAGATGTGTATGAAAGATAGTCTTCAATGCCGCTGTTATTCCTATAGGTGATAACCAATAGGGGGCGTCCGCTCTGTATTGATTTATCGCTGGAATAGAAATCCAGTATCGGTTGGGATTCAACGGCATGCTTAATTAAGAAGCCGTAGTTGGGAGTGGATTTGTACCAGTCCTTAACAGTTTGAGTTACATTCCAGATACGCCAATTTTCTTTATCCTTGCAAAGTTGGTAGTCCAGCACCTTGGCATTATAGGTAGGTTGGTTGTTCCAGGTTAGGGTGCCCGAATCCCATGTATTGGTTACTTGGTGCGCGTTGACAGTAACTGTACTGGAAGTTGTCCAGGACTGCCATAAGCGCAATTCAGCACTGACAATTTCATTAGCAGCACTAATTTCCGGAAGGGTAGGAAACATTATGTACGAACGAGTGATGCCTCTAGATCCGGAACCTTTACCGCTTTTTAGGTAAGCATAGTATTTATGTGTGCTTGTAGGGCTTTTGCTGTCCGCAAAAGTATCCCGTGTCTGGGAATAAGCAGAGGATTGCTTTGTCCAAACCACTGGATCGATTACCACAGGGTAAACACGGTCAGGGTCAGTAAGCCAGGCTTCGTCGGCAGTGTAGGTCAATTTGTAATGCGGTCCGGATTGATGTTCGAGGCTCACAACAAAGTTACAGTTCTCCTCATTAGTCTGATCATACATAAAGGGGGCCGGGATTATAAATACTTCTGTGCCGTCTTTAGCAACAAAATATACCTCGTTGCCCTTAAGCTCTGGCGTAAGCTGAGGGGACTGAATAATAAAGCTGAAGCTGTTTTTGCCACTGTACTTGTTAATTATTATATTTTCTTTTAAAGAATCGTTATCTGCTATGTACTCGAAATCTATATTTGGGTAAACGTCCCGGTATATTATTGCGGCAGCCGAAGTACCGGCCTCTGCCCGGGACTTGGAAGCGTCAGCTGGACTAAAAAAGACTACGTTATTTTGGACTTTCAGAGATACTAATTTATTCTTTCCGGTGAATTGGCGGGCGAACCTAAGTTGGAAATCGTTGCCCTTGTTGCGCAGTGGCAGATCTGGAACAGATTTATCCTCAATAATTGTATTGTCTATTTCCTGCCAAGTGCCGGATTCCTGGTAATGGATGCTGCCAGCGTAAATCTCAGCCGTTATGGTTGCGTCTGAGTTTAGGTAAAATTTTTTATTCCGCTCACGTTTTGCTGTAATTTCACCTATACGCGTCACTGGTTCCTCAGGGGAACCAGGTTGCTCTTGCTGAGTTATTTCAGCAACCTGGTCTTGCTCTGAAACAGCAAAACATTATGCGGTAAAATGGTTAAGATAATAGCGACTATTAGAATGTTACTAATAACACAAATCAGTCTTTTAGGTAAAAGGTACATTTATCTTCCCTCCAAAAATATGAATAACGGGTTATTCGACAAAAAATTCCATTCTCCTGCCTGGGGGAAAATATTTTTTTTACCTAAAGTTTCCCTGGTAACGACATGCATTTTTCCATTACATATAAGTGCAGACAGCTTCCTGCTGTCACGGTGGCAATAACCAGCACCTGAAAGCGGTGAATTATATCCAAATCATCCTATGGCGAAGCACTCTTTAAGAATCAACCTGGGATGGGCCAAAAAAAGCTATCGCCTTACGTTTTTCAACGATTTGCGATAGCCTTATCTGTCTTTTTCCTCCGGGAGGCCCTTAGTGGCCTCCAGCCATTGGCGCAGGCGCTTTTCATAGCCAAGGTCGCCGGGAAAATAGTAGCGCCTGTGAGCAAGAGCATCAGGTAAGTACTGCTGTTTTACATAATGCCCGGGATAAGCGTGGGGATAGATATAGTCGTCTCCATGGCCCAACTCCTTGGCCCCGGGGTAACTGGCGTCCCGCAAATGGTTGGGCACGCCGGTGTCGGTGGCATGTCGGGCGTCCTCGGTGGCCCGTTCCAATGCCAGGTAGGCAGCATTGCTCTTGGGGGCGCAAGCCAGGTGGGTAACTGCGTGGGCCAGGGGAATCCTGGCCTCCGGCATACCCAGCACCTCCACGGCGCGAAAAGCCGCCTCCGCCACCAGCAAGGCCATGGGGTCGCCATTGCCTATATCTTCACTGGCAGAAATATACAGCCGTCGGGCGATAAATCTTGGGTCCTCACCGGCGTCCAACATTCTGGCCAACCAAAAGAGAGCTGCGTCGGGATCTGACCCCCGGATGGATTTAATAAAAGCAGAGATTACATCATAGTGGTTGTCCCCATCCCGGTCATAGCGAACTGCCCGCCGCTGGACCGACTGCTCCGCTGCCTTCTGGTCGATATATATCTTGCCATCTTCTCCGGGGGGGGTGGTCAGGGCAGCCAATTCCAGGGCATTCAGTGCCACCCTGGCGTCGCCGTCTGCCGTATTGAGGATGTGCTCCCTAGCTGCTGGCTCCAGCACAACGGCCAATTGGCCCAGCCCCCTCTCTTTGTCCACCAGGGCCCTGTCCATAACGACAGCAATCTCATCCCTGGTAAGAGGGTAGAGTTCAAAAACCCTGCTCCGGGAAAGGAGGGCGGAATTAACGCTAAAAAAGGGGTTGCCAGTGGTGGCACCGATTAGCAGTACCGTACCATCCTCTACAGCCGGCAGCAGAGCATCTTGTTGGCTTTTGTTAAAGCGGTGGATCTCATCAATAAACAGTATTGTCCGCTGATGATACATTTCCAGGCGGTTCTTTGCTTCTTCCAGCACCGTCCGCACTTGGGCAACGCCTGCCGTAACGGCGTTAAGGCGCTGAAAGCTGGCCTTGGTCTGGTTGGCAATGACAGCGGCCAAAGTTGTCTTACCGGTGCCTGGAGGACCGTAAAAAATCATTGAAGTCAAGCGGTCTGCCAAGATCGCCCGCCGCAGCAGGCTGCCGGGACCAACGATATGTTGCTGGCCGGCAAACTCCTCTAAATTTAGTGGGCGCAGGCGGGCTGCTAAGGGAATACTGCTGTCGCCAACTTGCTGTTGGTGCCCATAGCTGAATAAATCACTCATCGGCTATCTCACACATGTCAGTAATCTCTTCGTTGCTCCCAGCCACCCGAATCATGTGGGGAGCAAAGGAAGGATTTTTGCGCAGAGCCGGTTCCCGCAGGCGAATAACTACAAAGGCCAGGATGAACAACACTAGACCAATGCTAATCCCCCACCATTCGACATTTCCTGGGAGACCGATGAGCCACTCCAGTAAGTATGCCAAGCTAATACCCCCCACCAGGGCCAGGAGGGGAAACAGGTATAGGATTGAGCTGGCTTTGAGGACACTGCCTGGCATGACGGCAACAAGCACCCTTTGCCCTTCTTGAGCATTGATGCTGTTTTCCACATCTATATGGAGAATTTGCGTTTCCCCTAGATGGCAAATGCCACATTTTTCGCAGGCGCTGCTCCTCTCCAATTCTACAGTGGCCATATTGCCCTGAATGCTAACTATCTTGCCAATCTGATTCATTATTGGCCACCCCCACCCTTGATAAAGCTATTCATAGTCTTAAGTAATTCCGACAGAGCTTGTTGTTGAGCATCAGGAGTAGAGGCTCCAGCCAGACAATTTTGGGAATAGCGTTCAAAAATCAGGCCGCCAACCCCGTTAATAGCAGAGCGCACTGCGGAAATTTGAACCAGGATATCCGAACAGCACTGCTCACTGTCCAGCATCCTTTCAATTCCCTTTACTTGACCCTCTATGCGCCTTAAGCGATTGATAATATTAGTTTTTTGCTCATCCATGGGATACCCTCCCCCGGTAATTTAAGGAAAGTGTAGCACATCCCCTAAGGTTATGCAAATAAAAAGGATGGCTGCTTATAGCATAACCATCCTTACATTAATTTAACTTAAGATTTTATTCACCACATAAGAGGCCATGAGCAACCCTGCAGTTGCAGGGACAAAGGAAATGCTGGCTGGAACCAGGGACTTATCTTTCCCAGTAGGCATTTCCGGAGACCAGACAACGGGAACACCGCTGTGAATTCCTTCTTTGCCCAATTCCCGACGAAAACTTCGGGCCAAGGGGCAGTTAAAAGTCTTGGAAATATCATCCACCCGCAAAAGCGATGCATCTAGCTTGTTGCCTGTACCCATACAGGATATGATCCCCTGATTTGCCTTTAAAGAGCTACAGACAATATCTGACTTGGCTGCAACAACATCCACTGCCTCTATAACCCAAGAACAACCGGCCAGAAGTTCTTTTCCCGATCCCGGGACGTAGCGCTGCTGAATTGGCTCTAAGCACAGTTGGGGATTAATCTCCCTATATCTTTCCGCTAGGACTTGGACTTTAGCTTTACCCAATGTAGAGTCCAGAGCATGAAGCTGACGATTGATATTGGTAATATCGATGATATCGTAATCCACCAATCGCAAAAAACCAATACCCGCTCGGGCCAGAGCCTCGGCAGCATATGAACCTACGCCACCCAGCCCAATAATTACCACCTTAGTTGCCCTTAAGCGAGATAGCCCATCTTCGCCAATTAGCATCTTTGTCCGCGAGAAGCGCTGCAACCAAACCACCCCAATGTACATATAAATACCCCGCCATGCCGTTTTGAACCGCATTTTTTGAACCTGCTTCCGCAGGTGGGTGCCTGCCCAGCGCTTTCAAATGTCCCCACAAAACCTGTTAAGGGCATATTCTACACCGCTGGAGTCAAAGCTCCCGATTCATCTTTGTTGGCTCAAAAAATACAGTCTGATTCGCACACAGCAGGGATTTCTTGTTTCTGAATAAAGTTTAGCATACTTTCAACCGGCAAAGCAACTGGAAAAACATATCTCATCGGTGCTAAAGACAGTTTTTTTCTCATCGGTGCTAAAGACAGTTTTTTTGCAATAACTTTTAATAAGATTAAAAATTTCGGGGGTGAATGAAAAATGGCCAACGCCTTTGCATTATTAACTATCCTAGCAATGCTGGTAGAGGTGAGTGTGGATATTATCAAAGCGGCAATTCCAGGCATCCGGGACTGGAAAAGCCAACTAACTTCTGTCATTGTCGGCGTGTTGCTGTCCACTGCTACGAGCACTGGGCTTCTGGGTGCCCTGGAAGTAAACCTGGCAGTACCTTGGATTGATTATTTTTTGACTGGCTTGTTGATATCCCGGGGGTCCAACTTTATCCATGACTTATTGAGCAAGCTTAACTTGAAATAAAAAATCCACCGGGACTGTCCCCGGTGGACTGAGTGCTAATATTTTACTTTAATTGCATCCAGGAGCACTTCATACTGGCTGGATAGCTCAGTGACTTCAAGACTATTAGCCGTACGCTCCTGGGGAGTTGGCCAGACGAACTTACGCTGGGAGCTCACTAGGTAGTGCCCATCCTTATTCTCCACCAGAAACATGAGGTAAGTGGATTCCTGTACTATGGGTTCATAATCCATGCGGCAATGATAGTACAGACCTGTAAGCAAACGTTGATAACCAACTGGTTCAATTACTTCCAGGACATCTCCCGGTTTAACATCGCCCTTATGGACTTTCTCCACTTTTACAGGGGTATGGGTGTAAAAGGAATCCTGTGTCCCCACCGTGCTTTTCTCAACTACATTGCGACCTTTGCCGGCAATAGAAACCTCTACAATAGTATCCGACTTTTCTTCCAGCTCAGCCAAAGACTCATACAAGTATACCATAGCCTCAGTGTAAATCTCGGTAGGAACAATGTGACGATATGCCAAAAACCCTATGCCGACAGCCAACAAAACAGAAAGGACAATGACAGAGGATCGGACCGTAATTTTCTTGGTCAAAACAAAACCTCCTTATTAATTGCCGTACTTGGCGATAAGGGTATTTTTATCATGGGTGCGTGGGGTTGTAAACGAAGGACTAGGGCCCATTATGTTAGTCACTTTAATTATACCATCGTGGAAATAGAATGTCAAATGATTTTCCACCCGAGATGGTGTCTAGTTTGATTCTCACTGTCGTATTGGGCATCAATATTGTCCATGATTTCCGGTTAAACGAAGGATAGTCCGTCAATCCCTCAGAATCTTCGCACTAACCCCGGTGTCACCGGCTACCTTAGAGGTAATACGTTTCCAAACTTAGTTGTGGTCCTCTTCAGGCTTTTTTTCCTGTAATATTATTTTCAGCTCAGCTAATTGTTGGGCATCTACCTCTGAGGGAGCGTCGGTCATGGGGTCAAAGGCGCTGTTGGTCTTGGGGAAGGCAATGACATTGCGAATGCTGTTTTCGCCAGCAAGAATTGCCACCAGGCGGTCAAAGCCAAAGGCGATTCCCCTGTGGGGAGGAGCACCTGCTGCCAAGGCATCCAAGAGAAAGCCGAACTGCTCTTTGGCCTGTTCCGGCTCAATGCCAATGGCATGAAACATAGCCTGTTGGACTGCTGCTGTATGAATGCGGAGACTGCCTCCGGCAATTTCCCAACCGTTAAGGACCAAGTCATAGGCCTGGGCCTTTACACTGCCTGGGTCAGTAGCTAGCTTCGACAGGTCTTCAGGCACTGGGGCGGTAAAGGGATGGTGGGCAGCCACAAAGCGTTCTTCTTCAGTACTATATTCAAACAAGGGAAAATCTACCACCCAACAGGGCCTATATTCAGTTTCGCTGTAGAGATTTAGCTGTTTCCCCAGCTCTAGCCGCAGGGCTCCTAAGGCTGGCAGCACCACGCCATAGGTATCTTTATCGGCCACAAAGAGAATGGTACTGCCGGGTTTGGCAGCAAACTCTCTTTTCAGTGCCTTAATTTCCTCAGGACTGAAAAACTTAGCGATGGGAGAGCGGATGCCCTCTTCTTCAAAGACCATCCAAGCCAAGCCCTGTGCGCCAAAGACCTTAGCCTGTTCCCCAAGGCCGTCCAGCTCTTTGCGGCTAAAAACCCCAGGCACTTTTAGGCCCCGCACTGAACCTCTGGCTTCAATTGCACCGGTAAAGACTTTAAACTGGCTGGCGGCAACAATGTCACTGACATCCGCAATCTCCATGGCGAAACGCAGGTCAGGTTTATCGGTGCCGTATCTTTCCATAGCAGTGTGCCAAGGAATGCGTGGGAAAGCAGTAGGTAGCTCAACGCCTTTTAACTCTGCAAAAATTTGCCCCACCATCTTTTCTATAAGGGCAAAAAACTCATCTTGGTCCATAAAGGACACTTCAATATCTACCTGGGTAAATTCCAACTGCCGATCTGCACGCAAGTCCTCGTCCCGGAAACAGCGGGCCAACTGGTAGTAGCGTTCAAAGCCTGCAACCATCAACAGCTGTTTTAACAATTGGGGGGACTGGGGCAGGGCATAAAATTTCCCAGGGCTCACCCGGCTGGGGACGAGAAAGTCTCTGGCCCCTTCGGGAGTGCTTTTAGTGAGAATTGGCGTTTCCACTTCGATAAAGTCGTGGGCGGCCAAGAAATTCCGAAAGATGTTAGCGGTGGCACTGCGCAACATAATATTTGCCTGCATCACAGGCCGGCGCAAATCCAGGTAGCGGTAACGCAAACGCAGGTTTTCATCCACCTTGACATCGTCGGTAATGTAAAAGGGAGGCAGGGTGGCAGTATTAAGAACTTCTATTTCCCGGCATTCCACCTCAATATCTCCCGTTGGCATATCGGGATTGACATTACCCTCTCTTGCCTTAACTAGTCCCTGGAGGCAGACTACATACTCCGAACGCACCTCATCGGCAATCTTGTAGCTGGTGCTGTCGGGATAGCAGACAACCTGTACCAAACCCCAGCGGTCCCGGAGGTCAAGAAAGATCATGCCTCCCAAGTCCCGGCGCTTTGCCACCCAACCACAGAGGCTGACTTGGCTGCCGACATGCTCTGGGCGCAATTCTCCGCATTTGTGAGTTCTCTCCATCTTACTTCACCCCTTCTAAATTGGACACCATTTCTACAAGGCTCTCAAGGGCCAGTTGCCGCTGCTCTCCAGTGTCCATATCCCTCAACACCGCCTGCCCTTGGGCCAAATCATCTGGGCCAATTATCAGTGTCCAGCGACAATTGTTGCGGTCGGCCTGTTTGAATTGGGCTTTAAAACTTCGCCCTGCCAGGTCATATCCCAAGTGGACCCCTTGTTGCCGCAGGGGATGGACCAGGGCAATGGCCTGGTCCGACACAGGTTCCATGGTCACAAGCCATACTCCGCGACGCCCAGGTGCCTTTTTTAGGGCAGGAGGATCCATGAGCTCGGTGCGGTCAATGCCAAGGGCCAAGCCCACGGCAGGCACTGCCGGGCCCCCCACTAATTCTACTAGGTCGTCATAGCGACCGCCCCCGCCCAAGGCGTCCTGGCTACCCAACTCATTGGTTTTATATTCAAAGGTAGTGCGGTTGTAGTAATCCAAACCCCGGACCAAGCGCTCATCCTGAGTAAAGGGAATGGAAATGTCGGAGAGGCCAGCCTTTACCTTTTGAAAGTGTTCCTGACACTGGGGGCATAGGTACTGGCTAATCCGCGGTGCTTCCTCCAACTCTTTCTGACAAGACTCTTCCTTGCAGTCCAAGACTCTTAAGGGATTCCGTTCCAAGCGGTTGGAACACAATTCACAGATATTGCGCCCTGTCAGATAAGCCACCAGGGCTTTTTTATATTCTCCCCGGCATTGCCGACAGCCAATGCTGTTAATCACAAGATTGGCCTTCACTCCAAGCTCCTGAAAATACTGCCAGCCCAGGGCAATTACTTCCACGTCTGCCCGGGGAGCCTCCGACCCGAAGAGCTCGACGCCAAACTGCCATAGCTGCCTGTATCTTCCCGCCTGGGGTTTTTCATAGCGGAACATGGGGCCAAAGTAATAGTACTTAGCTGGCAGAGATCCGCCGTATAGCTTGTTTTCCACAAAGGCCCGGACCACTCCAGCGGTACCCTCTGGGCGAAGAGTGAGGCTGCGCTCACCCCGATCTTGAAAGGTGTACATCTCTTTTTCCACTATGTCTGTGCTTTCGCCTACACTGCGCGCAAATAGTTCGCTGTGTTCAAAAATAGGCGTGCGCAGTTCGCCATAGCCATACTGGCAGGCCAAGGCCACTGCTATTTCCTCTAAACGCCGGAATCTCTCGGCCTGTTCCGGAAGAAAATCTCTAGTTCCCCTGGGTATCTGATACATGGCAATAACCTCCTCAAATTAATAAAAACCCTGTCCCCCTATCAGGGACGGGTTTACCCGTGGTGCCACCCTGGTTGCCGAAAAACGGCCCCTCAGTTAGCTTTTAACGGAGCTAGCCGTGGGAACTAAACTAAGGGGATGTCTTTCCGTCGCCATGTCCAGAGAACTCTCAGTCAAGATTCTCCTCCCTGAAGAACAGCATCGACGTACTCTTCCCCTGTTCCCAATGAGTATTGATGGCTGTATTTTATCAGGGGCAGGTGCCCTTGTCAACTTCCAGCCAAGACAATTTCCGCTCCAATAGCTCCTGGCAGCGGGCCAGGTACTGATTGACATCCCTGGGGTTGTTCAGGGTCTTGAAGGAATCCCCCCAGCCTAGTTTGCTAGTTGCCCCGGCACCAACTCCCAGCACGGGCTCGGACTCTGCTATGCTAGCAATATTATAGTAACAAAAGCTCCCTGGCAGGCCAAACCCTACATTCTCCAGGTTAGAGGCCATATTTTTCTGGCGGTAGAGGTAGTAGGGCTTAAAGCCCAGTGCATCAAGGCGGCCATAGGCAGACTGGGCAATCCTTCGGGACTGGGCTTCATTTAAGTACTGTTCCTTAATCCCTGCACCCCGCTTCAGGGCCAGAGCATGGATGGTAACATTCCCCACCCCAGCCGCCGCCAGCTTGGAAATAACCCCGGAAAAATCCTCTGGAGTCTGACCGGGCAAGCCCACAATGAGATCGGTATTAACGGTATCGAAGCCAGCAGAAACCGCCATGTCCAAGGCGGCATAAAACTCCTGGGCAGTATGCTTACGGCCAATGGCCCGCAAAGTGCTGTCCAGGGGGTACTGGGAATTGACGCTGATTCTGTTCACCCCTAAATCTTTAAGCACTGCCAAGTGCTCCTCCGTAAGGGTGTCGGGGCGCCCGGCCTCCACTGTAAACTCCCCCTGCCAGCACCGAGCAGGAGCCAGTAGCTTATTTAGCTGGCTGGGGCTGAGAGCAGTGGGCGTTCCGCCCCCTACATAGATGCTATTAATTATGTGCCCCTGCAGGGAGCAAGTAAGGAGCAGTTCCTTTAATTCTTCTGCCCCTTGGCGCACATAGCTTTCAATCTTATCCCTCCATGGATCCAGGGGCAGGGAAGGAAAAGAGCAATAATCGCAGCGGCTGGGACAAAAGGGAACGGAAATGTACACACTAAGTCCCGTCTTCTTGAGAAGAGGGTAGCCGTTGCTAACTGCCACCACCAACAGCTGAGCATTTTTCCTTTGTAGCAGCCAGTTGCTGCAAAGCTCTTCTATAGCCCCGGAAAGGCCACATGTGTCAATTAACCTAGCGGCAATCTTTCCAGGGCGCACCCCTGTCAGTATTCCCCAGGGGCTAATAGAGCCCTGGTTAAACTGACTAAGCAAGAGGAAAAGGGTGTGCAAAAAACCCCGGGGCTCAGCAGGAATAACTTTATGCTCCATCTTTTCCCCGTCGGTAACCGACAGGGACAGTCTTCCTCCCTCGTCCTCCACCAGGACTGCTAAATCCCAAACCTCTCCTTCTGCAATCACTTCCCCTTGGGGAAACAACCACAGTAGCTGTAATCCTCGGCTCCACCATGGAGCAGGTGCCTGAAATTTTATGACCATGACCTCTCCTCCCGAAAAAAATAAAGGCCCTGCTTATGGCCTCTACTATTCCCTGAGCACTCGGCGAATCTGCTGAACTTCAACAACATCCACATTGAATTGCTGGGCTATTTCTGCATCATCTTTCCCCCGGTCAATGCAGTCCAACAACTTATGCAGGTCGACCCGACGCAGTTTCTGAGCCCGCAGTTTTTCCAAAGCTGTCCTAATGTTCTGCTCTTGCATCCCGACCCCTCCTTTGGCACAATCCGTACGGGTATTATGCCAAAAAGCATGGTCTTTATCCCTAGAGCCAGGGGTTAGATGCTGCCTCCTGAGCTAAAGAGGAATCAGGACCGTGGCCGGGAAGAACTTTAGTTTCTCCGGGCAAGGGTAAGAGCTTAGTCTTAATAGAAGCAATAAGTTGGTTATGATTGCCGCCAGGCAAATCCCCGCGACCGATGGATTGTTTAAACAAAGTATCTCCACTAAATAGGACCCCATGCCCATACAGACTAATTCCCCCAGGAGTATGTCCGGGGGTAGCCAGCACCTGCAATGAGCAGTCTCCGAAGTCAATGGAGTCCCCTTCCGCCAGCAAATGCTGGGGGGCAGGGCTGCTAATAGGGTTCCCCACCATGCCGGAAAGGTTGAGGCTGGGATCAGTAAGCATTCCTGCATCCTCACTACTAATGGCAATGGGAGCCTTTAGGGCCAAGTGCAACTCTTGATTGCCGCCAATGTGGTCCATATGCCCATGGGTGTTAATAATATATTTTACCTTAAGGCCCAAAGACTCAATCTCCCTGAGAATTTTTTGTGGTTCAAAGCCTGGGTCAATGACCAGGGCCTCCTTGGTGTCAGGACACCAGGCCAGGTAACAGTTGGTGCCCATGCTGCCTACCGGCAAGATCTTATATTCCATCTTAACTACCTCCACAACCTTTGCTATCCAGAACTAGTGTTACAGGACCGTCGTTATGAATCTCCACCGCCATCATAGCGCCAAATACCCCTGTTTCCACATGAATTCCCTGCTCTCCTAGGTAGCGGCAGTACTCCTGGTACAACTGATTCCCCATTTCAGGGGGTGCTGCTAAATGCCAAGAGGGACGACGTCCTTTGCGGCAATCGCCGTACAATGTAAACTGGCTGACTACTAGGGCTTCTCCCCCGGTATCCACCAGGGACAAGTTCATATTTTCTTCCTTGTCAGGAAAGATGCGCAGATTTACTGTCTTGTCAGCCAGATATTTAGCATCTTGATTGGTATCCCCAATACCTACTCCAACCAGAATCAATAATCCCGGGCCAATTTTGCCCCGGACTTTTCCCTCTACTCGGACACTGGCCTGGGACACCCTTTGAATGACAATGCGCATAGTATCACCTCGGTTTCCCCTTCACTAACTGCGGCTCTGCCTGTTGACCTCCATAATCGACTTGACACCTCTAAGTCTTTCACTAATCTGGCTTAGGTGCTCCAGACTGTGGACTTCCACTGTCATATGCACCTGAGCAGAGCCATCCTTGAGCCCGCTGCCGTTAACGCTAAGAATGTTGGCCTTAAGTTCTCCCAGCACATTCATAATTTCCTGTAGCAAGCCTTTTCTGTCCCAAGCATTAATCACTAACTCTACAGGAAAAGTCTGATGCTCAGAACTCCCCCAATGCACTTCTATTAAACGCTCCGGGGCAGCTTCTCGAATATTGGAACAATCCTCTCGGTGGACGGTAAGGCCCCGGCCCCGGGTGACATAGCCAACAATTTCGTCCCCAGGCAGGGGTTTGCAGCAACGGCCGAAATGAACCAAGAGATTATCTACGCCCTTAACCATCACGGCTGCGTCGATCTTAGAGGCCTCGCCCTTAATTACCTCCACATCCGCCAAGGACATTTCCTTTTCCTTGAGCTTGACGATATCTTCATATATCCGCCTGCCTACCGAAACGGCGTTTAGCCCACCGTAACCCAAAGCGGCGAAAAAATCTTCCTCTTGATCCTTCTGGTAGTTATAACGACTAAGCACTGATGCATGGACCTCGGGGTCAATATCTGCCATAGCCAGACCGTAACGCTTGAGCTCTTTACATAAAAGCTCCCGGCCTTTCTCAATATTTTGTTCCCGCCCTTCCCGCTTATACCATTGGCGAATCTTTGTTCGCCCCTGAGAGGATTTGACAATCTTGAGCCAGTCCATACTGGGAGTGGCGCCCTTTTGGGTCTGGATTTCCACAATATCTCCCGTTTCAAGCTGGTGATTTAGGGGCACAATCTTGCCGTTGACCTTTGCCCCCACAGTGGAATGGCCGATGTCGGTATGAATGCGGTAGGCAAAATCCAGGGGCACTGCCCCAATGGGCAGGTCAATGACATCCCCCTTGGGTGTAAAGACCAGCACCTCATCATCAAAGAGGTCAATTTTCAAGGTCTCAATAAATTCATTGGTATCCTTGGTTTCCTTCTGCCATTCCATGAACTGACGTAGCCAAGCCAGCTTTTCGTCAAACTGGCGGTCCCCTTTGCCACCTTCTTTGTATCGCCAGTGGGCTGCCAAACCATACTCTGCAACCCTGTGCATTGCCCAGGTGCGAATCTGCACTTCCACCGGGTTGCCTTTTAAGGCCACAACGGTAGTGTGCAAGGATTGGTAGCCGTTGCCCTTGGGCATGGCGATATAGTCCTTAAAGTGGCCGGGGATTGGTTTGCACAGATTGTGAACCTGGCCCAGCACCGCATAACAGTCCCGAACGGTGTTGACTACTATCCGGATTGCCGTAAGATCATAGATCTCACTTAATTCTTTTTGCTGCTGGGTCATTTTTTGCCAAATACTGTACAGATGTTTTGGCCGCCCGGTAATATCCGCATTTATGCCCACTGCCACTAAGTTGGACTCCAGATATTCGATAATCCTCTGCATAGTTTCTTCCCGCTGGATACGACGGAGACGCAATTCTGCTACTAGGCTGTAGTATTCCCTGGGGTGCATGTAGCGAAAAGACAGATCTTCTAGCTCCCACTTAAACCTAAAGATTCCCAGACGGTGGGCAAGGGGGGCGTAAATCTCCAGAGTTTCCCGGGCCATCTCCTTTTGCCTAGGTGCAGGGAGGTAGTCAAGAGTGCGCATATTGTGGAGGCGGTCGGCAAATTTTATCAAAATGACCCTGAAATCACTGGCCATAGACATAAACATCTTGCGCAAATTCTCCGCCTGTTGCTGGGCCTTAGAATAAAAACGCAGGCGCATCAACTTAGTTACCCCATCAACCAACAGGGCGATTTCGGGGCCGAATTCAGCCTCAATGTCTTCCAAAGTGGTATCTGTATCCTCAACCACATCATGGAGCAACCCCGCAACCACAGTTTCAATATCCTGCTCTAGGTCGGTAAGGATTTCCGCTACCGCCAATGGATGGGTAATATATGGCTCTCCCGACTCACGAACCTGGCCGGCATGTGCAGAATTTGCCGTTTCCCAAGCACGTTCAATAAGGCCCCGGTCGAAATCCGGGGCATACTTTGTGATGTTTGCATAAATCTGCTCTAGGGCCATTAGTCACCACCCCTTAGCTGGGTCTATTCTGAATCATACTCCAAGAGGGAAAAGACCGGGTATCCACCAAGCTTATCCCTTCCCTTAAGAAAAGTCAGTTCTACTAAGAAGACAAAGCCGACAATTTCTCCCCCCAAAGTGCGCACTAGGTCTGCTGTAGACCATACAGTGCCACCGGTGGCAAGGAGATCGTCTACTACTAGGACTTTAACTCCTGGAGTGATAGCATCTTTGTGAATCTGAAGGGTGTCTTCGCCATATTCCAGCTGATAGCTTGCCTCAATGACCTCTCCCGGTAGTTTGCCAGATTTGCGCACCGGCACAAAACCTGCCCCCAACTTGTAGGCAAGAGGTGCCCCCACCAAGAATCCCCGGGCCTCGGGACCTACCACTAAATCTACCTGGTAATCTTTCACCATGTCTGCCATTTTATCGAAGGCGTATTTCATGGCTTTGCCATCTTTTAGCATAGTAGTAATGTCGATGAATTGAATGCCTGGTTTGGGAAAGTCGGGGATTATCCGGATCGAATCTTTTATGTTCATGGTTATCCTCCTCTGTATCGCTTAAGCTAATAAATTATTAATACTCTCGGCAGAAAAACCCCGGAGCCATTCCTGGTATGCCGCCAACTGGATGCCATACTCTCGCCATGTTTCAGTCTTAGTTAAATCCACGTTTCCCTGGACAGTGGCCAGTTGCCAGCCTTGGTCATTGCGCCCAACTAGGCCTGCCTCAGCGAAAATCTCCAGGGCCCGTTCCAGCAACAAAGGCTCTGCCAAATCCGCCGGCAAAAGACTGAGTAAATCTTTCTCACCCTTATTATCCCGCCAAAGCTTGTAAAAGCCTCGCAGCAAATTGAGATTGGGTCGCAAAATATCTTCCGACAGATGGATATCCCCAAAGAAATGTAGACGGCAATTGGGGGGAAGGAAGCCGATGCATTCCTTAAGCTGCTGCTGGCTCCAAGCCGGGTCAAGAAAACAGAAATCTTCTGCATTTAGATTATACACTTTTTCCCTACACTTGTCAGGGGGAAGAATAATAACCCTGCAGTCCCCAAGTCTTCCTGCCAACATCCGTCTTGCCTTCCACTGGGTATTGGCCAGGAATATTGTCCCTGGTGCCTGGGCCAGTTCCGTCAACCAGGGCTCCCCCTGCCCCCTGCGGTCGATGATTTCTCTCCCAGCCAGTCTAGGCCGACTGGGGCCATGAAGGTCGGCAAACTGTAGTTGCACCCTAGTCATACCCTTCCAGCGGTTTAAATGGAGATTTCCCGCCACTGCCACCGCTGCCCTGGGATCTAGTCTATGCACTAGATGGCCCTTGCCAAAGCCAATTGCCCAAAACCCACTTTCCTTTTCGGGATTGTCCAGGCGCAGGCGCAGATGGCTTTTTTCACTGCCCACCAGGCTAACTGCACCCGCAGTAAAGCCCTCCACTGCAAAAGCAGGCTCAGGATTGCCATAGCCAAAGGGTCGCAGCATGGCCACAGTATCCACCAGTTCCATTGTAATGTCTTGGGGCCCTAGGCTGGCCTCTAAGTCAATAACAGGTTGCAGCATAGAATCTATACCAGCCTCTAGGGCATAAGCCTCCAAGTCCCGGCACAAAGGCTCTAAAGCGGCCAGGGCCAAACCCAAGCCTGCCGCCCCCGGGTGCCCCCCATAGCTAGTCAAGTGCTGGGATACAGCAGATAGCGCGCCATGGATATCAAAGCCAGGTATACTGCGAGCAGAACCCGTCAGTTCTTCTGCACCACAGAGGACAATTGTAGGCCGGTAATAGCGATCCAAGATTTTGGAGGCGACAATGCCAATGACCCCGGGATGCCATTCTTGACCATAGACCACTAGCAGCCTGCGCCCCCGGTAGAATTGTTCCTCAGCCTGAAAGAGGGCTTGCTGGAAGATCTCCTCTTCAGTCTGACGGCGGAGGCGGTTTAACTCGTCCAAGGATTTTGCATACCCCGCTGCTAGAAAGGGATCTTTCTCTAAGAGCAAAGCAGCTGCTGGCATTGCGCTGTCCATGCGTCCCCCTGCATTTAAGCGGGGGGCCAGCCCATAGGAAATATCCTGACATTCCATATTGCCCAGCTGACAGCCTGCAGCCTCAGCTAAAGCAGCAATGCCAGGAAGAGGGTTGGAGTTAATTTCTTGTAACCCAAGGCTGACGATAATGCGGTTTTCACCAGTCAGGGATACTAAATCCGCTACAGTGCCCAGGGCCGCCAATTGCATGTAGGGAGAGCTGTCAACAAAATCCTCGGCCAAGGCTGAGGCCAGTTTCCAAGCCACCCCCACCCCCGCAAGGTCTGGGAAAGGATAAGAAGAATCCTTCCTCTTGGGATTGATTACTGCCAAGGCCTCAGGCAGTTCACTGGGAGGCAAGTGATGGTCGGTAATAATGACATCCATCCCTAGACTCTTTGCGTATTCCACCTCTTTGGGATTGCTAATACCACAATCCACTGTAACCAATATGGTGCAGCCTGCTACTGCTCCCTGGTCAATGCCCCTTTTACTAAGTCCATAGCCATCCTCCTGGCGGTGAGGCAAGTAATAGCAGCACTCCAAGCCCCAGGTTTCCAAAGCCATAACCAGTAGAGCCGTGGCGGTAATGCCATCGGCGTCATAATCCCCATGGATTAAGATTTTTTCCCTGCGTCTGCGGGCAAGCTCCAGCCTTGCTATTGCCTTATCTATATCCGGCAGGAGCTGCCAGTGATGGAGTAGGGAGACATCCGGAAAGAGAAAGGCAAGAGCCTCCTGGTCACTTTTTACTCCTCGCTGGACCAGGAGTGTAGCCAATATCCGCAAATCTTGGGACTGAAGTCTTTTATATATCTTTATCCGCCTGGGATTGACACAATTCTGTAATTCCTCCTGGATCAAAGCCTTGATGGAAGTGACGAGGGTGCCTACAGCATCTGCATCCCCCTCTTTAATCTGCCAAAGGGGAGCAGAGGCACGAATTAGATTGTCTGGTAATGTCAAGAAAAGCACCTCCCCCTCTATGAGATTCGCCGAAATCAAGGCTTTTTCCTGCCTGCAGCAGTGACTGCAAAAAGATCTTGAAATAAGAAAACCCCGGTTTGCACCGGGGGTGAAATTTAGGCACGGCCCTTGTTTTCCCTCATCTTCAGCTCGTAGAAAATGGGACTGGCTAAGAAAATGGAGGTAAAGGTCCCGCAAATAATGCCAATGAACAGGGGCAGGGTAAAGTCCCTTAGGGTGTCACCCCCTGCAAATAATAAGGCACCAACTGTTATAAGGGTGGTCACTGAAGTGTTGATGGTCCTGACCATGCTCTGATTGATGCTCAAATTCAATGTGGCAGACAGGGACTTAAGGCTGTTATTACTCCGCAAGTTTTCCCGAACCCGGTCAAAGATGACAATGGTATTGTTGATAGAATACCCCACTATTGTCAGCACTGAAGCCACAAAGGGGCTGTTTAACTCTAGGCTAAATACCGAGAAAGAGGTGATGACAACAAAGGAGTCAAAGAGTAGAGGGATTAGCGCTGCCAAGGCAAACTTCAGCTCAAAACGGAAGCTGATATAGATAATCATGCCAATGGAGGCCAAGAGCAGTGAAAGCATGGCGTTGCGCAGCAATTCCCCTCCAACCACCGGCCCTACATTTTCGACATTTTTTATATCTGCATCGCTGAATTCCGGCCATTGGACGGCTATAGCGTCCAATAGTATTTCCCGCTGGTCTTCCGTCAGGGGCACTGTGCGGAGGATGACCTCGTCCCCCTCAGCACCAATTGACTGTTGGATATAACTGTTTTCCAGGGTGAGGGTTCGGCCTGAGGAATCAGTAATTTCAACTTCTGCCAGGACATCCCGAACCTGAGAAGTGCTAAAGCCACCGGGTAAATTAAGGAGCAGCTTAGTGCCGCCAGTGAAATCAATGCCAAAGTTCAGGCCCTTGAATATCAGGAAGGCGACACCGAAGGCAATAATACACAGTGCAATAATGAACCACAGGCGTCTCTTGCCAATAAAATCAAAGTACATTACCTTTTCACCCCCAGCAGCCAGTTCCTTTTAACGACATTCGAATCCACTAGGTTCTTCATCATCACTTTGGTGATGACTATAGCAGTAAGCATGCTGCAAAGGATACCCAGAGAAAGGGTTACGGCAAAGCCGCGGATAGGCCCGGTTCCAAGAGCATATAGGATGGCAGCCACTATTAAAGTGGTGATGTTTCCGTCCAGGATGGAGGACAGAGCCTTATCAAAAGCTGCCAGCAGAGCTGCCCGGGGAGTCTTGCCGTTTTTCAGCTCTTCCTTTAGCCTTTCAAAGATAATGACATTGGCATCAACGGCCATACCCATTGTAAGGATAATCCCTGCAATACCAGGTAGGGTGAGAACAGCTTTTAATGCTACTAAGAGGTCAAGCAAAATTATAGCATAAGCTAGAAGGGCAATGGAGGCAATTAGCCCTGGCAGTCGGTAAAAGGCAATCATAAAGACCATAACTATAGCCATGCCAAGTAACCCAGCCCAAAGGCTTTTTGTCAGGGAATCGGTGCCCAAGGTGGGACCAACGGTGCGAACTTCCAATTGGACTAGCTCCAGGGGCAGGGCCCCTGAGCGCAGCAAGTTTGCAACCCTGGAAGCTTCCTCAATGCTTTGCATATTAGTTATTACAGCCTTGCCATCGGAGATGGCCGTCTGAACCGTGGGTTCTGAAATAACCTCTCCATCGAGATAAATAGGGACTGTCTGTCCAATATGCGAGGCTGTCAATTCAGCAAAAATCTGGGCACCAGTGCTGTCAAATTCCAGGGAGACCATTGGAACCTGACGTCCGAATTCATCTGTCTGATAAACGGCCTGAGCTTGAAGAAGATTGGCTCCGGTAAGCACTGTCTTGCCACTGGAATCCTTGAATTCCAGCAAGGCGGTCTTGCCTATGGTTTCGAGAATGGCCTGCTGGCCCTGTTCGGGATTGGTGGGATCTGTGGCCAGTTCAATGCGAATGCGCCTTTCCCCTTCCCGTTGAATAATGGGTTCAGCGAGGCCAAAGCTATCAACCCGGTTCCGAAGAACAGCAATTGTACCCATCATGTCATCGGCGGAGATATCTCCGGTGTCTTTGTCCTTCTTACCAAAGAGGCCATCCAACCAGGCTGTCATCTTTTTCCACCAGCCCTGGGGTTCCTGGGCCTCTGCCTCTTTAGTTTCTGTTTGCTCCTCACCGCCTTCGGGGACCTGGGCCTCCAAAAGAACGTAGACCCCTCCCCGCAGGTCGATGCCAAGATTAATATCTCGGGCAATAATTGGCACCGACAGAGCGGTAGCAGCGAGAATTGTCGTTATGACGAGAATAAGCGTCAGTAGTTTTGTCCACTGAATCATCGCCACTCTCTCCTTCCTCTACAGCAATACTTTTTATATTATAACCTTGTCCCTTGAGGGGTGTCAATGAATTCCAGTGCCCCTCCGGCCTTACAACAATTTAGTCTCATTGATCACCAAGGAAAAAGAACTGTCCAAGGCGGCAGCCGCTCGCCGGCACATGACCATCCGAGTTAGAAAGATCTCGAAGTATTCCATGACGCCACTGACCTGGGTGTCAATCTTTAATTCCAAAGTAACGGTTCTTTCGGGAGAATCCACCCGCAAAAAAGAGTGCTTGGCAGCAAAATTCACTCGGTCATGAATGTCAAAATTAGCGACATCGGGGTTGCGCACCCTAGAGGAGTGAACATCGGACTTATCTGCCAAAATCAGGGCGGCGGCGATATTATTGACGGGTTGCCCATACTCCTCCTCATGGTTACCGATGGCACCCATAATCAGGGCGATTTCTTCCCAGGACATCCCTAAATCCTGCAAAATTTTCATGCCAAGGTAAGCCCCGGATTGGCCATGATTATACCTTGTGATGGCATTGCCGATATCGTGGAGATAACCGGCAATTGCAACAAGTTCACAGTCCCGGGATGGATAGTCCAAGCGCTCTAAAATGTTAGAGGCAATGCTGGACACCAAGCCGGCGTGGCGAAACGAGTGCTCGGTATAGCCCATGGCACCTAAATTTTTATTGCCAGATTCGATAAATGCCTGGACCACAGGTAACTTTTTAATGTCATCAACCAGTATTCTCTTCAAAATTACTGCTCCTTTACTTGCCTTCCCGGAGGTTAGGACAGGGTAGTTACAGCCCTTTTGTACTATAAGCAATGGGAAAAGAGCAGGATTATCCCTGCTCTGAATTACTCGGTCCCGTAGTGCTCATCCCAGACACCCATATTGCGCCGCAGGGTCTCTAGTTCCGCGGGATTGGCTACATGAATTCCATCTACCAGCCAGTGCCCATCAGTGCGGACTAAGTCCAAATCATAGTAAATCAAGTAGTCCATGCCCTCTTGTCCTTTGGCTTCCTCATGCTGCCAAAAAATAGTGCGGACCACTGCTGTGCGCAATTTCTGCGTAAGAATCCTTATTTCCACATCCCCAGTTACCTGGATAGCCAGCTCCTGCTCTTTCCAGGACTTAATCCTGCCGCTGGCAAGAACTTGCTCAGCCTGGCTTTCAGTCATCAAGTCCTTTGCTTCCTCCCCGGTAATGGTACTGTGGTCTACAGTAAAGAATCTCTTAGCGAAGTCAGCGGCTGTTGCGGTAACTTCCTCCTTGGTCTGGGGTTGGAAGAAAGCATTGTACCATATCGAACCACCGATGATGCCCAGTCCAATAAGGATTAATACCAACAGGACGGCAATTTTAGTGGCTTCCCCTGTCTTTCTGCCCCGAGGTCTATTGGGCTTGTTTGTACCCTTTTTTTTGTATGCCATGGAAATCCCCCTCACTGCAATTTAGGCTCAAAGCCTGCTTAACTTTAAGATATATAGCGGCCTCTGTCCGCATCTTTAACAACTGACACCCCAGATCATAAGGCTGGTCAAGATTGGAATTTGTCCACCAGGCATTGGCATGGCAACCGCCCCCGCAGTGGAAACGAGCCCAGCATTTTTGGCATATAGGTTTACTTTCAATTCCCAGTTTGAGAAATTGCTCAGGTATTGATTTGTTTGTAATGCCGGTATGGACAGTGCCCAGTTGCCAGGCATCTTCCCCAACAAACTGGTGGCAGGGAAAAATCCCCCCTTTAGGATCTACTGCGACATATTCAATACAGGCGCCGCAGCCGGAGGCTCTCCTGGCCCCGCACTGCCCCCGCTCCCAGTCAAGATTAAAGTGAAAATAAGTAAAGGGCTCTTCCTGGGCCAGTTCTGCCAATTGCCAGTACTGCTCCCGCAAAAAAGCCAGATCCTCCTGGGTAAGGGCCATCTTGGAGCTTGGGGGGAGGACAACGGGTTCCATGGAAAAACGCCTGAGGCCCAAATCCAGCCAATGGCGGATATCCTGGACAAAATCCTTATTTAAGGCGGTATATGTTCCGCGGATATAATATTTTTCCCCCAGACGGGGAACTAATTCTAAGATATTCCGGGTAATATCCTGATAGCTAGGCAATCCCCCCGGACAGGGCCGAGTAGCATTGTGCACATCCTGGCGGCCGTCATGACTAAGGATGATGTCCAGATTAAGGGCAACCAGCCTGTCCCGAACACTTTGGTTCATGGAATAACCATTGGTAGTCAAGGTTAAGTTTACTTTTTTGCCCAAAGCCTTAGCTTGCTGCCGGGCGTAGGCCGAGGTTTCCTCTACTACTCCTAAATTCAGCAAGGGTTCCCCGCCAAAAAAGTCAATCTCATAAACCTTGGCGGCAGAAGAAAACAGCATATCCACCGCTGCCTTGGCCGTAGCCAAGTCCATTAAGGTCCGGGCTCCGCCAAAGGCCCCTGTGCCCGCAAAGCAATAGCGACAGCGCAGGTCACAATCATGGGCCACATGAAGGCAAAGAGCTTTCAGTTCCCCACCTCCAGGCCTTTGGCTAAAATGAGGTTGAGGACTAAAAAGCATCTTGCCATCTGCCAACCCCTGTAGTTGCTCCCATGCCAGTGTGGCTTCAGATATTTCACTGGAAAACTCTTTTCCCATATCTTTAATATTACCAGCGGCAAAGTACGGAAGAACCTTGGCAGCAATGTCATCAAGAACGTGGACAGCCCCGGTAGGCACATCTAAGAGAATATTGAGCCCACCGTGACTGAAAAAATGATAGTTTCTGCCTTCAGTCATTCCTTGTTGACACATACCTGGTTGCCTACAGTGCAGGATGTTTTGCAGGCCGACTGGCAAGATGTGGCACATTGGCCACAGCCTTTTGAGGAAGTGTTCTTTTCTCCGCTGTATACGGTAACTACATGTTTCATGCTTTTCAGCCTCCTTGAATATAGCTTATCTTATCACGTTTGAATTAGAGTGACAATATCTTGCTAATCCCCAGGCGCTACTATGGTATAATAACAGTGCTTTATTGAAGGGAGGAACTACTATCTATGCAAGTTATCTGGCAAATATTCAGCAGCTTCTTTAAGATCGGAGCATTTACTATTGGCGGCGGCTATGCAATGCTACCGGTAATGCAACGAGACATAGTTGACCGTCTCGGCTGGATGGATGAACAAGAATTCATGGAAACAATCGCCGTCACCCAGTCTGCACCGGGAGCCATTGCTGTTAATACCGCCATCCTCATTGGCAAGCAGATGGCGGGTATGCCGGGAGTCATCGCCGGCTGCCTAGGTGCGGTGCTGCCCTCTTTTCTCATCATCCTGGCAATTGCCATTTTCTTTCGCAACATCCTCAATTGGCCACCGGCCATCAACTTCTTTGCCGGCGTCAGGCCAGCGGTGGTGGCACTCATTGCCCATGTGGCCTGGAAAATGGCACGCAAGCTCATCAACCACAGTTTTAGCTTGCTTTTATTCTTGATCTCATTGGCCCTTATTATTTTTGTTCCCGGACTGCACCCCATCTGGGTCATCTTGGGCAGCGGCATCATTACAATCATCTGGGCCACCCAAAAGCAACCGGAAAGGGAGGCCTAGTAATGTGGACACTGTTTCTTACCTTCTTTAAAATCGGCCTCTTTACCTTTGGCGGCGGTTATGCCATGATTCCCCTGATGCAAGAAGAAATAATCGCCCATAGCTGGCTTACCCAAGCTGAGTTCCTCAACATCGTCGCCATCGCCGAGATGACCCCAGGCCCAATCTCGATAAATGCCGCGACTTTTATTGGCTATCAGCTCAATGGTGTTGTGGGGTCCGCCCTAGCTACTTTTGGTGTCGTCGCCCCTTCCCTAATTATCATGGTCATCTTTTCCCATTTACTGGCTAAGCTTAAAGCCAGCAAGTATGCAATCGCTCTCAAGGGGGTTGCGATAACAGTAACTGCCCTTATTGCTGCGGCAGTAGTCCGCCTAATAGGACCGGCAATTACCAGTTATGCAGATATAGCCATTGCCTTGGCCGCCTTTGTTTTAGTGGCCAAGACAAAAATCAGCCCCATCCTGATCATTCTCGGGTCAGGTCTCGTGGGGGTAGTCTTATATGGGTATATCCTTTAAATAAAAGGGGGCGCAATTGCGCCCCCTTTTGTCAGCGGTCAAGGTGGTCCTGAACCATTTCAATCATCTTCTTGACCATTGTGCCGCCGACCTTGCCGCATTCACGGGTGGTCATTTCCCCCCACCCCTGATGGGCAATCTTGTCAGCAAGCCCCAGTTCATCAGCAACTTCATGTTTGAACCGGTCCATAACCTGCTCGGCTTCAGGAGTCAACAGCTTACGGCGTCTTGCCAACTTTAGCACCTCCCCAGCAGGCATACACCTGCGGTTTAGTTTTCCACAAGTTTGCCCTACAAATTCCCGTAGACTATTCTTCTTCCTGCCAGTGGCCTTGGGAGCTCAAGCGGCGCCAGCGACGCTGGAGCAATGTCTCCAAAGGCAAATGTCCCAGGAGATCCATATGCCTGACCAGAGCCTCCTTGATGGCGGGCAAGCCCAAGTCCCAGTTGTCCTGGAGGCCTTTTTTTGGCTCAGGAACGATTTCATCTACTACTCCAAATTCACTTAAATCTTGAGCTTTGAGCTTGAGGGCGGCGGCAGCATCCTTGGCAAGACTTGCATCCTTCCAGAGAATGGCGGCACAACCTTCAGGGGAAATAACTGAGTACACGGCGTTCTCAAGCATCAAAAGACAATCGCCAATGCTGAGAGCTAATGCACCCCCGCTTCCCCCCTCCCCGGTTACAAAATTGATTATCGGGGTTTTCAGTGATGCCATCTCCCGAAGGTTGCGGGCAATTGCTTCGCTCTGGCCCCGTTCTTCTGCCCCTAAGCCGGGGTAAGCCCCGGGAGTATCGATAAAACATATTATAGGGCGGTGAAATTTTTCTGCCTGCTCCATAAGGCGGAGAGCCTTGCGATACCCTTCGGGATGGGGCATGCCATAATTCCGAGCGATATTTTCTTTAGTGTCTCGCCCCTTTTGGTGCCCCAGCACTGTTACCGGCTTTCCCTCCAGCATAGCAATTCCTCCCACTAGGGCCGGGTCATCCCGAAACTGTCGATCACCATGGAGGGGTATAAAATCAGTAAAAATTAAGTTGAAATAGTCCAGTGCAGTTGGCCGTTTGGCGTTCCGGGCCAGTTGGAGCTTTTGCCAGCCATCTAGGTTAGCATATAGCTCTTCCCGAAGTTTTGCAGCCTTCTTTTCTAGGGCCTCTACTTCCTTGCCCAGTTCGATGCCCTGTTCCTGGGAAAAATCCTTAAGGTCTTTGATCTTTTCCACTAGTAGGGTTAGTTGAGCCTCTACATCCCTCATCTCCGCCCTCCTCCCTGGTGGAACCGAAGTAAACGGGCCAAAGTAGCCTTGAGCTCTTTTCTTGGGACCACCATATCCAGCATGCCATGCTCCAGAAGGAATTCAGATCTCTGAAATCCTTCCGGCAGTGTCTGGCCGATGGTTTGCTGAATAACCCTGGGGCCGGCAAAGCCAATCAGGGCTCCGGGCTCCCCGATATTCACATCTCCCAGCATTGCAAAGCTGGCTGACACCCCGCCGGTAGTGGGATTAGTAAGCACCGAGATATACAACACCCCCTTGTCATTTAGGCGGGAAAGGGCGGCGCTGGTCTTTGCCATTTGAAACAGGGCGAAAATCCCTTCCTGCATACGGGCACCGCCAGAAGCGGAAAATATAATTGCTCCAACCCCTTCGCTGCCGGCCTTATCCAACAAGCGGGCAATTTTCTCCCCCACCACAGCACCCATACTTCCCAACATGAATTCCGGTGCTAAAACACCTGCGTAAGCGGGTTCACCATTAATCCTGCCTTTGCCGGTGATTATTGCCTCAACTAAGCCGCTGTTTTCCTGGGCCCGGGCCAGCTTTTCATCATAGCCAGGAAATTCCAGGACATTTAGGGAAGTAAGCCTGGCATCTAGCTCCTGAAAGCTATTGTCATCAAAAGTAATGCCGATTCGCTGCCAAGCAGTGAGGGTAAAATGATACCCGCAATCGGAACATACATACAGATTCTTCTCCAGGTCTTCCTTGAAATGAATGGTCTTGCAACTGGGACACTTGCTGGCGATATCTGTCTGAGCACTGGGACGAGCATTCATTGTTGCGTACTTAGTCTTGCGAAATAACGCCATAGTCTACCTCCCTCTTTCCAGCAACCTTCCCAGCAAAGCGGTACTATAATTCCCACTTAAAAACTCCTGGTGGGCCAAAATTTGAAGGTGGCAGGGAATTGTTGTAGGTATGCCCCGGACATTTGTTTCCAATAGAGCCCTTGTCATCCGTGCAATTGCCTCCTCCCGGTCCTGCCCCCACACTATTATCTTTGCAATCATAGAATCATAATGGGGCGGCACCTGCCATCCCGACTGGGCGACTCCGTCCACCCGCACCCAGGGACCTCCCGGCCCTCGCCATTCTTGGATTAAGCCTGGGGCCGGCCGGAACCCCTCCAGGGGATCTTCGGCATTAATGCGACACTCTATTGCCCAGCCCCGAAACTCAATATCTTTCTGGGTAATGGCCAGTTGTTCCCCTGCGGCCACCTGAAGCTGGGCCTTTACCAAGTCAATGCCGGTAATCATCTCGGTAACGGGATGTTCCACCTGAATCCGGGTATTCATTTCCATAAAGTAAAAATTATGCTCTCCGTCAAGCAAAAACTCTACTGTACCCACCCCGCTGTATTTAACGGCCTTGGCAGCCCTAACAGCCGCGTCCCCCATACTTGCGCGCAGGTCCGGGGTTAGAGCAGGGCAGGGGGCCTCCTCTAGAAGTTTTTGGTGGCGGCGTTGCACCGAACAATCCCTCTCTCCCAAGTGGACCACATTTCCATGGTTATCAGCTAAAATCTGGATTTCCACATGCCTGGGGCACTCAATGTACTTTTCCATATACACTCTGGAATCCCCAAAGGCAGCTGCTCCTTCACTGCGGGCAATTTCCAGGGCCCGAGAAAGACTTTCCGGCTCCTCCACCAGGCGCATACCCTTACCACCTCCCCCGGCTGCCGCCTTGAGCATTACCGGGTAGCCAATTTTAGCAGCCCAGACTTCTGCCTCTGCTGCCTCAGTTAGGGCACCGGTTCCGGGAACAACAGGCACCCCGGCAGCTTCCATCAGCTCCCGGGCCCGAGTTTTGTTTCCCATTGCCTCTATGGCTTCGGGAGAGGGGCCAATAAATACAAATCCTAAGTTGCCGCATAGCTTGGCAAAGCCGGGATTCTCCGCTAAAAAACCATAGCCTGGATGGATGGCGTCGGCTTTTGTCTCCAGGGCCACAGTCAGGAGATTTTGGACATTCAAATAACTAAGTCCAGCCGGAGCAGGTCCGATACAATATGCCTGGTCCGCCAAGGTCACGTGGGCAGTATCGCCCTGGGCATACACCGCAACGGTTTCCATGCCAAGTTCACGGCAGGCCCTGATTACCCGGAGGGCAATTTCACCCCGGTTGGCAATGAGCACCTTGGTCATGATCGCACCGGGCGCAATGTCATGAGAACTTGGCCGTACTCAACAAGGTCCCCATCTTTGACGACAATGTCCACAACCTGACCTTGCATCTCTGCCTCTATTTCATTCATCAATTTCATGGCTTCAAGGATGCAGAGGGTGTCCCCAGGCAGCACTGTGGATCCTGGGCCGACAAAGGGCTTTGCATCGGGAGAGGGGGCCTGATAAAAAGTGCCCACCAGGGGAGCTAGGACTTCCACCAGTCCTTCCTCTTTAGCTGCAGGGGACGTTGGGACCGGAGGAAGAGCAGTGGTATCTTCCGGGAATTGGCTTTTGCTGGCCCTGCGCAGAGTCATCTTTACATCAGCGGTTTCTATATTAAATTCGCTTAAATCACTGGCCTTAATAGCATCCACTAGCTTCAAGAGTTCTTCAATCTTCACAGCTGGCCTCCCTCTGTCAGGGCAAATTTAAGAAGCCCTTGGAAGGCCAGCTCCCCGGATACTGCTCCCTGTCCCTGACCAAGGCCGTAATTTCCCCGGGCCTTGATAATCTCCACCTCTAATTCCAAGGTTTCTCCTGGTCGGACCTGGCGGCGGAACTTAACCTCATCGAGGCCGGCAAAAAGAGCCAGCTTACCAGCCATTTCCGGCTGACAGAGAATCGCCACTGCCCCCAACTGGGCCAGAGACTCTATTTGTAAGACCCCGGGAAAGACCGGAAAGCCGGGAAAGTGGCCGGCAAACCAGGAAGCATTGGGATCCACAAAGTACAGACCCCGTGCCCTTTTCCCCGGTTCCAGCTCCAGCACCCTGTCTAAAAGGAGAAAGGGCTCCCGATGGGGCAATATCTCTTTAATTCGGGTCCTGTCTAACATACCTAATCCTCCCATCGGCCCAAGGCCAGAGATGCGTTGTGACCTCCAAAGCCCAGAGAGTTGGAAATTGCCTTTTTCACTGTCTGCTGCCGGGAGCCTGAGGGCACATAATCCAAATCGCAATCGGGATCAGGTGCCGAAAGATTAATAGTAGGATGAATGATTCCTTCTTTTATAGTCAACACCGTGACTATGAATTCCAATGCTCCGGCTGCTCCCAGAAGGTGGCCGGTCATGGACTTAGTTGAGTTTATCGCCAGTTTATAAGCATGGTCTCCAAAGACATTCTTAATTGCCTGTGTCTCGAGACGGTCGTTAAAAGGAGTGCTGGTGCCATGGGCATTGACATAATCTACATCCTTAGGCGCCCAGCCAGCATCGTCAAGTGCCACCGCCATGGCCCGTGTAGCACCAGAGGCCTCAGGATGAGGTTGGACAACATGGTATGCATCCCCGGCACTGCCATAGCCCCATACCTCAGCGAGAATCTTCCCCCCCCTGGCTTGGGCACTAGCCAAGCTTTCCAAGATGACGATGCCACTGCCTTCGCTCATGACAAAACCATCTCGATCATTGTCAAAGGGCCTGCTAGCCCCTTGGGGATCATCATTACGGGTAGACAATGCCCTGGCAGAACAAAATCCCCCCATTGCCATAGGAGTAATGGCGGCTTCAGCCCCCCCTGCAATCATGATATCTGCATCACCCCGGGAAATTATCCTAAAGGCCTCCCCGATTGCATCGGTGCCGGAGGCACAGGCTGTAACCACTGCGCTGACGGGGCCCCTAGCTCCATAAACTATGGAAACATTACCGGCCGCCATGTTGCAAATCATCATGGGGGCAAAGTAGGGGCTAATGCGGCGGGGGCCCTTTTCTAAATAGAGTTGATGTTGGCTCTCAATAGTTGTAATGCCTCCAACCCCGGACCCAATGATGACCCCTAGTCTTTCAGGGATGAACATTTCTTGCTCCAACCCAGACTGGGTCCAAGCCTCCTTAGCTGCGGCCAAAGCGTACCTAACAAAGGGATCACTGCGTTTTACTTCCTTAGGATCCATATAGCGCTCTGGCTGAAAACCCTTGACCTCTCCGGCAATTCTTGTGCTGAACTCACTGGCATCAAATTTGGTAATCTCCCCAATACCACTTTTCCCTGCCAGGAGATTACGCCAGGTCGAGAGGACATCATTACCCAAGGGAGAGATGACCCCCAGACCGGTGACAACAACTCTTTGTTTCATTTTCTCCCTCCTACATGGACATGCCGCCGTCTACGGCAATTACCTGTCCAGTTATATACGCTGCCCCGGGGCCGGCTAGAAATACTACCAGCTTGGCCACGTCGGTAACATCTCCGGGTCTTGCCAGGGGAATTGTTTTCACCATCTCCTGGCTGATATCTTCTGGCAATCCCCTGGTCATATCTGTATCGATAAATCCAGGGGCCACGGCATTGACAGTAATATTGCGGCCGCCGGCTTCCTTGGCCAGGGACTTGGTCAGGCCTATTACCCCCGCCTTGGCGGCGGCATAATTCACCTGCCCGGCATTCCCGCGAATGCCTACCACCGAGGTGACATTGATAATCCTCCCCTGGCGGGATCGAGCCATTGATCGGAAGACTGCCTTGGAGCAGTTAAAGTATCCCTTTAGATTCACTGCCAGCACCTGGTCCCAGTCCTCTTCCTGCATGCGCATAAGTAAAGCATCCCGGGTTATCCCCGCATTATTCACCAAGATATCTAGCCTGCCCCATTCTTTAAGGATGGTTTCCGCCAGGTCCATGGCCTGTTTTAGCTTGGAAACATCGGCCTGGAAAGCTTGGGCCTCTCCGCCTAAACCTACAATCTCATGAATTACAGACTGGGCGGATTCTGCACTGGCCTGGTAATTGACGGCCACCTTCGCTCCGGCGGCAGCCAGGTCCAAGGCAATCTGGCGGCCAATACCACGGCTGGCGCCAGTGACCAAAGCAACCTGTCCCCTTAGCATGCCAATACCCCCTTAAACTGCAATAGATCTTCAGGTTTCTCAACGTTATAAACCGGCAAATCCCGGACAGTCTTGCGGGCAAGGCCGGACAGTGTCTTGCCAGGACCTGCCTCCACCAGGGTGGAAACCCCCATCGCCGCCAGCTTCTCTACGCATTGCTGCCAGAGAACGGGACTGACAACTTGGGCAGCCAAAAGCTCTCGTACTCTGTGTGGAGTAATTGGGGCAACATCCACATTAGACAAAATCGGCATCCTTGAAGAGCGAAACTCTACTGCCGCTAGGTCTTGGCTTAGTTTCTCTGCAGCAGGCTCCAGTAATGAACAGTGAAAGGGAGCGCTGACATCCAAGGTCATTGCTCGCCGGGCTCCGGCGACTTTTGCCGCCGCCACTAAATTACTCACCCCCTGTTTGTCCCCGGATACTACGATTTGCCCAGGGCAGTTATAATTTGCGGCCTCAACAATCCCTTCAACTTGCCCACACAGTTCATTCACCTGAGCTGAATCCAGCCCAAAGATTGCAGCCATTCCTCCCACCCCAGCAGGAACAGCCTCCTGCATATAGCGACCCCGTCGGGATACCAGCCTGACTGCAGCCTCGAAATCCAGCATCCCCCCTACCACCAGGGCGCTATATTCTCCCAGGCTAAGTCCCGCTACCGCCGCAGGCTGGATGCCCAACTCCTCTTCTAATAGTGCGGCGATGGCACAGCTTAATATCAAAATAGCTGGCTGGGCATTTTCAGTAAGGGTCAACTCTGGGGCAGGACCATGAAAGCAAAGCTTGCTCAATGGAAACCCAAGGGCCTTATCCCCTCGCTGAAAGTAATCTCTCACCAGCAGAGACTGTTCATATAATTCCCTGCCCATCCCCGGGTACTGAGCCCCCTGGCCGGGAAAGACAAAAACCACCTGACTCATAAGATCACCTTCCCTAAGTCTGCATATTGGCGGCGGGCACCGGCAAATATTTCCTCCACTATCTCCGCCGCAGGCTGAATTTTTTCCACCATACCTGCCGATTCACCAGCTAAGACGGTGCCATTTTCCACATCACCGAGAATGGCGGCAGCATAGTATTTGCCCGCCCCAAGTTTTTCAAGTTCCTCAGGAGTTGCCCCTGCTTTCTCAAGGTTTGTAAACTCCTGCCAGAATTTATTTTTTAAGCAGCGTACGGGATGCCCAGTGCTTTCTCCAGAAACCACTGCATCTCTGTCCCGGGCCTTAATAATCATCTCCTTATAACTGGGGTGAGCGATGCACTCTTCCGCACAGACAAAGCGTGTTCCCAGTTGCACCCCTTGGGCTCCCAAAGCAAGAGCGGCCAGCACCCCTCGCCCATCGGCAATCCCCCCCGCCGCCAGTACTGGCTGGGTCACGGCATCAACTACCTGGGGAACTAGGGCCATTGTCGACTGCTGGCCAATATGCCCCCCAGCTTCACAACCCTCGGCAATAAATCCATCCACACCCAATCGGGATAGACGTCGGGCAAGAGCCACCGAAGCCACTACTGGAAAGACCTTGCACCCTGCCTCTTTAAGTCTCTCAACCCATGGCCCGGGGGTCCCGGCCCCAGTAGTGACCACAGGGACTTTTAAGCGGATGACTTCCTCCATTACCTGGTGAACAAAGGGAGAAATTAAGAGCACATTGACACCAAAAGGCTTATCAGTCCTCTGACGCACCCTTTCAATTTCACCGCGAACCCACTCCCCTGGAGCATTGCCTGCGCCGATGACGCCAAGCCCCCCTCCCTGGCTGACTGCGGCAGCCAATTCATGGTTTGCCAGCCAGGCCATCCCCCCTTGAAAAAGGGGGTAACGTATATTTAGCAGCGTAGTAATCTGAGTTTCCATGGTATTCCACCTCATTTGTCCCATCTTAGGATTGCAGCCCCCCAGGTAAGGCCCCCGCCAAAACCTACCAACAGGACGGTATCTCCATTTTTTATCCTTCCTTGGGATACAGCCTCAGAAAGGGCTACGGGAATAGATGCACCGGACATATTGCCATAGCGGTCCAAGTTAATGTAGACCTTGTCAGGAGATATGCCAATGCGCTTAGCAGCGGAATCAATGATGCGCAAATTAGCCTGGTGAGGGATTAAGAGGTCCACGTCCCCAGCTTCAAGACCCGCCTGAGCAAGGACCCGCAGGGAAGCCTCCTCCATCTTACGAACGGCAAACTTAAAGACTTCTCGACCTGCCATTTGAATAAAATGCTGACGGGCTTCAATGGTATCTAGGCTGGCAGGATTGCGGGAGCCCCCTGCAGGTTGCACCAAAAGCTGGCTGCCACGGCCATCGGCACCTATTTCTAAGGCCAGGAGACCCGGAGCCTTACCACCTTGAACCACAGCGGCCCCTGCCCCATCACCAAAAAGGATGCAAGTATTTCTGTCAGTGTAGTCTGTAATCTTAGACAAAGTATCGGCAGCCACTAGTAACACAGTTTGGCAAGTACCTGCCCGGATATACTGGTCGGCAACGCTGAGAGCATAGAGAAAACCAGAACAGGCCGCTTCCAGATCAAAGGCTGCGGCATTCCACGCTTCCAGCTCCCGTTGAAGCAGGCAAGCCGTCGAAGGAAAGGCGTGATCCGGTGTCACTGTTGCCACAATAATCATGTCCAGATCCTCTGGGTTAACCCCAGAATTGGCCAAGGCAATGCGAGCAGCGGCAAGAGCTAAATCCGAAGTGGCTGTATGTTCATCCGCGATGCGCCGCTCCCTAATCCCCGTCCGCTGAACAATCCATTCATCATTGGTATCAACCATCTCCTCTAATTGCTGGTTGGTCAAGGCCCGGGAAGGGACGTAATGTCCTACTCCTTTCAGCACTGAATACATTTTTTCACCTCCAAATTAGTACCTGATATAATATATAGATAATAATACTTGCTTGCAATTATACCTTACGTATTTTAGGCAAGCAACTATTTTTTCCTTATGTAACACAAAAGACACCTAAAGGTGTCTTTTGTCTATATCTCAGCTTGCTATTACCGCCGGTTTACCCCCAGAACCCCGCCGGCAGCACCTAGGATAAAGCTAGCCCCCAAGGTAATTAGACTATGGGGGGAAAGGCCTATATCCAATAATATGGCCAAAATCAGGAGTACTACTGCATAGGCAAGGCCGGTAATGCCGCCGTTAAGCCAGCCTGCTCGGCCCATGCGTTTTCCTGTCTGGCTGCTTCCGACAACAACAGCAATTGCCCCTCCAACCACCATAATCCAGCGAGCTGCGACTTCTGTCAGACCCGCCACTGAAACAAAGAAGCTAATCCCTATGAGAAAAAAAGCGGTCAGAGCCAGAGCTAAACCAAGTCCCCGCAAATGGGCATAAGGGGCTACACCAGTGGGCTCAGAAGGCTTTCTGCTTCTTGCCATTCAATCTCCTCCCCTTTTTATCTGTACAACAATCTATTACCCAGGGGGGAGAAATATAACAAAAAGGGCCATACTGGCCCTAATCGTTTAATTTCCTGGCAATGCCTTCTTTGACCATAGGCACTTCAACCTTGTCACCAAGCCTGACGATAAACTTGTCTTCCTGAACTTCGATGATGGTGCCAATCATCCCACCATGATTGAGGACTTTGTCACCTTTTTTCAGGTTGTTCAACATTTCTACCCTCTGCTTTTGCTGCTTCTGCTGGGGGCGGATGAAGAACAAATAGAAAAAGACAGCCAAAGCCACCAGCCAAACTATGGTACCGTACTTCGTCAAAAATTCTTCCACGACTATTCACTCCTTCCTAGCTATCTATATATATCAACCTCTTCTTGAGGAAGATGCCTTTTGAAATACTCACCAAAATTATCTTCAATAATAGCCTGCCGAGCTCCCTCCATGATTTTCAGGAGGTAGTAGAGATTATGGTAGCTCAGCAGCCGGTGGGCCAAAATCTCATTGGCCTTAATCAGATGGCGAATGTAAGCCCGGGAATAATTGCCGCAGACCTGGCAAGTACAATTGGGATCTAGGGGACTAAAATCCCGAGTGTATTGGGCGTTGCGCACCACTAACCTGCCCTCAGAGGTCATGGCTGTTCCCGTGCGGGCGATGCGAGTAGGAAGGACACAGTCAAACATGTCCACACCAAAGGCGGTTCCCGTCAGCAGGTAATCAGGAGAGCCTACCCCCATTAAATAGCGGGGCTTGTCTTCGGGTAGCAGGCCGACGCAGCCAGAAAGGACTTCATACATGACTTCCTTAGGCTCGCCGACACTTAGGCCGCCAATACCATAGCCGGGAAAGTCCATTTCCACCAGCTCAGCGGCACTTTGTTGCCGGAGGTCCAAAAAGCTCCCTCCCTGCATTATACCAAATAATGCTTGGCGATGGGGGAAAAGTTGGGACTCCTTGCAGCGCCGGGCCCAAAGAGTAGTCCGCTCCACCGCCTGCTGCACAAATTCCCGGGAACTGGGCCAAGGTGTACACTGGTCGAAGGCCATAATAATGTCCGCTCCCAGGTTTCCTTCAATTTCCATGACTTTTTCTGGGGTAAAAAAATGGCTGGAGCCGTCAATATGGGAGCGAAATTCAACACCCTGGTCTGTTATCTTATTGGTATCTCCAAGGCTGAAAACCTGAAATCCACCGCTGTCAGTGAGGATTGGTCGCTGCCAGTTCATAAACTTATGAAGCCCCCCGGCCTCTGCAACCAGTTCATGACCTGGCCGTAGATACAGGTGGTATGTATTAGCAAGAATTATCTGGGCGTTGATGTCCACCAACTCGTCTGTAGTCATTGCCTTGACGGTGGCCTGGGTCCCCACCGGCATAAATATGGGGGTTTTTATGCTACCGTGAGGGGTATGGAGAATACCTGCACGGGCTTCAGTCTGTGAGCAGCGGGCTACTAGTTCAAAGGTAATTGCCATAAGAATCAGCTCCTTACAATATCAGCATAGCATCACCAAAGCTGAAAAACCTGTATTTCAGGGCCACAGCCTCTCGGTAAGCAGCTAAAATCCTCTCCCGACCGGCCAGGGCAGACACCAACATAAGCAAAGTGGAGTGTGGCAAGTGAAAATTAGTCACCAGGGCATCTACAAGGGAAAAAGAAAAGCCGGGATAGATGAAAATGTCTGTCCAACCGCTGCCAGCTCTGAAGCCCCCCTGGGCTGCAGTTTCCAGCACCCGCACCGTAGTTGTTCCCACCGCCACAATCCGACCGCCTCGGACTTTGGTAGCCTTGATTTTTTCCACCGTGCCCGAGCCAATGCTATAGTATTCACTGTGCATATGATGCTCTTCAACCCTTTCAACAGAAACCGGGCGAAATGTGCCCAGACCTACATGTAAAGTAAGGAATGCCGTTTCAATCCCCCTTGCCGCCATATCGCTGAATATCTCCGGTGTAAAGTGAAGTCCAGCAGTAGGGGCGGCTACAGCACCGGGAGAAGTAGCATAGACAGTCTGATAACGACCAGGATCTTTGGGCTTTTCATGTATATATGGGGGCAAAGGCATTTCACCAATCTCCGCAATTTTATCCTGAAATTCTTGGCCAGATAAAGAAAAGCAAATGCTGCGCAAGCCTTCCTCCCCAATGTCCACCACTTCCCCCGAAAGGCCCCCTGTAAATTCAAGTTTTGTTTCCAGGGGGGCCCGCTTAGCGGGTTTTACTAAACAGGACCAGGTGCAATTATCCAAAGGCTGAAGCAAAAGCACCTCAATTTTGCCGCCGCTGGCTTTGTGGGCATAGAGGCGGGCTGGCAAGACTTTTGTGTCATTGAGGACCAGTAAATCTCCCGGAGTCAGCAAGCTTGAAAGATCGTAAAAGTGCCTGTGGTTAATATTGCCATTATCCCTGTCCAATATCAACATCCGGGACTGATCCCGGCCTTGGCAGGGTTGCTGGGCAATGAGTTCCGGAGGAAGGTAGTAATCAAAATCACTTACTTTCATGGCGTGCACCTGCAGTTTCACTTTTGCATGGTAGAAATTCAATCAATTAATAGTATACCTGCAATAAGAGTATGCAGTCAAACAAAAACCCCGCCCGGTGGGCGGGGACTGGGTTATGGTCTACCTTTTTTATGCCCCTTACTGTTTCCGTTATTGCTCTTCCGTTTGCCTTTGAAGCTGTTGTTTTCTTTTATCGGCATTTCTTTTTTTGCTTTTCCACCGGAAAATGCCGTTATTCCAATTTGCTTTGTTGCCCTATCCTTGTTGCCATTATTGTTCTTTCGGTAGCCATTGTTTTGGTTCCCGTTTTTACCGTTATTGCCAAAGCCCTTATTGCCGCTGTTGCCGTTGCCATTGTTGGCTTTATATTTTTTGTTCTTGTCTTTATTGTTCTCTACCTTGTCATCGTTCTGAGAGAACTGCTGACTCTCTTCCGGCATATCCTCTGGGTTGCTTGTTACAGTTTCCTGGTTATTGTTATTCCCCCAATGACCTGAACGACTGATAGAACGTAGTGCAGGGTGATCAGCATCTTTTTTAGCCAAGCCCGGAGGCAGCTGTGGAGAATTTGCAGATTTTTTGACCTGTCCGGGAGGCTGCTGTCGTCCTTTACCGGAATTTGCCGAAGGATCGAGTCCCTCAGTTTTATTTTCATCGCCATGGTTGTAGGCAGGTAGGTCCTTAATCTTTGCAGCGTGATTACCGGATTCGAGACCGCTGACAAAAGAGTTGAGATCAACTCCTGCTGAGTCTATGGTCTCGATGGGATTACCTTCCTTCATCTTTTCCGGGGAGATGGCTTCCCAGCTACTGGCCTCTGCCATAAATATGGCCCTGCCTGCACTAAGCCCTTTTTTACCAGCCTCATCCCTAACCTCGGCATCCACTTTCATGGAGACAACTTGAACTTTGTCAGAGAAATTGTTGATACAGGAAGTTACAGTCTGAATGTCATCTGTAGCTGTTACCAATAGGGAGTTGTCCCCATTCTGAAGAGACCAGTTGATAAACTCATCAACTAAGATTGGAAATTCTAGAGAACCTCCCTGGTATTCTTCTAAAAATTCACCGGCACTGTTATTCAAGGGACGAATTTCTCTAATGTTGAATTTGCCATCTACCAGCACTTCCAGACTGGAGGAATTGTCCAGACTGACCCAGGCCATAACCGGTGGTGGAAAAACTAAGGGTATGACCACCAGGAATAGAAAAATGCATGCGGCCAGCAGTGGCACCCAACCCAATTTGGGCCTGGGTTTAATTTGGCTCATACTAATATTTTGCCCGACATACCGGGCCTGGGGTAGGCGACGCTGAGATAGACGAATAAACTCCCCTTCTTCGGATAAAAGGGTGATATGACTGCTATTCATCTCAAGAACTAATGCTCTTTTATTCAATTGGTTCCCCCCCCTGGCAAGTATTCTGACAGGTAACTGTAGTCTCCAGTAACAATAATAAATAAGGCAATTATGTATCTGCGCTGTCTCTCGATAGTCTTGCGGCTAACATTAAGCTGGCTTTCCATTTCTTTTAAGGGAAGCTCCTTTTTGGCCTTGACATGCCTGGCCAAGTCTGGTGAAGCCGCAAGTAGTTGAACTGCTTCAAAGGCCCGCTGTCTTGCTTGACGGTGCTTAGGAGTGGCTGCCGCTAGTTGGCGTAAATCTAATTTATAGACTGCCAGCTCTTGTATAAATTGGACAACCTCGCTCCTTCTGTTTTCTCGGTGATCTGCCTCCCGGTAATCTATCCAGGACTGGCGATAATCCAAAACCGCTGCCTGCTCTGATAAGGCACTGGAAGGAAGTTCCCGAGTCTTCCTGGAGCGCAGGTAATCTTTTATTCGATTGCTGATCACTAGATGAGCGAAACTTAAAAAGCTGGCTCCCCTTGAGGGATCGTATTTGTCTATAGCTTCGTTTAGGGCCATGAGTCCGATGCTTACTTCTTCGTCACGGCCGGGTTCAATATACCTGCCTGTAATTTTCGATGCGAGCTTGACAACCAGGGGGGCATACTGGGCAATCAAATCTTGGCGAGCCTTGTCGTCACCCTCCTGTATCGCCCGAAGAATGGCAAGATGTTCGTTTGTATTTGGCATACTGCCACTCCTCCTTTATTTATTCGAATCCAATACTAATAAGAAGGGGGTTAAAGTTAGTTTTACAAATCTTCCCACAGTTCCCCTTGACCAAGAGGTTGCACTCCTAGGTGCTGATATGCTGCCCCTGTAACAACTCTCCCTCGGGGAGTACGGTTTATAAATCCCAGTTGCAGAAGATAGGGCTCATACACATCCTCTATGGTAGTCGTTTCCTCACTAATTGCAGCCGCCAGCGTTTCTACCCCTACCGGGCCGCCGTCGAATTTCTCAGCTATTGTCAACAGCAGGCGTCGGTCGGAGCTATCAAGGCCTATGGCATCAATCTCCAAGCGCTGAAGTGCATCTTGGGCAATAGCCAAATCAATTACACCCTTGCCTTCAACCTGGGCAAAATCCCGAATTCGCCGCAGCAGGCGATTGGCAATTCGCGGCGTTCCCCGAGACCGACGGGCTATTTCCTCTGCACCAGAAGGGTCAATGGCAATCCCTAGAATCCCTGCCGAACGGGTGACAATGAGTTGCAGCTCCTGCAGAGTATAAAACTCCAGTCGATTGATGACCCCAAACCTATCTCGGAGGGGGGCACTGACCGCCCCAGCCCTGGTTGTGGCACCAACCAGGGTAAATGGGTTAATCTGCAAGCGGATAGATCTAGCAGCAGGGCCTTTGTCCAAGACAATGTCCAGGCAATAGTCCTCCATTCCTGGATAGAGGACCTCTTCTACTGCTCTGCTTAAGCGATGAATCTCATCGATAAAAAGCACATCCCCGGGCTGTAGATTTGTCAGAATGCCAGCCAAATCTCCTGGCCTTTCAATTGCCGGCCCGGATGTAATATGTATGTTGCTAGACATTTCCTTGGCGATAATAACTGCAAGGGTAGTCTTGCCAAGACCCGGTGGACCAGATAAGAGCACATGGTCCAAAGGCTCTCCTCGTTGACGGGCAGCCTTAATAAACACGTCTAAATTGGCCTTAATGGACTCCTGACCAATATAGTCTTGCAGCCGCATGGGACGCAAGCCCACTTCGCCGCTATCTAACTCAATGCTGTTGGGAGATGTAATTCTGTCACTGTCCACTATTTTTCACCTCCGGCCAACCGGGCCAGGGCCCGTCGCACCAGTTCTTCAACGCTGTTGCATTCCCGGGCCAAGCTTCGCAATACCGGTCGCACTTCATTGGTCCGGAAGCCCAGGTTAACTAGGGCTGCCTCAGCGCTGGTAATGATTTCAATAGACTCTTCAGTGCTGGCTGGCTTGAGCTTATCTTTCAGTTCTAGGCATATGCGCTGGGCGGTCTTAATGCCAACGCCGCTGACATTGGTAAGAGCTTTAATATCGCCCACAGCAAGGATTTGGGCCAGCTGATTTACATCCCATACAGATAGCACAGCTAGACCCAACTTGGGGCCGATTCCAGATACAGAAATAAGCTGACGGAAAGCCGTCAGCGCTGCTTCGCTGTCAAATCCGTAGAGGGTAATGCTGTCTTCCCGGACAGTCATATGTATATGGAGCTTGACAGTTGGCCTAGACGACAGCTCCTGGATTTTTGCTGGAGGCACGAAAATTCGATACCCCAACCCGCCTACCTCAATAACGAGATAGTCAGTGGTGGCACTAACAGGTTGTCCTTCAATAAAGGCAAAGATTGCCCTCACCCCCGACGCAGACCAAGAGCCGCCGGCCTGTTGCAATGGCATATTGCCACTGCCAGAGCGTCGGTGACATCATCTGGCCTGGGTATTTCGCGTAAATTAAGGATAGCTTTCACCATAGCAGCAACTTGTTGTTTCGCCGCTCTCCCGTTGCCCACAACTGCTTGCTTAACTTGTAGGGGAGTGTATTCTGTCACTGCGCACTGAGCCTGGGCGGCAGTTAGCAGACAGACTCCTCTGGCTTGCCCCACAGAAAAAGCGGTGGTTACATTGCGGTTAAAAAACAACTGCTCAACCGCCATGCATTCCGGCTGCCATTCTTCCACCAGCACTCCTATATCTCGATAGATTGCCAGCAGCCTTTCTGCTAGAGATAAATCTGGGGAGGTGCGGATGCACCCGTAGTCCTGGGGGCGCAGGGAATTGCCATCTTTATCTATTATAGCATAGCCAATGATTGCTAACCCAGGGTCTATTCCCATTATCCTCATATAAATTCCCCCTGCCAACATATGTTCTACATCAAGGCCTCTCATACCTTCCAAAAATAAAAAAACCCCAAAGGGTTTAGCTGGTTAAGTTTACCAATAGGTCAAGACATTCCTGAGGGCTGGAAAAGGGAATCCCTTGAGATAGTTCCGATGTCCATGCCCCCGGCGCCTCCCCGAATTCCTTAATTAAGGTGCCGTCCTGAGAAAATACTGCCAACTGGTTGTCAGGGCTGAGTCCGATATACCCCTGCTGAGGCATAAAAGTCATACACTTATCACAGTAGCCTGGGGGCAAGTGAACCACAACTTGTTCTTTAGAAAAAGCTAGAATCTTGGCCCCAGGCAATTCCTCTGAAAGAGTAAGATTCAGTGCATCCATATCCATACCCTGCCAAGGGCTAGTGTTTTCTACCGGTCGGTAATCGCCGCAAACCAGACACCAGCGCTCTAAAGATAGCTTAGTATCCTCACCAATGATATCCACCGAGGGTCCATTTCCTCTTACCGTGGAGACCAGCCAGCTACCACCAGCGGCAACTACAGCTAAGGCTATTGCCCCAACAAGTATTAGCTTAAGAAACTTTATCCTATGCACAATATCACCCCTGATTATTCTCTCTCAGGGGTGAAAATCTTATGCGTTTTCCTCAGTATCCTCAGGCATATCCCAATTGGTATAGACATTTTGCACATCGTCGTGTTCTTCAAGAGTGTCAATCAGGTCCAAAACCTCGGAGGGACCCTCACTGAAAGTATCTGGAAGCATGGTAATCTCCGCATCTGCCAGAGTAATTCCAAGACCTTCTATGGCGTTTTTAACTGCTTCGAAGTCTTCAGGAGAGGTAATGATCTCCCAGCCCTGGACAACATCGCGCACGTCCTCGGCACCAGCATCAAGGGCAGTCAACATCAATTCGTCTTCATCGACGCTGCCACCTTCAACGAGGATAAGGCCTTTACGCTTAAACATCCAGCTTACACAACCTGTTTCTCCAAGGTTGCCCCCGTTCCGAGAAAAGATATAGCGGATTTCTCCCGCAGTGCGGTTGCGGTTGTCGGTAAGAATGTCCAGCAGAACGGCGACCCCTCCGGGGCCATAACCTTCATAGTTGATCTCTTCTAGGTTGTCACCCTCAGAACTACCAACAGCCCTGTCGATGGCCCGATAAATATTGTCATTGGGAATATTCGCCGCCCGAGCCTTATTAACTGCCATGCGCAACTGCAAGTTATTATCAAGGTCTGGGCCCCCATGCCGTGCAGCGACAATTATTTCCCGGGTGATTTTTGTAAAAAGCTTGCCTCGGCTTGCGTCCTGGCGTGCTTTTTTATGTTTAATATTTGCCCATTTGGAATGGCCAGCCATAAACATTCTCCTTTCCCCATTGCTACTATATATACTAGCACACTGTGAGGATTTTGCATAAAAAAATACGCGTTGCCGCGTATAGTTAAGAGGGGGTTAACTTAAAGCTTTTGGTCAATTTAATTATAACGCAACTTTACCCGGTCTAGGTTAAGAGTACATAAAACTTTTGTCACAGTTGTGTTACAAAGGGCATACCGGAGGCATCTCTTGTTTATGTCGAGAGCGGAGGATTGCACTTTCAATTTTCTCAACAACATGAGGGTCAGTGGTTCCTGATAAAATGTATTCATCCAGCTGGTGGTAAGTAAAGCCTAGCTCATCTTCATCAGTTTGCCCTGGCCATAAACCTGCAGTAGGCCTTTTCTGAATAATCTTTTCCGGAAGCTGCAGATATCGGGCCAGTTCCCACACCTGGGTCTTAACTAACCCGCCAAGGGGCTCCAGATCCACACCAGCGTCCCCATGCTTAGTAAAGAAACCCGTTACTATTTCAGACTTATTGCCAGTGCCTACCACCAGACAATTGCTCTTGGCGGCAAGATAATATAAAGCAGCCATGCGCAGACGGGGCTTAACATTAGCCACAGCCAAATTGTCCCCAGGGGAATTCCGTGTATCCATTGCAGTGATGAAACTGTGATAAACCGTATCCAAGTTAATCTCAACTGCCCTTAACCCCAGATGCCTTGCCACAATCCAAGCATCTTCGACATCTTCGGGGCCGCTTTCCACTGGCAAGATAACTGCCAGGGAATCTTGAGGGTAAGCCTGTTGGGCCAGGGCCGCTACTACAGCTGAGTCGATACCACCACTAAGGCCGAAGACACAGCCTTTAGCTCCGGCAGCGCTAATTTTTTCTTGTAGCCAGGCGACAATTTTGGCAGTTACCTCCTGGTAGTCCACAAACAATCCCTCCTCAGGCAAGTCTTCTTCAGAAAACAGCAATAAACCTGCAGCGGCAAGTGCGGCAGCGGCGACACCCCGACCGGAAACAACAGAACCACTAAAACTGCCATCATAGACACTGCCAGTGCCACAGCTGGGACTGCGTTCCTTGAGGATTGCCGCCTGGGCACCAAACTCTACTGCCTTTTCCACGGCGATTTCTCCGCCCTGGCAATAATTTCCGCTGACGTCCTTCCCGGACTTAGTCAGCACTTGGGCACAACCCTGCAGCACCTGCAATCCACTGCCCCGAATTATCTCGGCAGTTTCCCTAGGGACCGACAGTCCCCCGTCCACTTCGGGACAGATAGCAATATAGTCCTTGCCGGTTAAAAAATCCTTCACCTTTTGGTTGCTGTTGCTGTCACCGCTATATTTGCAGCGGCAGCCAAGCAAGCAGGCGCTGACCACAAAGCGCATTATTCCGTCACAGGCCTCACAAGGGCTAGTGGAGTCATTGTAATTGTCTGGCCCATGGGGTTGTCCCGAAGAACGTCAGCAAAGTCAATTTGATGCAGTTGGGGGTCAGACCAGCCCTTTATACTGCCACCTATATCATTGATATCGGCAATTACTACTGGATAACCACAAGCAGCGGCAATTTCACTGGCCAATTTATTGGGATTAGGCAGAGGTAGAATGACCTTGGTCCAGTAAGGGCCGTTAGGACCGCCACTTTGGCCGTCTATAGAACGAACCTTATCTCCCGCCACCCGGTAAAACCAACCTTTTGCGCCAAAGAGTTTAGTTATAGCACTTACAGCTGTAGCCAGCAAAATACGCCATAGGCCGGCCAGTTCAATGGCCACCTGCATCTTTTCCGGGGTGCCGATTCCCCTGCCATGTTTTGTGCGTTTGACGAATTTGTACAACCTTTTTGCCCACCAACCCGGTTTGATTTGGCTTTGGTCCACGGCCAATCCGGTAGTGTTGGCAACCATTGTTTCGCTGATAATAACACAATCCCCAGGTTGATAAATGTCTTCCACATATCGAACAATCACCTGGGCCACATCTTCGCCATCGGTGATAAAGTGAGTCTTTACTAGAATGCGAAGATATTTCTTGTCGTTGCTATCGATCTCTGACTGCCAAGTTTGCCCTACAGCCAGTCCCTTTGCCTCGCCCATTCCTATCAGTCCTTTCAGCTATCACTGTCATGATTATACTCTTTCTCAAGAAAAAAGTGAAATGCCTTGAGATAGACTGTACGTATTATTCCGCTTTAGTACTAGCTTATCCTTGTGGGTAGAGCAAAAAGTGTGCTATAGTTATTTAGTCAAACCTCAGTATAGGAGTTGAAAGCTGTGCTCACATGCGGTATTGTCGGCTTGCCTCTTTCCGGCAAGACAACATTGTTTTCATTACTCACCGGTTACACCCCCCCAGAGGGAAAACCTTCAGCCATAGCAATGGCAGACGTCCCTGACGTCAGGGTGGATATATTAAGCGCAATGTACCAGCCACGGAAAACGGTGTACGGGCAAATTCAGATTACAGACTTAGCTGGCCTCAGTGAAGGAACAGGCAAGAGCGCCGCTTTTTTGAATTCAATCCGTCCCGCCCAAGCCCTTATCCATGTCATCCGGGCTTTCGAAGGCGATTACCCTCATCCACTGGGTTCCATCGATCCCCTTAGGGACTTCAACATAGTCAATCATGAACTGCTACTTGCGGACATGGCCTTAGTGGAAACCCGCCTAGATAGGATTGCATCTGCCTCAAAAGTCAAAGGACCAGACAAAGAACAATTACCGGTGTTGGAAAAATGCCTCAACCACCTGTTAGAGGAAAAGCCAATGTCCCAGCTGCAACTAACTGAAGAAGAAAGGCAACTGCTTCAAGGCCTTGTCTTCTTTACAGACAAGCCCCAATTGCTGGTGGTCAACCTGGCAGAGGAGGACCTGGGAACGAATCCCCCCTGGCTGAGCGCACTGAAGACTGTCAGTAGCGAAAAGGGCTGGCGCATTTTGACACTATCCGCAAAAATTGAAATGGAAATTTCGCAGTTAAACCCCGAAGAGCAAACAGTCTTCATGGCAGAACTCAATATTTCCGAACCAGGAACTGCACTAGTAGCCCGTGAAGCCTATTCACTTCTTGGCCTCATTGCTTTCTTTACTGTGGGTACCGATGAAGTCCGGGCATGGGCTCTAAAACATGGTGATACCGCCGTAGAGGCCGCCCGAACAATACATAGTGACTTGGCAAGAGGCTTTATTCGAGCCGATGTCATGAGCTATGAGGACCTAAATCAGTTGGGTAGTGAAATAGCCGTTAAAGAAAAAGGCCTTGCCCATTTAGTGGGCAAGGATTACGTCGTCAAAGACGGAGACATTGTCCACATCCGCTTTAATGTATAATCAGTTTAACCCGCCTCTTAAGAGACGGGTTAAGTTTTATGGGCATGGTTTAAATGAGTCTTTGGGGCAATTGCGGGAATTCATACTTCCCTTTACAGGTTGGCCAAAGCAGCGGCCATTTTCACCTTTATCAGGAGTAAAATTAGCGCAATCCTTGCACCTGGTCATATCTTTCACCTCACTTCGGTTAATTACAGTTTAACCGCAAAAAGCAAAAGATATTTATCGGGATTTATTCCCGATCCAATCTTTCGACCACTACCGTAGCCAGGGTCGATTCATCGGCACCAACAAAGGTGGCCCGGGCAGGGCAGTTGCCTGCTGTGGCAATTCTTACCACCGTCCGCGGATATGTTAGAACATGGGTGACCATATCCCAGGGCTTTGGCTTAATAAAGTCTGCTTTAATAACCGCCTCAGTCTTCTCCAAATTCGGACTGCCTAAGCGAACGATATACCCGCCGGTGGGACACTCACCCATTCTCGCCGCTAAGTACAAGTCTCCCTCCAGAAAAAAAGCACTATAACCTTCGCTGCATTTGTCCCTATCTAGCCATAGAAGTATTTCTCTTGGGAGTTCCGACTCAGCTACTTGTTGCAATGGCAACATCATTAACTCCTCACCTCCAAAAAACACGACCTGTGCTCCAGCTGTTAATATTAAGGTTAGCATGGTCCCTACAATTAATATTACTGTAGGTAGATTTTTAGACATAGAAATCCTCCTTAGTTGCACAATCCAAGGCCCACCCTATTAAATCGTCTTTGTACCTGCGGTTTCTTCCTGAGCGACTTTCATAAAGTAGTTTGCCACTGCTTGATAGTCCGAATAAGGTATGGCTTCCCCCTTTAAGAGCTTGTACCTCTGATGTCCAAATCCCGCTAGCACCACAATATCGCCGGCTCTTGCAAGAGACAGGGCCTTTTCCACTGCCTGCTCCCGCTGGACAATGCGAATGTATTTTTTTGATGTAAAACCTTGCACAATGCCATCAATAATTGCGTCAGGATCCTCATATTTTGGTTGGGTGCTGGTTACAATGACAACATCCCCATGGTTCTGAGCAATGGCTGCCATTTGCGGTCGCTTGCCCTTATCCCCATTGCCTACAGAGCCAAATACCACAATCAAGCGCCCACGCCCGAGGTCCTTTAAGCCCCTTAATAAATTGTCCAAGGCTGCAGGAGTATGGGCAAAGTCGATAAAGATTTCATAATTCTGGCCAAAGTCCACCTTCTCCATGCGCCCTGGAACTTGATGAAGGTGAGCGAGCCCCTGGCGAATTACCTCAGAGGGCATTCCCAGTCCCCAGGCAGTGGCGGCTGCCGCCAAAGCATTGTATACGTTATAGTCAAAGATAATAGGCGCTACTACCTCAAAAGAGTCGTCTCCTAGGCAGAATTTAATTTTGGTGCCAGAAGGATAACGTTGAAGAATCTTTGCCGTGCAGGCAGCATTTTTCTCTAGGCTGTAGGTCACCAGTCGTCCCTTGGCCAGGGAGGCCATCTTGACCCCATAAGGGTCATCGATATTAATTACAGCTAACCCCGTCGGCTTTATCTGTTGAAAGAGCTTAGCCTTACAGGAAAAATAATGGTCCATGTCTTTATGGTAGTCCATATGGTCCCAACTTAAATTAGAAAAAACCGCAGCATCTACCTGAGTATGGTCAAACCTAAATTTGGCCAACCCCTGGGAGCTGGCTTCTATAGCGACGTAAGCGACGTCTTGATCAGCCATTTTCCGGAGTTGGGACTGCAACTCCAAGGATTCTGGAGTAGTATTCCCGGTAGCAAAATAATCTCCATCACCAATCTTCACGCCAATAGTACCAATCATTGACGCCAGGGCAGCTTGTCCCATAATAGATTTAAGCATATGCACAATAGTAGTCTTACCGTTAGTGCCTGTCACACCAACAACAGCCAGATCTTTGTAAGGATGGTCATAGAAATTTACCGCAACCTGTGCTAAAGACTTGCGGGAATCTTCAACTAGGATTTGAGGGCAAGGGAAGTCAAGGTAACGCTCAACCATCAGAGCTGAGGCACCAAGTTTAATGGCATCAGCGGCAAAATCATGACCGTCATAGAAAGAACCGGGCAAACACACAAAAAGGCTGCCTGGTGTAACTTTTCTAGAGTCATAACAGACATTGCTTATTATTATATCGGTGGCACCTATTGTGGTATACGCGATACCTTCCAACAGGCTGGTCAGTTTTTTTAGCTGATTTTTAAAACCTTTCATGTTTTAGACCCTCTTTTCTAATCCTGTATCCCTGATATATTCGCCATTTGCCTTGTTAGTTCCTGCTGATTTTCTGTCCAGGGGCTTGCCAAATATGACAGACTTTGGGTGTTTCTGGCAAAACTTCCGATTTTTTAAGATTAGCAAAAAGACCCCCGATTTCGGGGGCCTAATACTGTCAGTAAACTCTAACCGTCTTGGTTGCAGATCCAGAGGCAGTGCCACTGGTGGCAGTTGCATTTATGGTGTAGTATCCCCTGCCGTCAGAGTAGGAGATGGTATAACTAAATGTGATGGCGCCGCTGGAATTGGTATATCCGGTTCCCTGGCGCACACTTCCGGAGGCAGTAGTGAGTTTAAGAGTTACATAAGCGTTAGGAACCAAAGCATTGTTTTCATTTCTGACGGTGACGGTCATGCGCATGGTCTCGTACATATAGTAGTAGCTGTAATTTGTGGATATGCTTACATTCAAATACGTTGGGTCTGGATCTTGAGGAGGATCGGGAACTTCGCCGCCAGTGACATAGTTGTATGCTGCCAAAGCATCCACAAGGCCGTTGCCATAGCGCCAGGAGTCATTCCACATATCGTTGGCGGTAAGGTTAAGGGCATTGCGAAGCTGGACATTTGTCATACTGGGCTTGGCGCTCCAGACTAGGGCGGCGACACCAGCCACATGGGGACAGGCCATGGATGTGCCACTCATGGTCCCGTAGCTACCGTTATAAGTGGTGCTATAGATGCTTGAACCTGGGGCCATGATTTCCAGTGTGGAACCGGTGCTGGAAAAAGAGGAGCGGACATTACTGGAGGTAATTGAACCAACAGCCATTACTGAAGAATATCTAGCAGGATAGCCAATGCATTCGTTAGAGCCAGAAGATGTTCCTTCATTACCTGCAGCAGCAACAACAAGAACTCCAGCGTTGTATGCAGAATTACAGGCTTGTTCCAGGGCGGTGGAACCGGAACTTCCACCCAGACTCATATTGATTACGTCGATATCATTGTTTATGGCCCATTCGATGCCTGCGATGATATTGCTGTAGGTTCCGCTGCCAGCACTGTCTAATACCTTGACAGCATAAAGCTTGGCTGATGGAGCAGCACCCAACACCCCGACGGTGTTGTTTAATGCAGCAATAGAGCCCGCTACATGTGTGCCATGACCGTTATCATCATTGTAGCTTCCCTTACCAGTGGTATCGTAACCTCCAGAGACCTGAAGGTCTGGATGGTTAATGAGAATCCCTGTATCCAGTACGGCTACTTTAATTCCGGATCCAGTGGAACCTTTGCTGTGAACAGCAGGTGCCTTAACCTTCTCAATCCCCCAAGGAATTGTTTGTGCGTAAGCTTTAACTTCCGCATCCGGCTCGATAAACGCCACACCTTTGGCGTTCCGCATTTTCTCCACTGCAACTTTTGGCAGTTCTGCTTTAACTACATTGATGAATTTAAACTCTCTTTGAATCTTGCCCCCTAAAGAAGAAAGTGAGCTTCGGCCTTTCTCATTGGAAATGCCAATAAGAACAGACACCTTTTCAGCTTTTTCCTGGGGTGCCGCATAGACTATGGTTGTCAGCGACAATAAGACAACCAACACTACGGCAAATACCTTTTTCATTTCGAGACCCCCTCATTATTCGGCAGGACATAAATAGCACGTCTGCCTTATATACGATATGAAGGGTGGAATAAAATAAGACCAAGGCATTAAAAATGTACTTCACGCCTAGGACAAATACTATACACAAAACCAATAAACCAATAAGAAAAATTAGTGCTACCTTTGCCACCCACCGCCAGCCGGTATTTATCACGAAAAATGGTTACGGAGATTTAGTTATTATGAGCATCGAGACTTGTGAGGAACTGGAAACCCTTTCCGCGGACAATGCCATCGCGGATGCTGAGGATGAATATGCCGCTGACGGGCAGCTTCACAACGCTAGAGATGTACTTTCTTCTTTAAGGAGGAAGCATCTCATAACCCGCCGTAAAAATTAAAACTAACAAACAAAAAAACCTGCCGCTTTGACAGGTTTTATTCTTTGGTGGAGATGAGCGGACTCGAACCGCTGACCCCCTACTTGCGAAGCAGGTGCTCTCCCAACTGAGCTACACCCCCAGTTCTTCAAAAACCACCCTTGTGGTGGTTTTTGAATTAAACCGGCAACGTCCTACTCTTCC
>DIOR01000005.1:13406-84792 GCA_002423965.1 Firmicutes bacterium UBA5509 | reverse complement strand
CTCACCCTATGGGAGCATTATAGAGAACCGTCCCCATGCTTCCTTCCTTCGCATAAAATGAGGGCCTCCGGCAAAAATATGCTGGGGGTGTTTTTTATGGAGGATGGGTTTGGGCGCAGAGTTGTCTGTTTAATGGTGGTGTTTTTACTGGTGGCGGGAAGTTTTGTCACCCGCCTAGCTTGGCTACAGTTAATTCAAGGCAGAGAGTTGGCGGCCATTGCTGCCAAGTACCATAGCCGTAGGGTATATTATCGCTGGGGTCATGGCGGTGAGGGTCGGGGTGCGATTCTTGACCGCAAGCTACGCCCCTTTACTGAGGCTAAATTACAGCCGGGGTTGGCGGTATTCGCTGGTGTAGGGGAAAAGGATTCCGACTACACTGATTACCTACAATTACTGGCCCGACATTCTGGCTTTAGTACCGAAGATATTGTCCTGCGCTCAGAGCAGGGGCTACCCCTTCCCTTAAATGTCCCTTTGTCCGCAGATATGGAGTTGCCCCACTGGATTGTGCCGGTGGCAGGGGACTGGGATAGGGAGGGCAATTTCCGCCGTTATTCTTATGGAAGCCTTGCCTGTCATGTGCTGGGAATTGTTCAGCCTCCATTTAGCGGTGAGGCCCCCCCCGGTAAATTAGTTGGGCGTCTGGGAATTGAAAAAAAATTTGATCAGCTTCTCCGCAGCCAGCGGCCGGGGGTGCTGGCCCTGGTAGATGCCAAGGATAGGCTTATTGAGGGGCTGGGCTACCGCAGTATAATTGAGCCCTGCCAGCAGCCTAATATAGTCCTTACCCTAGATATAGAAATCCAGCAACAAGTAGAAAAGATTTTTGATGATTACATCCAAGCTGGCCGGGTCCCTGCCTGGGGAGCCTTGGTTGTTATGGACCCCAACAATGGTGATATCCTGGCTATGGCCAGTCGTCCTGTAATCGATGGCTCCAGCAACCAGTACAACCGAGCTACCCGTAAATCCAATAATGTCGATATGCAGCCCTTGGCCTCAATGGTGAAGGTGGTGACAACTGCGGCAGCCCTTGAAAAGAATCCTCAGCTCCTAAAGGCCCGCTTTACCTGTGCCGGGACTTTGAAACTAGGAGAGAATGTCTTTGAATGTACCCAAGGTTCTCATGGGGAGCAGGACTTGTCCTCTGCCCTGGCCAATTCATGTAACCTGTATTTTGCTCAGTTGGCCCAAGAGGTAGGGGGGAAGGAACTGCTGGCTATGGCCGAGGCTATGGGGCTAGGTGCCCGGCCTAGTATCGATCTGCCTTCTGGGGAGGTGGGTGCCGGGAATTTGCCGAACCCCCAAGATTTGGCCACAGCGGCGGGCTTGGCCAACAATTTTGCTATGGGAGGAAATAAATTAGAAGTCACTCCCCTGCAGGCTGCGGCAATGTTAAGCTCAGTGGCTAACGGAGGCTGGCGAGTGGAGCCCAGATTGGTATTGGGGGTAAATCAGGATTTGGAAAAGAAAATCCACCACCCAAAGGCCAAGGCGGTCAAGATCATGAGCTCAGCAACCGCCGATATGGTTGCTCAGCTAATGCGTAATGCAGTTGTTCAAAGACAGACGGGGTATTTTGATCATAATCTCTATCCTGCAGCAGCAGATGCTTTAGCGGCTAAAACAGGCACATCTGACCCCCTACCGCCATTGGGCTACCATATTCGCTGGTACGGTGGCTTTTTCCCCTGGCGCAGTCCTAAATATGTCGTAGTGTATATGGCGGAGGCCCCAAATAGCGGAACAACTGTTGAAAGAGGAAGGATTGTAGCAGAGGTAGTCCAGGGCTTGGCAGATTTAACTGGAGAATAAATCTTATAGTCACCTTTCCAGTTTTATTGACATATACTAGTATGCATTAGCCTGGGAAGGGGGGGAGCCTTTGATACCTGGGGTTTTAATCGCTATGGCCATGGCGATTAAAGAGTTGACTCTGCTGGTCTCTCACATTAAGAACAACTCTTTTCCTCATCCTTTGGATCCAGAAAAAGAGCGTGAATGTCTTTTGCGCCTGGCACAGGGAGATGGGGAGGCACGCCGTATCTTAATTGAGCATAACTTGCGTCTGGTGGCCCACATTGTCAAGAAGTACGATAACACCCGTTTGGAAAATGACGATCTCATTTCTATTGGCACCGTTGGCCTGATCAAGGCTATCAACACCTATGACATGGAAAAAGGGGTGAAGCTAGCCACCTACGCTGCCCGTTGTATTGAAAACGAAATTCTTATGCAGCTGCGCTCTATGAAAAAAAACCGGGATGATATTTCTCTGGAGGAACCCCTGGGAGTGGATCAGGAGGGGAATGAGCTTTCTCTAATGGACATATTAGGCAATGAGTCTGACATCTTTGAAAAGGTCAATCAAAAAATAGAAGTTGACCGCTTGTTAAAGAGGATGAAAGGCCTACCTCCCCGGGAAAGATATGTGCTGGAAAGGCGCTTTGCCCTGGTGGACGGACGTAGCTGGCCCCAAAGAGAAATTGCCGCAAAACTGGGGATTTCTCGCTCCTATGTATCGAGAATTGAAAAGAGAGCCCTGCGGATGTTGGTCAACCCATTGCGGTAAGTATGCAGGATATTCCACCGCCTTTCACGAACTATATGTGATGGCTACAAAGGAGGTGGGCTCAGTGTTTAAAAAACTAGTACCGGATTATTATTTAAGCAGCATCTATGACCTAGATTTGGATATACTGTACGCCAAAGGCATTCGAGGGATAATCACTGATTTAGACAATACTCTTGTATCCTGGGATGATCCCCTGCCCAACCCGGGGCTTCTGGATTGGTTAAAAAAAGTACAAGACAAGGGTTTTTCTGTGTATATCGTATCTAATAATTCTCAGGAGCGGGTGCGCAAGTTTGCCGATGCCTTTGGTGTACCAGCTATTTCTAAGGCTGTTAAGCCCCGGCGAAGAGCTTTCAGGGTGGCCTGTGAGGCTATGGGGGTAACCGTAGATGAAACTGCAGTCATCGGTGACCAGATCTTTACCGACGTTTTAGGGGGCAACCGCCTGGGAGTGTATACCATCCTGGTTGTGCCCGTCGGGGATAAAGAGTTCTTCGGCACGAAGATAATGCGTAAACTAGAGGGTCTAGTCTTGCGCCGGTTGAAGGCCAGGGGGCTAACCCAAAGCCCTCGGGAAAAATAGCACTGATTATAAAGCCTGAAAAGGGCTTTATTTTTTTGGTTAATATTTGCAGGAATTAATAATCTTCCAGCGAATTAATAAATTTGAAAGGTGGGATCAATGTGCGTTTTAGCCTAGGGAGCCTGTTGGTGGCCTGTGCAATTACAGCGGTTCTTGCCCTTTCGTTTTTGCCCCTGGCCAAATCCACTCATGGTGCCATGGCTGTGGAGCAGGGGGCGGAGGAACTGGCCCGGGAGTTGCAGGCTACCCGCCAGCTGGCTGTCGCCAATAACAGTACATATAAAGTGCTCTTTGACCGGGGCGCTGGGGCGTATTACATCCTTTCCGAGGAAGCCTTTGCCCTTTCCCGTTACATTCAATTGCCTCCAGGAGTGGAGTGGGAAAAGTTATCTACCAATCCGATAGTCTTTTATGGAACGGGAAGGTGTGCGGCAGGAGGGACTTACTCATTGGTATTCCAGGGACTAAAATACCGTGTTCAGGTTGTAGTCGCCACCCATTCCGGCAGAGTGCGGGTAGAAAGGGGAAATCCCTGATGAGTCTGGAGCTATTGCAGCAGGCAGTGGAAGCTCGGGCAACAGATATCCATCTGGAACCGACCCAGGATTCACTGCGTATTCGCCTACGGGTGGACGGCAGTCTATTATTCCTCAAGGTATTGCCTGACCCTGGGGGAAAACAGCTGTGCAGCCGGATAAAAGTTCAGGCAGGTATGGACATTGCCCAACGCATGTTGCCTCAGGACGGAAGCATGCGTTTGACTTGCCGGGAACAAAGCTGGGATATCCGAGTGGCAAGCCAGCCTACCATTCTGGGGGAAAAGTTGGTTCTGCGTCTACTGCCAGTGCAGCCCTTGGAACAGGATTTGACTTCCTTGGGTATGGAGGAGGAAACTCGGGAGGCCTTTGCCCGTCTTTTTTACAAAGGCCAGGGTCTAGTCCTGGTTACGGGACCTACCGGCAGCGGCAAGACTACTACTTTGTATGCTGCCCTGAATTTGTTGGACAGGCAGCGCCTAAACATAATGACTATGGAAGATCCGGTGGAATATCGTATGAAGGATATTATCCAGACCCAAGTGAATTACAGGGGAGGGCTGGATTTCGCTGCGGCCTTGCGGGGGGCCCTGCGCCAAGATCCCGATGTCATGCTAGTAGGTGAAATCCGGGATGCCGAAACTGCTGCCATTAGTCTCCGGGCCGCCTTGACTGGACACTTGGTTCTGGCTACTATGCATACCCAAGATTCTCGATCGGCGGTGGCTCGCCTGTTGGACATGGAATGCGCACCTTACCAAGTGGCCGCCGCCCTTAATGGAGTCTTGGCCCAGCGGTTGGTGCGCATTCCTTGCTCCTGTCAAGGGGGTTGTGCCCGCTGCTTGGATAGCGGTTATTATGGACGCACGGGTGTCTTTGAACTGCTTGTTGTCAATGGGGCAGTAAAGGATGCCATTCTCAACAGCTCCCCCCTACCTCCTCCTGGCGTCACTATCCTCGATGACTGTCGGGCGAAACTGAGGGCCGGACTTACTGATGACGCCCAGTTTCGTCAACTTTCCCTTTCCTTGGAGGAAGGACAATGAAAAACTTGGCCTTGTTTACTAGGCAACTTGCCTCGATGCTTCAGGGGGGGCTGCCCTTGGTGGAAAGCCTTAAGCAGCTAGGCCAAGTGTTCCCTCACAAAGGCTATAGAATTGCAGCAGGGGAAGTAGCCCTGGGACTGACTTTGGGATATGGGTTTTATCAGCAGCTGGCAAACTATCCCCGGCTGTTCCCAGCCTTTTATCGGGGGGTGACGGAGATTGGCGAAACCGGGGACAGTCTGTTACCGGCTTTGGACACCTTGGCGACATATTATCGGGAACAGGAAGCAATAAAAAACCGCTTGTTGCGGATTCTGTTTTACCCTCTTTTATTGATTACGGTGTCCATTGGAAGCGGTACTATCGCCCTTTGGTTTGTAGTGCCGGGTTTCAACAGCCTTTACGCAGTGATGGGGGCAAGGGTTCCAGCTGCCACCAATTGGATCTTTGGGGTTGCCGAGGTTGTGACTCCAACCCGCCTGCTACTGGCAGGAATAGTATTTGCATTATTATTGGTGACGGTGTGCAGGTTCTTTACTAAAAGGGTGAAATGGCAAACCCTGGCGAAATTGCCCCTGGTGGGAACCCTGTATTGCTATTGGTTTTGCATGGTGGTAGCCATGATTTCCCAGGCAGGCCATACCCTTGAACAGGCACTCTGTATGGCTGCTGAGGTGTCCAGCCGAGGACCTGCCCCAGGAGCCTTGAAGGCAATCCGGCAGGGAAGCAGTCTATATTCCTCCCTAGAAGGAAGCCCCGGGGTGCTCCGCTCTTTTGTGGCCCAGGGGGAAGTAACTGGACAACTTCCCGCTGCCCTAGCTAGGGCAGCAGAGTACTATGGACACAGGCTGGAGGATGTCATGGAAAACTTTCAACGCCTCCTTGAGCCCCTGTCGGTTTTGATTGTAGGCGGGATGGTGGCGGCGATGTTGCTGGTACTAATGCTGCCGGTACTGCAGCTGGCAAGAATCTTCTAAACAAGTTTAGACAGAGATGGCTTCCATCCAAATAATCATTATTAAAGGAGAAAACAATTGTTAAGAAATAGTAAGGGGTTTACCTTGATGGAGATTTTAGTGGTGGTGACTATAATTGGTATTCTTGCAGCTATTGCCGTGCCCAGCTATATCAACGCTGTGGAACAGGGGCGTCGAGACGCTTGCGCCACAAACGTCCAGATAGTCTTCACCCAGGTAGAGAGGTATAGACTGACTGTCGGCAAGCCGGTCCCTATTGATGTGGATTTGGTTCAGTTTTTAAGGGGAATCGGTTATCTAACTGGGGCAGAATTGAAATGCCCTTACGACAATAATGAAATAATGATCCAGTACAAGTTAAAGTACAATGGGCAAGAGGCGATAGTCTATTGCACCCACTGTAATCCGGAACAATGAAGAAGAAAATGGGATTCAGGGGTTTCATTTTATCGGAGGTAATTATGGCGGCTGCAGTTATTGCCCTGGCTGCCCTAGCTTTAGGGGCAGCATTGACTGGTGCCCTACAAATCTTCCGGGTATCCCAGGCTGTTACCCGGGGCCGCCTGTTGGCTGCCAGTCATCTTGAGCAGGCTGTAGCGGGTGTGGCAGAAAGGTATCTTTGGGAGGGAGACTTCCAGAGCGTTCTTACAGTCCTAGAGGAAGATGGGTACACCTTATGGCAGGTTGAAGTTTCGGGTCCAGGTTTAGCTGAACCGTTGAGGATGGTGGGGGGACCATGAACAAAAGGGGAATGATTGCTCTAGAGGCATTGGTTGCTTCTGCCCAAATACTCCTTCTGGCGGCAGTGGTCTGTGGGTTGCTGGTGACTTTTTGGCAGACATGGTTGGCGTGTAATCAGGCCAGTCGCCAGCGTCAATGGAGTACCGTTGCCTTTGCCTACTTGGACCAAGACCTTAGGGATGCAGACAGGGTCGTTAAATCTACTACAATGGCTTCATTGATTAACGAAATAAACAGAACCAGAGCTTGTCACATATTAACCCTGGAGGATCCCATTGAGTATGTGCATCAGCATGAAAAATCCATTGTCAATCAAAGGGAAATTGGTCAGGACAGTAAATCCTTTGCCAATGCCTTACGGGCAGCCCTGCGCCAGGACCCTGATGTCATTTTGGTTGGCGAGATGCGGGACTTAGAGACCATTTCCACCGCGGTGACCGCAGCGGAAACCGGACACTTGGTTTTAGCCACTTTGCACACTTCCGGTGCCCCTGCAGCTGTTGACAGGATTATCGACGCTTTCCCCGCCCATCAGCAGCAACAAATTCGTGTGCAGCTGGCCGATACTCTCCGGGGCATTGTGGCCCAACGTTTGTTACCTAGGAAGGGACAGAAGGGGCGGGTTATGGCCTGTGAAATCCTGGTGGGCAATTCTGCCGTCAAAAACTTGATTCGAGAGGGCAAACTCCATCAGATTCCTACCACCATGGAGACAGGATCGAAATTTGGTATGCAGACCTTTGAACAGTCTCTTAAATTGTTAGTAGACCAAGGGCTCATCGAACCAGTACAATTGTAATCATTTCTAGGGGGTGGCTCCATGCCCAATGTATATACCTACAAGGCCAGGGATTTCTCAGGTAAAATAATTTCCGGGCAAATTCAGGCCGATGACATCAACCGGGCTGCCGAAATGATCCGGGAGAAAAAGCTAATTCTCATGGACTTGACCCCGGGTCAGGTCAAGAAAAAGAGTACTTCCCTTTTTCAAAAAAAGTCCATTTCCCTGAAGGAATTTGCAGTCTTTTGTCGCCAAATGTCCACCATGACCAATGCCGGTGTGACGATAATCTCATCCATTTCTGCAATCTCCACTCAGGCAGAAAACCCGTTGTTATCAGAAACATTAACGGATATTGCCAAGGAGTTGGAATCCGGCAAGACATTTAGCGAGGCTTGCTATAAGCACAAAGCTTTTTTTCCCAACATCTTTATCAGCATGGTAGAAGCTGGCGAAGCCTCCGGTTCATTGGATACAGTCTTATCCAGCTTAGCTGAATACTTTGAGAATCAAAGTGAGATTAGGGAGAAGGTAAAATCCGCCACTACTTATCCTACTATCATCGGAGTCGTGGCGGTCATAGTTGTCATTGTCCTATTAGCTACGGTTATCCCAGGGTTTGCCGAAATGTTTGCTGAGTCAGATCAAAAACTCCCCGGGGTAACTATCGCTATGTTGGCCCTTAGTGAGGCAGTTCAAAAATACTTTTATATTTTCATTCCAGCAGTAATCATTTTGATAATTGCGGTGAAAAGGTGGTCAACTACCACCAAGGGTCGCCACACAATTCAAAGGTATAGCTTAAAGATTCCTAAGTTTGGGGTTATTTTTAGAAACTCAGCTATCGGCAGGTTTTGTCGTTCTCTTAGCATCTTAGTCGGCAGTGGAGTGCCCATGGTCCAAGCCTTGGAAATAGTTGCCCGGGTGGTCAACAATGTGGAGTTTTCCAGTGCAATTCTTCACGCCCGCAAAGGGGTGACGGAGGGAATGACTTTGAGCCAAGGGCTTGGGGGGTCGCCTCATTTTACTCCCCTAGTGCTGCATATGCTCAGGGTGGGTGAAGAGGCGGGAGCTTTGGATGATATGCTTAGCAAGGTTGCCGACTTTTATGAGGATGAGGTCAAGTATACTGTGGACAGGCTTAGCTCAATTATCGAACCGATAATGATTCTATGCTTAGCTGTAATAGTTGGGATTATGCTGGTGTCAGTAATGCTGCCAATGTTCGATATGGGAAACCTTGTCCAGTAAGATTTACTATTCGGTTACTGTTATACACAATTCAAGGAGGTGGTTCTTGAGGCACGAGAGTCTTTTCCCTATTAATATCCCAACATAAAAACAGGAGGTATTACAATGTTGAACTTTTTTTACCGTGCTCTACAAGAAGAAAAGGGCTTTACCCTGATCGAAGTCCTGGTCGTTGTAGCTATCATCGGGATTTTGGTTGCCCTGGCTGCCCCCCGTGTTATCCGGCGGATTGATGACGCCAGAATTGCTGCCGACGAAGCTACCTGCAAAGTTCTTAACGACGCAATCATGGGTCTGGAACTGGACGCTGACAAGCGGGAAGATTATGACGCAACTTGGACTACTGGAGATATTACCTGGGGTGAGCTGGAACAATTCCTGGATGACACCACTGTTGTTAAAACTGCTGCTACTGCAGACACAAAAATTGGAACTGCAATTGTACTAAACGGCAAGAGCCGGAAGCATACCATCGTGGCAACAGCACCTGGCACCGAGAATCTAAATGATTCCCAGGTCTGGAAGTTTGTCGTCATAGCGACTGAGGGTGAAGAAGAAGAAGAGCCCACTACTTAAGCCAATCATCGCCAGACAGGGTGCGCCCTGTCTGGCATCTTCCCATAATAATTATTCATTAGACTATATATTACTTATTGGAAAGGGGGCCAGCCCATGGCAGCACTATCCAAACAATACAAACTAGGACTGGACATCGGCAGCTCATCTATCAAACTCTGCGTTCCCCATCGGGGGGGTAAGCCCCTAGTCTTGCGTCTGCCTACTCCCCAAGGGGCAGTCAACAAAGGAGTGTTGCAAAATGCAGAGGCTGTAGCGGATTTTCTGCGCCAACAGCTTCGAAACAAACAGTTGGTAAATAATCAAGTAGTATCGACTTTACCTGCCAGTACCCTGGTATTAAGACATATTCAGCTTCCTCGCCTAAAGGCAAAGGATTTACCAGAGGCTATTCACTGGGAGGCGAAGCGTGTCCTGCCCTTCCCTCTAGAAGAAGCACAATTGGACTGGTTGGTTCAAGATACTGTAATTAGTGAGGAAGGAGAAATGCAGGACATCCTTCTCGTAGCAGTTAGGGATTCCCTTATTGACCGCTATGTACAGGCCATTAATGACGCAGGTCTGAAATTGGTGGCCCTGGATGTGGCCCCTTTAGCCCTAGGGCGCTGGTTGTTAAAAAGTGCCGAGGGTGCGTCCTTAATCATTGATATTGGCGCAGAAACTACCCAGATTCATTTCTTTAATGACACCCATCTTATTTTTTCCCGGAGCGTTTCGGTGGGTGGCGTTGAAGCTACTCGGGCCATAGCCTCTGTCAGTGGTCAATCCTACGCCGAGGCCGAAGCAATAAAGATTAAAGGAGAGTACCCGGAAGGATGGCTTGATTCTTGGATCCGGGAGTTGGGAAGAGAAATTGAGCGTTCCTTGGAGTACTACAGAACCAATTTTGAGCAGGGTGCTGATGGTCAGTATCAGAGAGTCTACTTGTCGGGAGGCGCGGCTTTAACCCGAGGAGTTAACTCTATGATTAGGCAGATTGCTGGAGTCGAGGTTGGGTTCGCCGAATTTTCCAGTAAGGATCGAACCCCTCGACAGGATAAAATTATGTATAATGTGGCATTAGGTGCCGGTATGTGGGAGGGTAAATAGATGTCAATCCAAGTAAACCTGTTGCCTCCCCAACACAGACCACAACCCTCGGTGCGGCTTTGGCCAGTTCTCATTACCATTGTGCTGACAGTCTATCTACTATCTATTAGTATATACTGGATTACATTGAGTCTTGACTGGACTGAGACAAAGAACAAGGTCTTGTCAGTGGAAAACGAAATTTCGCAGCTCCAGCACCAAGTGGACGAAAACATCTGGAAAGAAGAGCTCCAAGTTCAAGTCAGTAGGCATAAGGCATACATTGATACTGAAATCGCCTCCTCTATTCTTTGGCACCCTGCTACCGCTGCATTGGAAAGAGCCATGCTTCCCGGTCTATTCATTGAGATACTTAATTTTTCCTCCTCCGGGGACATTCGCATTTCTGGCACAGTAAACACTGTAGAGACGGTGGCGAAGTTTTGGGGAAGCATCCAGGCGGAGTCGGGGCTGGAAATCGTCCGCCTCAGCACCGTCACCCCAGGCCAAAAGTTTGACATCTTATTGCGAAGCTGGTATGGCCGGGAGGTGGAAGAAGAACATGGCGATTAAACTCACAGCGCAAAAGAAGTGGATTATTGCAATAATTGCCGTAATCTTAATCAATGTTGCCGTCTGGTTTTACGGTCTTTCTCCCGCCATGGAAAAGCTTAAGGCCGCCCAGGCCGAACTTAGTTCTCGTCAGGGGGAGCGGGATAGTTTAAAAAAGCGTGTAGACGAGCTTAATGCTATTGACACCGTTGCTCTGGAGCTGGAATTGGAGGCTCACAGGATTCGAATTCCCCAACTGGGATTAGTGAGAGAATTTATTACCGAGCTGGAGAAGGTGGCAATTACTGAAAGACTGATTGTTGAAAGGCTCAGTATTGCAGAACCATCTGCTAGGGAGCAGTTTTTAATAACATCTATTTCTCTGAATCTTGCGGGACAGTATTCCTCTATGGTAAAATACCTGACTTTTTTAGAAAACCACACCCGCCTAGTCTTAGTGGACTCCATTAACTTTAGTGCAGGCGCTGATGGGATACTAAAGTGCACAATCGATCTTGAAATATTCGCTGAGAACTTCAATCCAATCACCCCTTATAAAGCTCCAGGTAGGGTGAACCCCTTCAGGTTATGACATGTTTTGGTTAATCTCGTTCTTTACTCTTGGCTCTGTCCTAGGTAGCTTCGCCAATGTATGTATATGGCGCTTGCCACGCAAAGAATCTATTGCCTGGCCGCCATCCCACTGTCCTCATTGTCAAGGCAAGTTACGTCCGCAACATCTACTGCCATTAATTAGCTGGCTAGCCCTTAGGGGCAAATGTGCTATGTGCAAAGGGACAATATCTATTCGCTATCCGGCAGTGGAACTTGCCACAGCTCTTCTCTTTGCAGCAATAGGTTATAGATGGCAACTATCAATCACTTCGTTACAGTACTGTACTTTGTCCTTGGCATTCATTATTAGTGTTGCCACAGATATATCCCATAGGGAAGTCCCAGACGAAGTTAGCCTTGGGTCAGCTGCAATTTTAGCTGTTGTTGCAATAGTTACCGCCCAGTGGGGTCATCTCCTAGGGGGCATACTTCTCTTCAGCATCTTATTCCTTATTGCCGTAGCAAGTCGGGGAGGAATGGGAGGGGGAGACATTAAATTAGCTTTGGCTATAGGCCTAGGTCTGGGTTGGAAGTTAGCGTTAGTATCACTTGCTTTGGCTATAGTAGTTGGCGGGGTTTTGGCGACAGCCTTATTGCTGCGGGGGAACCGGGGGAAAGCCTTACCCTTTGCTCCCTTCCTGGCAGCAGGCACCTGGATTACCATGTTTTGTGGGGAAAAGTTGGTAGAATTTTACTTTTCTATTGTCCTGAGGCTATGATTATGTTAGACTATTTGTAACAAATCCTATTGCCTTGTAGCTTGATGCTCTCTGATAAATACTGAAAGGTGGTGCAATAACAGTGTTGGTTCGCAATCAAAAGGGTTCGATTTTATTAGTTGTCTTATCTGTGACTCTCTGTCTTCTCTTACTGGGATCAGCTCTTGTTGCTTTGGGCTATTCTGACTTGAAACAAAGCGTTCGTCAGCAGAAAAACGCCGAAGCACTCTATATTGCCAGGGGAGCAACGGAAGCTGTGGCTGCATACCTGCTGGCACATCCTGAGGAAGTTCCCCAGATCCTAACCAAAGGTTACGACGAAGTCGTACTGGAAAACGGCGCTAAGTTTAAAGTCAACATTTCCAAAGATGGCGAAGGTAAGGTTCTTATTTCTTCAACTGGCTATTCAGGAAAGAATTTTGAGAAACTGTCCTTCTCCCTGGAACCCCGTACGGAAATAATCTACCCTGAAGCTGAGGTTTTCTTCCCCATTTTTGACATGGCAGTTTTCGCCGAAGGTAGCATTACGATTGGTAACTCTGGTATTATCGATGGCAATCTCGGTACCCACACTGTATTGGATGATGATGTGTACTTAAATAATAGCTCCGAAGTAGACGGTAGCATTCAGGTGGGAATCGGTGCTAATCCTAATCAGGTTGTAAAACTGAAAAACAGTGCACAGGTGTTTGGAATTATTACTAATCTTGATGAGGAACGTCACTACCCTATGCCTATCTTTCCTGAATTTCCGGATTTACCAGACCGGGGGAACATAGTATCCAGCTCTACCGTCAGTATTTCCGAAAACGGATCTTATGGTGATATCAACATTAAAAACTCGGGAAAATTAATTTTTAATGTCGGCTCGGGCACTATGAAGATAAGGGCAAAGAATTTTACCCTCAGTAATTCCTCCAACGTGGAAATTAATGGCTCCGGAAAATTGATTCTATACATCGAGGACACGGTGGAATTCAAAAACAGTTGTCATTTTAATGTCAACACCGGAGATCCCACTAAAGCCCTCTTATATTACAAGGGCGCTAGTTCAAAATTAAAGATCAATAACAGTTGTTCTTTCTGCGGTGCCATCTATGCCGAGAAAGCAGACTTCGACCTTGCAAACAGCGGAGAAATTTTGGGTAGTATTTTTACGGGCGGCACTGATGTCAAACTGTCAAACAGCAGCTCCGCACGGGTTCAGGTAATCTACGCTCCAAATGCTTTGGTTACCCTGCATAACTCTGGATATGTAAAGGGCGCTGTTGTCTGCAAGGAATTTGAGTCCAAAAATAGTAGTACGTTAGAGTTTTCTACTGAAGTTCAGGGGATATGGGAACTGCTACCAGATCTTCAGTTTGAACCGCAAGAGCCTGAGCCTATTGAGATTACTAACTACATCAAAGGTTCCTGGTCCAACTAAGTAGCCAGGGGGGGTATACTGTGAAATACCTTAGGCAAAAGTCCGGATTTACACTCATAGAAGTTGTCACCGCCACAGCTATACTTCTTATAGGTGTCTTGGCTGTCAGCTCCCTTTTGATGCGCGGCTTTAAGGCTATGCATACTGCCGAGAACAGAAGTGATGTGCTACACGCCACACAGAAGGACATGGAGGCAGTTATTCAAAACGAAGATGCAGATGAAGAGGCTGTTGTTATCAGGGAGCCCTACACCATGAGGTTTGAGAATCTTGGTATCGAGGTGGAGGGCACCTTGGTTACGGTGATAAAGGTTGCTGCAGGCTTACCGGAAGGCGAAATTGTTTATGTAACATTTATCCCCAATGAGGGATTTGAGTAATGATCTGGAATAAACGGGGGTTTACACTAGTAGAATTACTAGCCGTCCTTGCCATAATTATGGTTTTAATGGCTGCAGTTTCCTCTCTTTTTATCTTCAGTCAAAGGCTATTTGTATCCACCTCTAGACGAAATAACCTCCATCACTCTCTTCGGACTACTGCTGAAAGAATCAGTAATGAGTTGCGATTCGCCTTTTTCTTAGAATTGATTGATGAACCGAACTGGGATGTTAATGGGTTAGATGCCAGTGAGTATAGCTATATCTACCTAGACAGGGATACTGATTCTGTGATCTTACTAGATGGTGATGGGAGCCATATCTTGTCCGATGGCATAATCACCGACGTAGCTTTTTTTGGCAATGTCAGCACTCTCCTCTTTAATTTAGAGGGAGAGAATGGCAAACTGAACTATAAACTTGAGTCATCAGTGCGTTTGTTAAATTATAGATGTAATTTTCAAAACCCTAATCATCCTATTGCACTTCGTTTTAGTATGGATCCAAATCTTCTTATCCCCGAATCCTGATTAGGTTAAGCGAGGGCTTAGCCTTTTTTTTGTGCTATAATTAATTAATAAACAATCAATCAGGGGGCCAGAGGTGTGCGAGACAAGAACTGGTTTGGCTACGGAGTCCTTATAATAGTCACCGTGATTTGGGGCAGCACCTTTTCGGTGACTAAATCTTACTTAGATTACGTCCCCCCTTTGTATTTTTTGGCCTGGCGCTTTTCATTGGCGGCAGTTGGTCTCTTGCTCCTGAATCTTAGGCACTTGTCTACGGTTTCTCGAGATGAACTAATTGGGGGGCTAATTAGCGGCTCTTCTTTGGCTATTGGCTACATAGCCCAGACCCTAGGCATGGTCTATTCCACGGCAGCAAAGGCGGGATTTATTACCGGCATGGCGGTAGTCTTGGTTCCCCTGTTGGGTGCAGTCTTCCTTCGTCGGCGACCTCATTTTTACGTTTACATATTCGCTGGGGTGGCGGCGGTGGGGCTGGCTTTCCTTAGCCTAGATTTTTCCGCTTCTATCACCTTTCAGCGGGGGGACTTACTTTTGTTTATCTGTGCCCTGGCCTTTGCTGTAAATATCCTCAACTTGGCCAAGTACGCCCCTGGCTGCCGGGTGCTGATGTTGACCCTGGTGCAGGTGGCAGTTACTGCAATCTCCTGCTGGATAGCCTCTCTTTTACTTGAGGAGCCAGTAAGCCTCGGGGGTCATGTTTGGGCAGGGCTGTTTTACTTGGCTTTTGTAGGTACCATTTTCACAACTGCTTGCCAGACCTGGGCTCAGCGAATTGTCAGCCCGGAAAGGGCGGCCCTGGTCTTTACCCTAGAGCCGGTATTTGCAGCGGTCTTTGCCTTTTCTTTCTTGGGAGAAAAGTTACCTTCTCAGGGACTTTGGGGCAGTGTCTTGATTATGATGGGCATAATTGGCGTCGAATTGGCAAACCGCAGGGGTAAACAACGATATTTAGAGTAATATATTAATAGGGGTAGCCTAGGCGCTCAAGGCACCAACATCCATTAAGCGAGGTGTTAGTATGAAGATAGCAGTTATCATGGGCGGTCGCTCTGGTGAACATCATGTTTCCCTGCGCTCCGCCAGTTACATCATGGATTCCTTAATCCAGGCCGGTCATACTGTTCTCCCCATTGGCATTACCAATGACGGCGATTGGCTGCAGCATCCCGACATACTTGGTATGTTTACGGAGGACGGGGATCTCTCCCGGGCGGCTAAAGTATTCCTGGACCTAAGTTTTCAAGGTCAAGGTTTGGTCTGCAACGGCGAGCCCTTGGATATTGACCTTGTCTTTCCTGTACTCCATGGCCCCTTTGGAGAGGACGGCACCGTTCAAGGAGCTCTTGAACTGGCGGGGATTCCCTACGTTGGTTCGGGAATATTGGGTTCTGCTGTGGCTATGGATAAGGCACAGATGAAGGCAGCCTTCCGCAACTATAATCTGCCTTTGGGTAGTTATATTGCTTTCAATCAATGGGAATGGCAGCAGAGCCGCCAGAGCTTGCTGGATAGGGTTGAGGAGCGCTTGGGCTGGCCTGTCTTTGTCAAACCAGCCAATCTCGGTTCCAGTGTAGGTATCAGCAAGGCCTCCGGGGATAAGGATTTCCTTGAGGCGGTAGAGATAGCCTTGCATTACGATTATAAAATCATTGTCGAAGAAGAGATCCGGGGTCGGGAAGTAGAAATTGCAGTCCTTGGTAATGAGAATCCTCGGGCCTCGATGCCGGGAGAGATTATTCCTGTCAATGAGTTCTATGATTACAAGGCCAAGTACATCGACCAGGGTTCTCGGCTGCTAATTCCCGCTGACCTTGAGGAGGCGGTCAGCGATAGGGCCAGGGAGTTAGCTGTGGCGGCTTTTAAAGCAGTAGACGCTCTTGGCCTAGCTAGGGTAGATATGTTTATCACCCCCCAAGGTGGGGTGGTCATCAATGAAATCAATACGATGCCTGGATTTACGGCAATCAGCATGTATCCGAAACTGTGGGAGCATAGTGGCATCAGCGGACCTGACTTGGTTAACACCCTGGTTAATTTAGGTTTGTCCTGGCATAATCGTCGCCTAAAACTGCAGCATAAGTTTGAGGAAGACTGCTGATGGCCAAACTGTTGCTAATCCGCCATGGAGAAACTATCTGGAACAGGGAAGGAATTTTCCAAGGGGCAATAGATGTTCCCTTAAGCGAAAAGGGTGGGGCCGAAGCCCTCCAACTGGGGGCTTACCTCCGGGACAAGCCATTGAATGCCATTTATTCTAGCCATTTATGTCGGGCCTTGGATACAGCCCAGGCGGTTTCTCGCCACCATAATTGTCCTGTGCAGATGGTGAAAGAGCTTGGTGAGATCGACATGGGAGAATGGGCTGGCTTAAGCTGGGAGGCCATCTGGGAAAAATGGCCAGAGTTAGGTCGGCAATGGCATGCCTGCCCGCCGGAATCTCCCCCTCCTCCTGGAGGTGAATACTACCCGGACTTCCAAGGACGAGGAATGAAGGCCCTGGAAAATATCGCCGCCTCCCATTCCGAAACTGACCTAGTGGCGGTAGTAACTCACGGCGGCTTAATCCGGGCAGTGATGAACAAATTGTTGGGCCTTTCCTGGGGGACTAGGGGCAAGTTATATATCAAAAACTGCAGCATTACAACCTTGCACTGGCAGCCAGGAGGATTAGTTGTAGTTGAAAGCGTTAATGACGTCTGTCATATGCAATAATCAGTGAGGTGAAGATATTGTTTGCACAAATGAGTATTGAAGAGTTTATACAGCGGCTTTCTGATGGCAAGCCTACTCCTGGCGGTGGTAGCGCTGCTGCTTTGGCCGGGGCAATGGGCGCGGCTTTGATTGCTATGTTTTGCAACTTAACCGCAAGTAAGAAGAAATATGTTGGCGTTAAAGAAGAGATGGAGACTACTGCCGCTTTTGCCCAAGAGCGACAGAAGCTGCTCCTGGAATTAGTAGATCGGGACAGTGCCGCCTATGAGAAGATTCTGGCGGCCAACCGCCTGCCCAAAGAAACTGAGGCTGAGGTTGCCCTGCGCCGGAAAGCAATTAATGGGGCCACCTTGGAGGCCACCCGCACTCCCTTGGAGACAGCGACAGTGAGTGTGGGACTTCTGGAGCTAGTGCCCCCCCTTGCCACGAAAGGCAATCCCAATGCCTTAAGTGATCTTAAGGTGGGGATGGAGCTGTTATATACCTCCTTTAGCGGTGGAAAGGCCAATGTGGAAATAAATTTACCATGGCTTAATCCAGTAGACGCAAAGCAGATTAAGTCCCAGCTGGCAGCACTATGCCCTTTGGCGGAACGAACCCTGTGCAAGGGAAGAGAAGAAATCTCCCTTCAGCAGGAATAATAATTCCCCCTGCCACATATTTGTTGGCAGGGGGTGGTTTTTTGGTTACGCTGGAAGTAAAAAAAGAGCTGGTGGCTAAGATTAGGCTTGCGGAAATTGACATCGAGGCGAGAGTTGTTATAACACCCCAGGGGGAAGTGGAGATTGGCTTTATGCCGTGGTCCCAGTGGCGCTTGAGTGGTAGTTCCTTTGATCAGCTTGTAGAGGATTATAATCTCCTAAAATCCCAGATAAAACTTTGTGTGGAAAACCTCAAGAAGGAACAGTTGAAGAAAATGTAGTATCGTTCATTTTAGCCATAATAAAAACTTATATCTGGAATAAAGGGTTTTTTACCCGAGGTGGCGAACAATACTCTCTGGAAAAGTGAATATAGTGGATGATGCGCAATGGGAGAGTCCCTTTCGGGCGCCGAAGAAGCAAGCTGCAACCAGCCAATTGCAGCGAAACTTTCAGGCAAAAAGACTGGTGCGCTGACACAACTCTGGAGAGCGTACAAACGCACCAAAGGGGATAAAATCTTTCAGGTAAAGAGACAGAGAAAGGCATCATGCTTTTTCTGTTTTTTTGTATACACTAAGTATTGGAGGTGAAATGTTGGAGAACTTATTGAGAACACCGTTATACCAGGAGCATATTCTTGCAGGAGGACAATTAGTTGATTTCGGAGGTTGGGCCCTCCCTCTCCAGTATTCTGGCATTTTGGAGGAAGTGGAGGCGGTGCGCAGGCGAGCAGGTCTTTTTGATGTTTCCCACATGGGGGAAATTATTGTCGAGGGGCCACAGGCTCTTGCATGGCTGGATACCGTATTGACAAACGATATCAGCAAGCTTGTGGACAATCAGGTGGTTTACACTTTTATGTGCTACCCCCATGGAGGAGTGGTAGATGATCTCTTAGTCTATCGCTACGGGCCCCAGAAATTCCTCTTAGTGGTCAACGCCTCAAATACACAAAAGGATTGGGATTGGCTTAATCAGCACATTATCCCAGGTGTTACACTGGATAATTCCACGGCGGTTACAGGTCAGTTGGCTATTCAGGGCCCCTTGGCACAAGAGGTACTGCAAAAGCTTACGTCTTATAGACTGGATGATTTAGGCTTTTTCCGCTTCACGGATCCGGTAGAAATTGCCGGCGTCCCAGTCCTTGTTTCCCGCACCGGCTATACCGGGGAGGATGGTTTTGAAATCTACTGCCGGGTTGAAGACACCGTTAAATTGTGGCAGGAGATTTTAAGGGAAGGTGAGCCCCAGGGGATAATTCCCTGTGGGTTGGGAGCACGGGATACTTTGAGGTTTGAAGCCGGACTGCCCCTATACGGCCATGAGATTTCCCAGGAAATCACCCCTTTGGAAGCCAAGCTGGGGTTCTTTGTCAAGCTTAAGAAACAGGTAGACTTCATGGGCAAGGCCGCTTTAGTCGCCCTTAAGGAAAAAGGTCTCTCCCGCCGGCTGGTAGGTCTGAATATGATGGATAAGGGAATCCCCCGGGAGGGATATCGGGTTTTTAATTCTGAAGGCCAAGACATTGGCTATGTAACCAGCGGTTCCTTTTCACCAACCTTAAATACCAGCGTGGCCAATGTTCTAGTTACAGCCGACTCTGTTCAAGAGGGCACATTTCTTTGGGTAGGCGTACGCAAACGCCGTCTGAAAGCTAAGGTGACAAAACTACCGTTTTATCAAAGGGAGGCAAAGTAAAGTGCAGTTACCAACAGAACTAAAATTCACCAAGGAACACGAATGGCTTAAATTTGAAGGGAATCGAGTGACAGTGGGGATAACAGATTTTGCCCAGAAGGAGCTTGGAGACATTGTCTATGTCGAGCTTCCGGAACTGGATGAAGATTTGGCTGAAGGAGATGCTTTTGCAGTTCTTGAATCCGTCAAAGCTGCTGCTGATGTCTATGCGCCCCTGGCAGGAGTTGTAGTGGAGGTTAATGAGTTGCTAGAGGATGAGCCCTCATTAGTTAACACTGACCCCTTCGGCGAGGGTTGGATTGCTGTATTTGAGGCGGATGAGGATATCCTAATAGCTGGTTTTATGGATGCCGCTGAATACCAGCAGTTTGCTACGGAAAAGGAGTAATATATGAGCAAGCATTACCTGCCTAACACCGATGAACAGCGCCGGCAGATGCTCCAGGCCATTGGAGTCAAAACCGTTGAAGACCTTTTCAGTTACATACCTGAAAAGCTTCATTTTGAGGGGCCTCTTAACCTTCCAGACCCCCTTGCCGAGCCTAGACTGGTGGACCACATGGAAAAACTGGCAGGCAAGAACAATGTGGAGGTCGTCAGTTTTTTAGGGGGCGGCATTTACGACCACTATGTGCCCGCAGCCATTGACCATGTCCTTAGCCGTTCCGAGTTCTATACTGCATATACTCCCTACCAGCCGGAAGTCAGTCAGGGAACCCTACAAGCTATTTTTGAGTATCAGTCGATGATCTGTCAGCTTACCGGGACCGCTGCCGCTAATGCTTCCCTGTATGACGGAGCCACTGCTGTGGCCGAAGCTGCCCTACTTGCTCTCAATGCAACGAAAGGCCGTAGGCTGCTGGTAGCTGGGAGTCTGCATCCTTGGTACCGCAGAGTCTTAGACACGTATTTGGAGAACTATGAGGTAGAGATAGATACAGTTCCAATTAAAGGCGGAAAACTTGATGAGGGGGCCATCAAGGCCCGGTTGGGCAAAGATGTGGCGGCTTTAATTGTTCAATCCCCCAATTTCTTTGGCATCATTGAAGACTTGCCTGCTTTTGGCAAGTTAATGGCCCAGGAAAAGGGTCTGTTTGTAGTCTCCACTGACCCAATCGCCCTTGGTCTCCTAGAGGCACCTGGGTCATTGGGCGCCAATGTGGTTACCGGCGAAGGTCAGAGCTTGGGTAATAGCCAAAGCTTTGGCGGCCCCTTATTGGGCTTTATGGGGGTCACTGAAAAGCTAACTCGCAAAATGCCCGGTCGGGTTGTGGGGCAGACTGTGGATGGTCAGGGGCGGAGAGGTTATGTCCTCACCCTTCAGACCCGGGAACAACACATCCGCAGGGAAAAGGCGACCTCCAACATCTGTTCCAACCAGGCCTTGTGTGCCCTGGCGGCTTCAGTGTATATGAGCCTCATGGGTCCAGAAGGAATCCGGGAAGTTGCTTCCCAATCCCTTGTAAAGGCGGCTTTCGCCCGAAAGCAAATGGCCGCAGTACCGGGAGTAGAGCTACCCTTTGCTGGGCCTTTCTTTAAGGAATTTGTCTTGAAACTGCCTGAGTCTCCTGAAAAGGTTATTGCTGCCATGGCGGACAAAGGATACTACGTGGGCATTGATCTTGGCCGCTTCTTCCCGGAACTGAAAAACCATCTGCTGATGGCAGTTACTGAAAAGCGAAGTAAAACCGAAATTATAGGCTGCGCTGCCGCCCTAAGGGAGGTATTGACCTAAGTGAAACCCTTAGTTCCGTTGATTTTCGAAAAGAGCGTTGCCGGCAGGATTGGCTATTCTCTTCCCCCTAGGGAATTTTCCCAGGAAGCTATAGTCCAGCTATTACCTGAAAACCAACTGCGGAAAGAGCCGCCGTCATTGCCGGAGGTCAGTGAAGGCGATGTCATCCGCCACTATCTCAATCTTTCTCTGCTCAATCACAGTGTTGATAATGGTTTCTATCCCCTGGGGTCCTGCACCATGAAGTACAATCCCAAGGTCAATGAAACTGTTAGCAGGCTGCCAGGCTATGCCCGGCTGCATCCCCTGGTGCCGGAAAAATTTGCCCAGGGAGCTTTGCAGCTGGAATATGAACTGGAACATTACTTGGCGGAGATTACCGGCATGGATGCCGCAACCTTGCAGCCCGTGGCGGGAGCTCATGGCGAATATACCGGCCTTAAGCTTATATCTGCCTATCATAAGGCCCGGGGGGATGTCAAGCGCCAGGTTATTCTTGTCCCTGATTCAGCCCATGGCACCAATCCTGCAAGTGCAGCCATGGTTGGCATGGAAATTGTCCAGGTCAAATCGGATTCTTATGGCGGTGTATCCCTGGATGACTTAAGGGCCAAGACCGATGATAGGGTGGCGGCTCTAATGCTCACTAACCCCAATACCTTGGGACTTTTTGACGTCAATATCGCTGAAATCGCCGACATTGTCCACGATGCAGGGGGTCTTCTTTACTATGATGGCGCCAATGCCAACGCAATCTTGGGGAAAGTGCGCCCTGGGGATACTGGCTTTGACGTGGTTCATCTCAATTTGCACAAGACCTTCTCTACCCCTCACGGAGGCGGCGGACCCGGCTCTGGGCCCGTAGGAGTCAAGGCCAAGCTCATTCCTTATTTACCCGTCCCCCGGGTGGTGAAGAGTGAAGAGGAGTACAGCTTGGACTATGATTGCCCAAGTTCCATCGGCAAGATTCACAGCTTTTATGGGAACTTTGCCATCAATGTCCGTGCCTATGCCTATATCCGCATGCTGGGACCCGAGGGCTTAAGGGCTGTTAGCGAAGACGCTGTTCTCAATGCCAACTATATGCAGGCCCAACTAAAGAAAGCCTACCACCTAGAATATGACCGCCTATGTATGCACGAATTTGTCCTCTCAGGCAGACTGCAGAAAGCCAAGGGCGTCAAGACCCTGGACATCGCCAAAAGGCTGCTAGATTTTGGTGTTCATCCCCCTACAATCTACTTCCCCTTGATAGTCGACGAGGCCATGATGATTGAGCCCACCGAGACAGAGGGCAAGGAAACCTTGGATTATTTCATTGAGGCCATGCTCCAGATCGCCAAAGAGGCTGATGAGAATCCTGAAATGGTAGTTGGCGCTCCCCATACTACTCCCATTTCCCGCCTGGACGAAGTCACCGCTGCCAGAAATCCCATTTTACGCTGGCAAGGGTAGAGGTCAAGTAACAGGAAACAAAATAATTGAAGTCTGAGGGTGGATGCCTTTATGGCACCCCCTCTGACTTCCATAAAAGGGGGCGTTACAGTGTATGATGTAGTAATCATTGGCGGCGGCATTGGAGGATATATGGCCGCCATCCGCGCTGCTCAGCTGGGAGGCAAAGTATTGCTAGCTGAAGCCAGGGAACTGGGAGGCACCTGCCTAAATCGGGGTTGCATTCCTACCAAAGCCATGGTCCACTCGGCAGCGATCTATACTAAGGCCCTTCAGGGAGAGACAATAGGCTTGAACTTTACTGATTTAAGCTTGGATTTTTCCGGGGTGGCCAGGCATAGGGATGAGGTGGTCAAAACTCTGGTTCAGGGCGTTGAGGGCCTCATGCGGGCAAACGCCATTGAAGTCACCAGGTTAAAGGCCGAAATAATAGCCCCCGGCAAGGTTCTTTTGAACCAAGAGACTGTGGAGTCAAAGCACATAATCATAGCCACTGGCTCTCGCCAAGGCATGCCTCCCATCCCGGGCATTGACAATCCCGGAGTGGTGGATACCGATGCCATCCTCAACTCCCAGACATTACCTCAGTCCCTGCTGATCCTTGGCGGGGGGGTAGTAGGGGTAGAGTTTGCCAGCATTTTTGCCTCTTTTGGCGTCAAGGTCACTGTGGTGGAAATGCTGCCGGGATTGCTGTCCACAATGGACAGTGAATTGGGCAAGCGCCTAAGTCTTTGCCTCCGTAAGGCAGGAGTGGAGATTCTCACCAACACTCGTGTCAGCAAGATTTCCCAAGTCCCCCAGGGCCTCTCGGTAGATATGGAAGGAAACAAGGGCAATACTCAGGTAGATGTCCAGCAAGTGCTTCTGGCGGCAGGAAGGGTGCCGGATTTCGGAGGCTTAGACCTAGAGGGGATGGGCATTGACTATGACAGCCGTGGGGGCATCCAAGTAGACAAGACTATGGCAACCAATGTCCCCGGCATTTGGGCAATTGGCGATTGTGTTGGCAATATGATGCTGGCCCATGTGGCCTCTCATGAAGGAATTGTTGCCGCCGAGAATATCATGGGCCATGAGGCCAAGATGGACTATAGGGTGGTTCCTGCCTGTGTCTTTACTCAGCCTGAGGTTGCCAGCGTCGGCAGCAGTGAAGATGAGTTAAAGGCTCGGAAACTGGAGTATAAAGTTGCCAAGTTCCCCTTTATTGCCAATGGCAAGGCCCTGGCCCAAAGGGATTTAGACGGAATGATAAAACTAGTGGCTGGAGCCGGGGGGGAAATCCTAGGGGTTCATATAATTGGACCACATGCCTCTGACCTCATTGCCGAAGGGGCAGTGGCAGTTCATCAGTGCATGACCGCTGGGGAGCTGGCTGGAATTATCCATGCTCATCCCACCTTGGCCGAAGCTATAGCTGAAGCAGCTTATGGCCTGGGGGGGGGATCCTTTCATTATAAGGGAAGATAAAAAGAGGCTTACTGCCTTCCTAGGGCAGTTAAGCCTCTTTTTTTTTACAACAACTATCTTAGTCTATAGGTCAAATAGCCCATGTATTCAAGTTCTGACACCGCTCTATCCTGTTTTAATCTGTCCATGATTTTCTCAATATCTTCACAGCCTCGTTTTTTTAAAAAGCTTTCAATTTCAAACTGATTCATGGGATGCCGTTTGATGATGCTTAAGATGGCAGCGTAGTGGTCAGTTATTTCACTGTGAAAGCCCTGGGAATGAATGAGGTCGATGGAAACCCCACCAAGGATAGATACTGCTTTTTGCATCTTTTCATGCTCCAAGGGGTTGATATCCGGTTCCGCTGGAGGCCGCACAGGTGTATTCAAATACAGCTTCTGGTATTTAAGTTCTCGGAGCATTTGAGCATACTTTCCCAGGGATTCCTCATCAACATTATCGTTCATTAGCATAATCTCCAACCACAACTGCCCCTGATATTGCTCAGAAAAAATTTTCAGCCCCTCATAGATATCTATAAATTTGATTTTGCCATGGGGGCGGTTAATTTTTTGAAAGGAGCCCTGGTCATAGGCATCCATGGACAAGAGGACAATGTCGGCTTTGCTTAAATCAGCTCGTACTTCCGGAAGATATACAAGGGCACCGTTGGTGATGACGGCAACAGGCTTGTCTACCCGCGCTTTCACTTCTTCAATGAGATCTCCTAATCCTAAGTACAGAGTGGGTTCGCCTTCACCCACTATTGTTGCGGCGTCAAAGGCAGGTTTTGCCGCTAAGGTCGTTTCTAATTCTTCGATAATCACATTAACGGGAAAAAAGAGCTCCCTTTTATTGGTAAGATGGTCAGTCCGCCCCAGCTGACAATAGATACAGGAATAGTTACATGTTTTCCGGGGGATTGGGCTGATGCCTAGGGATAAGCCAAGGCGCCTGGAGGGCAGAGGACCAAAAATGTATTGCATTGAATCACTCCTATTACTTGCCATCATAATGCTACAGAAGTGCTTATCAGCACAGGCAGGTTTAAATTGGCCAGTACTCTTTCTAAGAGTACTCCTTCCCGATGGGGGTACTGGTAGCCATAGCTAGCCCTTATGGCAGAAAGAATAAACTGCACAGATCGGTCTAGAGCAATTGGTAGGCTGTCTCCTCTAAGGAGACTCCCTACCAGGACGCTGGTAAACCCGTCTCCAGTTCCGGGGAAGTGAGTGGGAATGTAGCTACAGTTTACTTTCCAAAAGCGTTGGTCCAGGCTATTATAGGCAAGGACACAAGTCATGTCGGGGGTTTCACCGGGAACCCCTGTAATCACCACAGTCTTTGGCCCCATGGCCGCCAGCTTTGTCAGCCATTCCTTGATAAGTGTATCATTGACCCTCTCTTGATAAGCTGTATCCAAGAGCAGGGCGGCTTCGGTTAAATTTGGCGTAATGATGTCTGCTAAACCAATAAACTTTTTCATTTCTGTAACCATAGTCGTGTCAAAAGAGCTGTATAACTTGCCATTGTCCCCCATGACAGGGTCAATGACTATCAATTGTTCATCTTTGCGGAAGTCGTTGATAAAACCAGAGATAATGCTAATTTGCTTGGGAGAACCTAAGTAACCGGAATATATGCAATCGAATTCTGCCCCGATTGAGGCCCAGTGGGCAATATATTCTTCCAGATGCTCAGTGAGGTCGATAAACTTATAGTTATCGTAGCCCCCGGTATGAGTGGATAGCACTGCAGTAGGCAAAGGACATACCTGAACACCCATGGTGGTGAGAATAGGAATGACCATTGACAGAGATACCCGACCGAATCCCGATAAATCATGAATTGCAGCTACTCTTGGCGATACTCTTTTCATTTTTTGTCTTCCTCCCCTGGAAAAAGGAATTACTGAACATATCTTAGCACAACTCCGGGCCCCTTAACAGATTTAATTGGCCGGTACTTGTATGCTAACCCGTGAGAGGATGACTTGCTGCCAGTCTTTATTGCCTAAGGGTTTATCAAAGCTGCGCAAGTCGGCAAGGCGAAAGCCATGTTTTTCTGCTAACTTTTGCAGCAAATCCAAGTCTTCCATATTGATGCTGCTGCCAATGCTGGTATGTTCAAGATGTCCTTCCAGGGCTAGAAGCATGGTTTCGGCCATACAAGCATAGCAAAGGCCCTGTTCAAAGCCAAAGTTCCAGCCCAAATCGGGCCTGCTCCATATCTCTACTACGCCACCGTCAATGACCAGCACATCTGGTCGGCGGCTCTTGATTACCCGGCTGACATTAGCCGGGCGGGAGAGATCGCAGATGATTGCGCCCAGTTTAACATTATCCGGGCTAATTAAATTGCTTACGCTGCTGGTGGCGGTGGCCACCACATCTGCCTTGGGGAGTTCAGCATCCGCATTCACAGAAATTGTAATTGGCAGCAGGGGAGCATTGTCTGTGATAAAGCCAAGGAAGACATCCATGTCTTGCCTGCTATCGGGGCAACCCGGGATGCTGGCGATACTTTTCCCTAGGGGAGAGTTTGGTGCTGCTGTTAACAGGTGCTTGCAGATTTCTGCCTCAACCCGGCGGAGCTTGGTCAGGCTTCCTTCTGGGGATGCGGGATTGCCTAGGAGGATGATATTTCTTGCTTTTTCAGCCAGGAGCAGGGCAAGGCAGCGGCCAATTGAGCCTGCAGCTCCTAATATTGCGGCGGTTGTTTCATTGGTACTAACTCCCAGGCCTTCTGCTGCAGCCATAATGGCTTGATAAGCGGTGACCACTGTATAGCTGTTGCCTGTGGTAAGAGGTACTCCTGCCTGCCGCAAGGCCATGCCGCCCCAGCTGACTACAGAAGTATATGCACCAAGTCCAACCAGCTGTGCCCCACGTTTTTTTGCTAGTTCAATCCCCTGGCGGACAAGGGAGATGCTTTCCTGGGGATCCATGTCCAGCATTTGGTTGGCAGTGCGGGGAATGATAATAAATTCGCAATAGGCAGAGGCCCCGTTTTTTGAGGGAATAATGGCCTCGCTAACGACAAAGGGTTCCATTTCCGCTAACCAATCGCCAACTATTAGCCTGAGTTTTTCTGGGCTCAATTGGACCAGGCCTTTGTCAAAATCAATGAGGCTATTGTCGGTTAAGGGATGAACGAGAAAGGCACACTTAGTCTGGTTAGCTTGAGGTTTAACTTGTTTCTTGGGCTTGCGCCGGGCCAACTTCGCAGAAGATGGCTGTATTTCCAGGAGGTGAGCAAAAATCTCTGCGGTATCGCCGACATCTAGCACTGGCAACAAGGATTCAATTGCCTCCACCAAAAAGTCTGCTTCTTCCCGGTTTATAACCAGGGGGGGCTGAATGCGGATGACGCTGGCCCCGTTTAAGGTGGGTGCCACTCGGAGCTGATGCTTGTGGAGCAAATAGCTGGCGATGAGGGGGGTAAGGAGCTTCTGGTCTCCCAGTAGTCCCAGAAGGTTGTCGGGATAGGTGTGGCGAGAAATCTGAAAGTCTAGGCCCAGCATAAAGCCCTGTCCTCTCAGGTTGACAAAGTCATAGGCAGCGCAGATTTTCTCCAGCTTGCCCCGGAGATAATTGCCTACCGAGCTGACATTTTTCAGGATTTCTCCGTCATTTGCAGCGAGTTTCTCCAGGGTAGCTATGCCGGCATAGCAAGCTAGGGTTCCGCCGGCAAAAGTGGAAGAATGTTTTAGCCCAAACTCCCTGCTGTACATCTCGGGACTGTGCAAGACGGCACCGATGGGAAGCATACCTCCTCCCAGGGCCTTGGCCAATAGCAAGAGGTCAGGACTTATTCCCTCTTCCGCACAGGCCAAAAGCCGTCCTGTACGTCCTAGGCCCGTCTGGATTTCATCTACAATAAGGGGGACATTATATTTAGTGCAGATGGCTTGGACCGCTCTTAAGTAACCGGCCGGAGGGACAATAACCCCGCCTTCTCCCTGAATTGGTTCGACGATAAAGCCGGCGGTTTCTGGGGCGAGGGATTGTAGACATTTCCCTAAAGCATCGCTATCTCCATAGGGAATACATAGAAATCCGGGGGCTGGGGCGCCAAATCCCTTTTGATAGGTGGGATTGCCGGTAGCGGACAGTGCGCCAAGGGTCTTGCCGTGAAAACTTTGATTAGTAGAGATAATCGTCATGCGCCCGGTGGCAGAACGGCATGCTTTGATGGCTACTTCCACTGCCTCAGCACCACTGTTTGTAAAGGTTACATGTCTTAGGTTTTTTGGTGCAAGACTTAGCAGACGTCGGGCAAGTGTGGCAGCAGGTTCCAGAGCTGACGGCTGCGCAAATCCAGGATCTAAGCGTGTTTTTACCTCCAGGAGGGCAGACCAGATTTCTGGAGGGTTATGACCAAAGGGTAGGGCCCCATAGGCGGCAACACAGTCCAGGTAAGCTTTATTGCCACTGTAGAGCCAGCAACCTTCACCCCGCTGATAAGGTAGCCCTAAGCGCAATTTGGTTAGCAATTTCCCTAGCCAGGGATTTATGTAGCGGGAAAAACTATTCACAGACTTTCCTCCCAATAGTAGATGTGCACAAGGCTGTGCTCAAGGGTATTATATGTCAAACAGTGACAAATAACCTTTTATTTAAAGTAATATCATAGGCGATTTACTTTAATCTCTAGTATTGTCCCAGGGGACCTAATAGCGTATACTTAGGTTAGTTAATTATTACCTGGGCTTGGTTCAGGGCCTAGGCAGGGGGCTTTTATTCATACAGGAAGGTGATAAGATGTTAGAGCGTATCCATAAAGTCAGGGCGGCAATGCCCCAAGAGGTTGACGGGTTACTTGTTCTACAACCAGAAAATCGGCGTTGGGTCAGCGGTTTTACCGGCACCAGTGGTATGGCTGTAATCGGGCGCCAGGGACAACCTGTGTTCCTTACAGATTTCCGTTATACTCAACAGGCCGGTCAACAATGCCAGGGCTTTGACATTGTCCGCCATGGCCAGGAAATTGCAGCTGATATTAAGGCAGTGCTGGGCGACCTTGGGATAACCAAGTTGGGTATTGAAAAGGACTATATCACTGTCGGCCAGAATGCGAAGTGGACTGCAGAAATGCCGGGTATTGAACTGGTTCCCCTTTCCGACATTTTGCTAGATTTAAGAGCTGTCAAGGATGAAGGTGAACTAGAACTGTTGGCGGAGGCCGCCGTGATTGCCGACAAGGCCTTTGCCCATATCCTAGGTTTTCTTAAGCCGGGAGTTAGTGAACGACGGGTAGCCCTGGAATTGGAAAGGCATATGGTGGATTTAGGTGCTACTGGTCCTTCCTTTGAAACTATTGTCGCTTCTGGGGTTCGCTCTTCTATGCCCCATGGAGTTGCCAGTGAAAAGCTGCTGGAGGAAAATGATTTTATTACCATGGATTTTGGCTGCATCTATGAAGGCTATTGTTCTGATATGACCCGGACAGTGGTGCTGGGAACCGCCAGCCCACGGCAACGGGAGATTTATGACATAGTCCTCGAAGCTCAATTGGCAGGGGTCCGCGGCATCCGGGCGGGGATTTCTGGAAAAGAAGCCGATGCCCTGACCAGAGATATTATTGCCGCTAAAGGTTATGGGGAGCAGTTTGGCCATGGAACGGGTCATGGTGTAGGCTTGGCTATTCATGAAAGCCCCCGGGCAGGAGTTACCAGCCAAGACACTTTTGTTGTGAACAATATCATTACTGTTGAACCGGGAATCTACATTCCCGATTGGGGTGGAGTGCGCATTGAGGATATGCTGGTTGTCAAGGCAGGCGGTAGCCGCAATTTTACAACTTCCCCCAAAGAACTGATTGAAATAAAATAAAAGGAGGGGATACCCATGATTTCTACCAGTGACTTTCGCACAGGTTTAACTATCGAATTTGAAGGCGGCATATACTCAGTTGTCGACTTTCAGCATGTTAAGCCCGGCAAGGGGGCGGCCTTTGTCCGCACCAAACTGAAGAATATTGAGACCGGTGCTGTCACTGAGCGGACTTTCAACCCTAAGGATAAATTTGAGCAGGCCCATATTGAGCGGCGCCTCACCCAATATCTGTATGCTGGCGATGACATGTGGCATTTTATGGACACCCAGGACTATAATCAATTTGCCCTGACCGCCGAGGATCTCGGGGATGGCGTCAAATATCTTAAGGAAAATATGGAGCTGCACTTGCAGTTCTATAAGGACAAAATTATTGGCGTAGATCTACCGGTGGTTGTTGAGCTGGAAGTAGTTGAAACAGAACCGGGAATTAAAGGAGACACTGCATCTGGCGGCTCTAAGTCAGCAGTCATGGATACGGGATTGGTTGTACAAGTGCCGCTATTTATCAATGTTGGGGATATGCTGCGCATTGATACTCGCACTGGCAACTATTCAGAGCGTGTCAAGGAATAAACTTGGGTTTCCCGGTCATTATATTGTAGTGACCGAACTGATAAAAAGGAGGTAGTACTGATGAAAACGCTGCAAGAAAGAGTTGCCTACATACATGGGTTGGCAGAGGGCATGGATCTAAATCAAAATGATCCTATTACCAAGCTTTTGCTACACATTCTGGACCTGGTGGATGAGGTGGTTGAGGAGATTGACGACCTTAGCGACAGGACGGAGGATAACGAAGACTTCTTGGAAGCTTTGGACGCAGATTTAGCCGATGTAGAGGATGCCGTATTTGAAGACGATGACGAATGCTCTTGCCACTGTGAAGACCCAGAAGAATTTGATATCCAATGCCCTCATTGTGATGCGTTTCTAACAGTTAATGAGGATGAACTGGCTGAGGCGGCAGAGAATGAGTTGGTTATCCATTGTCCTGACTGTGGCGAGATCATCTTCTCAGAAGAAGAAGACCAAGAAGTAGTAGAAGTCGAGGATGAAGTCATAGAGTAATCTGGAAATTATTTCATAACCCAATGGCATAAATACACCTTCCCTTCAATATCTATTATTGCAAGGGAGGGTGTATTTTTTGATGCTCAGCCAAGAAAACAACATAAAAGCCCAAGTGCTCCCATTGCTAGGTTGCAGGCCTCGACAGGCTTTGGAAGCCGCAGAGGGTCAGGTCTTGGCCCATGCCGAGGAAATTCGTCTGCGTCCCAACCACGCACTTTTGGTTCAGGGAGGGGGCAGGGAATTGTGGCTACCCCTGAAGGTAAATGAGGCAGACCTCCTGGAAACTATGAATATTCTCAGCCAGTATTCCTACTACGCCTTTGCCGAACAGTTGGCCCGGGGCTATATCACAGTAGCTGGGGGCCACAGGGTGGGTGTAGCTGGTAGGGTAACAGTGACCAAGGGTAAGGTGGGGGGCTTGGTTGAGACCGGTTCCATTAATATCCGCATTGCCCGCCAGCTAAAGGGTGTTGGCAAAGTAGCGCTTCCCTGGCTCTTTGATAAGGGGCAGCTCCAGAACACTATAATCCTGGCGGCTCCGGGCTGCGGAAAGACCACCCTCCTCAGAGATCTCATCCGCTTAATAAGCGATGAGGTTGGCCTCACTGTTGGGGTGGCAGATGAACGTTCGGAAGTGGCGGGATGTTACCGAGGCATTCCCCAATTGGATATTGGCAGGCGCACCGATGTTCTTGACGGTTGCCCACGGGACCAGGGGTTGGAAATGCTGGTGCGCTCCATGGGACCCCAGGTAGTGGCGGCGGATGAAATAGGCTGCCGGGCAGATCTGCGAGCGGTGGAAAATGTCTTGGCTGCGGGGGTGGCGGTGCTCTCTACTGCCCATGCCCGGGATATAGAAGAGGCTGGGCAGCGCCCCGTTCTTCGAAACTTGCTGGGAGAGGGGTTTTTCCAGCGAGCTGTAATTCTCAGGCGTCGACAAGGTATACCGGCTTTGGCGGAGGTGGCGGAATTGCCCGGAAGAAAATTGCTGTATAGAGGAGATAGATAATGCTACGGCTTTTGGCATCAGCCTTGATTGTCGCATCTAGCTCCGGCCTTGGGTTTGCTGTAGCCGGGGGGTATCGGCACAGGCCTAGACAGTTGCGGCAATTGCAGTTTGCTTTGACGGTATTGGGTAGCGAAATTCGCTTTCGCCAGACACCCCTCCCCCAGGGCTTGCAGGTAGTGGCTTCCACCGTAGGGGGGCCAGTGGGCCAGCTATTTGACGACCTGGCTACAGTCTTAATTGGTGCCCAGGGCCGCAGTGTCAGCTGGGCCTGGCAACAAGTAAAACCTTGTAGGGGGCTGGCGTTGACTTCCCAGGATCAGGCCTTGCTGGCTAGGCTAGCTCAAGTGCTAGGCGCAGGCACTATTGATGAACAGGTGCGGCAGTTGGAACTGCATATGGAGCATTTACAGCAATTGGAGCAAGAGGCAGAGAGGGCCAGAAAGGCAAATGAAAAAATCTGGCGTTACCTAGGGGTATTTTCCGGAATTGCTTTGGTCCTGATATTGCTCTGACGGGAGGGGATGGGCTGTGGAGTTACTTAATGTGGGTTTGCTCTTTAAGCTGGCTGGCATTGGCATTCTCATTATGGTCTTTACCCAGGTTCTCAATCAGGCGGAAAAAAAAGAGCAGGCGCAGCTATTGACCCTGGCCGGGGTTGTAGTGGTGATGATAGTTATAGTAAAGCTCATTGGCGATTTATTTAACAGTGTGCGCTCCATATTCAATCTTTACTGAGGTGAGTACCTATGAGCATCATGCAGATAGTAGCGTTGGCAGTAGTGGCTGTGGTTCTTATCGTTATTATACGTCAGGAAAGGCCCGAGCTGGCCTTGCAGCTGTCAATGGTGGCGGGACTGATAATTACTGTCTTTGTGGTATGGAAACTGGCGGGCATCGTAAAAGTTCTAGAGCGTCTTGCCCTGCGAGCAGACCTGAACATGGTGTTTTTAGGTGCATTGCTGAAGATAATTGGCATCGCCTATATCGCCGAATTTGGCACCCAGGTATGCAGGGATGCTGGGGAAAACGCTCTAGCCATTAAAGTTGAACTGGCGGGAAAAGTAACCATCCTTATTCTTGCTGTACCCATCATTTCAACAATAGTTAGTACCGTTGAGAGGCTGCTGCCTTGACGGGCCGAATTGTAGCTTCTGCTATTCTGGTGGCCTCCCTGGTCTTGCTGCCAGTCTTTGTCTCTGCCCAGGAGGAGAGGGTGGATACAAAGGAATTGGAACTGGCATGGCAACAGTTGGAAGATGAATATGGTCAATATCTTCCCGACTTTAATTGGAAGGACCTAGGGTCATTGGTGGATTACTCTGCTCTGGTTGGAGGGCTTGCCCGCTATTTTTTTCACCAGGTCTGGGCTAACGCCAACCTCCTAGGCCAGCTCATTATTTTGGCGGTACTCAGTGCTCTAATTGCCAATATGCAAGCCTCCTTTTCCAGTGAAGGAGTAGCTCAGGTCTGCAGGGCAGTGATCTTTATGGTTTTATTTTCTGTAACCATGTACTCCTACAGCCTGGCTGTCGACCTGGCCCGGAATACAGTTCAGGCCATGACTGATATGGTTTTGGCCCTAGTGCCGGTGCTTTTGTCTCTGTTAGCAGCTCTAGGCAGTATCTCTGCTGCTGCCCTCTTCCAGCCTCTGTTGCTAACCACGGCTGCAGTGGTGGGTAATGTGGTAGACAATATTGTCTTGCCCCTGCTCTTTGCTGCCTCCGTCCTTGCGGTAGTAAATCAAATGCTTGTGGGGGTAGGTATCAACAAGCTGGCTGGATTGCTTAAGGATATTTCTCTGTGGCTACTGGGATTTCTGGTGACGATCTTTGCTGGGGTGACAATCGTCAATGGTGGGGTGGCAGCTGTGGCAGATGGGGTGGCCATGCGCACAGGTAAATTTACTGCCAAGGCCTTTATCCCAGTGGTGGGGGGGATGTTTTCCGATGCCTTTGAAACCGTGGCTGGTGCCGCCCTTATCCTCAAGAACTCTATTGGTCTTTTTGGGGTAATTGCCGTGTCGGTAATTTGTCTCTTCCCTATATTACAGTTATTTGCAATTACCCTCATCTACCGGGGGACTGCCGCCCTCCTTCAGCCCCTGGGGGAGGATGCAGTTAGCGAAACCCTGGAAGTATTGGCCCGGCACATGTACGCGGTTATTGGGGCAGTGGCGGCGGTGGGCCTGATGTTCTTTATAATCATTACGATAATTGTGGCCGCTGCAAACTTTATGGTCATGTTGAGGTGAAAAAGGTGGATGTCATCTTTCAGCTGGTGCGTAGGCTGGTTTTGGTGGCGATTTTTGCCGGCTTTAGCGAATTGCTGCTGCCCTCGGGGAAGTTCCGAGGGATTATCAGATTTGCAGTGGGTTTGGTGGTCATCGCCCTGATGTTACAACCCTTGGCCCAAATAAGAGGTTTGTCTTTCGACCTGGAAGAACTCTTGGGTGCCGGGGAGAATAGGGATGGGACTTTACAGGGCAGTGAATGGGTGCCCAGTCAGTCCCAGGATTTAGTGGAAGAGGAGCTGGCCCAGCAAGTAGCCGCTTACCTGGCAGATAAGTATCCGGATTGTCAATTAGCTGTCAAACTGGATGTGGTCTTTGACCAACATGGCTTCCTTTCAGAATTCAGGGGGATGGAGGTGGACATATACACCGCTTCCCCGGTAATTAAACCTATAATGCCCGTAACTATTGGCGGCGAGACTAAGAAGCCGGAGGCTTCTTCTCCTCCGGGTTTAGCAGAAGAGCTGGCCAGGTATTTGGGAATCGAGTCCTCAAAAATCACGCTGAGGGTACATGATGACGGAGGTAGTGCCCATGAGTAATGTAAAAAAACTATTACAGGAAATCAAAGAAAACTCGGGGAAAAATAAGTTTTTACTTTGGGGAATGGGCCTAGTTGGAGCTTTATTGCTTATCCTGCCTGGCAGTTGTCAGAAAGACAGCCGTGAGCCGCCGATTACCAATCTTCCACAACAAAAGGATTATCATCAACAGCTGCAGCGGGAGTTGGAGGGTATACTCTCGCGAATTGAAGGTGCGGGTCCAGTGAAAGTGATGCTAACCCTGGAGGATGATGCGGAGATTGTATATGCCAGCAATGAGGAGACCAGCAGGCGAACCACTAGCGAAGAAGACAGCCAGGGAGGGGTCCGTCATCAGCAGGAGTATGATTCCCGGGGCCAGCTGGTTGTTGTCCAGTCCGGCAATGAGCAGGAACCGGTAGCTGTAAAAAAAATAAAGCCTCGGGTTCGGGGGGTACTGGTAGTTGCCCCCGGGGCAGACAATCCCCTTATCCGGGAACGCCTTACCCAGGCGGTCCAAGGAGTGCTGGATGTGCCAGCATATAAGATTACTGTCCAAAAGGGACAATAGGAGGAAAAGTAATGGTAAAGGTGCCTAAGCTGGCTGCATACCTGGTGTTGTTTGTGCTGGTGGCTGCAGCAGTATACATGGTCTACACAGCAAATGGTATTGGCGACTTACTTACCTTAGGCGGAGGGCCACAAACGCCGGTAGATCCAAATGGCGGCACAGAGGATCCGCCCCCCGAGGGGGAAACCAGCGGCGATGACCCCGCTGACTGGGAGCTGGATAATAAAAACCAGTTCTTTGTTGAGTATCGGCTTGAAAGGGAAAGGGTGCGCAGTCGGGAGATCGACGTGCTCCAACAGATGATCAATAACCCCAATGTTACCAATGAAAGTAAAATTGAAGCTGAAAATAAGCTACTAAAGCTGCAGGGGGTAATGGAGTTGGAGCTACTGGTAGAGAATGCTATCCGGGCCCAGAACTTTGACAATGTCATTCTGATTATGCAGGAAGATGGGGCCATGGTAATTGTCAATGCAGATGAACTGAGCTCCGAGGAAATACTGCTTATTGCGGACATTGCAGCCCAATCAACGGGGTTGAGGAACTCTCAGATTAAAATCTCTAATCAGATTGGGAAATAGTTGGTTGTAGCCTGTCAATCTGGTATAATTAACTGGAAGGCAGGAATAATTTGTGTGGGAGGTATGCCCTGTGGAAGAGAGTCACGATATGGTTATAAGCGAACAAAGCCACGGCACTATCAAAATTGCTGACGAAGTGGTATCAATTATTGCCGGCTTGGCTACCATAGAAGTTCCTGGCATCGCAGGGATGAGCGGTGGTTTTGCCGGAGGGATTGCCGAGATTTTGGGAAAACGCAATCTGTCAAAAGGCGTAAAAGTTGCCGTTGGCGAAAGGGAAACCGCTATTGATTTATATATTATCACCGATTACGGGGTCAACATCCCCGATGTTGCTAAGCAGTCCCAAAGCAATGTCAAGTCTGCCATTGAGAATATGACAGGCCTGGATGTGGTTCAGGTCAATGTTCATGTTCAGGGTATAAAGCTGCAACCTGCCGCTGAGGGTGAGACTGCTTCTGCCGCCAGTCGGCGTTAAATAAATAGCATAGAAGGGGGTGTGTGTATTGAGGAAATTCATTACAGCTCTATGGGCGCTAATGGTTGCTGTAATTGCCGCGATTATTATGTTAGTTCCCTTCGTCCCAGCTGCTGGTGCAATAATCGCTGATTTTACAGGATTTATGGAAGATAATCTTGCCTTTGCCGCCATCGCTGCCTTGATTCTGGGCCTATCTATTTGGTTGTTCCTGGCCCAATTTCGTTCAACTAAGCCCCAGATGCCCAGCTCTGTTGTGCTTCAGGTGGAGGGTGGAGAAGTTCGAATTGCCCTGGCAGCCATTGATACTTTGGTTAAACAGGCAGCAAACCAGATTAAGGGTGTCAGAGAGGTTAAGACAAGTTTCTTTCGTCGCAACGAAGGTCTGGGGGTACACATCCGGACTACCGTCAGCACTGAGGAGAGCATACCCAATTTAACCTCACTGTTGCAGCAGAAAGTCACCGAACATGTACACAATGTTTCCGGGATCGCCATCCAAGAAATCAAGGTCCTTGTTGAGAATGTCGCGGTTGGCATTGGCAATCGGGTAGAACTTCGTTAAAAGGGAGGTAATACCTTGGAACAATCTTTATTTCACATTCCCCGAAAATGGATAGGAGCCTTTATCGGTCTCATTTGCTCCCTACTCCTTATCTTCCTGGGATTTTGGAAGGCTGTGTTTGTCCTTTTATGTGTCGGCTTGGGTTTCTTAATCGGACAGCGCCTGGATACCGAGGGTGAACAGTCTATTTCTGAGTTCTTTGGGCGTCTATTTCCCTCCCATTAAGGGAAGGCGCTTTTTTTTGCGAAGGAGGGTGTCATGGCCAGAACCGCAACAAGATTGTTGGCTTTCTACATGGTTTTTCAGGCAGATTTCGGCCAAGAACCGGATTACGCCCTAGCAATTGAAGAGTTTCCCCGCCCTGTAAATGAGGATTTTTTACGCCAGTTGGTGGATGGAGTCCTCAGCCATGGCCTCTATTTGGATGAGGTCATAAGTCAATACTCCCGTGGCTGGTCTGTAGAGAGGATGCCCAAGGTAGATCGGGCTATTCTGCGCTTGGCCACTTGGGAATTGCTGGGGACAGATATTCCCCTAGCGGCGGCCATTAACGAGGCGGTAAAACTAGCCAAGGACTTTGGCGGGGCTGAATCCCCAGCCTTTGTCAATGGAGTGCTGGATAGCATCAAGGAGCATCGGGAAGATTTGCTCCCCGGCCTGGAAAAAACATAGTATGTTAACCCTGCATTCCAGGGTTTTCTTTTTGTTCACCTCTGGCCCATTCTGTGATAAAGTAGGAATGGTTGTATACCAATGTATTTTTTTCTGTAACAAGGAGGGAATGTAATGAATAAAATTATCCAAAGAAAAGACCTGGCTCCTTCACTAATCCAATTTGTCGTAGATGCACCGTTAATTGCACGTCGGGCTCAGCCGGGTCAGTTCATTATCTTAAAGGTTCGCGAAGAAGGGGAAAGGATTCCCTTGACCATAGCAGATTTTGACCGTGAGCAGGGAACCATTACCTTAGTGTTCCAAGTGGTAGGTAAGTCAACAAGCCTGATGGCACAGTTGCAAGAAGGGGAATCAATCCCTGACCTCCTTGGTCCCTTAGGGGAACCCACTGAACATCCCCAGGGCAAGTATGCTGTCTGTATCGGCGGTGGCGTTGGCGTTGCCCCGGTTTATCCAGAAGCCAAGGGTCTTCATGACAGCGGTTACCACGTCACTTCAATAATCGGTGCCCGTACCGAGGATCTCCTGTTTTTTGAGGAGGAAATGCAAAACGCCAGCGATGAGTTCTACCTGGCCACTGATGACGGTAGCAAAGGGACCAAGGGCTTTGTCACCACAGTTCTGGAGCAGCTAATCGCTGAAGGAAAACCCATTGACTTTGTCATTGCCGTGGGCCCCATTCCCATGATGAAGGCAGTGGCGGATTTGACCCGCAAACATCAAATAAAGACCATAGTCAGTCTCAATTCACTAATGGTGGATGGGACTGGGATGTGTGGTGGCTGCCGTGTTACTGTGGGGGGCGAAGTGAAATTCACATGTGTGGATGGCCCAGCCTTTGACGCCCATCTTCTAGATTTTGACGAGCAAGTTCGCCGGCTTTCCATGTACAAAGACAAGGAGCAGGAGGTTAAGGAATAATGTCTGACAATAAGACCCGCAAGCATCCCATGCCAACTCAGCCAGCAGAAGAAAGAGTCAACAACTTTGATGAGGTTCCCTACGGTTATTCAATTGAGACAGCTATTGAGGAAGCCAAGCGCTGCCTTCAGTGCAAGGCCCCAAGATGTGTTCCTGGCTGTCCAGTAGGAATAGATATTCCGGGCTTTATTGGAAAAATCCAACAGGAAGATTTCCAGGGTGCCATTGACATTCTCAAGGACAAAAACAGCCTGCCAGCAGTCTGTGGCCGGGTCTGTCCCCAGGAAGAGCAGTGTGAAAAGACCTGTATCGTCGGCATCAAAAATGAACCTGTGGCTATAGGGCGCCTGGAGAGATTTGCCGCAGACTGGTCAGCTAAGCATAGCAAGCAAGAAGTTGAACCAGTTCCTCATACCAGACCCAAGGTTGCTGTGGTAGGTTCAGGTCCTTCTGGATTGGCAGCCGCTGGAGAATTAGTGAAAAGAGGATACAAGGTCACCATCTTTGAAGCCTTGCATCAGCCTGGTGGTGTCCTTATGTATGGCATTCCTGAGTTCCGCCTGCCAAAATCCATTGTGCAGCAGGAAATAGATGGGCTGAAAGAACTGGGGGTAGAAATCCAGGTCAATGTGGTGGTAGGTAAGACCATCACTATAGATGAGTTGATGAATGAAGAAGGTTATGAAGCAGTATTCGTAGGCAGTGGCGCGGGTCTCCCTTATTTCCTGGGTATTCCCGGAGAAAACTTTAACGGTGTCTATTCTGCCAACGAATTCTTAACTCGGACAAACCTTATGCGCGCCTATTTATTCCCCCAGTGGGATACCCCCATCCATATAGGTAAAAGGGTAGCCGTAGTGGGAGCTGGCAATGTGGCTATGGACTCAGCCCGTACAGCTCTGCGCTTGGGTGCTGAAGAAGTGCATATTGTTTACCGGCGTTCAGAAGCAGAGATGCCTGCTCGCAATGAAGAAATTGAGCATGCCAAGGAAGAGGGCATTAAATTTAGTCTGCTTACCAACCCAGTGGAAATTCTAGGTGATGAAAAGGGTTGGGTCAGCGGCCTTAAGTGCATAAAGATGGAACTCGGGGAGCCGGACAGCTCTGGTCGGCGCCGCCCCCTACCTATTGAGGGCTCGGAATTTGTCCTACCCATGGACGTGGTAGTTGTTGCCGTGGGTCAGGGCCCCAATCCCTTGATACCCCGCACTACAGAAGGGTTGGAGACTAATAAATGGGGAAATATTGTCGCCGATGAAGGAACCGGAGCCACATCAATGCCGGGAGTCTTTGCTGGTGGCGATGTCGTCACTGGTGCTGCAACAGTCATTAAGGCTATGGGGGCGGGTAAGGTTGCCGCTGATGCCATAGACGCTTATCTCCATTCAAAAAAAGGAGGAAAATAAAATGGCTGCAAGAATTATCGACGGCAAGGCCGTCAGCAAAAAAAATCGCCAAAAGCTGACAGAAGATGTTGCTAAGTTCAAGAGCGAGACCGGGATTACTCCTGGTCTGGCAGTGATTCTCGTGGGTGAGGACCCTGCATCCCAGACCTATGTCCGCAGCAAAGAAAAGTCTACGCTTAAGACGGGCATGTATTCTGAGGTTCACCGCCTTTCAGGGGCTTCATCGGAAGCTCAACTATTAGACTTAGTGGAACAACTCAATCTGGATAAAAAAATTCACGGCATTCTTGTACAGCTTCCCCTTCCCCGGCATATTGACGAGCTAAAAGTCCTTAATGCCATTGACCCTCGCAAAGACGTAGACGGCTTTCATCCCATTAATGCTGGCAACCTCCTTATCGGCCAAGAGAGCTTTATTCCCTGTACTCCCCACGGCATTATGAAACTGCTGGCTGACGATGGCGTGTCCCTAAAGGGGAAGCATGCAGTGGTAGTCGGCCGCAGCAATATTGTTGGGAAGCCAGTAGCCTTGCTCTTGCTCCAAGAACATGCCACTGTCACAGTTTGTCATTCCCGCACCGCTGACTTGGGGGCCATTACCCGCCAGGCCGATGTGCTGGTAGTGGCAGTTGGACGCCCAAATTTTATCACTGGGGACATGATCAAACCTGGGGCAGTGGTAATTGATGTTGGAATCAACAGAGTTGATGACAAACTGGTGGGAGATGTGGACTTTGAAGGTGCCAAGACTGTTGCCGGAAGTATTACTCCCGTTCCCGGCGGCGTTGGCCCAATGACTATTACCATGCTCCTTGAGAACACATTAGTTGCCGCCCAAAGATGCTAGGTAATTCGCAATCCCTGACTGTCAGTGAGCTGACGGATCATATTACCAGGGCCATACAGGGGGATCCCCAGCTCCTTGATGTAACAGTGACAGGGGAATTGTCCAATTTTGTCCACCATAGTTCTGGCCACATGTACTTTACCCTTAAAGACAAGAATTGCAGTATCAAAGGTGTAATGTTTCAGACCTGGAACAGGCGCCTGCCCTTTGCCCCCGAAAACGGACAGCATGTCTATCTGCAGGGGGACGTGGTGGTGTACAAAAAAGGCGGGAATTATCAGATCAATGCCTATGCAATGGAACCAGCTGGCAAGGGCGCACTTGCCCTGGCTTTTACCCAGCTCAAGGACAAGCTGAGTGGTGAGGGCCTCTTCGCCGAAGATAGGAAACGTCCTCTCCCAGAATACCCCCGGCGGATTGGCCTTGTGACGTCTCTCCAGGCTGCAGCCCTCCAAGATTTTTTAGTTACTGCATCCCAGCAGGGATGGCCAGTGACTTTTGAGTTGGCCCCGGCAATTGTCCAGGGGGAGAAGGGTGTATCCTCAGTGGTGGCGGCACTTGAAAGCCTATACAGCCGCAATCTTGATTTAATTGTGCTCACCAGAGGGGGAGGTTCCTTGGAAGAGCTCTGGGTGTTTAACGAGGAGAAAGTGGCCCGGGCAGTGGCGGCATCTCCCGTTCCTACTATCAGCGCCATTGGTCACGAAACGGATTTTACTATCTGCGACTTTGTCGCCGATGCCAGAGCCGCTACCCCCACTGCAGCAGCCCGTCTGGTCATTCCCGATGCCAAGGGCTTGGCAACAAAACTGGCCCAGCTGCGCCGACGACTGGCCGCCGCAGTGAGATCTACTGCCGAAAGCCGGTGGCGGCACCTGCACTCTCTTTCCAGCCGTCCGATTTTATCTCGGCCACTGCAACTTCTCTTGCAACCCCGGCAAAACCTTGATATGACAGGTCTTCGCCTAAAAACAGCTTTTACTCGTCTGCTGGAACAACGGCGACACGGCTTAGAAGAAGTTGCCTCTCGTTTGGCGGATCTCAATCCCTTATCTGTTCTCAGCCGAGGTTATACTGTAGTTCGCGATGAAAAGGGTATAATAAAAAGTACCAGCCAGCTTATGCCGGGCAAAGTAGTCACCATCCAGTTTCAGGATGGTCAGGCTCAGGCCAACATACTGGCAGTGGGAGGGGATGAAGATGGAAAAGGAAAAGAACTTTGAAAATGCGTTAGCCAGACTGGAGGAAATCGTCGCCAGCCTTGAGGCCGGCGATGCCGACCTGGAACAAGCCCTAAAATTGTTTGAAGAAGGCATCAGCCTGGTTCGCACCTGTGATAAGCAACTGAAAGAAGCTGAGCAGAAATTAGAAAAGTTAAGTACCCAAGGGGAACAGTAGTGACCATCCAGGAGTATATGGCTGCTCGCCAGGAGTTTTTTAACCTTGAACTCAAGAACTTTTTACCTCATCCCGACAGCTGTCCCGAAAAGTTGCTGGAGGCCATGAAGTATAGTCTATATGCAGGAGGCAAGCGTTTACGTCCGATACTGCTTTTCGCTGCAGCTGAAGTGTGTGGCGGAAAGTTAGACGCCGCTTTGCCCCATGCAGTAGCCCTAGAAATGGTGCATACATATTCTTTAATACACGATGACCTACCCGCCATGGACGACGATGACCTTCGTCGGGGAAAGCCATCCAGCCACAAAGTCTTTGGCGAAGCCACGGCGATTCTTGCGGGAGATGCCCTTCTTACCCACGCTTTTTCCGTTGCTGCCAAGGGGGTACACGAGGATCCCCAGCGACGGCTGGCGGCAGTTGCTGAACTGGCTAAGGCTGCAGGACCCGTAGGTATGGTAGCCGGTCAGGCCATGGATATTGAGCAGGGGAAGAAGGATGCCTCATCTGTAAATGACATCCACAGGTGTAAAACCGGTGCATTAATTAAGGCAGCGGTGCGTATAGGTGCCATAATCTCCGGGGCAGGTGCCAGGGTTATCCATGGGCTAACCCAGTATGCCGACTCCTTAGGCCTTGCCTACCAAATCGCCGATGACATCCTTGATACCACAGCCACAATAGACCAATTAGGCAAGAATCCTGGCAGCGATGAAAGAAAGGGCAAGGATACCTTCGTAACGGTCCACGGGATAGAGGGTGCAAGGATAATGCTTGCCGCTGAGACCAGTAGAGCAATTAAAGCATTAAGTAACCAGGAGGGAGACTACACCCTCCTGGAAGAACTGGCCCAATATCTTGGAAGCAGAGGGGAATAATGGGAACAGTAGTACTAAAAAACAGGCCTTTGGCCTGTTTTAGCTATAGTTTAAATAGTGTGGAAACGGAAGCAGGAGAACCGTCCCCATGCTTCATTGCAGTGCTTCTAGGAGTTTGGGGTAGAAGGATATAAAGTCGGGGTATTTGTCCCGGTTGTTCTCGTATTCCTTCAGGGCTTCTGTTAGCACCCTGGTGTAGACAAAGCCTTCATCTAGTTCTTGGTATAGGGCTTTGCTGCCCTCCCTGGCGCTGTCTGCATAGGCCAACCTTACTGTTACTGCTCGCACAATATGTTCATTGAGGCAGGTAACCCAAGTGCCATAGTTAAGCTTGTCCATATCTTCCTGTATAGGGGCCAGTAGGTGCTCATACTTCATAACTTCATCTAAGTTCATTGCGGTAATTCTATTGACGAAGCTATGGCTAAACTCATGGCGGAGCAGCAGTCTAAAGACGGTCTTATCTCCATAAAGGGGGACATCCCCTTGGGTCTCATCGTCAAAAGGAATCAAGATGCAATATGCATCAACGCTATCCCCTCGTTCGACATTGGGGCCAAATCCCCCGCCGCCGCCGTATAGGGGTACTGGGAGGACGTTAAAGGAATTGTACTCCATGCCAAAATAATTTTGGACCTCAGTGTCATAGTCCCTCTGCTCTAAAAAAGTAAAAACCTGGAGGAGATTTTCCCTATAGTAATCTTGGTGCTCATTGTAAAAACCAGAAAAATTGCTGGTCCGGCTAAAATCTCGCAAAGCTTGAGAAAAATCCTTTAGCTGGTCTTTTCCGCCACTTCCCGAGAGAATGTGGGTAGGAATTAAGACATCGTCATCCATAAATAAGCTGTCTGTTAGCCCCAAAGCAAAGGTAGCGGGAGAACTAAAGATAAACCCCATCTTCGCCATTTTGTCGTACATGGTTATGGCCTCATGGTCCCGGTACTGGTCAAAATACTGGTCTACATCGGAGCGGTAGCTAAAATTTGCTTCAGTCATTAGTTGATTATACTGACTTAGGTACTGGACAATGGAAACCAACTCAACCCTGGGGTCAACGGTAATATTAATATTATTACTCTTCCTGGTCACTGGCGGGATATAGGGCAAGGTATCCTGGTCCAGGCATGCTGCCAAGGATAGAATCAAAAATATCGATAGGATTAGGCATGCTGCCCGTTTCATCAACATTCCCCCTAAAGCTATGTATCTTAACCTATTCCCCAGTGAGCCTGGATTATCCTGCCAAAAAATATTGAATATTTTATTGGAAAGCCCAACCAAAAATGGCTTATATGTTAAAAAAACCATAATTCCAAGTTTGTGACATTGCTATTCAAAAAAAATCATGTTAAGATAATAACACTTTATTTTAGGTGGTGCAGTATCCTAGTCAGTGCGACCTATCTGAGGGCGGGCCTAAAAATCCGTCAAAGGGCATATCGATGAAGTTCCTGGTGCCGGCTTTTGGCGCCCCGTCAGGGGTTGGTGCTGGGAGTTAAGGATTAGGGGCGATCTACAAGGGCATGTAGGCGTTGACCCCTTTTCCGCGGAGACCCAAGTGCGTGGTTCTATGCAGAGGGTATATTACTACGGCTTGGGCTGAACCTGCATGCGATTCCGACCGATATTAAGAGGAGTTGTGTGCAGTGTAGCCTGCCTTGAGTGGGATTGGTGGATTGCGATTAGCGGCCTGACCTCGTAGGCCTACGAGCAAAGGCTTTGCGCTTGAAACCTTTTTTGCAAAAGAGGATAGGGTAGGATGCGTACTGTTGAGGAAATCTCCTAGGCTGTTCGATATGAGGTTACGTGGGGATTAAAGTGCGGACTAAGTGGCAATCAAGCATTGCCGTTGGTGACACGGCAAACTGGGACTTAAAGGGGAACCTCCATTCCGGTGACGGGTGGTGTCCCTAGGGGAAAACCTGCTTGACCTAAGCCGCAGTGTTTACCTACGTAGCCACCACCATACATATTTGAGGTGAAGTTTTGGCCAATAAAAAGAATCGACGATGGGTGCGAAATACTCTGATATCGACCTTTTTTTTATCCATCTTTTTTAGTGGCATTTCTCAGTTGTTTTTGGGGGATAGTGCCTGCTTAACCGCTTCTCTCATCGTCCTTATGCTGATCATCCTAACTGGTGTAATCTTTGATATCATAGGTGTTGCTGCCACTTCTTCAAAAATGGCCCCATTAAATGCCCGGGGGGCAAAGAAGGTGCCCGGAGCTAGGGCGGCAATTAATCTCGCCCACAATTCTGAAAAAGTTTCCAGCTTTTGCAATGACGTGGTTGGGGATATCTGTGGAATCATCAGCGGCTCTGCAGCCACTGCCATTGTTTTTAACCTAGCGGCTAACAACACAAAACAAGGATATATTAATATTATCTTTGGGGCAATTGTCGCCGCTCTCACTGTCGGGGGTAAAGCCCTAGGCAAAAGCACAGCTATAACCTATTCCACTGAGATTTTAATGCTTGCCGGCAAAGTAATTAGCTTCTTTCAAAAGCTAAATCCCTTCCACAAGGCCAAAGATCGTGGCAACAATGGGAAGTGAGGTTTCTTATGGATAATCTTTTAAGCAAGATTAACTGCCCTCAAGACCTTAAGGAATTGAATTCCGAAGAAATGATTGAGCTGGCCGCTGAATTGCGCCAAGAAGTCCTGACAGTGGTAAGCAAGAATGGGGGACACCTAGCCTCAAACTTAGGTGTAGTTGAACTTACCCTTGCCTTGCATTCAGTCTATGACAGCCCTGGGGACAAAATTATTTGGGATGTGGGCCATCAAAGCTATATTCACAAGCTCCTTACTGGTCGCCGTGGCGAATTTGCCACACTGCGTCAATTTGGCGGGCTTTCTGGGTTCCCTAAGACCAATGAGAGCCCTCACGACATTGCCGAAACTGGCCATAGCAGCACTTCTATATCTACTGCCATGGGAATGGCAATTTCCCGGGATCTCAACCGGGATAAATATAGTGTGGTGGCTGTAATCGGCGACGGTTCTTTGGGGGGAGGCATGGCGTTCGAAGCCCTGAATTGCGTGGGCTCTCAAAAACTTGATATGACAATAATTCTAAATGACAATGAAATGTCCATTTCCCGGAATGTGGGGGGGCTCTCTTCCTATCTTTCCCGGGTTAGAACTGATCCTAAGTACACTCGTCTGTCGGAGGATCTAAAGTATATCCTGCAAAAAATACCTGCCGTTGGCGACAGTATGTACAAGGCTGCTGAACGGGTAAAGTCCAGTATAAAGTACTTACTAGTTAAGGGCATGCTTTTTGAAGAATTGGGTTTTACTTACCTTGGACCCATTGACGGGCACAATATCGGTGCCCTCCAAAAAATACTGCGACGGGCCAAAAGCTATAAAGGCCCAGTCCTTATCCACGTTGTAACGAAAAAAGGCAAGGGATACCGGCCCGCCGAGGTCCAGCCTGCCAAGTTTCATGGCATCGGGGCCTTTGATCTTGAAACTGGTTCTGTCCCCGCCTCTTCCAGGACATATACCAAGGTCTTTTCTGATAAAATCTGTGCTTTGGCAGAGCAGGACCCAAGGATTGTATCCATAACTGCGGCCATGCCTGATGGCACAGGCCTATGTAAATTTTCTCAAAAGTATCCCGGAAGATTTTTTGATGTGGGCATCGCTGAGCAACATGGGGTGACCATGGCTGCCGGCATGGCCCGGGCAGGCTACCGACCTGTGGTGGCCATCTATTCGACTTTCCTGCAGCGGGCATATGATCAAATTGTCCACGATGTCTGTCTGCCCAATCTGCCAGTAGTATTTGCCATAGACAGGGCTGGTTTAGTAGGTGCAGATGGGGAGACCCATCAAGGTGTCTTTGATATCGCCATGTTGCGCCACATACCAAACATCACCATTATGATGCCTAAAGATTTTAACGAGCTAAATGCCATGTTGGACCTCAGCTTTAGAGTTAATGGACCTATTGCCCTCCGCTATCCCCGGGGCGGGGCTTCCTCCTTTCCTGTAGCCTTGTCTGGTGCCCCATTACAGGTTGGCAAAGGCGAGGTCCTCCGGGATGGCAGGGATATTGCCCTCCTTGGATTAGGCCCCACTCTTATTCCCGCTTTTCAAGCTCAGGCTCAGTTGCACAGCCAAGGGGTCAGCGCAGCTGTAATCAACCTAAGGTTTGTAAAGCCCCTGGATACCGAATTGATTAAGCAATATGCCTTAAGGTGCGGGCGCTTGGTTATCATCGAGGAGCATGTCATTGACGGCGGTGTGGGCAGTGCCGTGCTGGAAGCATGCAGCGCCATGGGGCTTTCTCCTGCTACTAAGCTGTTGGGGATTAAGGACTGTTTTGTTCCTCATGGTGAACAACAACAGCTCAGGGAATTCTGCCATATAGCTACTGCAGATATTGTTGCAGCGGCCAGGGAACTCATGTCTAGGGGGAAAGTGCATAGTGACCGCGAAAACAAGGCTTGATCTCTTGGTAGTAGAGCGGAGTCTTGCCTCCACCCAGTCACAGGCCAGGGCTCTAATCATGGCAGGCCTCGTTCTGGTAGACAAGGCCCGGATAGATAAGCCTGGAACCCTGGTGTCTGCTAACTCTCTGGTGGAACTTAAAGGGGAGCCCAGTCCCTATGTCAGCAGAGGGGGCCAGAAACTGGCCAAGGCCTTGGACAAGTTCTCCCTTGACTTGGAGGACAGGATTGTCCTAGATGTGGGGGCCTCTACCGGTGGCTTTACCGATTGCTGCCTCCAGGCTGGGGCGAGACTTGTGTATGCTGTCGACGTGGGCTATGGTCAGCTGGCCTGGAGCCTAAGGACCAATCCTCAGGTCATTAATATGGAGCGGACAAATATCCGGCACCTGACCAAGGAGCGCCTAGCCCAGGGAATGCCAGACTTTTGTTCCATAGATGTGGCATTTATATCCTTAAACCTAGTGCTTCCTGTTATTGCCCAACTGGGCATTAGAGAACTGGTGATGTTAATAAAGCCCCAGTTTGAAGCAGGCAGAGAGCAGGTAGGGAAAAATGGAGTTGTCCGGGATCCGGAAACCCATCTCCGGGTCATCAACCAGGTAGTAGCCACTGCTGAAAAGCTGGGGTTTACCTTGTGGAATCTGGATTTTTCTCCCGTCCAAGGACCCAAGGGAAATATTGAGTACTTGGCCCATGGTTTTTTTGACGAAAGAGTGCCAGACCTCGTCCCTACTTCCCAGCAGGTGGTGGCAGCCGCCCATGAGTATTTTAAGTAAGACTTAAGTGCTGGTTTCCTGCCTGCGCAGGAAATCTATTTTTTTTGTTGAAGTATACTAAGCAGGAGGGGATGGTCTTGACTCTCACAGTAATTGACTACATAATTATAGCGAGCTTTGCTTTTTTGCTCTTGTTGTACAAGGTGGTCAGGGATTGGTACGGCACCAGGGACCTGCCCCGGAGAATCGATGAAAAGGCCGCCGAACTGTTGCGGGAAGAAGGGTATCGTGTCCAAGCCCGGGCGGCGGTAAAGTTCATTGACTTTGATATCGAAGGCAGGATCCACCGGCAAAAGGTCAAGGCTGACTTGGTGGTCCGCCAAGGCTTTAAAAAATATGTAGCAGAAGTAAACGCAAAAGAATCCGGTAGTGTCCGCAATGCCGACATTCGCCGCCGGATTTTGGAATATAAAATTGCTTTTGCTCCCAGTGGCATCATCACTGTCGATATGGACAAGAAGAGAATCAAGATAATCAAAATCAATAGCCGCCGCTGGCTTAATACTGTGCTGGCTATGGGGGCTGCTGCCGCTTTGGGGGCAATAATCTACTTATTTGTGAGGTATCTATGATGAAGGCTGTGGCCATAATCGCCAACCTATCTAAACCAAATGTCTTTGAAGTTGCAACAAAAATTACCACTTGGCTTACAGCTCGAAAGGTTGTGGTCTACGCCCAGCAGGAGCTCCCCTGCGGACATGGCTTTGTCTTGGGTGAGCCATTGCCCCCTGTGGATCTTGTTATGGTTTTGGGGGGCGACGGTACTTTCCTGGCTGTGGCTGGAATGTATGGTCTTTCAGGAATCCCCCTTCTGGGGGTAAATTTAGGGCATCTGGGTTTTCTTACTGAAGTCGAAATGGGTGATCTAGAGCAGGCTTTAGAAACTTTGGTCCAGAGAGACTACCAGGTGGAAAAACGCGGAATGCTTGATGCCCGTGTCCTTCGCCAGGGAAAGACAGTGTCCAAGGCCTTGGTCCTTAATGATGTTGTTGTGGCCAAGGGCCCACTAGCCAGAATTATCCACCTGGAAGTGGAGGTGGATGGGGTTAGCATAGGCAGTTACCGAGGGGACGGGCTCATTGTCGCTACCCCTACAGGTTCCACAGGCTATTCCTTATCTGCCGGGGGACCCATTGTCGCTCCCAATGTAGATATAATTATCGTTACACCCATATGTCCTCATACCCTTAATGCCCGGCCAATTGTTGTGGCAAAGGGTTCAATAATTACCGTGCGCACTAAGACCAGTCAGTCGGATACCTATATTACCTTAGACGGACAGCAGGGTATGGAGCTAGAGGGTGATGATATCCTTGAGATAACTAGCTCCAAGCATGAGACCTCTTTAGTTCGACTCAAAGGCAAGAACTTTTTTGACATTTTGGCCAAAAAGATAATGGATCAAAATCACTAAAGGGGGGAAGGATTTTGCTCCGAGAACTGCATATCGAAAATTTTGCCCTCATTCAAAATCTAACAGTTGCTTTTAGCGACGGACTGAATATCCTTACTGGCGAAACCGGTGCCGGCAAATCTATAATTATAGATGCCTTGAACCAAGTCTTGGGCCAGCGGGCTTCTACTGAACTGGTGCGTTCCGGCGAAGAAATGGCTTTAATCACTGCTGTAGTTGATGTCAACCCAGAAGTCCTGGCCCGATTGGCGGAACTGGGACTGGAAACCAGGGAAGGCTGTGTCATCCTGCAACGGGAAATATACGCCAAAGGTAATAGCCAGGCGCGGGTTGACGGCAGACCCGTCAACGTGGCAGTGTTGCGGGAAATCGGCAGCATGCTTGTGGAGATACATGGTCAGCATGAACATCAGACTTTGCTGGAGGAACGCAGCCACCTGTCCTTAGTGGATGCCTACGGTGGCAGTGACCTGGAGGTAGTGGCCACTGAATACCGAAGTGCTTGGCAGGAGTTAGTTGGCCTGAATAATGAAATTTCCAGCCTCCACGGGGACCAACGGGAGCGGGAGCACATTCTTGACTTACTTAGGTACCAGGTAAATGAAATCGCCGCGGTGGGTCTTACTCCTGGCGAAGAAGAGTCCTTGCTTTCGGAACTGAAATTACTACAAAATGCCCGCAAGCTCCTGGAGATTTGCCATAGCAGCTACCAATCCCTTTATGAGTCTGACCAGAGCCCCGTAGTTGAGACCTTGGGAGCGATCGTATCAGGACTAAAGGACTTTAGGGAGCTGGATGCCAGCTTGGAGCAAGCTTGTACTCAGTTAGAACAGTCCCTATATGCAGTAGAGGACGCCGCCTACCAGCTGCGCTCTTTTGCCGATAAATTTTCCTATGACCCCCATCGCCAAAAAGAGATAGAGGAACGCCTGGAGATTATCTTTGATTTAAAGCGCAAATATGCGGATTCTATAGAAGAAATTTTGGCCTGGAAATTGAAGCAAGAGGCTGAGATTGAAAATATCCTTAATACCGAAGCTCGCCATAGCCAGCTCTCGGAAATGATAATCAACGCCAAGGAAAAGGCAGGAAGACTGGCTATGGATCTTAGCCACCTGCGGCATCAAGCAGGGAAAAATTTAGGGGCCGCCATTGTTGATGAACTGGATTACCTACAAATGGCGAAAACCCGTTTTCAAGTGGAATTTGAGTGCTTGGAGGGGGAAGAGGGTCTGCCAGTTGGGGACAAAACCTTAGCTGCTGGTGCTACTGGGATCGATAACGTCCGCTTTCTCATTTCTCCCAACCCCGGGGAGCCATTAAAGCCTTTGGCAAAAACAGCTTCTGGGGGAGAGATGTCTCGGATCATGCTGGCTATCCTCAGTGTCCTAGCCAATCTGCGCCCGGTCCAGACCATGATCTTTGATGAGATTGACGCCGGCATTGGCGGCAGGGCTGCTCAGGCTGTGGCAGAAAAGCTGGCCACAGTGGCTGTTCAGCGTCAAGTAATTTGCGTCAGCCACTTGCCTCAGGTTACATCCATGGCTGACACCCACCTCAACATCTACAAAGCCCAAGCCGGGGAGCGAACCCTCACCAAGGTTTCCCGCCTGGACGTGGAGGGCAGGGTGGAGGAACTGGCCCGGATGCTGGGAGGTGCGGAAGTTACTGCCGCTACCCGAGAGCATGCCCGGGAGATGCTGAGCCTTGCCAGCAAACTAAAAACAGTAAAATAAAATTTACATCCAAAAAAACTATGGCACTGACAACACCTCTTTCCAAAAAAAAAGAGGTATTTTTTTTGTCTTCTGATATCTATGGTTTTGTGACAGCCCCGCTGGCAGAGGAAGCTTAATTTGATTATGGTGGCCTTAATTGACAGCATATGCATCTTGGTTTTTAGCCAACTTAAAACTAGTGTCAAAAGAAATGAGGAGTTGGTGGATAAGGGAGTGGAAACAATTTGAAAAAAAGTTTCGCCAGGGGCTTGGTACTATCACTGCTATTGATATTGCTAGTGGCCCAGGGGATTCAGGCATTGCTACTCCTCCCAAGAGAAGTCACTCGCTTTGAGGGAGATGAACAGTCTATTAGCTTTGATCTACCCTGGCCCATAAAAATCAGCGATAATGGAGGTATTCTCCAGGCAGTAGATGATGTCGGCAAAGGGTATATACTCAATGCCAAGTCGGGAAACTATAGCTTTACCTTTAGCTTGTTGGGGTTGCTTCCCCTTAAGCAGATGCAGGTCAATGTCATTCCTCATTTGGACCTGGTGCCTTCAGGACATTCAATTGGGGTAAAGCTAGCGGATACGGGGGTAATAATAGCTGGCCTGGATAGCATTATGACGTCGGCAGGAAAGAGAGAGCCCGCCAAGGATTCGGGTTTTCAAGTGGGGGATATCCTAATCGCTGTCAACGGTATCGAGTTGAAAAACCTAGGGCATGCAGCCATAGTCTTGGAAGAGCTTAGCCAGCCGGGTACTGAGTTGGAATGTCAGGTTATTCGTCAAAGTAAAAAAATTTATTTGCCTATTACACCAGTCTATGACGTAGAGGCAAAGCGGCCCCGCTTGGGCCTATTGTTGAGAGATACAGCGGCAGGGGTGGGAACCATGACCTTCTATCATGAAGAGACTGGCTATTTCGGGGCACTGGGGCATATGATCACTGATGAAAACGGGGGAATGGCGGCGGATTTGAGTTCTGGGTGGATAGTCGAAGCCAGTATTGTATCAATCCGCCCAGGGAAACAGGGAAAGCCAGGGGAGAAGCAGGGGACATTTGTCGAGGACAGCCAGCCAATGGGAGCAATTAAGAAGAATACAGAACTGGGGATCTTCGGGAAGCTATCCCGTAAGCCCCAAACGGAATTGGAGCCAATGCCCCTTGGCCTTAAGCATGAAGTTAAGGCGGGTAAAGCTCAAATACTGACCGTCATTGAGGGAGATAAAGTAGAGCTTTATGACATTAAGATTGAAAAGTTATTTTTGCAAAACAAACCCGCTAGCAAGGGAATGGTAATTAAAATTACCGATCCCAAGTTACTGTCGGCGACAGGGGGTATCGTCCAGGGGATGAGCGGTAGCCCCATAATCCAAGACGGAAAAATTGTCGGCGCAGTAACCCATGTCTTTATCAACGAGCCGCAACGGGGCTACGGATGTTTTGCCGAGTGGATGGTTTTAGAATCAGGCTTGTTGACAGAAATTGAATCATATGCGCCTCCAAAATTTTTGGAGGCTATTTTTATGTTATTTTTACCGAAAAATTAAATATCAAGCAGGAAATTTGTGTTATTATGTAGAAGTAGAATTTGGGCAGAATACATATAAATGAGAGGATGAAAAAATTTGTGATTTCGGTAATGGTCGCCGATGATAACCGGGAGTTTTGCAACTTGTTGTCGGATTACATGTCTTCCCAGGAGGATATTAACCTGGTGGCTACTGCCAATAATGGCATTGATGCCGTAGACAAGGTAATCGAGAATCAGCCTGATGTCCTTATTCTTGACATTATAATGCCTCACTTGGACGGATTAGGCGTGTTGGAGAAACTCAATGACAATTCGGAGTTGGAGACCCGGCCCAGAGTAATAGTCCTGACTGCTTTTGGTCAGGAAAGCATTACCCAGCAAGCGCTGAGGCTGGGTGCAGATTACTTTGTGCTCAAACCGTTTAATATAGAAGTGTTAATTAGGAGAATCCGCTCACTGCAGATGGACGCCATGCCAGAACTGGCGGCAGAGGCAGGATTAAATTATACTACTATGCCCCCAATCCCAAAAATGGACGTAGAACTAGAAATCACAAACCTATTGCATGAACTGGGAGTCCCTGCCCATATTCGCGGTTACCAGTACTTGCGTTACGCTATTGCCTTGGTGATTAAGGATATTACTATTCTCAACAGCATTACCAAGGCTCTTTACCCGGAAATCGCAATTAAGTTTGACACTACCCCAAATCGGGTGGAAAGGGCGATCCGTCACGCCATCGAAACCTCTTGGGAGCGGAGTGAATTAGAGGTCATCAACCGCATATTTCGCTATACAGTCCGCAACGACAGGGGCAAACCCACCAATTCTGAGTTCATTGCTTTATTAGCAGACAAGCTGAGACTGAAACTACGCAATAAACATGCTATGGATAATTGAAGCAGGCAAGGGCCTGCTTCTTTTTTTTAGGATAATTTTCCCACCTCTTGAGCAATACTACTACCGAAGGTGATAATCATGCTCAAGGGAAGATTGAGGAAAGGTCGCAGAACTAAGGAACTTGTCAATCATTTACGGCGAGGGGACATTGCCCTTATTAGTCACGAGGATTTAGACTTGGTGGCGGCGGAAAGCTTAGCCCGGACGGGAATTACCTTAGTTCTCAATGATAAGAAATTTATCAGTGGCCGCTACCCAAACCTGGGACCGGAGCATTTGCTGGCTCGAAATCTTAAACTCTATGACAGCGTCCCCCAGGAACTGTGGGGCCTGCCAGATGGCACCCAGGTAACTATTAATGAAGAACACAATGTGCTCTTTGCAGGCAAAGACAGCTTCCCTTTAGACAACCCCCTGACGGTGGAAGCAGCTGACCTACAGTTGGCTAGAACCCTGGACAATTTGGACAGGGAATTGGAAAAGTTCATTGACAACACTTTGGAATATGCCAGGAAAGAAAAACAGCTGATCCTTGGCCTCCGAGATCTGCCCCCCCTGGAGACATCTATCTGGGGCAGACCGGTGGTTGTGGTGGTTCGTGGCCGCGATTACAAAAAGGATCTAGGGGCAATTGTCAGTTACATCAAGGAGGCGCGTCCAGTCCTTATTGGCGTCGACGGGGGCGCAGACGCCCTCTTAGAATACGACTTAAAGCCGGATATCATTCTCGGGGATATGGACAGTGTAAGTGACCGAGCCCTGTTGGGCCAATGCGAACGAGTGGTTCACGCCTATGCCGACGGGCGAGTGCCGGGGAGAGAGCGAGTGGAAAAGCTAGGGGTCAGTCATACTATCTTCCCTGCCCCGGGTACCAGTGAAGATGTAGCGCTGCTGTTAGCTGCTGGCAAGGGGGCGGATTTAATTGTAGCTGTTGGAACCCATTCCAACATGATAGATTTTTTGGAAAAGGGGCGGCAGGGAATGGGCAGCACCTTTTTGACCCGTCTGAAGATTGGCGACAAACTGGTAGATGCCCGGGGCCTAAGCAAGTTATATCAGGGGAGGCTTACCCTAGGCTGGGCGGCAGTGCTCTTTGCGGCTGCATCTATGCCTATTGTAGCCTTGCTGTATGCCTCTCCCGGGTTCCGGCACTTGTTTTATCTTTTGATGTACAAACTAGCAGGAGTGATGGGATAATGGCGAATTTTAAATTTCACCTTGTAACGGTTATTGGCATCTTTTTAGCTTTGGCTGTAGGCATCTTTATCGGCAGCACTTTTACAGAAGAGGGCATTATTCTGCAGCAGCGCAACACAATTGAAGGGATGAGAACCAGCTTGGATAACCTTGCCAAAGAACAGTCACGCCTGTTGACAGAAAAGGATGAGCAGGAAAAGTCCATGTCCTTGCTCCAATCTTGGCTGGGAGATATGTCTCAGTTATATCTGGAGGCTAATCCCATCCAGCAAAACGCCCTGTTAATCTATGCCCAGGATTTCGATCCCGCCTACCTGGGCAGTTATTTCAATGAGAATGTCATTGGGACCCGGTTACACCTGGATACCCTAGATGTGGAAACAGCGGACTGTCTCGTCAGGGTCCTAGTCCAGGGGGACAAGGAGTTGCCACCGGGACTAGAATGGGAGGGGCAGTATAGCCAGCCGGATTACGTGCTCTTAGCTCCCGGCCAAAATGGGGGCTGGGGGGAGATAAAATCCTTGGCAATTGGGCTGCTAAATGCTGAAATTCCGGTAGTGGCCTTAGGCCTCAGCAGCTGGGAGGGGCTGGCGGATTTGGTCGAGCATCCCCTCTTTGCCTCGGTGTCACATCTTGATACTCCTCTTGGCATCTATTGCCTGGGGGCAATCTTCGGGGGCCTGGGGGGCCATTATGGCTTAGATAGTATGCTGCCGGGGGGTATAGGCCAATGAAGGTGTCAGTGATAATTCCAGCTTATAATGAAGAGACAAAGATTATTGAAACCATTGACAGCCTGCGCCAAGCCCTGCCTATGGCGGAACTAATAGTAGTTGATGACTGCAGTAATGACTCTACGGGGGCTTTAGCCGCCTTTCAATGTGTAAAAGTCCTAAGTCATGACCTCAATCTGGGGAAAGCCGAGGCCTTGGATACAGGCCTAAGAAATTCTACTGGTGAAGTGGTGGCCATGGTTGATGGAGATATGGGCAGTTGTGCAAGAGAAATCGCCGGCCTGGTTTCGGCAGTAGCTTTTGATAATTGCGATTTGGCCATTGCTAAATTTTCTTCCTCCAAAGGGGGGGGGATCGGCCTGGTCCGCAATCTTGCCCGTTGGGGGATATATCTCCTCTACGGGCTTAAGCTGGCTGCCCCACTTTCAGGACAAAGGGCTGCTACCCGGGAACTTCTTGAACAATGTCTTCCGAAAAAAGGGGGTTTTGGCCTGGAGACAGAGCTTACCCTCAATGCCCTTAGTCGAGGCTACCGAATCAAGGAATACCCCACTAATTTCGTCCATCGGGGCCATGGCTGGAAGTTGGCAGGTTTTAAGCATCGAGGGCGTCAGTTTATTCATGTCTTCCGGGCCCTCTTACGGGGGGGATACCAATGGCGGCGGTCATAGGTTTTGCCACAGCTTGGGCTGTGGCAATGTTGTTGGCAGCGCCAGGAAGAGAGATGCTCTTCAAGGCCAGTGTGGAAAACTACGCCGGCAAAGATGTGCCCACAGGCATGGGTATGATATTGCTGGGGGCAGTGTTAAGCGGCCTTGGGCTACCTATCCTCATTGGCCTGGACTATGGGGCACCGGGTACCTGGGAGTTCTGGCTTACCTTGGTGTGCTTGGCGGGATTGGTAGACGATGCTTTCGGCGACCATGAGAGTAGAGGGTTTTTGGGTCATTTCCGTGCACTTATTAATGGCCGCCTTACTACTGGCATAACGAAGGTACTCCTGGTTAGTCTGGGGGCATTGCTAATCTCCTTGCCCCTTACCTGGCGGTCCCTGCTGGACATTGTCTTGCTGGTCTTGGGTGTAAACTTTTTCAACCAGCTGGATCTACGCCCCGGCCGCGCTTTGAAGGCGTTTCTCTTGTTGACTGGTGGATTGGCGATTGCAGGTAGTGTCATTGCCGCTGTAGGATGGGGCGGGGCCCTGGGGCTGCTGCCCGGGGATTTGCGGGCGGAGTATATGCTAGGGGACGCCGGCTCCAATCTGTTGGGAGCCCTTGCCGGACTGGCAATAGTTTCTTTTCTGCCCTTGCCGTGGATTGTCGTGGCTCTTTTTTTCTTTTTGGTGGGCAACGCTGTGGGGGAGTTTTTATCCTTTAGCTCTATCATTGGAAAAAGCAAAATCTTAACCTGGTTGGATCAAATCGGACGCCCGCAGGCAGGGAAATAAGGTCCCATGGCGAATACTTAAAGTATGCAATATAATGCAGGGGGGGACCACTATGAAGGCTATTGCCCCGAACTACCATTTACAAGTAATCTTAGATGCAATTCATGACGGTCTCGCGGCAATTGATCGGCAGGGGAAAATAGTCCTTCTCAATCCTGCAGCAGCGGACCTTATCGGTGTAGATCGGGACAAGGCCATGGGACAACCAGTAGGCCATATCATCCCCAATACCCGTATGCTCCGGGTGCTAGAGACGGGAGAGGCTGAACTTAATCAGCGCCAAGAACTGGCGGACAATACTATCCTCACCTCCCGGCTTCCCGTTCGGGATACCAATGGGGCAATCATCGGAGCAGTTGCCGTCTTTCGCAATATCTCAGAGATTAGGAAACTGGCCGAAGAGATAACCAACCTCCGGGAAATCCAAGGCATGCTGGAGGCTATTATCAACGCCACTCAGGATGCCATATCTGTAGTAGACAGCCAAGGGCGAGGCATTTTGGTCAATCCAGCATATAAGCGCATTACCGGTTATGCCGAGTCCGATGTCTTGGGCAAACCTGCTACTGCTGACATCGCTCAGGGCGAAAGCGTGCACCTGCAAGTGCTGTCCGGTCGTCGCCCTGTCAAGGGAATACAGCTAAAGGTGGGCAGCGCCAAAAAGGATGTCCTTGTGGATGGTGCCCCGATTTTAGTTAATGATGAACTCAAGGGCAGCGTTGCCGTCATCCATGACATCAGCGAAATTAAACGCCTTAACGAAGAACTGGACAAGGCCAAGCAGATTATCCGGACTTTGGAAGCAAAGTACGACTTTAAGGATATCATCGCCATTAGCCCAAAGATGCTGGAGGTGGTAGAACAGGCCCGCAAAGCCGCTACAACCCCTGCCACTATCTTACTGCTAGGGGAGAGCGGCACCGGCAAAGAATTGTTTGCCCATGCTATTCATAATTCCAGCCTGCGCAAGCATAATCAATTTATACGGGTCAACTGTGCTGCCCTTACCGGCAGCCTGTTGGAAAGCGAACTCTTTGGCTATAGTGACGGAGCCTTTACCGGAGCCCGCCGGGGAGGTAAAAAGGGACTCTTTGAACAAGCCGCCGGTGGCACCATTTTTTTGGACGAAATCGGGGAAATAAGCCCCAATGTTCAAGCCAAGCTGCTGCGGGTTTTGCAGGAGAAAGAAATTGTCCGTGTAGGAGATACCAAGCAAGTAGCTGTCGATGTCAGGATAATTGCCGCCACCAACATAGATTTAGAAGAGGCGGTGGCCACCGGTAGGTTCAGAGAGGACCTCTACTACCGCATTCGCGTCATTCCCCTGTACATACCGCCCCTCAGGGAGCGCCGGGAGGAAATCCCCTTCCTGGCCCGCCACTTGTTGCATAAGGTTAATCAAGAATATGGTCGTGTTGTAGAGGATATCGCTCCCGATGTCCTCAAGATTCTCCAGAAATATTCCTGGCCCGGCAATGTTCGGGAGCTGGAAAATAATCTGGGCCGTGCCATCATCAATATGCGTTCTAATGAAACCTGTATCTCTAGGGAGCATTTACAACCGTTTACAGTCAGTCCACATACCATTCCTGCTTCCCTTGCCACAATTGCCCCTTCCTCCAACCGATCTCTGGGGGATGTCCTGGCAGAATCAGAAAAGGACTATATTGCCATGGTTATCGGCTCTCACCAGGGCAATAAAACTCGGGCAGCCAAGACACTGGGAATTTCACTGCGCTCATTGTATTACAAGGTGGAGAAATACGGCCTTTTGTAATGCAAAAAGCTGCATGCAAAGTACTGCGATTTTTGTGAAAGAATTTGCACACTACCTGCAGAATGAGCCTGGGGACTGCCATTACCTATGGCATGATAATTGCATTTACGTATGTGGTCTGGTTGCCAATACTAGTTAGATGGAGGATTGAGGAATGAAAATCTTTGAAGCCATGGCCAAGGAAGGCCATGAACAGGTGTTCTTCAACTACGATCGCACCACAGGGCTAAAGAATGTCATTGCACTCCACGACACCACACTGGGCCCCGCCCAGGGAGGTTGCCGCATGTGGAACTATGACAACGAAGACCAGGTTTTGACGGATGCTTTGCGCCTGTCAAAGGGCATGACCGACAAATGCGCTGCTGCGGATTTAGACTATGGCGGCGGCAAGTCAGTTATCTGGGGAGACCCAAAGACTGACAAGAGCGAAGGTCTATTTAGGGCATTTGCCCGCTATGTTGAAGTTCTTAAGGGTCGGTACATGACCGGCACAGATGTTGGCACTACCTACGACGATTTCATCATCGCTCTCAAAGAAACTAAGTATGTCGGCGCTCTGCCCGAAGAGTACGGTGGCGGAGGCAACTCTGGCATCATCACCGCCTTTGGAGTATGGCAAGCCGTCAAGGCAGTGGCCAAGGAAGTCTTCGGCGATGACTCCCTAAAGGGACGGACAATTGCCCTTCAAGGTCTTGGCAAAGTCGGATACTGTCTGGCTGGCCATCTCTCTGAAGAAGGGGCCAATGTCATTGCCTGCGACATCAGCCAAGAAAATGTCGACAAAGCCGTCAAGGACTTCGGCATTAAGACTATTGCTCCTGACAAGATTATTGAAACAGAATGCGATATCTTTTCTCCTTGCGCCATGGGGGCAGTGTTTAATGATGACACTATTGCAAAATTGAAGTGCAAGGGCATTGCTGGTGCGGCCAACAACCAACTGGCCGAACCTCGTCACGCAGAAATGCTTCAAAAACGTGGAATCGTGGCTGCTCCTGATTTTGTTGCCAACGCCGGCGGTTTAATTCAGGTTTGCGATGAGCTGGAAGGATACAATAAGGAGCGTGCCTTCCGCAAGACTGCGATGATTTATGATCGCATTCTCAACATCTTCGCCATTGCCAAGGAGCAAAAGATTACTCCATATGCAGCAGCTAATCACATCGTCGCTGAAAGAATAGAAACTATCGGTAAAATTAAGCGCAACTTTACCGGTAAGTAGCCCTTAGGGTGCAGAAATGACCCATTGGATACTGGTGGTCAATCCTGGTTCCACTTCTACCAAGTTGGCTCTCTTTGATGACGAGACTCGGTGCGCTGCAGAAACACTGCGCCACAATCCCAAGGATCTAGCACCGGTAATAGTGGACCAACTGGATTACCGGGCACAGCTGGCAGAAGAATGGCTGGACTCAGTGTTTGCCGGCGACGAACTCAGTGCTATCGTTGCCCGGGGGGGCATGCTTAAGTCAATCCCCGGTGGAACATATCAAGTCAACGTCCTGATGGGTCAAGATTTGCGCAAAGGGGTTCAGGGGCAGCATGCTTCCAACCTAGGTGGCCTAATTGCCTGGAAGCTGGCAAGCAAGCGTGGTATTCCAGCTTTTATTGTCGATCCTGTCTCCGTTGATGAAATGATCCCCGAGGCCAGGATTTCCGGCTTGCCAGAAATTCAGCGAAGGAGCTCGTCCCATGCATTAAATATCCGAGCTATTGCCCGGCGGGCAGCTCAGGATTTAGGGCAAGACCTCAAGGATATCAATCTTATTCTTGTCCACTTGGGTGGCGGCATCTCGGTCTCTCCCCTACAGGGGGGCAGAATGCTGGATGTCAATAACGCCAATGAGATGGGACCCTTTTCTCCTGAACGCAGTGGTGGATTGCCTGTCGGCGACTTGGTCAATCTGTGTTTCTCCGGCAAGTACACCGAAGAGGAGTTGCGAAAAAAAATTCTCCGCAACAGTGGCCTTACTGCTTATTTAGGCACAAATGATGGCCAGGAGATTGAAGCTCGCATCGCCGCTGGGGACTCCCAGGCTCAGCTGATTTACATGGCTATGGCCTTCCAAATCGCTAAAGAAATCGGCTCAATGGCTACGGTGTTGTCTGGACAGGTGAGGGCTATTGCCATCACCGGCGGTCTCGCCCACTCATCACTGCTGACCGATTGGATTAAAGAGTATGTGCGCTTTATCGCCCCGGTCCTGGTCTACCCTGGAGAAGATGAACTTCTGGCCCTTGCCCAAGGATGTTTGCGAGTAATTAAGGGCCAAGAGGCTAGCCGGGAATATGTATAGGCGAGGTGAATTCATGTTTAAGAATATGCAAGATATCGTGGAGGCCGCCAAAGGGTTGCCCAACCGTCAGCGCCTAGTGGTGGCGGCGGCGGAGGACCAGGACGTCCTCGAAGCAGTGCGGGATGCAGTGGAATGGGGTGTGGTCTCGGCAATTCTCGTGGGGGATCCACACAAAATCTCTGCCATCGCCGCTGAGGTGGGAATGTCCCTAGATAATTGTACTGTCATACCCGAGCTAAATCCTATTTTGGCGGCAGGCAAAGCCGTAGGGATAGTAGCCGATGGTCAAGGTGACTTGGTCATGAAGGGCAAAATCGGCACGGCAGATATTTTGCGGGCGGTGCTGAATAAGGAAAAGGGTTTGCGCACCGGCAGCCTTCTCAGTCATGTAACAGCCCTGGACATTCAAGGCATTGGCCGCCTGCTCTTTATGACCGACGGAGCAATGAACATTGCCCCAGACTTAGGGCAAAAGGCCCAGATTGTCCAGAACGCCGTGGATGTTGTTCGCGCATTGGGCTTTAAGGAGCCCAAGGTTGCAGCCTTGGCGGCAGTGGAACTGGTCAACCCAGACATGCCCGCCGCTTTGGAGGCCGCTTTGCTGGCAAAAATGGCAGACCGTGGCCAGATAAAAGGCGCAATAGTGGACGGTCCCTTGGCTTTGGACAACGCGATTTCTCACCATTCGGCCCAAGTTAAAGGCATTAAAAGCCTAGTTGCCGGAAATGCTGATATTCTCATGGTGCCGGATATCGAAGCCGGAAACGTCCTCTATAAGTCTATCGTCTACTTCGGCCGAGAAGTTCGTGTGGCTGGGGTTATTGCCGGAGCTAAAGCTCCCGTTGTTCTCACTTCTAGATCCGATTCCCATGAAGCCAAACTTGATTCAATAGCCTTTAGTGCGGTATATGCCGCCGGGCTGAAATCATAAAAAATGGAGGTAAGTTTTATATGAAGATTTTCGATTACCTGGGCAAGTACGGTTATGAACAATTAGTCTTCTGTCATGATAAGACCACCGGTCTTAAGGCAATCATTGCCATCCATGACACCACCCTGGGGCCTGCCCTAGGCGGAACCAGAATGTGGAACTATGAGTCCGAAGAGGACGCCATCCTAGACGTCCTGCGTCTGGCTCGGGGTATGACTTATAAGGCAGCCGCATCCGGCCTCAACTTGGGCGGCGGCAAAGCAGTAATCATTGGCGATCCCAAGAAGGACAAGAGTGAAGAAATGTGGCGGGCCTTTGGACGCTTTGTCCAAAGTCTCAACGGCCGCTATATCACTGCTGAAGACGTAGGCACCACCGTCCAAGATATGGACTACATCAATCTAGAGACTGACCATGTTACCGGCGTTTCTGCCGCCAGCGGCAGCAGCGGCGACCCCTCTCCCAAGACAGCTTATGGCGTGTTCAGAGGCCTACTGGCCACCGCCAATGAGTTGTGGGGCAGTGACGACATCAAGGGTAAAGTCGTAGCAGTCCAGGGTGTTGGCAGTGTTGGTTACTACCTCTGTCAATATCTCCATGAAGCAGGCGCAAAGCTGGTAGTCAGCGACATTAATCAAGATGCAATCGATAAGGTTGTCAAGGAATTTGGCGCCAAAGTCGTGGATAAGGACGCCATCTATGATGTGGAATGTGATTTCTTTGCTCCTTGTGCCCTGGGTGCCGTGGTCAATGACAACACCATTAATCGCCTGAAGTGCAAGGCCGTGGCTGGCTCGGCCAACAATGTTTTGGCTGATGACCGCCATGGAGATATGCTCTATGAAAAGGGCATCCTTTATGCACCGGACTATGTAATCAACGCCGGTGGCTTGATGAACGTTGCCGACGAACTCCAAGGTTATAACGAAGAGCGGGCCATGGCCACGGTGGCTACCATTTATGACAACATCGCCAAAGTCTACGCAATTTCTAAGCGGGATGGCATTCCCAGCTACAAGGCTGCCGACCGTATGGCGGAAGAGCGCATTGAGGCTCTTGGACGCGTCCGCGGCAACTACATTCGCCGCTAATTATGCCATGGGGGTAGTTGTGTGTTTTTGTAGAGCACACAACTATCCCATTTAAGGAGGTAGAGCATGTCCCATCGTCTGCTGATAATAAATCCCGGATCAACATCGACGAAAATTGCCGTTTTTGAAGATGAAAAACCCCTCTTGGAACAGACTCTCCGCCATTCCGCCGAAGAGCTAAAGGATTTTACTTTAATCACCGACCAATACCAGTTCCGCAAGAATATTATTCTTGAAAGTCTCCACAGCCAAGGTATCAACCTAAACAAGCTGTCGGGGGTAGTTGGCCGGGGAGGACTGCTAAAACCCATTGTAGGAGGCACCTATATTGTCAACGACCAAATGCTGAAGGACCTTACCGATGGAGTGCAGGGACAGCATGCCTCCAGCCTAGGTGGTCTTATCTCCCGGGAAATTGCCAATCAGTTCAACATCCCAGCTTACATTGTCGACCCGGTGGTAGTAGATGAGCTCTCTCAGGAAGCCCGTATTTCGGGATTGCCGGAAATTGAGCGGCGGGCAATTTGGCATCCCCTCAATCAAAAGGCTGTTGTCCGCAAAGCTGCGGAAGAACTAGGCAAGGAATACCAGGAAGCCAATTTCATCGGGGTCCACCTGGGTGGGGGTATTTCGGTAGCCGCCCATATGCGTGGCCGGGCAATTGATGTCAACAATGCTCTCCATGGGGATGGCCCCTTTTCTCCCGAACGAGCCGGTGGAGTGCCGGTAGGAGACCTGGTGGGAATTTGCTACAGCGGCAAGTTTAGCCAAGGAGAAATCCAAAAGAAACTGGTGGGTCAGGGCGGCCTGGTAGCGTATCTTGGAACCAATGATGGCCGTACCATTCAGGCCCGTATCAACGCAGGGGATCAAGAGGCAGAAATGGTATACAAGGCTATGGCTTACCAGATTGCAAAGGAAATCGGTGCTGCTGCAGTTGTCCTCAAGGGAGATGTCGATGCAATTGTCATTTCCGGAGGCTTGGCCCACGACAGCACCTACCTGGTGCCCTGGATCGAGGAGCGAGTTTCCTTTATTGCTCCCGTCAAAGTCTACCCCGGGGAGTTTGAGATGCTGGCTTTAGCCTTGGGGGGCTTGCGGGTGCTGACAGGCAAAGAAGAGGCCAGGGAATATATATGATCCCAAGTTATAAGCTTTTTGGGCGGAAACTTGTCATTGTCGGCGCATACGGCAGCGGCAAGACGGAGTTTTCCTTGAATCTAGCCAAACAAATGGCTGCCAAAGGGCCCCTTGTTCTGGTAGATTTGGACATTGTCAATCCCTACTTTCGTTCCCGGGACGCCACCGAGATTCTCGAGCCCCTAGGAGTGGAAGTAGTGTATAATCGTGAGTTTAGAGACGCAGATTTACCTGCCCTTTCTGCCAGGACCGATACAGTCCTTGCCGGTTCCGAAACAGTTATTATTGATGTCGGTGGCGATGACGGTGCTCGAGTGTTAGGCAGATATAAGGCCAGCCTTAAGCAGCACAAGGCTGAGATCTGGATGGTGGTCAACTGTTTTCGCCCCTTTACCGCCGACCCTGAGGGGATTAGGGCTACCGCCAGCCGCATCGAGTCCCAGTCGGGATTAAAGATTACCGCCCTAGTAAACAACAGCAACTTGGGACGGGAAACCACCCCCGACCATGTTCGCCAAGGGGCGGCCATCATTAAAGAGGCCGCAGGACAAATGGGAGTGGGGGTTCCATACCACTGTTGTCGGCCCCAGCATATTCAAAAGCTTCCTGAATTCCAGGATAAGCTGTTTTCAATGGAACTAAGCTTGTTCCCGGCAGATATCACATAGCGAAGGAGGTTGTCTCGTGCCCAAAGTTGAGTTTGATCGTGAGCGTTGCAAGGGTTGCGAACTTTGTGTCAGTGTCTGCCCGACAAAGATCATCTTAATGGATGAGAAGATCAACAAGAAGGGCTACAAAGTTGCCACCGTCCAGGCAATGGACAAATGCATCGGTTGTGCCATGTGCGCCCGGATGTGCCCAGACACTGTCATCAAGGTATACAAGTAATATGAGAAGGAGGTTTTAAAATGGCCAAGCAACTTATGAAGGGGAATGAGGCCATTGGCGAAGCTGCCATCCAGGCAGGGTGCCGCTATTTTTTCGGTTACCCCATTACTCCCCAAAACGAAGTCCCCGAATACATGTCCAGGCGCTTGCCTGAGGTAGACGGCGTGTTTTTGCAGGCTGAAAGTGAAGTCGCAGCCATCAATATGGTCTACGGCGCTGCCGGCGCAGGTGCTCGAGTGATGACTTCCTCATCCAGCCCTGGAATCAGCCTCAAACAAGAAGGCATTTCTTATATTGCCGGTTCTGAGCTCCCCTGCCTCATCATCAACATCATTCGCGGAGGCCCCGGTCTCGGCGGCATTCAGCCTGCTCAGTCCGATTATTTTCAAGCCACCAAGGGCGGCGGCCACGGAGACTATAATTTGTTTGTCTTTGCCCCGGCCAGTGTCCAGGAAATGGTGGACCTAATAATGGAGTCCTTTGATATTGCAGATTACTATCGCAATCCTGTAATGATCCTGGGTGATGGCACCTTGGGCCAAATGATGGAACCTGTAGAATTCAAGACCCCCCAAAAGCGGGATCTTCCCCCCAAGGATTGGGCAACCACTGGCTGTGCAGGCCGTGAGCCCAATATCATCAACTCTTTATCCCTTGTAGCGGAAAATCTGGAACAGCACAACCATAAGCTCCAAAAAAAATACAAGCACATGAAAGAGCATGAGCAGCGCTGGGAATCATACAAGACTGATGATGCCGAGCTGGTCATGGTTGCCTATGGCACCACCGCTCGCATTGTAAAGAGCGTTGTCAACAAGCTGCGTGACCAGGGAGTAAAAGTTGGTTTAATTAGACCCATTACCATTTTCCCCTTCCCGGAAAAGGCATTTGCTGAGCTTCCAAGTACGGTAAAAGCATTCCTAACTGTGGAAATGAGTGCAGGGCAGATGGTGGAAGATGTCCGTCTGGCAGTGAACGGCAAGCACCCTGTTCACTTCTGCGGCAGAACTGGCGGCATTATTCCCGCTCCTGCAGAGATTATCAAAGTCGCCACGGAAATAATGGGAGGTGAGGCTAAATGAAACTCATATTTGACCGCCCCTCAGCCTTGACAGATAAACACACCCATTACTGTCCCGGATGTACTCATGGTATTATTCATCGGCTGGTAGCCGAGGCAATAGACGAGCTAGAAGTGCGGGAACAGGCAATTGGAGTAGCCTCTGTAGGCTGCTCAGTCCTTGCATATGAGTATTTCAACTGTGACATGCAGCAGGCCGCCCACGGTCGTGCTCCTGCAGTAGCCACAGGCATCAAAAGGGTTCATCCCGACAAAGTTGTCTTTACGTACCAAGGGGACGGAGACTTGGCCTCCATTGGTATGGCTGAAATAGTCCACGCCGCCGCCAGGGGAGAAAAGATTACCACTATTTTTGTTAACAACACCATCTATGGCATGACCGGTGGACAAATGGCTCCTACCTCTTTGGTGGGCCAAAAGACTACTACTTCTCCCTATGGTCGTCAGGCTGAACACTGCGGCTATCCCATTCGGATGTCGGAGCTCCTTTCCACCCTACAGGGGGCTGTCTCGGTGGCCAGAGTTTCGGTTCACGACGTGCCCCACATTCTTAAGGCCAAGAAGGCTATCAAGAAGGCCTTTGAAACCCAGCTCAGCGGCAAAGGCTTTTCAATCGTCGAAGTGCTCTCTACCTGTCCCACAAACTGGGGCAAGCCTCCCATTGAAGCCTTGAAATGGCTTGAGGAAAATATGATTCCCTACTACCCACTAGGGGAATTCCGTTCTCCTGAGGAGGTGAAATAACAATGGCTGAAATGATTTTTGCAGGTTTCGGGGGTCAGGGCGTTATGTCCATGGGCATGATGGTGGCTTACGCCGGCATGATCGAAGAGAAGAACGTGTCTTGGATTCCCTCCTACGGTCCCGAAATGAGGGGAGGCACCGCAAATTGCGCCGTTGTTGTCACCGCGGATGAAATCGGTTCTCCCATCATTACCGAACCCGATGTGGTGGTGGCCATGAATCTACCCTCTATGACTAAGTTTGAGCCTATGCTCAAACCCGGCGGAATGCTGATTTACAACTCTTCCCTTATCGAACGGGAAGAGGGCAGGGATGATATCACTGTTATCGGCGTCCCTGCCAACCAACTGGCTACTGAACTGGGCAATAGCAGGGTAGCGAACATGGTCGTCATGGGAACTTTACTAGCCAAGACTGAGGTCGTCGGCACCGAGTCTATTAAAAAGGCCCTCCGTCAAGTACTGCCTCCACACCGCCATGACCTCTTAGGTGTTAACGAAGATGCCATCCAGCGGGGAGCAGAGTTCTCAAGGTAGATTAGTGCGAACAAACAGGTCGAGACTTACTCGACCTGTTTTTATGTGCACCTTTTTTCGCTATAATATCTCTAGAGGTGATAATCTTGAACATCAGAAAGTTGTCGATTTTAGACTATGACAGGCTGTATGCCCTGTGGTCTGGCACCAAGGGAATGGGACTGCGCAGCATTGACGATTCCAAGGAGGGGATTGAGCGCTTTCTCCGGCGTAATCCCAGCACTTGTTTCGTGGCGGAGGAAACCGGAGAGATAGTGGGGGCCATTATTTCGGGACATGACGGGCGCCGGGGGTACATATACCATACCGCTGTTAAAGAAGGTCTCCGAGGCCAGGGAATTGGCAAAGAGCTAATGGCTAAGGCCTGTGAAGCCCTGAAGGCCGAAGGCATAACCAGATGCGGTTTGTTTGTCTTTGCTGGCAATGAGGCAGGCCAAAACTTTTGGCATTCCCAGGGCTGGGTCACCCGGCCGGACTTGGTGTATTATAACCTGCCCCTTTCCGCAGACAACAAATAGTCACTTTCAGGCCTCCGATATTTTCACAGATATTGGACAGAGTATGATGGGTGATAGAATGCAGGAAATAATAACTGAATATTTTAAGATGCTAACAGCAATCAACAGTCCATCAGGAGAAGAAGGGGCACTGGCAACTAAACTAGCCCCTATCTTGCGGGACAGGGGTTTCTCCCTTAGGGAAGATTCCCTGGGCAATATTATCGCCTCTAAGGGAGAGGGAGAGCCCTTGCTCCTTTGCGCCCATTTAGACACTGTGGAGAGCACAGAAGGACTGGCCACGAAGTATGAAGGGGATTATATAAAAAGCGATGGTTCCACCATCCTAGGGGCCGATGACAAGGCGGGAATTGCCATTATCCTGGCCACTCTGGATACCTTAGATTGCCAAGCCCCCCAAGAATTGCTCTTCTCCGTCCAAGAAGAAAGGGGGATGGTGGGTAGTAAGGCACTTAGATCCGAAGATTTAAGGGCCAAATGGGGCCTAGTCTTGGATGCAGCTGAGCCTGTTGGAGCAGTAATAAATCAGGCTCCGGGAGAAGCAGATCTGGAAATCCTCATCCGTGGTCAGGGGGCACACGCTGCCGCCAATCCCCAGGATGGTATCGATGCCATTCGTCTGGCGGCGGGCTTTATTCACCAGTTACCACCCCATTCCATAAGTGAGGGTTCCTCCTTTAACATAGGAGTCATCCAGGGAGGGATGGCTACCAACACCATCTGTCCCCGGGTGCGGCTCCTGGGAGAAATACGTAGTTTTGAAGATGCCAAGCGCCGGGAGATAGCCAAAGAGTTGGAGAGCATGCTGCAGTCTACCTTGGAAGGTAGTGGCGGCAGTTATGATTTCCACTGCTGGGAGAGTTACCCCAGCTACTTGGTGGATGTCGACCATGGTTTAATTAAGCTTCTGGAACGGACTTCCGTCCCTCTGGAGATTGAAGTAGATGTCCATTCTCGCTTCGCTGGCAGCGATGCCAATATCCTCAACAACTTAGGGTTAGCAGTGGTCAACCTTGGTGTCGGGGTCCAAGGCAATCACAGCAGTGATGAACGGGTCTCAATTTCCGCCATGGTAAAGATGGCGACCTGGCTGAAGGCAATATTAGGGGATTGGTGCCATGGCCGTCCTTAATTTAAAATCTGTCATAGTGGAGGCAATTGGGGAAGAGACCGCTAAAATCCAAGTCCTCTCCGTAAGAGAGGGTGACAAGATTGCAATGGCAATAAACTACCTGGAGCTGGGGGAGCGGGTGGAAGTGGGTCAGCAAGTAGTGGTAAACACAACTGCTGTGGACTTATCCTTAGGCAGCGGCGGCTGCCATTTTGTCATTCCGGCCAAGGCCAAATTAGACAAGGGCTGGGGGCATTTAATGAAGCTCCGCTATACCCCATTACAATTACGGGTCAACTCTGCGGAAGAACAGGACAGCCCCTGGCATCATCTATTTCAGGATGACCGGGGGCTGGAGGGAAGGCCGGTCCTTGCCGCCGAGCTCCACAGTATGGTGGCTCCCCTGGCGCTGGCAATACAACATTTGGACCCTAAAGCCAGCATAGCCTATGTAGCCACCGATGGGGGAGCATTGCCCGGGGCCTTTAGTCGGAGCACAGTCACCCTTAAAGAACAGGGAGTTCTGTCTCATGTAATTACTTCCGGTCATGCCTTTGGCGGCGATATCGAGACCATCAATATCTTTACTGGACTCCAGGCAGCAGCCAGGGTGGCAAAGGCAGACTATGTAATTGCTGCAATGGGTCCGGGGATTGCCGGCACCGGCACGGTATATGGGTTTTCCGGCATGGAGATGGGCACAGTGCTCCAAGGGGCCCTGGCTCTGGGAGGGCAGGGAATCTTGGTGCCAAGGATTGGTTTTGTCGACCAAAGACGGCGCCACTATGGCCTTAGCCATCATAGTCTGACAGTGCTGACCCGGGCTTACATCGGTCCCTGCCAGCTGCCCTTGCCAATCTTGTCCCGGGCAAAGAGCAGGGTAATTTGGGACCAAGCCAAGTTGTTGCCAAAGCGCTGCAGGTGCCGCTGGCTGGATGGAGCCTTCCTTGCCGAGATAGCTGAGGAGCATCCCCAATTATTTTCCTCCATGGGCAGAGGCTACCAGCAGAATCCTGAATTCTTTATGGCCCTGGGTGCCGCAGCCCGTATGGCAGTAACCATTGGGACAGGTCTAAAACCCCCTCCAAGAGCATAGTTATTAAGTAGCCTAAACAGAAGGGGGGGCAAAAAGTGGGACTGCGGCAGTTATTCTTCTTTCCCCGAGAATACAAAAAAGTGTTTCGCGTTTCAGCAATTATCCTGCTGTCTGCCCTTGCCTTTGGAGTTGTCTTTGGTTCGGTCTATGTTGGCTACATGGATTATTACGCTCAGGAGGACCTGGAAAATGGCCTGGACTACTTCCTACAGATTACAGATGAAGGGGGACAGGTCTCCTCAGCAAAAATCGCCACCAACTCCCTAAACACCAATGGTATCTTTATCTTATATACTGTTATTTGCGGACTGGCAGTCATTGGCCTGCCCCTGGTGGTAGTAATGGTTGCCTTCCGGGGAGCTTTGCTGGGCTTTACCGTAGGCTACTTAGTGAAACGTCTGGCCTGGAAGGGTATCGTCTTTATCTTGGTGACACTATTGCCCTTTTCAATTATCAATATACTTGTCTCCCTTTTTTCTGGTACCACCGCCATGACCTTCAGCTGGATTATCATTAAAAAGGTCTTTGGCGGCAGGGAACACAATCCTACCCCAATCCTGGGTTTTTTGAGTTTGCAGGTCTTGGCCTTTTTGGTGATGTTCCTACTGGCCCTTTTGGAGGCGGCAGCGGTTCCTTGGTTATTTCCCAGACTGTTGCCCTGGGCCCTAAAATAAAGAAAGCCGCTTACGCGGCTTATTCTTATTTCAGTTGGTCCAGGAGCTGCCGCAAGGTATCGGCGGCGTTGCCGAGAAGGAGGCTGACCCCTTCGGTTCTGGAGTAGATGGGGTTTTCAACACCGGCATAGCCAGGTTTCAGGTCATAGTTGAAGATGAGAATATGGGGAGCTTGATCGACATTGAGGATGGGCATCCCGGA
>DIOR01000005.1:12738-13184 GCA_002423965.1 Firmicutes bacterium UBA5509 | reverse complement strand
ATTTCTTCCATTTCAAAGAGCTGCTCATAGGAGACATCAGCTTCACTAAGGAGGACATTCATATGCCCCGGCATCCTTCCAGCCACGGGGTGGATGGCATATTTTACTTCTGCCCCCTTGGCTTCCAGGGCATCTGCCAGTTCTTTTACCAGGTGCTGGGCTTGGGCGATGGCCATGCCATAACCGGGGACGATGATGACCTTTTTCGCCTGGTTTAGAACCCCGGCGGCCCCAGATTCAGCAGAATCCTGGGTAGGTTGTGCTGCCTGGCCTTTAAGGGCATTGAGGAGCTGCCGTAAGGTATCGGCGGCGTTGCCGAGAAGGAGGCTGACCCCTTCGGCTCTGGAGTAGATGGGGTTTTCAACACCGGCATAGCCGGGCTTCAGGTCGTAGTTGAAGATGAGAATATGGGGAGCCTGATCCACATTGAGGATGGGCATCCCGGA
>DIOR01000005.1:12047-12463 GCA_002423965.1 Firmicutes bacterium UBA5509 | reverse complement strand
TTCATATGCCCCGGCATGCGTCCCGCCACGGGATGGATGGCGTATTTTACTTCTGCCCCCTTGGCTTCCAGGGCATCTGCCAGTTCTTTTACCAGGTGCTGGGCCTGGGCGATGGCCATGCCATAACCGGGGACGATGATGACCTTTTTCGCCTTGTTTAGAACCCCGGCGGCCCCAGATTCGGCTGAATCCAGGGTAGGTTGTGCTGCCTGGCCTTTTAGACCCTTGAGGAGCTCCTGGAGGGTATCGGCAGCGTTGCCGAGAAGGAGGCTGACCCCTTCGGTTCTGGAGTAGACGGGGTTTTCAACACCGGCATAGCCGGGTTTCAAGTCATAGTTGAAGATGAGAATATGGGGAGCCTGATCTACATTGAGGATGGGCATCCCGGAAATAGGAGTGTCCTCAGTATCTCTGGC
>DIOR01000005.1:1410-11805 GCA_002423965.1 Firmicutes bacterium UBA5509 | reverse complement strand
TTCATATGCCCCGGCATGCGTCCGGCTACTGGATGGATGGCATATTTTACTTCTGCCCCCTTGGCTTCCAGGGTACTTGCCAGTTCTTTGACCAAGTGCTGGGCCTGGGCTATGGCCATGCCATAACCGGGGACGATGATGACCTTTTTCGCCTTGTTCAGGACTTCAGTGGGGTTGAAAGAAACAGGCTTTTTAGCAGCGGGGGTGGCCTGAGCGGCCTGTTCTCCCTTGCCTTTCTTAGTGGTGGGAACACTGGTTTTTCCCAGTAAGATATCCATAAGGCTGGAATTCATAGCGCGACACATTATTTGAGTCAGCAATAAGCCGCTAGCTCCAACGATTCCACCTACTGCCACCAGCAAGATGTCACCAATGGCCATACCGGCAATAGAACCGGCAACACCGCTAAAGGAGTTGAGGAGAGAAATCGTGATGGGCATATCTGCGCCGCCAACTCTAATTGAGATGGCAATGCCCCAGAAAGCACTGAATACAGTGGCTAGAACCACTACCAACCAGGCCGGAACACCGGGAACAAAGGCTAGGACCAGGGATAGCAGCATTAGGATGCTGGCGATTAAGGAAATAGTTTGGTGGCCCCGCCAGATAACTGGGCGACCGCTAATGACACCTGCTAATTTTGCTGCGGCGATGAAACTGCCGGTAAAGGTAAAAGTACCTACACAGAGGGCAAGGACGGCGGTAGCTAGTGAAAAGGTACTGACGGAAAAGAATATTGTGGCACCACCCACAAGAGCCGATGCCGCTCCTCCAACGCCGTTAAGCATTCCTACCATCTGAGGCATTTGAATCATCTTGACTGCCTTCGTCAAATACAGGCCGATGAGCCCCCCGATAGCCAGGGAAACCAAGACGATGGCCAGGGCGATGGGGGCGCTGATAATATCAAAATAAATTAAAGTAATGACGATGGCTATGGCAGTGGCCAACCCGCTGAGTTGGTTCCCCCTTACCGCAGTCTTAACCTGACTCATCCGGAAAATCCCATATAAAATAACGGCAGAGAGAACTGCGCTGATAACATAGTAGACGATAGAATTCATTATTTTCTATCCCCCTTATCGAACATGCGCAGCATTCTGTGGGTGACGCCAAAGCCAGCAGCTACATTAATCATAGCTAGGACAACTGCCAGCCCCCCCACAATGCTTGCCATAACAGGGCTGGATTCCTTCACCAAGACTGCCACTGTAGTCAATGCCCCAAGGACGGTAATGCCACTAAGGGCATTCATGCCGGACATAAGGGGGGTGTGGAGCAGACTTGGCACATTTTTAATGATGCTGTATCCAAGAAGAGTTGCGACGATAAAGATACCCACCAAGATTAAAGGTGACATAGTTACCTCCATTGCACTTTATGATCTAATTTAGCCTAACATTATTTCCACCAGGGGGAATCCCCCCTGGTGGAAGTAAAAGCCTTTTGGGTAATGCCTAGACTATAATCCCATTGCCTCCTTGGCACCTTCATGAACAATTTGCTTGCCATCGGTGACTAGGATAGAGGCAGTAATTACTTCACTGGTATCGATAACCATCTTGCCATCCTTGACTAGGTGGTTTACCAGGTTGTAAACGTTGTTGGAAAACATCCAAGTAGAACTGGTGGCAATATGCCCGGGAATATTCTTAATACCGGAAATGGTAATTGAATGCTTTTGAACAACTTCGCCAGGTTCGGTGAGCTCACAGTTTCCGCCTTGGTCAATGGAGATGTCAATGATGACGGAACCAGGACGCATCTCTTTAACCATATCTTCGGTGACGAGAATTGGAGCAAGCTTGCCGGGGATAAGGGCACTGAGGATGACGATGTCCATGTCGACAATCGTTTCTCTTAGGTTATCCCTTTCTGACAGCAACCAGTTGTCGGGAAGTTTGTTGGCATAGCCTCCCTGGCCAATGGCAACATCCGCTGGAACTCCAGATTGAATAATCTTTGCACCCAAGCTCATTGCCTGTTCGCAGGCATCGGGGCGAATGTCACTGGCGTGAACAATTGCGCCCAAGCGCTTGGCAGTGGCAACTGCCTGAAGGCCGGCGACGCCGGTGCCGATAACTAAAGCTTTTGAAGGTTTCATTCTTCCCACTGCCGAGAAAATTTCCGGGACGAACTTTGAAAGGGATTCTGCGGCCATTAATACGCTTCTGTATCCTGCGCAGGTGCTCATGGAAGAGAGAGCATCCATTTTCTGAGCTTTGGAAATCCGGGGAATACCGTCTAGGGTGAGGCTGATAACGCCCTTGGCGGCCAAGTCCTTGACCATGGTATGGTTTACAGGCGCAGCAGGATGGATAAAAGTAATTAAATACTGGCCAGAATGCATCATGTCCACTTCGTGGATATTCTTGGCTTTGTTAAACAGAGGTTCTTTGACCTTGAGGATGACATCAGCTTTTTTAAAGAGTTCGCTTGGATCCTCAATCATAGTGGCTCCTGCTTCTTCGTACTGATTGTCAAGGAAATAAGCTCCTTCACCAGCGCCCCGTTCCACTAGGACAGTAAACCCGTCAGCTATGTACTTCTTAACTGTGTCCGGGGTTGCGGCTACGCGGTTTTCACCTTCCATTATTTCCTTGGGAACACCTAAAATCATTTTTTTTTCCTCCTCGTTAGACAGTATTCCATTAATCGAAAGCTTATAATAGCCCAAATTCCATTATATATGATTGTCTGGGATTTTTAAAGACTTGCAGGGGGAATAGAGGGGACGATAATTAATCCCATCCGTTTTCTCCGGCGGGAACCAGTACATATGCCCGACTACTTATTCATTTATGGTGTGTTCCGGCCTTCATCCTCATATTGAGCTAACAGTTCTCTAATGTTATCATTACATTACTCAGAGAGCATAGATTTTTTGGAGGGCACAGTCATTAAAATAAAAACAATGCAGAAAAACGATAATGAGTATATTCTGCAAGCGGCCAAGCTCTTACTAGAAGGATTCCAGGAAGACTGGCCGACTTCATGGCCGGATTTACAGTCCGCACTGGAAGAGGTTAACGAATGCTTAAGCGCGGATCGAAGGGTCACCCCTATGAATTCTACTTGAAACTGGGATTCAAGATAATCGGTGTCATGCCTGACGCAAATGGCTTGGGAAAACCGGACATATACCTGGGAAAGAGAGTAGTAGACTGGGAACAGATTTAGGAACTGGTCTAAAAAGGAAAATCCCCACCTGTCAAGAATTAATCTTTAGAAGACAATGACAGGTGGGGATGAAATGCATAAGGAAACGGTATCCATGATTGGCGGGCGGAACTGGGTGATCATTATTCTCTTGGGCCTGGCGGGACAGATTGCCTGGAATGTCGCCCTGAGGTATGACCTGGAGCTCACCTGGTCCCTGGGCTTCAACATGACCCGCAAGCATATAAAGGTGGAGCCCGCCCACTGGTACTACCACTGCGACCAATTGGGCTAGTGTGGCAGGACATGATTAACGGGGGCAGCCCTTTCAAACTCTGGCAGCACAGTATCAAGCCCCAACTTGCCCGGCAGCGGGATAATAACTATCATGCCAGCGGTAGACAAGATGCCGCCAACCGAGAAAATTTCCTCAAGGAACTGAAGGAAATGATCGATGCCCTATACAACTTCCCCTGTATTGCCATGTGGGTACCCTTCAATGAGGGCTGGGGACAATTTGATGCAACAGAAATAGCGGAATGGGTAAAGCAAAATGACCCCAGCCGCTGGGTGGACCATGCCAGTGGTTGGTATGAACAAGGCGGAGGAGATGTATACAGCCTGCACACCTATTTCCGCAAGCTGAAGTTGCCAAGGCGAATCGATGACCGCCCCATAGTATATCCGAATATGGCGGCTACAGCCTATAAACTCCCGGCCATGTCTGGCGGGAAGATAAGGAGTTCGGCTATAAGAAGTTTAGGTCCCAGGAGGACCTGCAGGAAGCCTACATCGCCCTCCTGGAGAATCAGCTCAATCCCCTAATTAGAAGGGAGTCTGTGCCGCCGTCTACACCCAGCTAACCGACGTGGAAACCGAGATTAACGGGCTGGTTACCTATGACCGGGCAGTGGTGAAGATCCAGCGTGCTTCAGGAGCCAATCGTATTGATAATGGGAGGAAGACTACATGAGAAAAATTGTTCGAAGCGACATTAACGAGGATTGGGTGCATTCCGGCATTGTTGAGGCCGGCGATTTTGCTTTCTTGAATTATTGCGTGGGAAATGTTGGTCAACCTGTTGAGGATCAGATTAATGGTGCATTTGACCATTTAGAGCGGCGATTGAAATCCATCGGTTTGACTTTAGAATCAGTCGTTAAGATCGATTGTATGTTTCGAGATATCTGGAATATACCTTTGCTGGAAAAGGTCATCAAAGAAAGATTTAATGGAAAGTATCCTGCACGAAAATCAATACAAACAGAGTTTTCTCATGTTGGTGGAGAAGATGGGCTCCACTTCCAACTTGATGCAATAGCATTTAGGGGTTAGCCCCACAAGTTAAATCGTTCACCTCCAAAAAACCTGCCCGATCAGGATTCACCTTAGGGATTTCCGTGCGGTTCTGAGCTCGGGACTAGGCACCGTAATCTTGGACGCCCCTTTGGCACAAGTCAGGTAGGGAAAGTTACCTCAAACGGCTATTCTAGTTAACTCGTAACCCCATACATAAATAGCCGGGAGGACGTGGCGTATAAACCAAATTACTTCCTGGAATATTCAAGATAATCCCGCTGATGTATCAGTTGCTTTGATATACTGAGAATCAGGAAGGTTTTTCCGTGGTCTGGTAAAATGAGTACGTTGGGACATGGAAAAACTGGGCGGCAACTACCGGACTTTTATTTTGTCGAGGATGTGTGACCCGAAGTAAACGGGGGACATTTTAAAAGCTATGGCTCCTTTCGACATTCGGAAGTTATGTGGGAGTTTAGAGACTATACAATGGCATTTGAGGCGGTGGTATCTTGCTATATAGTTTAATTAATGATTTTCAGGAAGACCTCGAAACAGGTAGGTGTTTGATTGCTATGCCAGTATCGAGGTTAGTTATTGAGGAAAGATTTTCTCTTGGAGAGTTTACGTTTTATCCGGCTGGGGAGGTGAATATAGAGGAGTTGCGTATATTACCAAATATACACTTGAGTCTGGATGGGATTTAAGAGAACTCAAGTCCAGCACAACAGGAATTAACAAGCTCACGTTTAAGGGAAACGTTATTCTGGCATTCACTTCTGAAATTGATTGGAATGAGTTTTTAAACGCTGATTATGATTATGACCTCAAACAAATCGAAAGGCTTTCGCTAAAAGCAGAAAAGGCTTTGGATATAATAAGGTTTCACTTTTGTAGGATAGATTTACCTGACACTTTGCCTGGCCAAGTGGGAACGTGGAACGGATCATGTTCGTATTCGGGAGCCCTATTATACACACCACTTGATCATGAGAGTTATCTTATTGCTGGTTCAGTAGTTAGTCATATATACTGTTAAAGGTATTGGGCTACAATTAGATGCAGAGCAAATAACTTTGATTGATGGACAACCATTCTACAACAGCTTCTCGCCAACGAGATAGAGAAGGCCAAGGAATTGGATGCAGATATCGACAGCGTCCTGCATATTTGCCCGGAGGCAAACAAGCCATTTCAGAAGATCACCTCGCCTAGAATGCGGAGGCTGGGAAAGAAGTGACATTCGTCTGGAATAAGCTGCAAAACCCCTCACACTTTGGTTATTAACCCTAGAATAGAATCAGGGGGGTTGCTTTCAACGCAACCCCCCTGTGCGCTACTCTGAGATCCAAAAGGCTTCGCACTCACTGTCTAGGATTTGGACACCTAATCTAAAAGTGCTGGCCTTCTGTAAGCCATTGAAAACCCCTTCTGCCTCAAGTTCCCTAACAATGCTCAGGAGCCATTTGAAAAAAATAATGTTCGCCGCCTCGTCACCATCTTCTTCAAGATCAATCTGGTATTCCTCGGTACTCCTAATGGTGAGGATAGAGGCCTCTTCGATTTCATCACACCATTCATCGAAATCCATCCGACCAAACTCGAAGAAGTCATAATCAGGGCAGGAGTTATTAAAACTGCCACTTTCATCTTCGCCAACCCATGGTTCTCCTTTTTCAGACCATTCCTTGAGGAAGCTTTGCGCATTTTCTACTGAATCGAAATTCAAGAATAACCAGCAGTTAAGGGGAGAGGAGTAAAGAGCCGCGGAGGCTACCTCTACTTCTGGATGAGTCTTAGTAAATCTCTCTACTTCTACACGGATGAATTCTTTCACTGCAGGCGTATACTCGTATAAATCAATCATTAATACTCCTCCTTAAGTTTCATCAGTCCATACTTCTTCGAAGTGGAATCCCTTTAGCTTATTAGCAATTACCGCATCGCGGAATTCATCGGAAACAAATGGATTACATTTAGGTTCATCACTGATTTTGAAGATATGAATTCCCCTAATGAGATCTGGCAGAAAAGAATAGGATATAAACCTCATTATCTTTTTGGAGTCAGGAAATGTTTTGAAGCGAGAGTTGTCGTAATCTATGCAATCTAGAACGGTTGTAACATTCAGCAGATAGAACTTCTCCTTCTCAACAAAGATAGGTAATATCTCAGAAAAGGTGCGAATAAGTGGGGAAAGAACAGTAAGGGCTCTGTCAGAGAGTACAGGACATTTGGTGCAAAACCCTGGAGAATCGCCTCTTATGCTGTTGTCCAAGTATTCAAAGTGCAGAGGGACCCATGTAGTGTGCATAGGTTCCCCTTTACAGAAATCTAAATCCCAATCGTCTTCATCTACAGTAGCTATGGTATCAAAATGATTCACGTCAGCGTGAAGTTTCCAAATCCGCATTATTGATGCCTCCTTGTGCCTCTATTACATGTCTAGAATATAACATTTATTCAGGTTAATACAACATAGAATTAGTGTGGGAAAGAGCCATTTAGAAGCATCTCAGCAATGTCATCCAATATTGAGATGACTTCACTTTTGGAGCTAGCTTTCTCTAGCATACTATGGACAGTGGTATAATACACTTTTGTATGGAGCTTCGGATGATAGCAGGCAGGGCTAACTCCCTTTGTAGTTGGCAAGAATACTCCGTTAATCGCATCGTTTATCCCTACTCCAAATTTCTTTAGTATCTTTCTTGTGTCTGCAGCTTTACGGGAATACCCTGCAACGATGTGATGAGAAGCATGCTTATGAGTGGGCCGTACTGATCTTTCTCCTAAATTAGCGTTTTCAAGGTTTCGACCTAGTTTCCTTGAGGAAGGCGCCCTTTGAACTGTCTTAGATAGTTTGTTAACACTTGCAGACATGATTTTCCCAGAACGAACAAACATGGCAGTAGACACTGCAGAAATTCCAAGCAGCACGGCCCCCCGTACAGCCTCCTCGATGGCAATTGTTCCACTAACAACTACTCCATAACCTGTAGGGGTTAATGCAATAGCGAATCCACTAAAGAGACCTGCATTAGTAAGTGCCTGGAGAGCAGCAGCTGCAGAACCGTATGCACTAACAGCAAACCAAGCAGTGAAAGTTGCATCAGTTGCAGCTTTAGCCTTCATAAACCAGAAATCATAGTCCGGTTGCTGGAAACCATTGATCCAATAAGCTACATACTGAATAAGCCCACCGAGAATATTATCGTCAATACTGCAGCTAATACCTAAAACTATCAATTGAAGGTCTTGTTCATCAATAGCGTAAACACGAAGCTTTTCTACTAAATGGGTAAGAAACTCTCCAGTCTTTTCCTCGATATTGTATCCAAGGCTATCTGCTATATAGAGAACCGCTTTACCGCCCATTGTTGATGAAAGAATCTTAGTAACACGACTTTTTACGTTACTAATAAACGGAAAATCATTATAGAGAGGGTCGTCATCATCGAAATCATTAATACCATCCCCGTCGCTATCTGCCTTGTTTGGATAACTAATCATTTTGTAGTATGAGTAGGTTTGAATGTTGTACCGGGAAGCTATTTCAGGAGGAACATTAACTTGGACAAAATCCCCCATCTCAACACCGTCTTCAAGCTCATCATCATCAGAATCCATGTTGTTTGGATTGGTTTTAATAATTTCTCCGTACTGATTTCTCATACCTAATTGTTCACTGGTATCATAGAGGCCGTCCAGGTCACTGTCAGTTGTATCTCCTATAGTCTCATCACGGATTGAATCAAAAGCATCTATCAAATCTGAGCTATTTAAGATGTGATAATACTCTCCACCAGTTTGAGACGCAATATTGGATAATAGGGTAGAGTTTACTGCTGAGCCTAAGCCAACGGTATAAATCGTGATATCGTTGTTTTTTGCTCTTTGAGTAGTTGAGGAGTAATATGTTCCATCGCCATCGGTCAATAGAATGATTATTTTTTCATTATCGGGTAACGCGTAGGATGAAGTTAACTCATCAATACACAGGTTTACCGCTGAATTGATATTTGTTCCACCTGAAGAATTGATGCTGTCTATCGCTGATTTGATAGATTCTCGGTTTTTTGTTAAATGAATTCTTAAATAAGCACTGCTATCCAGGTCAATAACCGCGCCTTGGTCATCGGGTAAAAAGGCGTCTACGAACTGCTTGGCAGCAGTTTTTCGCAAACCATTTGGATCATTCCAAGCCATGCTTCCGGAACTATCTATTGCAAAAGCAATATCATAGTTTTTAACTCTCTCATAGTTCAATTCTTGTCTCCACGCATCGAACCAAGTCTGCTTGTCTATGAGTAAGTACTCACTGAAGTGGCTTGTCTCTACACTTACTGTTTTATTTTCTTTGTCTAAAGTCGAATTCAATAGTTCAAGGGAATTTTCTTTTTCATTGAACCAAAGAATTCCAAGCTCATCCTCATTAATGTGCTTGGGTAGATTGCCTGCATAGGAAAAGGAAATAACAGCGGTAGAAAACTCACTTGTTGATACTATATCGACGGGATAACCAACCCTGCCCACTGCATTTGAAGTGACCATATTTCGACCCAATGTGTTGATTATTTGAGTTTCTGCTGCAGCGTTGCCGACAGCGGAAAAGGATACAACGACATTTTCAACAATATTTAACTTATCACCAGTTTCCACGGTATACTCCTCGACGATACTGTGGGAGTATATTTCCTTGTCATCTGTTATTCCATTGCCATTTGTGTCAACCAGTAAAGGATGTGTTCCTAGAACATATTCGTCCCCATCTGAAAGCCCGTCTTCGTCGGTATCAAACTTTAACGGATCTGTCATAAACTCTAGTATTTCGAAGGCATCACTTAAACCGTCTCCATCGGTATCTGCGTTTGCTGGGTCTGTATCAAGAGACACTTCCAGTATATTAGAGAGACCATCGTTATCACTATCCTCGTCTGGATCTAGGGTACCATCGCCATCGGTATCAGGATTTATTGGAGAACAGTAAGGGTATAGGTTGATTTCAGCAAAATCATCTAGGCCATCGTTATCAGTATCTGGGTTAAAGGGGTTTGTCCCCAGAAGCAACTCAATCCCATCCGGAATCAAATCCTGATCGCTGTCAATGCCCGATTCCAATAGGTTAACGTCATATGATAATCCCATACAGTTTAAGCCTTCTAAGGCCTTCTCATATGCATTCCTATATAATACTGCCGCTGAAACTAATGAGCCTTTATGTAGTGATTTTTCAGCATTCTCGAAATTTATTTCAGCTGCATTGAGTTGTCCTGTAGCTTTTCCTGGAATCTTTTTAACACTTTCCGAACTTGTAATATTTCTTAAATCGTCTATGCCTTGCTGGCATAAAATCCTATCAGCAATAAAAAAGTGCTTCAGGGCATCTACCAACATTAGCGTTGTGTCATCATCGTAAATCTTGGAATCAATATAGTAGACCGCATCAATTGTCAGCTTATGTTTTATTTCTAAAAGCTTTTTTGATTGGTTCCAGTTTACAAATACATATTGAGTCTGAAGTTCTTGTTCAAATTCATTTAATAACTCTTGTGAATACCTAATCTTCTGAGTAGATTTTTCTGCAATACCCAATTTGTCTAATGCTTCTTTATAGAGAGATAGACCTTCCATATCGTGCATTTTGGCGATTATTAACTCTGGTTTATAAGCCAAAACATCTTGCCCCAGGGTTTTAAATATCATTTCTTTAGGATTGTCTTGCTTTAGCGCTGAAGCGGGCTGCCCCATTATAGATGTTAGCATGATGCACACAGTAATGGTATGTACCCAATAATTTGCGTTTACCACAGGACGGACAGTTCTGGCTAGCCATTGAGGACCGTTCCCTACTAACTGCCAGATCCTTTGGAGCGGAGACTGAGGGAGGTTGGATTCGCCTCCCGCAGACTGAAGACAATAACGGATTGCAATGGA
>DIOR01000005.1:0-1330 GCA_002423965.1 Firmicutes bacterium UBA5509 | reverse complement strand
ACTGAGGGAGGTTGGATTCGCCTCCCGCAGACTGAAGACAATAACGGATTGCAATGGACACCAGAGCACTGGCTAGGTAATTGCAAATCTCCTGAAACCAATGCTTCCAGCGGGTAATTGTAGACTCATCTGCGGCAACGGTTAGTTCACTCTCGCCGCTGGCCACTGCTTCAATGCTTTCACTCCCATACCGCTTGTAAGGGGTGAGGATGTCTGGAAGCTCATGGTGAACTTTAGAGCAGTGAGAACATTGAAGCCTGTGGATTACCAACACTACTTTCTCACCAATACCGTTTATGTACTTGCGTTCCCTGCTGCCAACGACTTTCAAGCTACCACCACAGCAGGGGCAGGGGTTCTGCTCTCCGCTCCTAACAAAAAACACCCATATTAGGGTTTTCAACCAGCTCGTAACTTGATATAATGACCATGGTTTTGAGTTGGGACGCCTTGGTGCTACTTGTGGTGTAGCACGCTAACGGGGCGTCCTTTCCTTTCTTTAGATACGGTATTATATATGGCAATCCGTGGACAGGCAATACCGTCAGCATAGGGACTATATGGTTTAGCTAAAACACCAGACCTGCTACAAAGGAAGTAAAACGAGTTAAAGTTATTTATTTAAATCATTCGATTGGCGGATATGTAGTAGAGCTTTTAGATGAACTCAAAGCTAACTCTTAAGCCTTTGGGCGGTACAAGCATAGTAACAAAACAACCGCAGAAAAGTTTCAATTGAGGAGTTGCCGGCTTACATTGTCAGCGAAGAGCTTAGTGACAATAATAAGAAAGCCCTGGCTCACCAGAACAATAGTGTTACCGGGACCTTAGTGCCTACGACATTTGTTGATATTGCTGAGTTTATTTGGAATAAATTGCCTAGATTCTAGGATGTAGCCGTGGGCAAGTATCAACTATGGTGCCATTAGGTCGCTTGGAATATATTGCCACGACTCTTGAAAAAAGAGTAATCAACTCCGAAAAATAATGTCGTGGCAATGATTGCCACGACCGTGGCAGAGTATTATTATACACATTACTCCTGACCAGCGGCTTAAGCTAGTTAAAGACTTAGCCAAGGGCATATCCATAAGACTAAGGCAGGGCCAATTTATAAAACTTGCAAGAGAACCGATTCAAAAGGCATCGGTGGTGGTTAGTGGTTTCTATCTCTATAAACAAAATTACGATGTCACAAGGTGACAATATGGCATGCAGACATGGATTGCCTAAGCTTACGGATCATGATGCGGACCGGAAAAATTATATCAGATGTAGCACACAAGTTAGTAGACGAAAATGATTGCAAAGTAGTGTGTGATATTGTCTG
>DIOR01000016.1 GCA_002423965.1 Firmicutes bacterium UBA5509 | reverse complement strand
TCTCAAAGAATGTGTTTTTATACTATAAACTCTATTGCAGGCTACCTGAAGGAACTGTGCCCGGCCACACCTTTAGGGAAAAGCAGTTGATGGGAGACGAAAACCGCTCAAGCTGAGCGGTTTTTGATTACATATTCCCTTATTGTGGTATCCTGGAGAAGCGCTGTCCGGAAGCTACTTTCGTAGGCAGCTCCAATCAAAGGCTAATCGCTTTGTCCCCATTGGGAAACAAGCTCCTTGAGGAAATTCCAGTGCTGCCAGAGGGCCCAAGGATAGAGCGGATCATTTTTTAGTAGCATACCGCTTATCCCAGAGGTTGACTTGCCCTTTAAGCCCCGGGATACAGGCGAAGAGGGCTTTCGGAAATTTTCCCTTAGGGTGACAAAACCTTTCTTTTAAAATTGCTTACTTTATTGTTTTGGCACAGCTCGGCGGATAAGTAGGAAGGCTAATCCCCCAAGGATTACCGAGAAAATCGACGCGCTTACCATGGAGAAATACGGATTAAAGCCATGGCTAAAACCCCAGGCAAAGTCAAAGAAATTCTTAATCCCCTCATAAATGGCTCCACCAGTAAGGTTGCTCAATATCGGGAGGATGATGACAAAAAATACTGGGACCCCCACTGAAACTAGGACCTTTAGCAATTTGCCCATCCGATAATACAGGTTGGTAATGAAGAAGCCAATCGCGCCCATCATCACATAGGCAGTAACGTACCAAAGCAGGCCTTCAAAGAAGTGTTGTGCCGATCTCATTGACTGGTAACGTGCTTGGTAGATTTGGAAGAAGCCACTTTCATAATTGGAGGTAATGATGTCCATAAGCATTGCAGTTAAGCTATCCACCACTGCCATGACTACTGCCAAGATAATGGTGCTGTAGACAAAACTTAAGAATATGGTCTTTCGGGAGCAGCCATTTTGCTGGAGCATTTTAAAGGATTCCGCAAAAATCAAGCTCACGACGAAAATGAAGATCATTGATGAGGCATCCAAGCCGCCCAAGGTGCCGTAGTTAGAGCTGGTAAACAGGGTGGTGCGCAGTATGAAGGAAAGCATGACGGCGAAAATAACAAAGTAGAAGATTAACAGCGCTTTGCTGTTGTCCGAAAGTCGGTAGGCAGTAGCTTTTTTTAATGTCATTTCAATGCCCTCCTATTAGTCAATACAACGAATAGTTTTTGGAGGTTCAGCTTTGTTACTTCTAGTTCAGGTGGGATAATATTATCCACTTCGCCCAAGATATAAGCAGTCTTCAGACCTCCTAAGTTGTCAAAGCCGATGACTTCTTTATCGGCAATGTAGTTGTCGATAGCCGCGGCGGTACCATATACCGTGTAACCTTGCTTTAGCATTTCCTCGCTGGACTGGTTCCTCAGGATTTCACCTTGGTCGATGATGACGATGTCCTCAATAATATTGGCCACCTCATCGATTAAATGAGTAGATATTACGATGGTCCTAGGATGTTCCTGGTAGCTTTCCAGCAGGGATTTGTAAAGTAAATCCCTGTGATTGGCGTCCAGTCCCAACACTGGTTCATCAAGCAGGGTGTAGGGGACCTTTGTAGCTAAGGCAACGATGGCTTTGAATATGGAGTTGTAGCCAGTGGATAGGGACTTCATTTTTTTATCTAACCCTAAGGAAAATTTCTCTACTAAGGAAAGGGCGAGATTTCTATCAAAGCTGGGATAGAACCTCTGTGACCAGCGGAAAGCCTGGCGGATGGTCATTCCCTCGGGATAGAAGTTACTCTCACCCATCATATATATTTTCCGCTGGGCACTGTCATTTTCAATGGCTGTCTCTCCGTCAACCAGTACCTCTCCTGAATCTGGGAATAGGCGGTTGGAGATGATATTGAGCAAAGTAGTCTTCCCAGCACCATTACGTCCCAACAGGCCATATATCTTGTCACCGCCAAATTTCAGGTTGATATCTTTGAGGGCGACGACCTCGCCGTAAGACTTACTTAGATTCCGGATTTCAATTCCCTTCACTTGTCAAACCCTCTTTCAATAAGTGATAGTATTTCCTCTAGCGGAAGCCCTAATTTTTTGGCCTCGCTTACTGCGGGGATAATGTAGTTGTCATAAAACTGGCCTTTACGCTTTTTCCTAATCTTGGACCGGGCCCCTGACGATACGAACATGCCCACCCCTCGTTTCTTAAAGAGAATGTCGCTATCTACCAATAAGTTCATACCCTTTAGCACTGTGGCGGGATTAATCTTGTACTGAACAGATATTTCTGTCGTGGAGGGGACCTGGCTGCCCTCAGGAAAGGCATCGGCTAGAATGCCATTCTCGATTTGTTCAGCAACCTGGATGAAAATTGGTCGGTCATCTGTAAAATGCAGAAGAAGCACCTCCTCACCTAAACGGTTAATTACTCATGTAACTAAGTATATAACTGGCGAATAGAAATGTCAAGCCCACCTGACAATATTAGACGGCAAGTTGACTGCCATTATTGGTGAAAGCGGAAGCGGCAAGTCGACCCTCCTCTATAAAGCCGGGCTTATTTCCGCTGGTCAGCATAGTTATTCTTTCGACGGGTCAAGACTAGATCTTGATAATGATGAAGAGCTAAGTCAGCTTCGCAAGACAAAGATTGGCTATATCTTTCAAGACAACAATCTTATCGACGCCCTGAGCTTAAAAGAAAATATTCGCTTAGCCGCCACCATCTCTGGCAGTAATTTAACGGATGGGGAAATTCGAAACTACTTGAACTATGTTGGGCTGAGGGCTATTAACGAGAATAGCTATCCTAGGCAACTGTCTGGAGGCGAACAGCAGAGAGCTGCCATAGCCAGCATATTGGCAAAGGGGCCCAATCTGATAATCGCCGATGAACCGACGTCTTCCTTAGATGAGGCCAACTCTGAGGCAATAATGTCGATCTTCAAGAGGATTGCCCATGAAGATGGCAAAAAGATAATCATTGCTACCCACAATGAAAAAATATACAATCAGGCGGATGTTATCTATGCAATTCGTGACAAAAAAATAACCTTGATCAAAGGTAGTGAGCACTTCTCCGGATCTTTACATAAAGCTAACGCTAAGATTCCTAAGCCTCCGCACAAACTCAAAATGGCATTTTATATGGAATATGCCAAGCAGATTGCCAGAAAAGGACGTGTGCAAAGAAGGATTATGTTAGCTTTGTGCGCCACGGCTATAGCTTTTAGTTCAGTGGTCTATAATTTTGGTGATGCATTTATTGCCCGGCAACAACAGTTTATGAACACAATATCTGACCGGGAAGTGCTGGTAGTCAATATGACTACCCCCTTAAATTTAGTGCTGGATGTTGAAGAAAACTTATCGATAAAACCAGCTGATGCCGCGGCCATTTCACAAGTCAGCAATGTTGATAGAGTCTACCCTTACTTCGAGTTTCGTTCGGCAGGCTATGACGGTGTCAACGATAATAGAGTCACTGATGCTCGAATTACTGTGAGTATTAAAGGCCAGCCCCAGGAGTATGTTTTTTATGAAGCAGACGGGGACCATGATATGGACAAATTCTGCATGATTCCCTATTTCCCCGAGCAAAGCATAGAAAAGCGGGCCAAGTCTAAATCCAGCCAATCGGAGGGCGGTTATTATATTTCCTCACAGCTTGCACATTTGTTAAATATTGAGGCCTTGGATCAAGATGTCAGGCTTTACCTTACTGCATGTGTACCTGTCGCATTGTATGAAACAAGCATGCAGGTTGGAGAAGATGAAGGTCAGTATAACATCGATATCGATCTCTCAAAGCTAACGGAGTTTGAATTCGATGTTGCAGGTATACTAGACGAAAGCTATACTAACCGGTACTCCAACAGCGGCAACAACGTAATATATGCGCCCTATGCCGATATGGTAGCAACAATGGAAGGGGTCCAGGCTACTTACTCACCCAACATTGTCCAAAGCAATAAGGAGTGGAGTCCCAGCGCGTATATTGTCTTTTCGAAACATTATAGTGGTGTGAAAATTGCCCGAGACAAACTAGCATCCATCAACCCAAACTTCAAGACAGCCTCTGAATATCAGGATGTGGATGCAATGAACTCTATGATTTACAGCATAAAGAAAGGGGCTTTACTAGCTGCCCTCATTGTCTTAACTGTAATCCTGCTATTAATGGCCATTATTCATATGAATGGTGTTCTAGGCCGTAAGTATGAGATTGCCCTCTTAAAAGCCAACGGGTTAAACCGCAGAGAATTGAATAATGTCACCACTCGTTTTCCTTGT
>DIOR01000007.1 GCA_002423965.1 Firmicutes bacterium UBA5509 | reverse complement strand
GACAATATCACAGACGTTCAGCACCTCTCGCAGATATCCTTGCCATTTCCCCCGGAAAGGTGTATAGTGATGGTAGGTTATCGGCCTGAGAAATGGAGAGCCGTGACAATTACCTCAGTGTAATTGTTGCGGCTTTTTTAATTGCTAAGGAGGGGTGTCTATGCATGACGTAATTATTATTGGGGCGGGGATTATCGGCTGCTCGGCCGCCTACTATCTGTCCCGCTTCCACCTTAAGGTGCTGGTGGTGGAAAAGGGCCCCGATGTGGCGGTAGCCACCAGCAGGGCCAACAGTGGCATAATTCATGGAGGCTACGATCCTCAACCGGGAACCCTCATGGCAGGGCTCAATGTCCTGGGCAATGCCATGTATCCCCAGCTGTGCAATGAATTAGATGTCCCCTTCCGCCGCTGCGGTTCCCTGGTGGTCGCCAGGGAGGGTGAAGAAGAGGAGCTGGACCGCCTGCTGGCCCAAGGACGGGAAAATGGCGTTCCGGATCTTGCCATCTTGGGCCGGGATGAAATCCTAAGCCGGGAGCCCAATGTTTCCCCCGCTATCTCCGCCGCCCTCTATGCCCCCAGTGCCGGCATCGTATCTCCCTGGGAGATGACTTTGGCCCTGGCGGAAACAGCTGCCGTCAATGGGGTGCAATTTATATTTAATACCCAAGTTACTGGCATTCAAGTTGATAATGAAGCTGTCCAGGCTGTCGAGACTGAAGGCGGTTCCTTTGTTGCCCCTATAGTAATTAACGCCGCAGGCATTTTCGCCGACCAACTGGCCCGCCTAGCCGGAGTAGAGCGCTATGACATCCAGCCCCGGAAGGGAGAGTACCTCTTGCTGGACAAGGACTTAGATGGTTATGTCAGGCATGTAGTATTTCCGGTGCCTTCACCTGTCAGCAAAGGCATTCTCGTCCTTCCCACTGTTGAGGGCAATGTGTTGGTAGGCCCTACAGCAACCGATGTCAGCAATAGAGACGATATTTCTACCACCCCTGAAGGGTTGGCCGCTATACGCCAGGGGGCAAATATGCTCTTTCCTAAGCTGCCCTTGGGCAAGGTCATTACCTCTTTTGCAGGCTTAAGGGCGGTTCCCGCTGATGGGGACTTTGTCCTGCGGAGCTCCGCCAAGGTCCGGGGCTGGATTGATGCCGGAGGAATTCAATCTCCAGGGCTGTCTGCAGCACCGGCTATTGCAGAAAAGTTGGCAGGGTTGGTGGGGGGACTCATTGACCTCCAGCCAAAAGCCCAGCAGGAGCGTCCCCCGGTTTTTCGCCTCCGGGACTTGCCTTTGAAAGAAAGGGAAGGGTGGATTAAAAAGAATCCCCTGTACGGGAGAATTATCTGCCGCTGTGAGGGTGTAAGCGAAGGGGAGATTGTCGACGCCCTCCATCGGCCCATTCCTGCACTTACCCTTGATGGCCTTAAAATTAGGACCAGGTCCGGCAGCGGTCGCTGCCAAGGCGGGTTTTGCCAGCCACGTCTCTTGGCAATTATCGCCAGGGAACTTGGCATTTCTCCCTTGGCTGTTACTAAGTCCGGCCCTGGCTCAGAAATGCTTGCAAGCTACCTGGAAAAGGGGGGAGGACAATGAAAGCAGATCTTGTTGTTATTGGCGGCGGACCGGCTGGGATGGGAGCGGCTCTTGAGGCACATCGCCTTGGGGTAAAGGATATTCTTATTATAGAACGGGATTTCTCCTTAGGAGGTATTCTCCAACAGTGCATCCACAACGGCTTTGGCCTCCACCTCTTCGGCGAAGAATTGACTGGCGGCGAATATGCCCAGCGCTTTATCGACGAGCTGGCTGCCTCGGGAATTCGCGTCCTCACCGACACCATGGTGATGGAAGTGGATTCCGGCTGGGTAAGGGCAGTGAACACCCAGGGAGTCCTGGAGATTGAGGCTGGTGCCATCATCCTGGCCATGGGCTGCCGGGAGCGGACCCGGGGGGCCATCAACATTCCCGGCACCCGGCCGGCGGGAATCTATACTGCAGGCGCAGCCCAGCGCCTGATAAACATGGAAGGGTTTTTGCCGGGAAGGCGGGCGGTAATCTTAGGCTCCGGGGATATCGGCCTGATTATGGCCAGGCGTCTGACTCTGGAAGGTGCAAAGGTGGAGGCCGTGGCAGAGCTTATGCCCTGGTCCAATGGTCTGGCCCGAAACATCGCCCAGTGCTTGGAGGACTTTAATATTCCCCTTCTTCTTAGTCATACCGTAGTGGATATTCACGGCACAAAGCACCTAGAAGGGGTGACTTTGGCCCAGGTGGATGAAAGCTTTCGGCCCTTGCCGGACAGCCGACGCTACATTCCCTGTGACCTGCTTTTGCTTTCGGTAGGTCTGCTCCCGGAAAATGAACTGTCCCAGAAACTGGGAATTGAAATGGACCCTGTAACCAATGGTCCCCTGGTGGACCAGAACCTTCATACCAGTATCAATGGCATCTTTGCCTGCGGAAATGTGGTTCATGTCCACGACCTAGTGGATTTTGTCACCCTGGAGAGCCGCCGGGCTGGGGCCGGGGCTGCGGCATGGTTGCGTAAGTCTTACCGTGGCCAGACAATGGCCGTCACTCCGGGAGAAAATATAAGTTATGTGGTTCCCCAGCGCCTGACCCTGCCGGTTCAGGAGGATGTGACTTTTTTGTTCCGGGTCAAAAGGCCTCTTAATAAGCCTGTATTTACAATAAGCACCCAGGGGGAACAACTTCTCATGCTGCGGCGTCCGGTAGCCCTGCCTGCTGAGATGGTGGAAATAAAATTGTCCCCGGGCAAGATTCCTGCCGGGGGAGATATTACAATCGATTGCAGAGGTGAGGAAAGATGACCAAGACTATGACCTGCATTGTCTGTCCCATGGGTTGTCAGATTAGCGTCGCTGAGGGTGAGGCTAGGGGATATTCTTGCCCCCGGGGAAAAAGCTGGGCCGAGCAAGAAGTTTCCAAACCTATGCGCACTTTGACTACCACAGTGTTGCTAATAGGCGGGGAGTATCCCCTCTTGCCAGTGCGCACCCAGCTTCCAGTGCCAAAGAGCAAACTCATGGATTGTCTTCGTCACGCCAATAGCCTGCGGGTTGAAGCACCTGTAGAGGTAGGCCAGGTCATTTGCCCTGATCTTGCCGAAACCGGCGTCAGTCTCATTGCAGCTCGTACTGCAGGAGGACAATAGCGGCCTTAGGGCCGCTATAATATAACCCTTTCTTGGCTAAAAGGGGAAAAACGTGGTATACTTTTGCAATAAGGGGGGTAGGATTATGAATCGCCAACAGGCTCTTCAGGAAGTACAAAAACGGGTGCAGAATGTAAATTTACTTAAACATATGTATGCTGTCGAAGCTGTCATGAGACAGCTTGCCCTCCGCCTGGGCGGAGATGAAGAGAAATGGGCTCTGGCTGGACTCCTCCATGACATAGATTATGAGGATACCGCCAAGGAGCCAGAACGGCACAGTCTGGTGGGGGCAGAAATTCTTGAAGGCCTAGGTGTAGACAAGGATATAATCTATGCCGTTAAAGTCCATAATCCCGCCCATGGCCTGCCACGTCGCAGTATTATGGACAGCGCCCTGCACATTGCCGATCCTCTTACGGGTTTAATAGTTGCTGCAGCCCTGATTTCCCCTAAAAAGACATTGGCAATTGACCCCCAATTTGTCCTCAATCGCTTTGCGGAAAAACAATTTGCCCGGGGTGCAAACCGGGAACAAATCTCCCTTTGCCATCAAGAACTGGGCATTGACCTGGAAGAATTCATTGCCATTGGCCTCATGGCCATGCAGGCCATTGCCCCGGAATTGGGCCTATAAAGATTACTCGGATAATAAAAAAGACCGGGCTTTGGAGCCCGGATACCTATATATAATATTTATTTTTGCTGGCCCAGTTAAGAAGGCACATATCTGGATCAACTTCCATAGAGCGCACCGGGCTGTCAGTGCTTATAATATGAGGCTCGGGCTGGATGAACAACGAGTGCCGTTCCTTGCTGCCGTTGGCCAATACAATCTCAAGCTCAACGTGGTGGGGCCATTTTAGACGGCCGTTGTTTACTAGGTTAAACGCCAATTGGCATTGGCCGTTTTCTTCTTGGAATTTATCTACCCCAATGATTCCTATCCGCAATTCCTCGCGGGATAAGTACCAAGACTTATAAAACTGGGAGAGATCTTTTCCTGCAAGTCTGCCCAAACTAAGAAAGAATTCTGCCCCTTTGGGGGAAGCTCCTTGGCATAGGGCTAAATTCTCCTGAATGCTATGGAGGAATTTCTCACCTGCCAGGCAATGACACATTCGCATTATCCAGCTTGCTTTATCTATTACCCATTGAGAGGGCTTGCCCTGGGAAATGCTTGCCCCTTTACGCAGAGACACCCTGGGATTTGCCAGTATCCGTTCTCTGGCCTGGGTCATAATTTTTCCCCGGCTAGACTTGCCAAATTTCTTTTCTACCGCCAGCCAGCTGAAGTATTCTGCCAGACCTTCCATGCACCAGCGTTCCTTGGCATGAGGCACCGTCAGGTTGTCCTTAAGCCAATGATGGGCCAGGGATTCCGCCAGCAATTTATACTGATACATATATCTTTCCTTACCAGGATTGTCCTCTTTAATCTGCTTTAGGGTGCCATCACTGATGCTGGTCATATAGAAAGATGACCGGACACGAGGCTCTAATTCGTCAGTAAGGACAACAGTTTGAACAGGGAAGGGGGCGGGGCCAAGACTTTCCGTCAAAAACCCTATTAATTCCTCACCGTTGTCTGCAACTGCTTTAGCTTGATTGAGGAGCCTTCTGGGATAGTCAATCTCCAGAGGGGGCTCTGTTTCCCTGGTTGTCTTGAGAAATTCCCCTGCCACCATGTGTATTCCCCAAAAAGGGATCTCTGAGACCCACCTATGACTGACTTTGGTGCTGGCGGGCTTAGTTCCCCTGAAATCCCCGGGTCCCAATACCCGCACTGAGTCAGAGACGACTACATCTAGTGCGCAGGTATATCTTTGGGGGGTGGGGGAAAAGGGGTACCAGTGAGAATGCGGTGATAGTTCCAGGGAAGTGCTCCAGGATGGCTCGACCCAGGAATAAATTAAATTTACCACCAATTTTTCCGTGGTCTCTGCCCAAATGGGTAAAGTCGCAGTAATCAAGTTGAGTCCCGGGCTGGCAGGCCTTATTTTATAAGGCAGGGCTATTCCCAAGAAATCAATGCGATCTACAGTGCAGTTGTCATCCAGCAAAAAACAGATTTCCCGGGTGCGTTGAAGGGGTGTAAGGACCACAGATACATCCCCCCGGATTTTTCGACGGCGAGGATCCAGAATAAGGGCTATGTCATAATGAGCGATGGAATAGGAAAACCTTTTATTGTTACGAGAAAAATTATGTAAGGCCAACCTGGACATAGTATAAATACCCCCCTAGTAGATTTATGGATTACATTATACTTCTATTTTCGACAAGATTTTTCCTGCAAAGAATAATGAGGTGAATAAATGAAAGACAGAATTCTTGAGTTTATGACGAACAAAGCTTACAACCCAATGACCAAGGAAGAGCTCATTGCTGCCTTCGATGTCCAAGGCCGTGAAAAGGACTTTTCCAGGATATTGTTGGAGATGGAGGCCACAGGGGAGATTATCCGCACTCGCTGGGATAGATATGGTGTTCCCCAGCGCATGAATTTAGTGGTGGGCCGCATCCAAGGCCATGCAAAGGGCTTTGCCTTTCTGGTCTCCGATGACGAAGAACAGGAGGATGTCTACATCCCCCCGGCGGGTACCAACGGTGCCATGCATAACGACCAGGTTGTAGCAAGACTTGTGGGCAAGGGCGGTGGGCGTCAGGCCGAGGGGGAAGTGATTAGAATTCTCCAGCGCCATAATGCAACCATTGTCGGTGCCTTTGAAAAGGGCAAGAAGTTTAGCTTTGTCATCCCCGACGAAACACGAATCAACTACGATATTCTTGTTAATAAGGATGATTATAGCGGCGCAGTTGACAATGAAAAAGTAGTGGTGGAAATCACCCGCTGGCCAGAGGGACGAAAGAATCCCGAAGGGCGGATTATCCAGTGCTTGGGTCGCAAGGATGCACCGGGGACCGACATTCTGTCAATTATCTATAAGCACGGGCTGCCCCTGGAATTTCCTGAAGCCGTCATCGATGAGGCAAAGGCCAGCCCGGAGTATGTTCGCCCAGAAGATATTAAGGGTCGCACAGACTTTCGCGATCTTGACATCATCACCATTGATGGAGCCGATGCCCGGGATTTAGACGACGCTGTCAATGTCGTCAAGACAGACAGCGGTTTCCGCCTGGGGGTGCACATTGCCGACGTTACCCACTATGTACGCCCGGGCACTGCCCTGGACAAGGAAGCGGAGAACAGAGGCACCAGCGTCTACTTAGTGGACCGGGTCATCCCCATGTTACCTGAGCAGTTGTCCAATGGCATCTGTAGTCTAAACCCCAACCAGGACAGACTTACCACCAGTCTGGTGCTGGACATTGATACCTCCGGCCAGGTCACCGACTATCAACTAAGCAAGGGGGTTATCCGCACTAAGGCCCGAATGACCTATGACGAGGTCTACCGCATCCTGCGGGAAGATGACCCCGCACTCCAGGAAAAGTACCGGGAACTGGTCCCCCAGTTCCAGCTCATGGAGGAATTGGCGGAAATCCTGGGCCGGAACCGGACAAAGCGGGGAGCCATTAACTTTGACTTCCCGGAAACCGAGGTGGAATTGGATGCCCTGGGCAAGCCCGTGGCCATTACTCCCAGGCCAAGGACTATCGCCGACAATATCATTGAAGAGTTCATGTTGGTGGCAAATGAGACTGTAGCCAGGCATTTTGCCAATCTAGAGGGGCCTTTTGTCTATAGAATTCATGAAAAGCCCGCCGCCGACAAAATTAAGGAACTCAATGATTTCCTGCACAATTTCGGCTACCATATCAAAGGCAGTCCCGAGGACATTCATCCTAAAGCGCTACAACAGATGCTACAAAAGGCCGAGACCGAGAGGTATCATCGCCTAGTGAGCACAGTCACTTTGCGCTCTCTGCGTCAGGCTCGCTATTCTGAGCAAAACCACGGCCACTTTGGCCTTGCTTCTAAGTACTACACTCACTTTACGGCACCTATTCGCCGTTTCCCCGATTTACTGGTTCATCGCTTTATTGGCTATTGGTTGGGAGAACCTGCCCCTAAATCCTGGACAGGTAAGCTCAAGAAACTAAAAGAGTTAACCGCCCATTGTTCCCGCAGAGAGCGGGGGGCTGAAGAGGCCGACCGTGAATCCGTGGACTTAAAGAAAGTGGAATTCATGGAAGCTCATTTGGGAGAGACATTCTCAGGCATTATCAGCGGTGTCACATCCTTTGGCCTCTTTGTGGAGTTAGAAAACAGCGTCGAGGGCTTAGTGCATATAAGCAATATGCATGACGACTACTACCACTATAATGAGAAGCTTTATTCCCTGGTGGGGGAGCGCCAGAAACAAGTCTATAGGCTGGCAGACTCTGTCACCGTCAAACTAATTAAAGTGAATAAGGAAGCCAGAACCTTAGACTTTCTCCTGGTACAAGAATAAGCGGCAGCTGCCGCTTATTCTTTGGGGAGGAGGCTGCATTACAACGAAATAACGTAGCTTGAGGCTGGTTGTAATAATTATTGCGCAGAAAAGGGCTGGTTTCTGGGGGTAGCCGTTGACCGATGGCAATGGTTATGATACTATTACCATGATTCAAACAGAGACACACGGACCCTGTTACCGTGTGTCTAGTAATTTCTGAGGAGAATTATCATGGACGATATTAAGGTAATTGCAGAGAATCGCAAGGCCCGCCATGAATACCATATTGAAGACGTAATTGAAGCTGGTCTCGTCCTTCAGGGCACTGAGGTCAAATCTATCCGGGGCCGCCGGGTAAATTTAAAGGATAGCTATGCCAAGGTGGATAACAACGAGGTCTTTTTATTTGGTATGCATATAAGCCCCTATGAACAAGGCAACCGCTTTAACCATGACCCTTTGCGGGTGCGGAAACTCCTGCTGAACCGCAGTGAGATCCGTCGCCTTATCGGCATCTCCCGGGAAAAGGGCATGGCCCTGATTCCCTTGCGCCTGTATTTTCGGCGGGGGCGGGTGAAGTTGGAATTGGCAGTGGCCCGGGGTAAAAAACTCTATGACAAGCGCCAAGACTTGGCGGAGCGCAGCGCTCAAAGGGACATAGAACGAGTTTTCCGAGAAAGGCAAAAGGCAGAATAAAGACAATCCCACACCGCTAGGCGTGGGATTTACATTTATTCTGTGCCCCCAAGGATGAAGCGAAAATGTCCGCTAATTGTATGTCGTGTCAGGGCATCTTCTTCTTTGACGGGTTGGCGTCCGTTATGGAGAATGTATGCCTGACCCCGCCTGTTTCTTTTATCGGAAATTATAGCAATATGCCCTTCCTTAAAGGTGACAATATCCCCAGGCTGCCATTCCTCAATTTTATTGGGATCCAAGGTTAACGCAAGAGTGTTTCTTTCGAAAAACACCTTGAGATTATTGACCCGGCGGAAATCAATGTTTGAATCCGGGGTGCCCTTAGTTCCAGGGTATGCCTCTTCACAGGCATCGATATCGGCATCCACTAAATCTTTAAGGGAATAGCCAGCATTGGCTAGGGCCCGCCAGATCATGTCTGTGCATACGCCGATGTCATCAGGGGGATACCCCCCGGCAAAATAAGCGTTGTCGTATGTCGGCCGTTTCTTGGCCTCAGCCTTGGCCCCCAGAAGAATATCGGTGAAATCATCGATACCATCCTTATCATAGTCCACCTGGCTGCGGATTGTTTCAATGCCAAAGTCTTCTGCAGAAAAAGAGCGTTTAGGAAGCAGGTTCCAATAGTCCAGATAGATCAAGCCGGCAATTAGTCCCGCCGTTACAATGAGTAATGCCAGCACCAGTAGGACTCTATAAACTTTGGCCCTAATTACTGGTTCCATAATATTACCTCCGTTTTTTTTTAGAGGAAGCGAAATAATTGGTTCCCCAGACTCCTGCCAGGATTACCATGGCGCCAATAGCCTGATGCCAGGTATAGGATTCCTTGAGAAACGCTACCCCCGCAAAGATTGAAATCAAGGTAGTTAGGTTGGAAAATACCGCTCCTTGGGCCGCAGGAAGCTTGGACAATGTGTAATTAACCAAGAAAAACGCCCCTACCGAAGACAGAATACCTAAAAAAATAGTCTGCGGCCATATAACTGCATGAAAGCCATCCTCTCCGGTTAATCCTCTTTGAGTATGCCTTATTCTAGTATGCAAATCAAGGGGGAAACCCCTGGGATGGTCCCGCAGAAAATGTTATAATTACTCCAGCTTATTTAAGGGAGGATTGTCCATGGGAACAGATTTTACCCAACTAAACGCACTGCTTAAAGAGGATAATATACTTACTTATAAAATGCAGTACCAGCTCTTCTATTCCCCGGGAGCAAAAAAAGATATGACCCTGTGGTTTGGCGACGGTGCCGCCATGATGCTGGACCATAGTTTACATATATTCGGCAAGGAAGAGACATTGGACCGGTTCCTCACTGGGCTCTCTCCTGGAGAATATTCATTTTTTGGAGTTGCCATTGACCTCCTGCCCTTGATACAGAAGCATTTCACTGATATTAGCAGTGATGAGAATTGCACTGCCTATACCCTTGACCCGGAAGATTTCACCGGAACCACGGAACCCTTGGGCAACCTCTCAGTAGAGGACGCCCCATTAATTAACCAGCTTTGGGCCTATAAGCACCCGGGAAGTGAAGAATATTTTAGGGATATTATCAAGGCCTATCCCAGCAGTGCCATCCGGGTAGACGGCAAGCTGGCGGGCTGGGCGGTATGCTATGATGCCATCGATGATATGGTTAATCTAGGTTCCTTGCGGGTGCTGGTACCTTATCGCCACCGAGGCTACGGAAAAAAATTGGCATCCTCCCTTATTGCCAAGGTACTGGCAATGGGAAAGACCCCAATGATTCACATTGTAGACTCCAATATCGCATCCAGGAACCTTTCCATGGGGGTTGGCTTTAAATCATACGCCAAAAAGATTTTTTGGGGTTCCGGGCAAAAAAAATAAAGGTATATTAATGCTGATGTCGAATATACTGGCATAGACACTGCGCTGGTTCCTTTCGGCTCCAGCTGCAGTTGGCCCGCCGGGTACCAGGCGGGCCTTTTATATCCAATGAGCCAGGGGAAATGGCGTAATATATTCTTCCACCCAGGCCCCAAGGGCAATTAGTGTAATTGCAAGGGCCATGAGGGGGAATATTTTTTTGCCCAAGCTCAGCCGGCTGCCCACAACACAGGCCAACATTAACCCTGGTATTTCAAAGGTTCCGTGTGGAAGGACTAAGGCCAGACAGGGTAGTAGCCCCTCTTGGACTGCATATTGATAGATCTCAAAAGCGGTCATAGCCATGTGAACAATAAAAACTCCCCAAGGGGCCAGGGGTGCCAGCCTGCTGCCAGTGAGGGCCTTGACCAATGTCCCTGCCATTGCATAGATCATTATAACCAAGAGATTATTTGCAAGTATTTCCATATCCTTTCCCTCCTGTAGCTAATATAGGAAGGAAAGAGGAAATTTATGCATATTTAGGGGATGGGCTTACAAAAAAACAAGGCGCTGTTGGCAGCAGCGCCTCTGGTGTATTTTGTTTTTCTTCAATATACAAGATTACTTGTTGCTCCAGAAGGTTTAGGGGAACTGAGCCCGTTGAGAGGATTACATCATGGAACTCCTTGATGTCAAATTTTTCTCCCAACTGTTCTCTGGCCATCTCCCGCAGCTGGAAGATTTGTAGTTCCCCAATTTTATAGGCCAGCGCCTGTCCCGGCCAGACTATATAGCGATCGATTTCGGAATCGCGTTTTAAGCCAGCTACTTCCCACAAGTAGTCTATTGCTTCATCCCGGGTCCAGCGCTTGTAATGTATGCCTGTATCGATAACCAGCCGGGCTGCCCGAAAAAGGTCTGAGTGCAGATACCCCAGCTCGCTGTATGCATCGCTGTAACAGCCATTCTCGTACATCAATCTTTCTGCATACAGGGCCCAACCCTCTTTGTAAGCTGTGTGTGTAATCCAATCTCTGAATGCAGGGATTTTAAATTCTAAGAGCCAGGCATTTTGCAAATGGTGACCGGGAATGGTTTCATGATAAGTCACCGCCTCAATATCACTTTTTGCGTGAGGACTGGATAGACCCAGCATCAAGATACCCGGCTGATCTTCATAGACAGGGACGTAAGCGGTGGAATAGGTTGCCTCCCTGAAGGTAGGTACTGCTCTAATTTCGATAGGGGCATCAGGAACTCTGCTAAAGAATTTTGGAAGAAATGACTTTGCTTTCGTAATAAAGAGGCGATATTGATTTAAGATTTCTTCCTCATCTGTGATAAGGTCCTTGTTACTTAGTTCCCTTAGATAGGCCACCGGATCTCGATCCCCTAAGCCCATCTCCTGAAGCTTCTCCTGTATTACTTTATGAATTCTCTCTACTTCTCTCAGGCCAATATCGTGAATTTCTTGGGGGGTCAGGTTGGTTGTCGTATGGAGCCTGGCAAGATAGGCGTAGTACTCATCCCCCTGTGGAAGTTGCCACACTCCCGCGGTTACAGAGAGTTCTTCAATCTTCTCTTGATTGTCCAGTAAAAACTGATAAAGGTCTTGGTATGCGGGGTATACTTCCTCTGTAATTATTGAGAGAACATCTTCTTGTATATCAACAGCTTCATCTAATTCTGCAGTTTTTTCGACGCAGGATGTATAAAGAATGTTGTCAATGGGCTTAACGGATATGAACTGTGAAAGCGTGTCTGCAAAGCTTGAGACTACAAAGCTTGGGGGGGCAATACCTAATTCGAACTGTGTCTTAATATCATCCTCAACTATCTTTAATGTTTCGGGAATACCACTTAGGATATCTATGTAAGAGCGGGCATAATCACTGTCATATATGGGATAACTTTGGGCCAATAGCCCCGGCAGCTCAATGGGAATGCCGTCATATTGGTTAATTTGGTAAGCATAGGGTATGAATTCTGCTCCTTGGATTTCCTTGATCAGGTAATCTTCAAATATGTCGCGATTTAGTCGCCGTTCACGATCCATGTTCTCAGTGCTTAATGTCCGTAGTTTGTCTAGGGTATCCTTGTAAAAAGGAATAATTTCTTGGCGAAAAGTAATGGTTTTATTGGTGTATTGCCAACCTGCACCTTTGGTCTTTTTCGTTAAGAAATTACGGTACAAAATATTATACTGCCAAACGTCTGTATTGGATGACGGTAACTCAGGTTCTACATCATTTTTTTCGCACCCCGTTAATAGCAGGGACAGAGCCAACAGGATCAATAGTATCTTCCTCAATTTTCTTCACCTCCTCTTAAATTTGCAGTGGAGGGCTTAGTCCGGAGATATTGTCCTTATCTTGGTAATATATAACAGCTTAATTAATATAGTATGTCAATTTTTACTTTTAAATCCTTAAAACTGCTGTATAGCCACAAACATAAACAACTTCAGGCGATCTTAACAGCAAAGGCGCTATTGGCAGCAGCGCCTCCCATGCAATTTTTTTTATTCCAAAGACCAGCCCTTGCCCTTATAAGGGGTTAATTCCCGGATAGTTTCACCACCACCAGCTCCGGTCTGTTGAAGATTCTCAGGGGGACGATGCTGTTGCCCAGACCCCTGCTCACTACCATGCCGGTGCCGTCTAGCTCATATAAGCCGCTGGTGTACTTGGGAAAGAGTCCCTGATCCGGGGCCACCAGCCCCCCCAGGAGGGGGAGGCGGAACTGGCCCCCGTGGGCATGACCAGCAAAGACCAGGTCGATGTCCTGAGCTACATACACACTCATTTTCTCCGGTCGGTGAGAGAGGAGAATGGTGAACATGCCATGATACTCAGTGGCCAGGTCCGCCATTTCTTGGGCGAAGATATCTTTGTTTTCTGCCATGTAATCATTACCATATTCAAAGAAGGCAGTGTCGGCCAGTCCGATAAGGGCTATTTGTTCTCCATCTCTTTCCAGGATGAATCCGGAATTATCCAGGACTGTTGCCCCAACTGCCACAAGCTCTTCCTTAAGGGTAGCGTATTGCCCCGAGTTATACTCATGATTACCGGAGACATAGTAGACCGGGGCGACTTCCGCCATCTGCTTTATACACTTAAGAGCCACAGCAACCTTGGTTTTTCTGCTGTCAATTAGGTCTCCGGTGATGACAATAATATCCGGCTGGCATTCTCTGAGCTTATCGAGGAGGCGGGCGTTTCCTTTGCCAAATTCTTTATTGTGCAAGTCGGAGACCTGGACGATGCGGTACTCCCGGAACCCCACGGGGATTCTATCATTCTTGTATTCCATCTTGGTCACCACTAGGCCGTTATTCTGCCACCAGCAAAAGGGGCCTATCCCTAAAAGGAACAGGGCTAGGACCAATATGGGCAGTCTCTTCAAAGCTTTCATAAGTCTCACCTCTATTTATATTCCTATTATACCTGAGAGGAAGAAAAGAGCACGGATTTTTGGAGCTATGGGGTCAGTTAAGATAGCCCCCCTAATCGAGTTTATAGAGTCACCAGAAGCCTGAATGCTTCTAGTTCTTTAACGTTGGCGAACCGGTTTATTATGTCGAATTGTGTCATATATTCGGATATGATTTATCAATTGAAATAGAGGAAATACATTTCTTTTAGAGAATATGCTTTTTAGTATATTCCATAGGCTGTGAGGTGATGACATGGGTGGTATTGTTGGACTTGTTAGTCTCAATGCTGGTTCTCTAGGAGACATCGAGGGTATGCTCAAGGGTATTTGGCATAGGGGTCCGGACCAGGCAGAATTTTACCGAGAAGCACCAGTTCAACTGGGCGCCTGTGGGTCCAAATTAGATCAGAAAAGCCTTGTTTCCAGTGGAGATGGAGCCATTGTCTGCGGATTTAGCGGTGTCCTTTACAATACCGAGGCCTTGGCTCGCCTTTCCCAAAGGGATGGGTCTTTTGATGCTAGTGCAAGTCCGGGGAAGCTAATCCTTCGCCTGTACGAGACTATGGGGCCGGAACTGTTACAGATCTTGGAAGGTCAATTTTCTATGGTTATCTATGATGGACATAAGGGTCAAGTCATTTTGGCTAGAGATATATTTGGGGTCTGCCCTTTATTCTATAGTGTCACTTCCACTGCCCTTGTCTTTGCATCGGAAATTAAGGCCATTGCCAGGTCAGGGGAGGTCACCCTTGCCCCGGATATCAGGGGGTTGTACGAAGGCTTCGTATACTGGTCAACCAGCGGAGGGCGCACCGTCTTTAATGGCATACATCAAGTGCCCCCGGGTTGCTGGGTCACCATTGATATGGATAAGGACGTAAACATTCAGCCCTATTACTGCTATGCAGAGACTTCTCCCCTGGGCCCCCTGGAAGACATCGGGACCTTGCAGAAAAGGGTTTTTGCTGCTCTTAGTCAGTCGTTGGCCGATAGATTGGGGGGGGCGGGAAGTAGTGGTTTGTTCTTAAGTGGGGGCTTGGATTCCACCATTCTCTTAAAGCTGGCTCAGGAGCTGGGTTACTGGGAACTGCCGGTTTTTTCCCTGGGCTTTGCCGATAGTGCCCTTGACGAGTCCCCTTTCCAGGATCTTGCTCTTAAAGGCCATAGGGGAGAGCGGTATAGGGTAATTGTCAAAGATGAGGATGTCATCGCCATGTTGCCCCAAGTCCTGGGGCACTGCGAGACTCCCCTCTTTAAATTAGGTCCAGTTCCCATGTTCATGCTTTCCAAAGCTGCCAGGCAGGTAGGGGTTGAGTCTGTCCTCTGCGGGGAAGGGGCCGACGAGCTCTTTTATGGCTATGAAATATTTAAAGAAACCCAGTACCGCATTAACTTAGCACTGGACCCGGACTCCGTTGAATTCGCCAGGGATATTAAGCACATTGTCCCCCCTCAATATAAGAGCAATCCCGCCATACTGGCCATGTACAGCGAACATTACTCCCGTTACTTAGTCGGGGAAGAGGATGTCCTCTATTCCATGCGGTCCAGGATCGATGCCAGCTCTTGTATCGCAAAGTATTTCTCTAGAGATAACCGGGCAGCGATTCGGTCTGGTGAAGTAGATAGCTTGGTTGCCCACCAGTATAGGCCTAGGTCTTCCCCCTTGCGACAATGCCAGGAAGTTCAGATGCAGGTTTTGCTGGCCGGTTATCTCTTGGCGGCCCAGGGGGACCGGGTGCTAATGGCCAATTCCGTTGAAGGTCGCTACCCCTTTCTGGATAGGAGCCTTCTGGAACTCAGTCTGTCAATTCCAGATTCCCTGATGCTGGCGGACTATCAGGAGAAATATATCTTAAAGCAAACCTTCGCCCATCTTATTCCCTCTCCTATTTTACGGAGACAGAAATATCAGTATTCGGCCCCTGGGGCAGCTAGATTATTCAAGTATGAAGATGCACTTGCCCCGTACTTAACCAAGGAAGCCTTTGAAAGCTGTGGGGTCTTTGACTACAATTCTGTCCAGCGGCTAATTCAGGGCCTTAAGTCGGGACAGGCCCAACCCCATCAAACTATTTCCGAGGAAATGATGTTCACCTACATCCTTACAACCCATATGCTGCTGGCTCGGGTAAAAGACGATTTCCCCTAAAGTTCCTATAGACTACAGGTGCTATTACGTCTTTATGTAAGGAGGTGAAGATGATGCTAAAGCATTCCAGCTATAGTTGCGCTACTAGTGTTGTTAAAGGTACTGTTCAGGTCAGCCCTGGCGCCAGTACAACTTGTACTGGCTCTTCTTGCTGCTGCTGCAGCTGTACTTGCTGCTAACTAGCAGTTTGGCGTACATCATTTAGTCCACTTTGCAGATTGCCTGTAGTTTTAGGATATCTTAGCTAATAGCTAAGGCCATGGGCGAATCGGAATGGGCTGCAAAGGTTTCAGTTCGCCCACTTTACATTAATTAAGGAGGTGCAAAAAAATGGATGGCGCTGCTAAGAAATACCTTCAAGAACATAACTACTATCGGGAAACCATCAGCATGAGCTCCCAGTATACCCTGATCTCTCCCTATGCGGATACCACCGTAGTTCGCACTCCTGAGGTAACTCTAAAGGGCATCTACCATTCCCGCTCGAACCGCTTCATTGGCGAGGAGTACTTGCTTAATTTTCGCACGTACAGTGCCCGCTTGGATTTTCGAATTGGCATCAGCCGTTTTCGGGCTCGGGATGCGTTGCTATCATTTGCAATGCGGGATAGAAAGGAAGATACCACTGGGACCATTAAGCTGCCAAAGGCCAAAAACATCAGGGCGTCCTTCAGCTCAGTCTTGCAGGCCCGCCGTAGCGTAAGGGTATTTGATGGACCCATTCCCCTGGAGGACTTCGCTACCATCCTCTACTACTCTCAGGGCATAACAGGTTATCTCAAGTTGCGGGATAAGGAAGTGGATGCCGATAAAATTATGCTCCATGCCACCCCTTCCGGAGGGGGCTTCTATCCCGTAAGGCTATATTTAGTAGTCTGGAATGTCACCGGATTAGACAGGGGTATCTATGAGTACTTCCCCCATCACCATTCCCTGCGCGTTGTCCGGCAGGACTACACCAGCCAGGAGCTAGAGATGTTGGCGGGGTTCGGTGAGATAGACATTAATACGGCGGCCTTCAGCATGGCCTATGTCTATGAGTTGTACACCAACTCCCATAAATACGGCGATGCTGGAATGGCCTACGCCTTTATTGAGGCGGGGGAAATCGCCGAGAATGCCCAGCTCACTACTACGGCTCTAGGGTATGGCGCCTGCGACATAGGCGGCTATAACAAGCAGACTGTGGAAAGGCAGCTGGGGCTGGACGGAATCAGCAAACAGGTTATTCACTTCACCATATTTGGAAATGGAGGGGTTGTCTGATGGCCGGCACTTATGTTTTTAGGGATAGCGTCAGGATTTTTAATAATGGCGCTGAGGAAATCCGCTTGCGCATGGGGGTCTTTAATTACGAAGAGGTGGAGCTGGATATGTCCACCCTAAGCGAGCCCTTATCCAGCTTCCTGAGGGAGATGGTCCAGCTCCTGGAAAGCCAGGAGGGCTATGATGGGAAACTTCTCACTGAACAGCTACTGGAACCTTTTGAAAAAGAAATTGCCCAGTCCATGCTGGATGAGTTACAGGCTACAAACTATGTGGTGGCAAAAGAAGAGCAAACCATTGGCAAAGATCTGACCATGGCCCTCTTGGGCTATTTGGAGCAAGAGGATATGGATTCCGATGAGGAAGCTGGCAAGAAAAAAATCCTCTTCTTTTCCGACGATAGTTACGCCACTGACACCGCCATAAGCCTCAGTGCAGATATGGAAATGCCCATTACCATTATGGACAAGGAATTAATGCAGGAAGTGCGCAACGCAGATTTAACCAGCAATATGGATGGCCTGTCTACTGTCAAGGCCATGACCGCTTTGGGGGAAAAGTTTAAACCCTATGATGCAATCATTGGTTGCATGCGCAACCTCTCTGTCATCATGATGCGGAATATAAACAGGATATCCCTGGAGCTGGAGATTCCCGTTGTCCTTAGCTTTATCGATGGCCCGGTAATTTGTATCCTGGCCACCAATCCATATACCACCGGCTGCCTGGAATGCTTTGAGCTGCGGGCCCTGGCCCGGCTGGAAGACCATGTGCAATACCATAACTTCGTAAAGGCAGAGAAGGAATACCAAGGTAATGGTCAGTCCAGCGCAGGAGTAAAGCCCCTGCTAAATATGCTGATCAACCAGCTACTATCAGAGGCCTTTCTCATTCGCAAGATCGGCGTCTCCAAATTCACCGGCCGTCTCTTGACCACCTACCTTCCCACCATGGAAATTCAAGCCCAGGATATATTGCGCGTACCCTTCTGCCCTGGATGTGGCGCTGTGGCTAAGGCCAGATTAGAAGAAAAGAATCTATCTTCCCGAGTCTTGGTAGATGAGATGGTTGCCAATGCTCTGGGTAGAAAGTAAGGGGGGGAGGGTGCTATATGTTAAGATTTTATCCTTCCTTTGACCATGTCATGAATCAGTATCGGTACTTAGGGGGAAACCAAACGGGGATTATGCATGGCGTCATTGCCCCCATGGTCCACATGCCCCCGGAACCTTGCTTGAAGTCTATGACGGGGCGGATGCCCAATTATCATAAGATTACCTATAACGACCCTGACAAGCATGTGGAATATCATCTTAGCGGCTATGGTATGTACAACGAGGAAGCGTTCATCAAGCTAATTGGCGAAAGCGTCGAGCGCTATGCCCCTGTCAGCACTGAGGCGGTATTCCGGCAGCAGGTGGTCTACGCTAGCTTCAAGGAGATAAGTAAGCGGGGTAAGGTAATGCCCCTGGAATACCTCAATCTGTATTCCCAGGAGCAGCAAAAAACCTTGGCAGGAATGTTGCCAGAGTATTCCCCTGCCCATGCCACTGAGGATGACCTAATTGGCTGGATTCAGTGCCCTTCCCTGATGTATCCTGGGGAAGATATTTGGGTTCCCATGCAGTTGCTCCTCATTGGATTTGTCCGCAATCAGGAGATTGGCGAGAAATTCTTTACCCCGGCCTTCTCCACGGGGACAGCCTCTCACCGCTCTCTCAATAAGGCTCTCCTTAACGCCCTAGTGGAGTATGTGCAGATAGATGCCTTCATCATCTCCTGGTACGCTAAGCGCAAGGTCAAACGTGTAAAAATAGACGATCCCGATGTCTTAAAATGTCTGGACCGCTGCGGGTTGGGTCAGGATTCTCCCTATGAGATAATCCCCTGGTTGGTGACTTTGCCGGATATGGATTTGCCGGTCTACTTGATCATCCTTCGGCGAAAGGACAGTAAGCTTCCCTACTTAATTGTCGGCACCCAGGGGGACCTCAACGCTGCCAATGGACTGCTGCGGGGAACCATGGAATCCACTGCGATCATCTTTATGCACATGTTCAACGCCCTCTTCGATCCGGAAAAGATAGAGTTCTCTAATACCAAGTCTGCCTTTGCAGATTTAGACACCAATGTTCTTTACTACGGTGTCCCGGATAAATGGGAGGAAATAGACAAATTGCTAGGAGAAATGACTGGAGAGACGATACTCCTGTCCGAAATACCCTCTCGGTGGGAGGATGATGTGGACAAGCAGGTGGCCCATCTCCTGCGGGAAATCTCTAAGGTCAGCGAATACGCGGTTTATGTGGACATTACTCCACCGGAAGTAATGGACAAGGGTTGGAGCGTTGTTCGCGTGTTTATTCCCGAGCTATGTACCATGTGCCTGCCTGGCTTCCCCTTTAAAAACCATCCCCGCTTGCAAAAGTATGGTGGTGTCATCAATGAATACCCCCATCCTTTACCATAACCTCTTGGTCTTGCTGGCCACTGTATACCCGGTTTCCTTGCCGCAAATTGCCACAAATTTTATTCCCCGTAGTGCAGCAAAGCATAGCAATATTATTTACTTGGCAGGATCTGTGTTTGTCTGTGCCTTTCTTCTGGCCGTCAGTTCTTCCTTGGTTTCATTAAAGGTGAGTCTGGCTCTTGAGGCCACATGGCTGATAATTGCTGTTGCCAGTGCCCCCCTGCTAATCGCCTTGGAGTTATTGGTAGGGGCGGGGATAATGAAATTATCCGGTGTCCGCATTGGCGGATGGGCTGTAAATTCTAACTGGGTTAAGGTCTCCGGGGTGGGGTTCCTGTTGACCCTGGCCCTGGCAATCCTTGAGGAGTTGCTCTTCCGCCAGTTGTGGAGCGGAATCCTCATTGTCAATCTAGGCTTGCCTGTTTGGGGATACATTGTCATTTCCTCAGTTGCCTATGGCTTTAATCATCTGTACTACGGCCTCAGTACATTCCTGCAAAAAGTGTCTACCGGTACTATCTTGGCGTTGTTATTCTGGTATAGCGGTGGAGTTATCCTCGTTCCCATCATCGCCCACACCCTGCAAAACGCCATTATTTTAATCTGGGGGAGGCGTGCATAATGAGCAAGTCACTGTGGGTACTGTTAACGGGGTATAGCTACCTTTTCATTTGGCTCATCATCTTTACTCAGTCCTACAAAAACACATACACCAAGAATAAGATTACCCTGATAATGTCCTCTATTTTTGGCTTGCCAGCATCCTATTCTTATTCCATCTTTGCAACAATCTTGTACTGCTTGCTTCCCACCCTGGGTACCTTTGTAGTGGCAACAGTTGCGGGGGTTAACATCTTCAGCCTTTTTACCTGGCAGGGTTTTCAGATAATCCCAATTATCTTGCTTAGCATTAGTGCCGCAATGTCCTTGGTAGCTGTATTTGTTGTCTTTATCAACAAGCTATTTCCCCGTATAGATATCCCCGGGGAGATGGCAAGGATTAAATGGATAGAAGGGATTATGCAGACTCCAGCCAAGATTTCTTGGCTCCTGCCCTTACTTAGTGCATCTCTTGAGGAAATATTTTTCCGGGGGGCGCTGCTGACAGGTTTGCTAACAGCGGGTATGGGCACTCCAAAGGCAATTGCCCTGGTGACCATTGCCTTTGTTCTCAACCAAATTCTATTGGCCGACACTTGGCCTCAAAGGCTGGTCCTTGGTTACTCCAGCATAGCAATTTCCCTGGTTGGTAGCATCGCCTTTCTGGCCAGTGGCAGCATAATCCCCTCTATGCTAATGCACGCCTCCTTTGCAGGATTTTATACCTCAGGCAGCGAAAATAATCAGTATAGCAAAGATGTACACAGATTATCCAATTAAGGGGGATAGTCCATGATCAAAGTAGATAATCTTCGGGTCCAGTACGGCGATTTTTGCGCCGTGGATGATATCTCGTTCTCCGTTGCCCCGCAGGAAATCTTCGGGATTATCGGTCCCAACGGGGCAGGCAAGACCTCGGCAATTGAATGCATTGAGGGCATACGGCGCCCTTATAGCGGCGAAGCTAGTGTCCTGGGCCTGAATCCCTGGAAGGACAGAAAGGAGTTGCACCAGCTAATTGGTGTCCAACTGCAGGATACTGCTTATCAGAATAATGCCAAGGTCTGGGAGCTATGCCAACTATTTTCCTCACTGTATCCTAACCCTGCCCCTTACCAGGAACTTTTGGCGACAATGGGTCTAGAAGAAAAGATGACCTCCTTTTTTTCCAACCTCTCGGGAGGGGAAAGGCAAAAACTCTCCATTGTCTTGGCCCTTATTCCCAACCCCAGACTGGTCTTTCTAGATGAGCTGACCACGGGATTGGACCCCCATGCCCGCCATCAAATGTGGGACTTGCTCCTGCAGCTGCGGGAGAAGGGCTTGACCATCGTCATTATCTCTCACTTTATGGACGAGGTAGAGGCTATCTGCGACAGGGTAGGGGTAATGGAAAATGGGCGTATAGTAACCCAGGGACCAGTAGCCCAAGTCACCAACAAGTTCAGCCTGGCCAGCAAGATAACTTTCACAGCTCCTCAGTTGCAGGAGGGGGAATTGGACCTAATTGAAAATATCGATTCGATAAGCTTTAGTAACGGAAGCGTAACCGTTCTCTGCCAGGGGGATGACTGTTTGACGGAAATTCTCACCTTCCTAAGGGATCAAAACATCTCCTACAGCCATTTATCTGTCACTCGTCCCGGCCTTGAAGAAGTGTTCCTGAAACTGGTGGAAGAATCCAAGGCCCAGAGTAGTTAGGAGGGGAGAAAAATTAAGATAAATACCATGACCAAATTAACTTCCTTCGAGCTGAGGTTGTTTTTCCGGAATTTTATCAACATGTTTTTTTTGCTAGTCTTTCCGAGCTTACTGATCCTGTTATTTGGTAGCATCTACGGCAATGACCCCAGTCCTGAATTTTACGGTTATGGAACTGTAGATATTTCGGTACCGGCCTATGCCGGTATGGTTATTTCCATAACCGGTCTTATGAATCTGCCTTTGACTTTGTGCGAGTATAGGGAGAAAAAAATCCTTAAAAGATATAAGGCGACACCCATCCAACCTCTATCTGTCATTCTCTCTCAGTTTATAGTCAATATATTGATGACTACCATTGGCATGCTCCTTTTAGTGGCTGTTGCCAAGGTGGTATTCGGCTTCCGCTTCCAGGGGAATCTTGGGGCAGTAATTCTAGTCTTTTACTACTCAGCCTTAAGCCTATATTCTTTGGGTTTTCTCATTGCCAGCCTGATCCCCAATATGAAATCCGCCACTGCTATAGCCAACCTGATTTACTTTCCCATGATTTTTTTGACGGGGGCAACCATACCCTTTGAGTTGATGCCGGAATGGCTGCAAAAAGTAGCCCAGGTGCTGCCAGTAACTCACATTGTCAAGGCCATGAAGACGGTGTGGTTTGGCGACAGTTTGTGGTCGGCCTGGCCCAGCCTCCTGGTCTTAACGGGCTTCCTGGTGGTCTGCTCAGCCCTCTCCCTGCGATTCTTCCGCTGGGAATCATAAGGAAGCATGGGGACGGTTCTGCTGCTTCCAATGCATATGTGGAAAATATTGAAGCTCTTGCAGATAAGCATATGGTAAATTGCCGGATGGGGACGGTAGTGGGAAGAAATTTCGCCGGTCATCTGTCTCCTGAGGAGTAGAAGCAATCTTCTTTACGACGATGACTGGTTAATCTTCTTTCAATAGAGCGACAGCCATTGGGGATAGTCCCCAATGGCTGATTTCACTTAATACCCAGCTTCACTAAAGTCAAATACCTCTTCGATGGCCAGGCCAAAGTACGTGGCAATCTTATATGCTAGGACCAGGGAGGCGGTATACTTTTCCCTCTCCAAGGAGGTAATTGTCTGCCTGGTGACTCCAACTGCCAAGGCCAGTTCTTCCTGGGACAGCTTGCGTTGCTTGCGCAATTCTTGAATTCGGGTTTTCAACTAACCCCTCCTTTGCAAAGCATACTTTACACTTTTAGTATAGTGTGCTTTGCATTTTCTGTCAAGCTGACTTTGCACTAATTTTTGCGTTAATTGTGGTAAGATAGCAGAGACAGTTATGTGGTTATCCTAGGAGTAGGAGGAAGATAGCTATGATTGAACTTGGCAAGATGCAGACCTTGACTATTGCCAAAAAGTCTTCGGAAGGATTTATACTGCGGTCCGATACCGCTCAGGAAGTAATGCTTCCCAAAAGTCAGGGCATCGTCAACCCTAATGACACTGTAATAGAGGTCTTTGTGTATAAAGATTCCCAGGGCCGGCTGACCGCCACAACCCAGCAGCCCAAGCTCACGTTGGACGAGGTGGCTAGCCTTAGGGTAAAAGAAGTTACCAAAATCGGGGCGTTTATGGATTGGGGACTGCCCAAGGATCTTTTCCTACCCTTCCGGGAGCAGACCGTCAGGGTTCGGGAAGGCAAGGAGTACCTGGTGGGCTTGTACATAGATCAGGAAGAGCGGCTTTGCGCTACTATGCGCATCTATGACTTTTTGCGCACCGATTCTCCTTACAGAATCGATGATTGGGTGACGGGAATTGTGTATGATGTAGAGAATGACCTGGGGGCCCTAGTGGCAGCGGACCAGAAGTACAGCGCCCTGATTCCCAAAACCGAGTTAATTTCAAAGCTTAGACCTGGAGACCAGGTGGAGGTTCGGGTTGTCCGGGTGCGGGAGGATGGCAAGCTAGACCTCAGTCTCAGGGATAGACTGGTCCGTCAGCTGGATATAGATGCCCAAAGGATAGTAGCTGCTCTGGAGAAGGGGAGGGGCTTCCTCAACTTAGGTGACCACAGCTCTCCCCAGGCAATCCGGGACCAGTTGGGAATGAGTAAGGGCTCCTTTAAGAAAGCTCTGGGGCGGCTCCTCAAGGGCGGGACCATTTCGCTTTCGAATGAAGGCATCCATTTAGAGAAAAACAACTAGACCTTGACATGACCGACTGCTGTGTTTTCTTTCAACACAGCGACAATGCCCTGCTCTTGGAAGGCACAGCAGATATGGAACCCGGGGGCCTGCCCGCCGACGATATCTATGTTACAGATAAAGGTTTCAATTGGACCTATGTCCGAACCCATGAAACCATGTGTGGACCGTACTCTTGCTGCATAGGGGAGGAGGGATCCCGTAAAGAAAAAAGTCTTATCGGTGCTGAAGATTGAATTACCCACCACAGAGTTAAGCGGCTATTGGGTAATCCAGTCAGGACCCAATGGGAATTAATTTCTTATTGTTATTTTACCTATTGAGGTAGAAGAAATTTGCAATGAGGAGATAGTAAAAGTGATAAAGGCCGTTTTTGATTAGAGTTATAAGTAAAAATGGGAGTGGTGAAGGTATGGCATTTCATAATTACATTTTACTCATTGTAGCGATTCTTTTGCTTGGTTTCCTTATTCTATCTTCCAAGCACAATCTGATAAAAAAGCGTGGGCTTAAGAGAGTGGTAAATACAACTGCAATCATTGCCATTGTTGTTATGACACTGGCTGTTATTATTTTCCCTGGTTTGAGTAGCGTGAAAACCACAGGAGACTATTCTTATGCTTCCTGTACGCTTGAACTGACAGACACATCCCGCAGTGAGGATTTCAAAGATGATGACAGCTTCCGCAAACTTTCGGTGCTGGTTTATTATCCCGAGGGTAGTACAATCGAAGACAATACCTGCCCTTTAATTGTATTTTCTCACGGTGGCATCTCTACTAAAGCAAGCAATCTTTCACTATATAAGGAGCTGGCAAGCCACGGTTATGTGGTTGCCAGCATCGACCATACCTATCACGCACTCAGTACGAGAATTGACGGAAAGAGAGTTCTCATTGATTCAGGATATATGAAGGAACTGACTACCGAAGATTCCCATACGGACATAAATAATTCCTATGCATTATTTCAAAAATGGATGGGCCTTCGGACCGGAGATATAAACTTTGTCATCGATACCTTTGCTAGAGCATCTGGAAAAGAGGATGATTCTATATATTCCTTGATAGATCCAGAAAGTATTGGTGTTGCCGGGCATTCCCTGGGTGGCTCAGCAGCCCTTGGCGTTGCAAGACAGCGAAAGGACATTAAAGCGGTAATAGCGTTAGAATCCCCTTATATGTGCGATATTACTGGAATTGATGGGGATGAGTTTACCTGGAATACTGAGCCATACCCATGTGCTGTAATGAATATCTATAGTGACACCGGTTACCCCTTGCTTGAAGCTGATAACAAATATGTACAAAACAAGAATTACCAATACAATAGCGGGAGTGTGGAATATCACTATATTCAAGGCAGCAACCATTATTCCTTGACTGATTTAGTCAGGACATCGCCGATTCTATGCGCGCTGCTTGGTGGCGGATATCAGTCTGGCTACGATAACTTGGAGTTTATCAACCAAAAGAGCCTTGCTTTCTTCGATAAGTACTTGGCAAAGTGAACTACCCACCCCGCTCATGAAGCGGCTGATGTAAAGTAAAAGGTTTAGCGCTATAACCTTTTAGGAGATGGTGCAATTGTTGTTATCTAATCAAGATACCTCAGCATGGTATGTAGCAACCAAGCTACATCCACCGCTTGTTCGGGTTGATTCCATACAACGTCCCCAACTGGAAAAAAAGCTTTGCCATTTCGTTAGTACGCTACCTCTTACCCTTCTTTCGGCACCAGCGGGATATGGCAAAACCACCCTGTTGTCAGCGCTGCCTTCTCTGCTACCGGACTATCCCCTGGCCTGGATTACCATAGAAACTGAAGACAACGACCCAATTCGTTTTATTGGTTTGCTGGTCACTGTATTACAGCGGCTGCACCCGGACTGTGGCCGTTCGGTCTGGCCCTTTATTTCCGGTGGTGGGGTTTCAGAGGTCGGCCTGAAGCATGTAATAAGTATCCTGATTAATGACATTATGCACTGTCTGCCGGAGCCTATTATCCTTGTCCTGGATGACCTGCACTTTGTGACGGAACCAATGGTTCATGTCGCTTTAGAATACATGCTTGAGCAGCTACCGCCAAACCTGCATGTGGTCATGAGCACGCGTCACGACCCACCCCTGCGCTTAACACGGCTAGCTGTTCGCAGGCAATTGGGTGAACTGCGTCGTGCCGACCTAAGTTTTAACGCCAGCGAATCTTATCAATTGCTAAATGACATCTTAGGACTCAGCCTCTCCACGGCTGAGGTGGCTACCCTGCAGGAACGGACGGAAGGATGGCCTGGCATCCTGTGCTTGCTGGCCGGCCCCTTGGGACGCATGGGTACGCCGGAAAACCGAGCCCAACTCATGGACGCCATAACATATTCAGAGCAGCAAGTCCTGGATTTTTTGGCCGAGGAAATACTCCTCTACCTACCAGAAGGCGTCCGCCTATTTCTCCTGCAGACCTCGATTCTTGCTGAAATGACACCGGCGGCCTGTCAAGCCGTCACCGGGCGGGATGATGCTGCCGAAGTGCTGGCGGGTCTATATCGAAAAAACCTGGCAATTGCCTCTCTGAAGATTGATACAGAGGGTGAACCAGTATACCGCTACCATGCCTTGTTTGCACGGTTGCTAAAGCTGCAGCTGGAACGTGAATTATCTAGAGAGGAAATCGTCGAGCTGCATCGCAAGGCGGCAAATGTTCAAACCACCCCTGGCCGTGCAATATCCCATTATTTTGCAGCAGGCTTATGGGCTCAGGCGGCACAGTTGATGGTCAATTCTGGTACGGAACTGCTTTACCGCGGTATGGCTGAGACGGTTCGGCAATGGTATGGCGGACTACCCGCCGAGACGCGCAATTGTTACACCCAGTTAAATATATTGATGGCTCGGTGCAAAATCCATCGCGGCGAATATGCCGATGCCGGCAAACTATTAGACCAAGCCAGGGAGACCTTTGTGAGAGTGGGGGATGCTGAGGGGGAAGGGGATGCCCTTACTTCTTTGATCACCCTCTGTTATCACAAAAATGAACGAAAATCTGCAGCGTTATATGTGGAGCGCGCCTTGAAATTACCATTGAATGCTATGGGGCAGGTGGCGACTCGGCTTGCCCAAGCTTGGCTGAATATGTATGATGGCAACTGGGAAATCGCTTCTGCAAATATCATTGATGGTCTTGCAATTCCTAACGCCACCGGAGACCGGCGAGCAGACCTTGTTGGTATAACCTATATCACCGCTCCTATGATTGTTATGCCAGGATGCATGCTGGCAATTGAAGGATATTGTGATGAAGTTACCAGTGTCGCTCTGTCAGATACCGCGTGGAGCCTGGGAGCCCAAGAGTTAGGAACCTGGCCTCTGCTCCTTCGGGGCAAGACGGAGGAGGCCCTGAAAAGGGCCGAGGCGGCTGCGTCCCTTCGCCAGCGGTTGGGTGGTTTCCCCTTCGTGGGTAACGATTTACCCGTATTGCTATCAATTCTGCACCTAGCCAGGGGCGATATGGAGGCGGCAGGGCGGACAGTAGATAAGTTGGTCCAATATACGCAGAGGGACGGTCTGAGCAGCAAGGGCGTTGGCATGTTCTATCTGCACGCCGCTGGAAATTGTTTGGCATTACTAGGGCGATATGATGAGGCCATGATCATGCAACAAAGACTTGCAGCTTGGGACGACAGTTATCCCCTGACGGGTTATTTAGTTGACCATTTAAAGGGGCTAATTGCATTATTAACGGGTAATGAAACTGAGGCTGCTATTGCCCTTGAAAGAGCCGCGCAGCTGGAGATTCAACTCCCCATGGCTCGGGTCGGAGGCAGCGCCCGGCTTTTGCATGCTCGTCTGCTCTTGGAGCAGGGAAACCCCGATAGCGCATTTGCTGTAGCTCACCCGGTCCTTAATGAGTGGAATATTGCGTCCACACCTGGTTATGTCCTCTTTGATGGCCCAGCTATTTTGCCGGTGCTAAGGTTGGTCGCCGCGTGTAATGGTGCTGGTGCAACTCGCATGTTGCAACTTTTCTCAGATAACCTCTATCAAGGGAAGAAAGCAGGCAATCTGGCATCAACAGAACTATTACCGGAGCCCCTTACCCCCCGGGAATGCGATGTGTTAAAATTGCTTATTGCCGGGCATACCAATCATCAGATTAGCAGTGAGCTCTATATTTCCGATGAAACAGTCAAAACTCACGTTAGCCATATCTTCCGCAAGCTTGACGTCCGTTCTCGGGCTCAGGCGACCATTCGCGCACGGGAACTGGGCTTCTAGCTCTCGGCACCAGCACTGTCTGCCTTTTTTCATATTAATCCCTCTCCCCCTTCGCTTCTTTCGTGAAATCACTACTTCGGGGGATGGTATCTGCTATCTTCTGGTAATATACTTGACGAAGAAAACTTCCCAGCTCAACATTCGCCATATGCAGATGCTGCAATCCATGAGATGCACCACAAGGTGCAACAATTTTATGCGAGGAGATTGATACAGTGAAAGTGATAATGTCAATTAGATCAATAACGCTCTGGTCAGCAAGCCATCCAATTAATTATGCAATCAGCTCCAGGGAGGAGGAAATATGAAAAAGATACTGAAAATAGCTGGCAAGGTACTGCTGCTATTACTATGTATCGTTATTTTATCTTTATCTGCAACAACCATTTATCATCGCGTTTCCCTTGGCCGCGAGGCGAAAAATATTACCCCAAACGGGAAGCTTGTGGAAGTTGATGGTTATAAAATACATGTTTATGCCCAGGGCGAAAAAGGGAATCAGCCCACTTTGGTCTTTATGTCAGGATCCGCAACAGTTGCGCCGGTCTACGACTTTAAATCCTTGTATAGCAGACTGTCGGATGAATACAGAATAGCAGTGGTGGAAAAGGCGGGATACGGCTATTCGGAGATCAGTGCAGTGGAAAGGGATATTGACACTATGCTCAACGAAGTTCGGCAGGGGTTAACCCTGGCAGGAGAAAGCGGGCCATATGTGCTGTGCCCGCATTCCATGTCTGGTTTGGAAGCTATATATTGGGCACAGCAGTATCCCGAGGAAGTTAAGGCCATTGTCGGGCTGGATATGGCTGTACCGGAAAGTTACGATTACTTCAATTTTTCAAGCGTAAACCAAATGATGTATCTGGGACGTGCGTCTGTTTGGCTGGGTCTGCACAGAATACCGGGTGTGTACGCTCTTGATACCACTGACCTAACTGAAGCAGAAAATGAACAGCAAAAGCTGCTGATGTACAGGAATGCCGTAAATGTCGATTATGTATTAGAAGGGAAAGCGGTATCCAACAACGCTGCTGCAGTCAAATCAGGGGGAGCACTGGATTTACCGATACTTTTGTTTGTATCCGATGGCAGCGAAATTGGGGATTACTGGATACCTTGTCAAAAGAGATTTGCCGCCGAGAACAATGCCCAGCTAGTACAACTAGATTGTGGTCACTATGTTCATAATTTTGAGTATGAATACATCGCAGAAAAAGCCCTGGAGTACCTTGCAGCAATACAATAAATGGGCTCCGGCGAATAATTAACACCTCTTCTCCCCCATGAAAATCACTACTTTGGGGGATGGAACATCCTCTTCCTTCTGGTACTGTAAACAGTGCAAAGGAAGAGTTTTTTTATGTCCAATAATATTAGCAATTGCAGGACGCTGGAACCAATGAGATTGGACTAGTACTGTCTGGAAACCCTGAATTCCGTAGCTCTTGAGTATAACTACATGTGAAGGGCGAAGGTGTGTTTGCGCCAGATGAAAAATATTAAGTCAAAAAAAGAGGAGCAGCAACAATGAAACTATTGCTGAATCTGGTCCGCAAGGACTTTATGAAGAACAAGGTTATTACCACTGCCCTGGCGGTATTCTTGATTATTTCAGCGCTTTTTATGGCAGGCGGATTAAGGGTTGCAGGAACGATGATATCTTCACTGAACGGGTTAAATGAACTTGCTATGCCCACCGAATACCTGCAGATGCATACGGGAACTTATGATGAGGATGCCTTTGAGCACTTTGTAGAAACCCGCGATTATATTAAGGCTTCCTTGATAGTCGATATGCTTAATATTAGTAATGCTAATATCATTTTTCAAAATGAGACCTTTGAAAAGTATTTGATGGATAATGGATTCGTTGTTCAGAATGAGAAATTTGATTTTCTCTTGAATATGGATAACGAAATTGCTGTTGTTCAAGATGGGGAAATCGGCGTCCCTGTTTATTATGCCGAGGAGCTCGGCATCCAAGTCGGAGATACCATTACATTGCACCAAGGTAGTTACAGTAAGAATCTGACTGTATCTACAATCATTCGTGACTCAGCGATGAACCCGGCTCTCACATCTTCAAAGCGTTTCTTAATCAGTCAGGCAGATCTTGATGAATTAAGCCTTAATATCGGAGAATGGGAATACTTGTTTGAATTCCTGCTAGAAGATGGTACGTCTACGGCGGTCTTGGAAAAGGACTATCTGGATGCGGGCATGCCTTCCAATGGTGTTGCGTTGACGGGTAACGCTCTAACTATGCTGAATGCTCTTTCCTATGGCGTGGTAGCCTTCATTATTATCGCAATCAGTATAATTTTAATAATGATAGCAGTGCTATGTTTGTCCTATATTATCCGGGCAACCATGGCGGAAGAGAATTATACCATCGGGGAAATGAAAGCCATTGGATTCCCGGGAAAAGCAATTGAGAAGCTATACCAAATTAAATACTTAATGCTTGTATTGGTTGCGGCAGTGATAGGTTATCTGGCCGCAATCCCCTTCGGAAATTTCTTCTCGTCCTCGGTTGTTATGTACTGCGGACATGGTACCAGCCAGTGGATGCAATGGATATTTCCTCTCATCGGAGTAATCCTGCTCAGCCTGATTGTAATCCACAGATGCCGCAGGATAATTCACAAGGATCTAAAAAGTACTGTTGTGCAATTGATCCGCGGGGAAGAAAGGATAAAGAAAGAAGGTCACTATTCTTTACCTTCCGCAGGATTGAAACATCGTAATCTGACCATCGCCTTGGGTGAACTGAAATGCAAATGGAAGGAATATGTGGTTATAGCATTAATATTTGTCGTGTCGTCATTTTTGATTTTGCTTCCGATGAATATGAAGAATACGATTGAAAACCCATCTTTCATGACCTATATGGGTGTAGGCGAAAGTGATATTCGTATTGACGTTAAGTACAGCGACAAACTGGCGGGTCAAAAGGATGCATCTCTATCATATCTGGAGAATGACCCCGAAATTGAACGCTATGCAATTTACCGGAATGGTTATGTACAGTTTCAGAATGCCGATGAGGATTGGGAATATCTTCGTGTAGAAAACGGTGATGGATCTGTCTTTCCATTGGAGTATCTTGAGGGAGTCGCGCCGGATGACAGTAAAACAATTGCCCTCTCTTACCTGGTTGCCTCGGAATTTGGAAAAGAAGTTGGTGATTCCCTGACGGTTAAATATCAGGGGGAAGAGCTCATCTTTTTCATCAGTGGTATTTATCAGGATATTACCTACGGTGGCAAGACTGCCAAAGCAGCAATTGATTTTGCCGAAGAAGATGTGGAAGTCTATATTATTTATGTAGATGTCAGCGACGGTGTCGCCATTGAGGAGAAGACGGATGAGCTGAGAAGCATTCTGACAGATAGCAAAATTACTCCAATCAGTGAGTTCGTTTCCCAGACCCTGGGCGGTATTATGGATAATTTGAGACTGGTGGAAGGAGCTGCCATCGTCATTTCATTACTGTTAATTATGTTGATTACCGTGATGTTTTTGCAGCTAATCACAGCCCGGGAACAAAGTGCAATAGCAATCAAGAAAGCAATCGGTTTTACAATCCGGGATATCAGGATACAGTTTGGAATCCGGATTCTTATGATTCAATGCGTGGCAATCATTATCGGAACAGTCCTCGCAAATACTTTGGGAGAAGTAATTTTTGGCTTGATGCTTTCTTCTATGGGCGCATCAAAAATAACAATGATAGTGGAACCTGCTACGGCCTACCTGCTTTACCCGGCAGCGCAATTGCTTGTTGTCTTTATTACAGTGATTGTGGGAACCAAAGTTGTTAAAAACTATCATATCAGAAACCAAATAGTAGAATAAGGAGCAATGAGCCATGATAAAAGTTAAAAAGATCAGTAAATCATTTAAAGATACTTTAGTCTTGCATGGAATGTCTTTTGAAATCGAAAAGGGAGAATTCGTTGCGGTTATGGGACCTTCCGGTTCAGGTAAGTCAACTCTTCTTTACAGTATCAGCGGAATGGATAGCTTGAGCGACGGCAAGGTATTGTTTGAAGGAATAAACATTTCCGAAATGCCCGAGGCGGAGTTGTCTGAATTTCGGCTGACAAAAATGGGATTTGTATTCCAGAATGCCCAGATGTTAAAGAACCTTACTGTCTTTGATAATATTACACTGCCCGGTCTTGTCGCAAAAAAAGAATCGGCAGATACCATAAAGAAACGTGCTGCGGAATTAATGAAGCGGATGGAAATCACCGGAATCGAAGAGCGTGATATTCGGGAAGTTTCCGGCGGACAGTTACAACGGGCCTCCATTTGTCGGGCCATGATCAACAATCCTGACATCCTGTTTTTGGATGAACCGACAGGCGCTCTGAACTCCGGTGCCACGGATCAAGTATTGGCAATCCTGGAAGATTTGAATCGTGATGGAATGACCATAATGACTATTACCCACAATCCTCATGTCGCTGCCCAAGCAAGGAAAGTAATTTATATCAGGGATGGACAGGTTGCTTCCAGTAAGGAATTCCAGACAGGTGTGGACCGCGAAAAAGAGCTGAATGATTGGTTAAGAGGATTTCAACCAAAGGCAGCAAATGAAGAATGCACTCACTAAAAAGGAAACACAGCATCTGCGAATCTTCTTTTTAGCAACTCTGCTTTGGACGTGGATAATTGGCATTATACCGGTAATTCTCGGCATCAATAACACGGCTATAGGCGATTATATTTTCGTTTTTTCGGCAGGAATCGTACCTTCGTGCGTCGGCATTGTCATGGTTCTTACGACCTACACTAAGGAGGCGCGCAGGGACTATTTCCAGCGGTTTATACCTACATGGCGCGGAGGTTGGTTCGCATTACGCCATCGACTCTTGAACAAAACCAATACGAGACAAACAAGCAACCAAGTGTAGGAAGCATTGAAACTGTTCTGCTGCTTCCAGGGACGATGTGAGTCTGTTAAGTGGCCATACTCTAAACTAGCCGGTAATTTTACCCTGTCAAAAGGCAGGGTATTATATTCTTGACATATACAGTTGCACTGTATACAATAACTATACAGTGCAACTATATAGTTCGTCTGTATAGAAGGGAAGTGAGGATTTGAACAGGGAAAAGCATCTGCCCCTGACTGAAACCACCTTTTATATCCTTCTTGCTCTAATACAGCCATCCCATGGTTATGCAGTAATGCAAAAAATCGAGGAGATGAGCGAGGGGCAGGTAAGGATTGCCGCCGGGACCTTGTACGGTGCCTTGGAGAACTTAGTAAGACAAAAACAGATAACACCTGTCCGCAGTGATGATCCCCGCCGAAAGTCTTATGCCATAACTGACTTGGGCAGAAAGATTCTTAAGGCGGACTGTCAACGGATGGAGCACATGGTGATGTTGACCAAGACAGCCATTGGGGAGGGAAGATTGTGATTAGGTACAGGTTTTTTATTGACTTTGAGAAGGAAGAGCAATGGCTCAACGGAATGGCGGGGCAGGGACAAGAATTTACGGGCAGGAACATGTTCAGCGGCTACTCTTTCCGCAGATCCGAGCCAGTGGAGAAGAAATCCGCATTGACTATCGCACCTTCACTAAATCCGAAGATTTTCAGGACTATCGCCAGCTTTTTGAGGATAGCGGTTGGAGGCATATTTCCGGGACTAAGAACTCAGGGGTTCAGTACTTCGTCAGGACCGGGGACAGTGCCGATGACGAGATCTTTTCAGACCGGGCATCCAAAGCCGGGAGGTATAAGCGCCTCTCTAACATGTGGCTTACCTTTGCAGCATCATATCTACCGATAATGGTAGCCATACTGAGCAGCGGTTCCATCGACGGCAAGGCAATGCTCAATCCCAAATTGTTGTACTATACTCCTGGGCTATGGGAGAAGACATCCCTGGATTTTTGGCGCTCATTCCTCTTTGAGACGCCCTTTGCCCTGATGCGGGTATTTTCCTGGCTGGTCTTTCCCTTTCTCGTAAGCCTCTATTTCTACTTTGCAGCTCGGGCCTATTTTAAATATAGAAGTAGCACACAGTCAAAAGCCTAATCGCCGAAGTCTCGGCGATTTTTCCTTAAATTCGTCGAGTTTAGAAAAGAAACATGGTTTATAATGGATACATCTTCCGGAAGAAGTAGGTGTTCGTATGGAGTATTTTAATGTTATTTTGTCTGTAATTGCTTATGTGGAAAATAGGGTAAAGTCAGGTGTGCATAGTTGGGAACTGGATAAGCTAACTGGTTTTTCCCTGCCCCATGTCAGGGAAGTCTTTGCCAGGGGCACTGGAATCCCTTTGGCAAAGTATGTTCAGCTCAGGAAGATATCCCATGCTGCCTTTGAAATTGCCTATACTGACAAATCCTTAATGGACATTGCCCTGAATTATGGTTATGAGAGCTATGACACTTTTACCCGAGCCTTCAAACGCATAACGGGGATTACCCCCCGGGTATTCCGAAAAGAAGGACATTCTATGGGGCGGATTAAGCTCTCTGCAGGGACCTACGGGCCCGGATTTATCGGGGATCCTATTTCTCGGGAGGAATCAATTATGGATATTAGCAGAATTCAAGGGTCATGTATACTGCATGGTGTGCCCAAGGTAGATTACCAATCCGGAGAATGCACTCCCTTTACCTCCTGCCTAAAAGCCTGCCTCAATTACTTAGGTCAGGAGATCAGTTACGCTTATCTGTTGGCCGCTTCGGGGGCATCCTTCCGGCTTCGGTGGAATACCACCTGTAGGGACGGGGGAAATGTAGATTTTGTTTAATCTCTATGCCAAGCCCCTGGAGGCTTATCAGCGTTCCTTTGTCGCTGCCGGCAGGAGCTTCAGAATTTTAGAAAGGACTCCTGAAACTAAGCAAGAGGATTTCATCGAGTTTATCACTGCTGAAATTGATCAAGGGCGGCCTGTTATTGCCCTGGGAATCATCGGTCCCCCTGAGGCTGCATTATAGCGGGTTACCAGGATGACGGACGCACCTTATTGGGGTGGAGCTTTTTTCAGGACAATCCCGAATTTGCATCCGAAGTCAAAATCCATGAGTCGGGTTATTTTCTCTCCACCTCTTGGTGGAAGAACCCCAGTACCATAGCACTGATGTCGTTTAGTGAGGAGAGGGGAGGGAGTGTTCCCACCCAGGAAATACTTGAAAACGCCATTACAGTCATGACCACCCAGCAAGTAAGGGAGTATGCCGGCGGACCAAAGGCGTATGATGCATGGGCCAAAGCTCTAGCGGACGAGAGCCAGTTTCGCGAAGAAGCCGTCCTTCCGTTATTATATGAACGACTCATGTGCCATGGTGACGCCATGGATATGATAAGCGAGGGGCGTTACTATGCCGCACAATTCTTGAAGGCGTCCTTCACAGGGACAGGTCATGAGGTTGCCGAGGTATTCAGCGAAGAGGCGAAACTGGTGTCGAAAATGGTGGAGATTCTTGGGGGATGGCAGCGTGGGGAGGAGCAGGCCAGGGCTCTGGCCCGGACCTCCATTCGTCAAGAGCTGGTAAAGATAATTATGGAGGCCAAGGAATTAGACCGAAAAGCCTGCACCATGCTAAGAGCTTTGCTCTAGAAGAATATAAAAGCCAGGGAATCCTTTACTTCTGCGGCATTCAAGCTTCATAAAAAGGGAATACTAGCTAGGGCCACCGCATTCATGGAAGAAAGCGATGGCCCATAACTATTAGTCAGTTGGAGGGCAGAATGCTTAGAATAATACTACTGGGATTTATGGGTATCTTAGTCCTTTCCTTCTCTGGGGTGGTCTCGATCCCGGAAGAAGTGATTACTAGGCTGGTGGAGGAATTTGGCCAGAATTTAAAACATGTCTCGCTCCTGGATCAAGCGGAGGTGGAGGAGAGTATGCGCCAGCATTATGGGGATTACGTGGTTCCTGAGCTTCTGGAAGAATGGATACGCTGTCCTAGAAATGCTCCCGGGCGTACAGTATCCAGCCCTTGGCCAGATAGGATTGAAGTCACCAGAATTAGGCAGGTTGCAAGAAACACTTACCAAGTAGATGGAGAAATAGTAGAAGTGACTAGTACTGGCGAGGCGGATCGGAGGGCAGTCAGCTTGGTGGTGGAAAAGATAAGCGGGACTTGGCGGATCCGGACTTTGCTCCTGCTTCCACCGGGGAAGTTAACAGATAGGGGAGGCTTTTGCCTCCCCATTTTTAGTATGTTTCACTATAATTGATACAGAAATCAAGAGTGATCATCCAATCTGTCCTCTGGTACTGCTATAATTAAGCAAACTACGATCACATGAAAGAGCCGTAATAGCAGGAAGGAGAGTGGGTTTTGAATAATTCGAAGGACACCACAGATTCAGAGTCCAAAATAATGGATGCCCAAGGATTCGACAAGTGGTCGGAAAACTACGACGCAGACGTACAAGAGAGCGACGCCGATCAGCGCTATCCCTTTGCCGCCTATCATCAAATCATGTCTCGCCTTATTGAGCTGGTTCAGCCAGCTCCAAACAAATTAATATTGGATGTGGGTATTGGCACCGGCCAACTCTCCTGTATGTTAGCTGATTTATGCTGTCAAGTAACCGGTCTTGATTTTTCTGACTCCATGCTGGCAGAAGCCCGCAAAGTGCTGCCTACGGCACACCTTATCCGCTGGGACTTTACCATTGGTTTGCCCCCTGATTTAGATCAGTACTACGATGCTGTTTTCTGTAATTACGCCATCCACCATCTGTCTGACACCGAACAGCGAGAGTTAATTGAACAGATGGGCAGACATCTGAAGCCGGAAGGTTGCCTGTTGTTAGGCGATGTGATGACTGAGACCGCCGAGGAAATGGCTAGCGCCATGAAGGTAGACGAAGATATGTGGGATGAAGAAGAAAACTACTTAATTGCAGATAAGGTCCGTCAATGGTTCCCGAATCAAAGGATTGAGTTTGAGCGCTTTTCTTACTGCTCTGGAATTATTAAGGTACAGAGGGACTAAGGTAGACATCTCTTTGCCTAAAAGAAAGGATAGACCCTGCCAAGGGCGAAGTATAACTATGAGTTGAGAATCCGTGTGGCATAGTTCTATAATATAAGATAAAATAAAATGGTCATGGCCAAATAGAGGAATTAATCACTTGGGGAGGAGCTTGATTGTGGGATTATTTGATAAGTTGGATAAACCGGTTTTCTTGAAAGAATTCAGTGATACTCAGGATCAGTTGGACCAGTTGAAAGACTTGTTAAAGACTGCTCCAGATGATATTAAGGGACAAGTGGAGCAAGACATGAAAATGTTGTCGTATGGGATTCGGGGAGAAGAGCAAATTGCCTTCGAATTAAAGAATAGCTTCATGCCGATGATTATCCTCCACGATTTACATATTGAACATGAAGGACTTTCTGCTCAAATAGATTATCTTGTTATTACACGAAAAGTATTTATCGTAATAGAGTGCAAGAACTTGTATGGCAATATTGAAGTGACTAGTAACGGTGAGTTTATCCGTACATTTGATTACGGCAATAAGAAAGTCCGTAAGGGCATATATAGCCCGATTACTCAAAACCAAAGACACCTGGATCTGTTGAAGAAGATTGATTTGGACCGCAGGAGCAATTTCCTATCCAAAGCAATTGCTAAGAAGTATATTGACGATTGGTACAAGTCTGTTGTAGTACTGGCCAATCCACAGACTGTCATCAACATGCGTTATGCTAAGAAGGACATAAAAGATCAAATTATTAGAGGCGACCAACTGGTAGAGTATATTAAGAAACTTATTCGACTACAAAGCAACGATCTTCCGTTCTCAGACAAAGAATTATATGCACGAGCTGATCGATTCTTAAGCCTCCACACCCCCAATACCAATGATTATACCAATAAGTATGAGATGGCGCTTAAGGAATCAGAGACTGCCACTACCACAGAAACTGCCGAAAACGATAGCAACCCTTGTTCCAGTGAAAACTTGGAGGATACCCCTCTTTACAAAGCTCTTCGGCAATATAGATATGAGAAGAGCAGGGAAGAAAAGGTGAAACCTTACTTCCTCTACAACAATGCTCAGATGGAAGACCTAATTCAGCACATGCCCGAATCCCTAGATGAACTAAAGCAGATATCTGGCTTTGGCGATGTTAAATGCCAGAAATATGGGGCCGATATTATCAGTATTATTGATAAGCACAGATAAGGTTATTGGGCCATTACTAGGGTACCACTAAGAGCAGGTCAGCAAAGCTGGTCTGTTTTCATAATACAGTGCGTTTTACCTTCCCCAGGTCCAACCAATCATCCAAACTTGAATAGTGTGGAGCCCGCTGGACTTTACGAATGTGGCTACTTACAGGCTAGGAGATATGAAATGATGCATGAAATAGAGCCAAGGACATTCAATAATACTTACATGAACAAAAAAGCAAAGCCAGGGGATCAGTTCCTTTCCTTTCACGGAGATAATGTACTGGTTAGAGAAGGAATAGATAAGCTCTGGTACCCTTCTTTCTCAGATTTTACTCAAGAATATCCGCATCTAAAAGATAAAGCCCAATATCTTTTTGCTGTTGATAATGTCAGTTACTATTTAACAGATGAGCAAGGGTTAGATTCAGTAGAAGGCTGGGCTTATGTATCTACAAAAAGATTTAGAACAGAATTAAGACACTGGCGCTCTTTGGTGGGGGCGGTGGGATGGCAACTTAATAGGTGGTATAACAATCATCGCTTTTGCAGTCGATGTGGTAAGGAAACGCTGCATTCAGAAAAGGAGCGAATGCTTTATTGCGATCCCTGCGGTTTTCAGACATACCCGACGATATCTCCCTGTGTTATTGTTGCCGTTCATGATCATGACCGCCTGCTATTGACTAAGTATAAAGGTCGCCCACATCATCGGTATGCCCTTATAGCTGGCTTTTCAGAGATAGGAGAGAGCCTAGAGCAGACTGTCTGCAGAGAGGTACAGGAAGAAGTAGGACTAAAGGTCAAGAGTCTATATTATTATAAGAGCCAACCCTGGCCATTCACAGATACCATCCTTGCTGGCTTTTATGCTGAGCTTGATGGGGAGGATACCATCACGCTCCAGGAAGACGAGCTTTCTCTAGGGGTTTGGGTCAACAGAAAAGATATTCCCCCTGAGGTCGAAAAGATAAGCCTTACCAGTGAGATGATTGAAGCATTTAGAATTAGTGCGGTTAAGCTATGACTTTTTCTTGAGGTTCATTACATTACGGACAATAGATAGAATACAAAAGCAGGCTTCCCTCGGGAAGCCTGCTAAGATTTTTTACTCCTTATCTAGGGGGTAGATTGGGCGGCGGCAGTTCTTTATGCCCAGGTCCTGGAGGTCCAGGGTCCAGACATTGGGGGCGTTGACGGCAATCATGGTGGTGGCAAATTTGCCGAAGGCTGCCCGATAGTGGATGGAGGATTTAAGCACAATTATTGATGTCTCGGTGGGTTCGATTCCATTGGCCCGGAAGACCTCCGGGTCCCATGGCTGGTAGCGGTTGGAGGCTACTATCACAGTGACCCCATCGATCACCATCACTGCTGTGGTACCCAGATGATTTAGCACGCCGTGGGACATTACTTCTTTGTTGGGAAAGATTCCATCGCTGACACTTTTGACATAGGCATTGGCAATTACCGATGGACCTACCCGGGGGTCAGATTTTCCACCCAGTGATACCTGGATGGTTGCACCAGGGCCAGCCTTGGCCGCTTGCTCCGCCACCTGGGGATCGTACATGGTGGCGAATATGGCATTTTGGGCTCCTTGCCTAATTAGCTCATGAAGGATCTCGGTGGCGTCACCGGGGCTACCGGCACCGGGGTTGTCTACAACATCTGCCAAGACTGTGGTTCCCTCTTGGGCAATTGCTATTTCCACTGCCTGTGCGGGAGGGATGATGTTTAGCTGTAGCTGGTGTTTTGCTTCGTCTATCATATTGGTCAGGGTTTTGGCAATTTGTTCAGCTTTTGCTGGGTTGCCGTTGGTTTGGACAATTACGCACATGCCACCTGCGGAGATGTCTGCGTACGGAAAGCCCGCAGAAACCGAGACCGAAATAACATCATTGTCTTCTTCGAAGGCAGTGGCAGCATTGAGGAAGTCAATATAGGGCTCCTCATCCGATGTAATTAATGGGCAGAGGATGTGGAGTTTTTTTGTCCGCATTACAGGTTGGATTTTGCCATCCAGAATGCCCAGCATTGCTTCGGCAGCGCACACCCCACTTTCATACATATCTATGTGGGGGTAACGGCGGAAGGGAAACATCAGGGTAGAATTCTCAGCCATCTTTTTTGTGATGTTAGCGTGGAAATCCATGGAGATGCAAATGGGGATTGTGTCGCCAACGATGTAGCGGATATCTTCCAAGAGAGAACCTTCGGGATCCTCAATGCCTTCCACCACCATGGCGCCGTGAAAGGATAAGAGAATTCCGTCCAAGGCTTCAGCTTTTTGAATGTCTTCCAGAAGTAAAGCCCGGACATAATCGTAGACATTTCGTTTTACGATTGGGCCTGGCAGGGCATTGGCAGCCACAGAAGGGATGATTAGAATGTCATCCCTCTTTGAAAGTACAGAAATAAATGCCCCGATTTCATTCTTATTGCCCTGGAAATAGGGCAGGATTTCGTCGCCAACTAGTAGGTTGCGGGCCATGAAGTCCTCTAGAGTGGTATGTCCTGCAATAAAGGTATTGGTTTCCTGTTTAAATTCTGCTATGAGTATAGTCTTCATCTTTTCCCCTCCGAATTAATTTTAGTATGGGATTGACAGGGTAAAACAAATCATTTATTATAGTATAGACGAGTAGTCGTATATACGTCAATACGTATTTTGGTCTTACTTTATGAAAGGAGTAGGGGCTGTGAAATACGATGTAATTGTTGGGGGTGGCGGCACCGCAGGAGTCGCGGCGGCAATCGCTGCGGCCAGAGGTGGTGCAAGGACCTTAGTAATTGAACAGTATGGACATCTGGGCGGCACCGCCGTCAGCGGTATTCCCTTTTTGGGTTCCATGGATTGTAATGGCGAGATTGTCAATCGCGGAATCTTCAACGAGCTTATAGAAAAGATGAAGGATGGGGATGGCTGCTTTGGCTATGCTACAGGTGCTTACTGGCATACGCCTCAGACTCCGGAGCGATATCGCTTTTCTCTGGTGCCCTTTGACCCGGAATATTATAAATACGTTGCACAGGAACTGGTTCTTGGAGCGGGAGCAAAGGTCTTATACCATACTTTTATATCTGATGTAATTATGGAAGACAACCGGATTAAGGCCATTGAAGTGGTCAATAAATCTGGAAAACAAATAATTGAGGCCGACGTATTTGTGGACTGTACCGGCGATGCGGATTTGGTCCACCTGGCCGGCGGGAGTTTTATCGACAATCCCCATAAGCAGAATTGCTCCATCCTTTTTAGGATTGGCAATGTGGATTTGGAGCAATTTGCTGCGGACTTAGAGGAAGGCAAGACGGTAACAGGGTGGGGGGATTGGCATACGCGTGTCATTAAAGCTCATAATAACAATACTTTACCTACCACCATTATCCATTTAGCTGGCCACATGGTGTTGGGGGAAAATGAGCCGGAGACCACCTTCACGGCAGTATCGCTGCGGGATAGTGAGATATCTCTCAACGCCACCCGGGTTGCCGGGCTATCCGGAGTCGATGCCGAACAGGTCACCCAGGCCGAAATACTAGAGCGGCGCAATGTCATGCACTTGTTTAAGCTAATGAAGGAAAAGATCCCTGCATTCAGGGATGCCCGCTTATTGACTACTTCTCCCATCGGGTTCCGGCAAACCCGCAATATCGTTGGGGACTATATTATTACCATGGAGGACATTGTTGGAGGGGCTAAGTTCCCTGATAGTGTCGCCAAGGGCGCTTATCCCATTGATATTCATGATCCCCAAGGAGGGCGGACACGCTTCTTTTTTATTCAGAGCGGTGGCTCTTACGATATTCCCTACCGCAGCCTCCTGCCCAAGGATGTCGAGGGTCTTTTGGTAGCGGGGAGAACGATTTCAGCCACCCATGAGGCCAACGGGAGCACTAGGATTATGGGATGTGTAACTGCTCAAGGTGAGGCCGTGGGTACGGCAGCTGCTTTGGCGGTAGCCTGCAAGGTTACCCCCCGCCAAGTGGGGATTGAGAAATTAAGGGAGATATTAATCGCCAACGGGGCCATCATCTAGGCCTTCTGGAATATAAAGGAGATGCAAATCTAACCGCTACTTGGTAGCATCAATATTATCAGGTTGATCTAATACAAGGTTTTATTCCGGGATTCTATGGCTTCCCACATTCTCATCTTTTGGTCAGAGTGGGTGGGAATGAGAAGTAATTTTTGCCTGGAGGGGGGATTAATATTTAATATAATTGTCGGTATCCCTTTTTGGCCTAGACAATTAAAGCTAGAGGAGGTAACTAGATGGAAAGTTTACAGGCAATAGGTATATTGGTAGTATTCCTTGGTATGGTCATACTCTTGATGACAAGAAAGATCTCTGTCATTATTGCCCTGACAATAGCTGCAGTCCTGTTCTGTCTAATCGCTGGTATGCCCTTTATGTCATCGGATGCTTCGGTGACCACCATCATGACCAATGTATTGGAAAAAGGTTCCTATGCCATGGCTTCCACCATGGGGGCAGCAATCTTCGGCGCAATCTTTGGTGCAATCTTGAACAACACTGGAATATCTAAGTCCATTATTCGCAAGGCAGCCGAGTTAGCTGGGGACAAGCCCCTACCCGTCGCCTTGGCATTATTGGCTGCGGCAGCACTGATCTTTTCCGGTGCCACCTTTGTCGGGATTACCATTATGGTGGGAACAATAGCCCTGCCAATCATGATGTCCGTTGGGATTTCGCCCTTGCTGGCTGCAACTGTTATGCTGTGTGGTCAAGCCCTGGGCAGTGGCCTTAACGTCTCTACTTGGGCTATTTACCAAAACACCTTTGGTCTGGAAATGGGGACCATTGGGCAGTATACTCCTTACATCCTAGTTCCCATGGCTGTAACTGCTGTTCTAATGATAATCTACCACATTCGCAAGGAAAAGACTGTGCGTAGGGCTTGGGCTATGCCAACGAAAGCAGACGCAGTAGAAGAAAAGCCTGTCCGCGCTATCGCTTTACTTGCACCTATCATTCCCATAACAATCGTCCTGGCCTTTGATTTTGATGTAATCCCTGCTTTGATGATTGGTATTATTGCTGCCGTCGTGTTGGCAACACCTAAGCGACCCTTACAGCTTATAACCAAGTGCTTTATCGAGGGTATTCAGAATGTCGCGGGAGCATTAGCAGTTTTGATTGGCGTGGGTATTATTTTCACCGCTGTCCGCACTCCTGAAGTTTTAGCTGTGCTGGAGCCTGTCATTACTAAAATTGCTCCACAGTCTCCTGTGGTATTTATCCTCTTCTTTGGTGTGTTAGCACCTCTTGCCCTGTACCGGGGACCCCTGAACATGTATGGCATGGGCGCTGGGTTGGCCGGAATCTTAGCAGCGGTAGGGGTAAACCCTGTTGCCGCCATGTTTGGTCTGCGCACCGACGCTTTTCTTCAGGTCTCCTCCTGCCCCACTAACTCCCAGAATGTGTGGGTGGCGGATTTTACAAAGACCGAAGTCAACGATATAATGAAGCGGCATGTGGTCTTTGTGTGGCCTGCGTGCTTGATTACAGCCATAATTGGGGCTATAATGCTTTTCTAGTACTATTCAATACGTTGACCTCATGGAGCCACCGCTTGCTCCATGAGGTCAATTTCCACTACATGCGACAATAGGGGAGGATTAAGATGGCTAAGGGATGGCGGATCGGCATCGATGTGGGCGGCACTTTTACCGATGCTGTTCTAATAGATAACTCAACTTATGAGCTCCGAGCCAAAATGAAAATTCCCACCACCCATAAAGAGGGTGTGGCAGTGGGGGTAATTCGGATTTTGCAGCAGCTCATGGAAGAAAACTCCGTTGCCCCAGAAGATGTGTGCTTCATTGCCCATGGCACCACCCAGGCCACCAATGCCTTATTGGAGGGCGATGTGGCCACAGTGGGTGTGGTGGGCATCGGCTCGGGCTTGGACGCAGTCAAGGCCCGGAACGATACTAATGTAGGCGATATTGAACTGGCTGCAGGGAAGTACCTCAAGCAGCATCACGTATTTATCCATGGCAAAGATCTGAATAAAGATAATATCGATGCTAAGATTGTCGGGCTCCGGGATTTGGGCAGCGAAGTGATAGTGGCCAGCGGGGCATACAGTGTAGAAGATCCACAACAGGAGCTTGCAGTAGTTGATGCTGCCCAGGAAGTGGGACTTTATGCCACTGGCGGTCACGAGATTTCTCAGCTTTATGGCTTGAAAATACGAACCAGGACTGCAGTGGTCAATGGCAGTCTGATCCCCAAGATGATGGAAACGGCTAACCTCACAGAGCAGGCGATTCGGGATGCCGGCATCACTTCTACCCTGATGATAATGCGTTGTGACGGGGGGGTAATGAGCATCGACGAGGTGCGCAAGCGCCCAATCCTTACAATGCTTTCTGGCCTGGCCGGCGGAGTGGCTGGGGCCCTAATGTACGAGAAGATTTCCGACGGTCTCTTTTTTGAGGTGGGTGGAACCAGTGTGGATATTTCCGCCATTAAAGATGGGCTTGTAATGACAAAGAATGCTCAGGTTGGCGGTCATCAGACTTATTTGACCTCCTTGGATGTGCGCACCTTAGGGGTTGCGGGGGGCAGCATGATCCGCGTGGATGGCAAGGCTATCTCTGATGTCGGGCCAAGGAGTTCTCATATTGCTGGCCTAGATTATGAGTGTTTTATTCAGCCCGAGAAAATTCTGGAGCCGACTCTGCATTTCGTGCGCCCCTGTCCCGACGACAAGGATAACTATGCAGTAGTGGTCGGCACGGATGGCCATACCTTTGCTCTGACCCTGGCAGGGGCGGCCAATGTATTAGGGGCAGTGCCCCAGGGGGATTATGCCCAGGGGTGCGGAGATAGTGCCGTTAAGGCTTGGACAGTGCTGGCCGACTATCTGGGAATATCCGTTGAGGATGCCGCCAAGCAGGCCTTGGGTTTGGCTGCCGACAAGCTTATGCAGGTTGTCAATGAGCTAATAGACGAGTATGAGATGGACCGCGGCTTTACCAACCTTGTGGGGGGAGGCGGCAGCGGGGGCGTAGTAATTCCCTATATGGCCCAGAGGGAAGGTTTTAAATGGAGGATTGCCAAAAACGCTCCCTATATTTCTACCATCGGGGTGGCCCTGGCCATGGTCCGGGAACAAATAGAGCGTTCCATCGTCAATCCCAGTGAAGGGGATATTCTCAAAATCCGCCATGACGTTCTGGATGCCATGGTACGAGCGGGAGCATTAGCAGAAACCGTTGATGTGTCTGTGGAGGTGGATAGTCAACGCAATATTTTACGGGCGACTGCCACGGGCTCCACGGAACTGCGCAGTAAGGACCTGAATCAATCTAATGCTTCTCCCCAGCAAATGCTGACAACCGCAGCAGATGCCCTCAACGTTCCTGAGGAGGATATTAGGGCTACCCACGAAACCTCCCGCTTTCGAGTCTTTGAAGCCCGTGTCGTTACCAAGGGTTTTTGGGGAATAGGCAAGAAGAGGGAGAATCACTGCTGTGTCATGGACAGGGAGGGCGTTGTGCGCCTGAAGAAACGGCGGGTAAGTGTCTACTCCTTCGCTAAGGGTAATGCTACGGAACAATTACCTAGGGCCATTGACGAGTGGACGGAGTATTCCGAGGCAAATGCGATTTTGCCCGGTGTGCAAGTATGCTATGGAGAAAAGATGCTGAATCTTAGCGGGTTGGGCACTATACAGGCAGTTATGTCCCTATTTAACTTGGAGACAGAACACCTGGACCCGAAGGATAACATCATCGCCATCATTTACAGATAATTGGAGGGCAAGATGGATAAGGGAGAACAAGGACGCAAGTTCCTAGCAATGAGCGATTATGACCTGGCCCATGAACAACTGACCCGAGATCTCTTTTACCAAAAAGTACCCCCGGAGCAGGCTGAACAGTATGTTTGCACTGCCCTCAAGATAGGGGCCGACGTTGCCAAGGCTTGCCCCAGCAAGGATATATATGAATTATGTGCCGATAATAATATTCGCGTTGAAAAATTGTCGGCCAAAGGGAAGTACTTTGGCGTGCGCATGCGAGCAGAAATTCATATGAGTGATGAGGAGACCAAGATTCTGTTATACTGGCAGTCCATCGAGGATATTACCCAGAGTTTGCAGGATTTTTTCCCCGATGATCAGAGGATGAGTCTTGATACCATCCTCAAAATGCATCTGGCCCATGAGTTCTTTCACTATATCGAGCAGAGGGATAGTATGAGGGTCAACGAAATGTTGCCCAAAGTCGTGACCTTCAGCTTCTTGGGTTTCAAGCGCAGGGCGACGATACTAACCCTTTCTGAAGTCGCTGCCCATAGCTTTAGCAAGGAGCTGCTTCAGCTCCCCCATTATCCGTACTTGTACGACAAGCTATATGCTCTGTCCCTATAGGACCACTAATGGGGTCAACCTTGAAAAAAACGGGAATATGTGGTATATACAAGTTATAATATTCAGCAATGCGAGGTAAGCAATGATTGATAAATCCAGTGGCATACCGGTGTATAAACAAATTGAGGCCTCTTTACGGTCAGGAATTGACCGCGGTGTATATCCCGTAGGCAGCAAATTACCCAGCGAGGACCTTATTGCTGAGGAGTATGGGGTATCCCGGGGCACTGTGCGGCAAGCATTAAGCGAGTTGTCCAACCACGGTATAATAAAACGTATCCATGGCAGCGGAACCTTCGTATGTGAGCCAGGGAATGAGTTTGAGATTGACACCGATCACTTTATATCTTTCCTGGATGAACTGGAACGGATCGGTATTAGTGTCGACACCACCGTCTTGGATAAGCAGTTTCAGTCTACCGATGGACCATTGAAAGAGGTCTTTCAGGGGACCACCTTATACTCCATCAAGCGTTTGCGCAAGCGTGGGGATAAGCCGGTAATGTTCTCCGTAGACTACGTCCCCATCGATTTGTTTCCCGGCCTGCCTGAAAAATATGATGACCGTGCTTCAATATATGAGTTTTTGGAGAATGAATACTCCATTCAGATTAAGAAGGTAAAGCGGACCTTTTACGCCATTTCATCCACCGGAGAAGTGGCTAAGGCTTTGTCCCTAAAGAAGGGGGAACCCCTCTTCTATATAATCCAGCAAGCATATGATGAGTTTGGCCGCTGTGTGGATTGCGCACATCTGTATGTGGTCAGTGAGGAGATGCACTTTTCAGTAATGACCACGAGGTAATGTACCATGTAACAGTAAGAGCAGGTCAGTAAAGCTGGCCTGTTTTTTATTTTCCAGGCTTAGCTCAGGGACAGCAGATTGGCTAGCACCGAAATGAAGGCAACGAACTTTCTCTATCAGTTGTCTGGATACCCCTGGGTTATCATCGTGATAATAACCCAGTCAGTACTTGTCCTTGACATGTTTTGTGGAGACCTTGAGAGCGGTGCCTATAAGATTCTCTATTCTCAGCCTTTCAAGCGCAGTAAAATCTATACAGTGAAATACCTTGTTCATTTCCTTAGTGCTATTGTTGCTGTGACAGGAC